>NZ_AYWT01000024.1:0-49838 GCF_000502915.1 Mesorhizobium sp. LNHC209A00
GTTCCAATCGTCCAGGTGGTCGCAGCACGGCGCCTGTTCGAGAACGGCATCATGGTTAGGGACGGCTCGGCCATGGAACGTCTGGCGACAATCGACACGGCGGTGTTCGACAAGACCGGTACGCTCACGCTTGGCCAGCCCACTCTGGTCAACGCGTCGTCTATTGATCCCGCCATGCTGGCAATCGCTGCCGATTTGGCCGCGCATTCGCGTCATCCATATTCAAAGGCCATTGCCGGCTTTGCCATCAGCAGCAGCCAGCACAAATTCGATGCGGTGACCGAGCACCCGGGGTTCGGGATCGAAGCTACAGCCGCCGGTAGCGCCTGGCGGCTGGGTAGACGCGGATGGGCTGGCTGGAAGGCTCGAACCCGCNATGCTGGCAATCGCTGCCGATTTGGCCGCGCATTCGCGTCATCCATATTCAAAGGCCATTGCCGGCTTTGCCATCGGCAGCAGCCAGCACAAATTCGATGCGGTGACCGAGCACCCGGGTTTCGGGATCGAAGCTACAGCCGCCGGTAGCGCCTGGCGGCTGGGTAGACGCGGATGGGCTGGCTGGAAGGCTCGAACCGGCGGCGAAGGCAAACATGGCTATGGCGGAACAGTGCTGACGAAAAACGGGATGATTGCCGCGTCCTTCGTTTTCAAGGATGCGCTGCGTGTCGACACCAGAACAGCCATCGACCAGCTGCACAACGCTGGTGTGCGCGTGGAGATGCTGTCGGGCGACACCGCGAAATCCTGCGCCGAGGTTGCGGACGTGTTGGGTGTCGATGACTTCGTTCCCTGCCTGCTCCCGTCGGGCAAGGTTGAATGCATCGAGAGCCTGGCGAGAGACGGGCACAAGGTACTGATGGTTGGCGACGGGCTCAACGATACGCCGGCGCTCAGCGCTGCGCATGTTTCGATCGCACCTGCCACGGCCGCCGACATTGGCCGCAATAGAGCCGACTTCGTTTTTCTGCGCGAAAGCATTATTGCGGTGCCGCTGGCGCTGGACGTGTCGCGCAAGGCGGGAAGTCTGATCCAACAGAACATAACAATTGCGGTCGTTTATAATGCCGTTGCGGTGCCGATCGCCATTCTGGGTCATGTTACGCCTCTTATCGCTGCGGTCGCGATGTCAGCCTCGTCATTGCNCCTGCCACGGCCGCCGACATTGGCCGCAATAGAGCCGACTTCGTTTTTCTGCGCGAAAGCCTTATGGCGGTGCCGCTGGCGCTGGACGTGTCGCGTAAGGCGGGAAGCCTGATCCAACAGAACATAACAATTGCGGTCGTTTATAATGCCATTGCGGTGCCGATCGCCATTCTGGGTCATGTTACGCCTCTTATCGCTGCGGTCGCGATGTCAGCCTCGTCATTGCTCGTGATTGGAAATGCCATGCGTCTGCAAGGCTTCGCAACGGGTGCGTCGTCCGCAATTGCGCGGCAAGACAGGCCTGCGCGGGCCGGCGCCTTGGCCAAATCGTCATGACGACGCTCGTCTACCTCATCCCCGTAGCGCTATTCCTTGGNTGCGCGGCAAGACAGGCCTGCGCGGGCCGGCGCCTTGGCCAAATCGTCATGACGACGCTCGTCTACCTCATCCCCGTAGCGCTATTCCTTGGNGCACTCGGCCTCTCCGGCTTCCTTTGGGCGTTGAGAAGCGGCCAGTACGAGGATCTCGATGGCGCGGCGGAGCGCATTCTCATCGACAGCGACGACGGCGCGGAGAATACCACTCGTTCCAAGTGCCCCAGATCAAAGCGCCGCGGGTCGGGATGCCCTATCGTCGTCCGAGCAAAAATCAGGAGGGTGAGGATGCAAGCCGAATCCATAATGACAAAGCCAGTCATCACAACGGATGCGAACGCGACGATCGCCGAAGCGGTCGAGCTCATGCTTTCCAATAAAGTCAGCTGCCTGCCGGTAACGAACAGCGACGGCACCCTGGTTGGCATTGTAAGCAAAAGCGACTTCTTGCGCCGAGAGGAACTCGGCACCCAGCGTGTGCGTCCGCGCTGGCTGGAGCTTGATCTTGGCCCGGGCACAACCGCCAATGACTATGTGCGCTCGAACGGACGGATCATCCATGAGGTGATGACCACACACGTCATCTCGGCGCCTCCCGGCGCCTCGATTGCAGATATTGTCGACCTGATGATGCAACACCGCATCAACAATGTCCCGATTGTCGATCGGGAAAGGGTCGTCGGCATCATCACGCGAACTGATTTGCTGCTTGTCNCGCATCAACAATGTCCCGATTGTCGATCGGGAAAGGGTCGTCGGCATCATCACGCGAACTGATTTGCTGCTTGTCCTGATCCGCGCCATGTCAAAACAGGGCACCACGCCACCCGATGACGACCTGATCCGCAAGGCTATCCTTGCCGAAGTGCAGCCACAAACCTGGAGCGGTGGTGACTTGATCGATGTGAGGGTCAGCAACGGCGTTGTCGAACTAAAGGGGACGATTGTCGACGAGCGTCAACGGAAGGCAGCGATCGTTGCGGCTGAGAAGGTTGCCGGCGTCGGGCAAGTCAAGGACGGCCTCCTCCTCAGTACGGATCCGTTCTCTGTGAGCGTTTCGTAGCTGCGAAAAAAGCGGGCACGCGGAGCAGAGTCCCTTTGGTTCTGCTCCCTTCCACATCACTTTACATGAGGCCTTCGGCGAGTTCCTCCGGCGTATAGCGCCGTCATGGTTGGCGAGCACGCTGTCGGCAGCAAGACGCCCGTCCTGACGGAAATGCGATGGCCGCTGCCTGTTTTGGTGGGGCTTGGACCGGGGCTTCCTGTGGACCTTGAAGAGCGGCCAATACGAAGATCTTGACGGCTCCGCCGAGCGGGTCCTTATCGATCGGGAAGATCCGCGAGGCTGAACCGGCTGGCGGCGCCAACGACTGTGCGGATGCTGGTCGTCAGTCGACCTAGTCTTCGCTGGCGATTGCCCGCGTCATGACGATACGGCGCGCGTGCGAAGAACGGATCAGCCAATATACGTTGCCGAACCTTTGGCCAGGAGGGGCACGCCGGTTGGGAAGCCGACCATTCAGAATGCCCAGACATGCAGACCTTTTCACGGCAATCGACCACTCGACCGTGAACCCGCCGCCGCCGGGTTTGTCGAGCCTGGTTGATCCAGATCAGCGTTATCTTTTCAACGGCGTGGTTTCATTGACCCGTCTCTGAACGGAGAACGCATGTCTATCGACGCTGGGGAGATGAGCGGCAAACCGTGGGTGATTGCGATGCTTCAAGAGCGCTTCGTATCGCAGATAGCCGCTATGGCGGCACGCTGATGGCCGGCTCTGTGGAAACATTCGACATCATTGTCGTCGGAGCTGGGCCGGTCGGGCTTGCCTTCGCAGCATCGCTCGCCCGGAACCAACTCAAGGTGGCAGTGGTTGAACGGCAGTCGCTCGACAGCCTGGCGAATCCGGCTTTCGACGGTCGCGAGATCGCGCTGACCCACGCATCAGTGAGAATCCTGCGCGAGCTCGGCGCCTGGGACGCCATCCCCGCATCGGACAAATCACCGCTTCATGGCGCGCGCGTGCTCAACGGATCGAGCCCTTTCGCCCTGTGCTTCGATGCTCTCAGCCGATCTGGGGAACCACTCGGATTTCTGGTCCCAAATTGTCAGATCCGCGATGCCCTGTTCAAAATTGTCTACTTCCAGGACCATGCCCGGCTGCTGTGCGGCAACTCGGTCGTCAATGCAACAAATAGCGAAGACGAGGCGGTCATAACGCTTTCTGATGGCAGGCAATTGGCCGCTCGGCTGCTCGTCGCAGCGGATTCGCGTTTGTCCGCGATGCGCGACCTGCTCGGCATTGGCGCAAACATCCATCCGCTTGGCCACTCCATGCTGATTTGCCGAGTGAGGCACGAGCGCTTCCATCACCAGATCGCGGTCGAATGGTTCGACCACCATCAGACCATCGCGATGTTGCCGCTCGTGGGAGGCGTGTCGTCGCTGCTTCTGACTTTGCGCTCAAGTGAGGCCGACAGACTGTTTGCTCTCGATGACGAATTGTTCCTCATGGAATTGATGAACCGGTGTCGAGGACGTCTCGGAGAGATGACCCTGGCAAGCACCCGCCATGCCTATCCGCTGGTCACGACCTGGGCGCACAAGTTCTCGGCTCCGAGTGCGGCACTGATCGGAGACGCTGCCATCGGCATGCACCCGGTGACCGCGCATGGCTTCAACATCGGCCTCAGCGGCCAGAAGCAACTCGCTCATAAAATACTGACAGCATGTCGCGCCCGCCGCGACATTGCCGATCCCGACATGCTCGGCAGATACGAAAGCCGGCTGCGGCTGTCGGCGGCGCCGCTCTATCATGCCACCAACATGCTTGTCGGTCTTTACTCAAGCGAGCACCCGGCGGCACGGCTTGCAAGACATGCTGGGCTCCGCTTTGCCCAACATCTTCCCTTTGTCCGCCATGGCATTTCGGCCATGCTCAGGCGGTGAATCGCACAGAGCGCTGCCGCTCTGGAACGCTGTCTCGGCGAGGCTTCCTTGTCTTGCTGGCGCGCGTCGTCGCGGGGCAAGGCTGTCTCCTGGTGACGTTGCCGATCATGGCATGATTCGGATCAAGGCACGCGCGCGGGCGAAGCCTTGATGATTCGGCAATGCTAAGCCAAAGGTGTGACCCGAAGCATGGTGAGCGCACTGGTTACCCTCGCTGGGTAGTTAACCCGTCCTTCAGTGGGCTTGCATAGGTTTGGTCCTCGCGAACAACGACGCAAGCAAGCTGGTCCATTCATGGCACCCCTAAAGGAAGAAGAATCGCTGGAGGCCAAAATCCGTCAGGATCAGCTTGCTGACCTGAGGGCCGGGCTCTTCGTGTCGATGCCGATAAGCGCGATCCTGTCAGGCCTGATTTGCGCGGTGCAGGCCCTTTCTGGCGGCGGCTTTGCCGCTGCAAGCTGGTTCCTGGTCGTCAATGCGCTAAATGCCGCCCGGCTTGCACTCGCCCGTTTTCAGCTAAAGGAAACGGAGCGCCATCAGGATTTGCTTGGCGTTTTGCCGCGCCTTCGCATGTTTGGCGTCCTTGCCCTTCTGGCAGGGTTTGCCTGGTCCTTCCCGGCCGTCCTGACTGTTGGATACACAACACCACAAGCACCGATGCATCTGGTCATACTGGCGGGCATTTCAGCTGGTGCGGTTACATATGGCAGTTCGTATGCCGCGGCGGCGACCAGCTTCATCACACCTCCACTCCTCATCACGGTGGCGTGCCTTTTGGCGAAAGGCAATTTTGAACGCTACATTCTGGCTTCCACCGTTCTGCTCTTCATGGGCGGCTTGGTCCGAGCTTCGTTTGTTGGGCAGGCGCGCTTCCGCGAAGCAAGCCGCCTGAGACATGAGGCAGAGCGATTTGCGTCGGAAATGGAGCGCAACTCCAAGGAGGACCATCTGACCGCCCTTCTCAACAGGCGGGGCCTCGAACACGCCATCGGTCGGTTCAAGACCGCGGATGGCCCCTTCGTGGCAATGCTGATTGATCTGGACGGCTTTAAATCTGTCAACGACACCTACGGTCACAGGACCGGTGATGAACTGCTTGTCATGATCGCCCGCCGCATAGAGCAGGAAGCACCCGAAGGCTCAACGCTCGCTCGTATCGGCGGCGATGAATTCGTGCTGGTTTTTCCCTCAACGAGAGCTTCGCTTTCTGCCAGTGATCTCGCCTCCAATATCATAGCCAAAATTGCTCGCCCCTATATCGAGGTCGCGTCCGTGCGGGTCGGGGCATCGATAGGGATATACTTGGCGCAGACGCCGAGCCTGACTGAAATGTTGTTGCGGGCGGATATCGCCCTGTATACGGCCAAGCGCCATGGCAGGAACGAATTTTGCCTGTTCGATGCCGAACTCGACAGGGAACTGCAACGTCGCCAGTCCATCGAACGGGATCTTCATTCGGCGATAAAGACGAGACAATTGCAACCTTGGTTCCAGCCGATCGTGAAACTCGAAACCGAGACCGTGGTCGGTTTTGAAGCCTTGCTGAGATGGTGCCATCCGACGCATGGTGCCATCTCTCCACCCGAAATAATCACAGCCGCACGCGAAACCGGAATGCTTCAGCTGCTGACGCAAACCGTATTCGCCGACTGTTGTGCTTTTATCGACGGCTTGGTGAAGGCTGACTGTCGTAACATTCGTGTGGCGATGAATGTTTCCCCTCGCGAACTGGAAGCCGGCGATATCGACGACATGGTTCTGCATGGTCTGGCGGCAAGAGGCCTGCCTGCGACGATGTTCGAAATCGAGATTACCGAAGAATCGCCGGTGGACCCGGACAGAGTGGATGAAAAGCTCGGACGGCTTTCACATGCCGGTATTTCCATCGCGCTCGATGACTTCGGCACCGGCTTTTCTACCTTGGCATCTCTCAAGGACCGTCGGATACGCAAGGTGAAAATAGACCAGGGCTTCATTCGCGGCTTGGCCAAGTCCCGAGAGGACCGACTGCTTGTCAAATCGGTCATCGAACTCGGTGAGATGCTCGGGATCGAGGTCATGGCGGAGGGCGTCGAAACAGAGGCGGATCGGCAAACCCTGCACAAGCTTGGCTGCCGAACCGCTCAAGGCTCCTCTTCTCCAAGGCTGTGCCTTTGATGCAAGCACTGGAAATGGCAGTCAAACAGCACGCGAACCAGTTGTGACCGCTCCCGCCGCGCCGGCTGTCGCGGCCGTGCGCTGCCGAATTTGGCTACAGAGACTTGCCTGCTCGAGACACGTGGCAGTGGGCGCTGTGCATCAGCCGGCGAACAGTTCCTTGTAGCCGGTCGTCACCATCCAGTTCGCGCGGTCGATATGGCTGCGAAGAGCTTTGCGGGCGCGGACCGGGTCAATGGACGGGTCGATGCCGAGAATGCGCTCGGCCATCTCCTTTTCGCTGGCATTATCGGCACAGGCATCCAGGATCCGCAGGTAGATCGTGAAATGCTCCCTGTCGTAGCTCGTGAGGTTCTCCGACCAGGGGACTTCTTCGCTCAAAGTTGAGCTTCGAGTCTCATCTGTTCCCATTGGTCCATTCATGCCTGCGAACCTCCCTGTGAGCGCACGCAGTATATCCCAAAATGGGATAATCCGAAACCGGGATTAGTCGCTGATCCGGTCTTTACCCGACCGGTTCGCCTCCATGCCCAAATCCCTTCGATCGCCCCGCCACCAGCGGTTTCTGGCCCAGCTGGTTTCGCTGCGCAAGGCCAAAGGCCTGACCCAGGAGCAGCTGGCTGACAAGCTTGGTCGTCCCCAATCCTTCGTGGCCAAGTACGAGGGCGCAGAGCGGCGTCTCGACGTCATCGAGTTTCTCGACATAACTGCGGCCATTGACGCTGATCCGTGCGAGATTCTGTCCAGCCTCCGGTCCTAGCGGGCGCGCCGCATCTATCATGATCCGGACAGGAATATTGTCTAGGACAATGCCTCAATTTGTTGAAAGGCGAGCGCTGGTTTTCGGAGGAAGCCGCGCGCACGGCGGCGGTGCCTGTGGGTTCTCGACGTAACTCGCCGCCTGACCATGTGCGAAAAAACTTGGCTGCGCCCGCGCGCCTGACGACGCGCACCAGGTGCTCGTGAACCGAGCCCGCTTTTCTTCGGCAAGCTCAGGCGGTCTCGGCCATTCGGCTTCGCCCCTTGGCGTGGGCAGCCCTTCGGGCTGTGACGGCCGCCGCCCTTGCGGGCGGCGCGGTTTGTCTGTTGGCCTTTCCCGGCGGCGCGGGGTGGGCGGCACTCCCTTCTAGACCCGCCGCGGCAGCCCGCAACCCTTCGCGTGCCGGTCAGGGTCCTCCTCTTCGTTCCGGTCCTTCGGATGCGGTCCGCCTACCACGGCGGGCCTTCCGGTCGCGACTCGCCGCCCACCCCGCTTCCGGGGAAAGGCGCGGCGATTGGTGAGCGGAGGATGAAACGATGCATGCAAACAGCAAGCGTACCACCAGCGGAGAGGCTGGCGCAGGCAAGGGCAGGCGCCCGGGCGCCAGCCTCTATCAGGAGATCACAGACCGCATCATTGCCGAGCTGGAGCGCGGTACCGTGCCATGGGTCAAGCCATGGGGCAGCGCAAAAGCAGGCCTTGGCCTGCCGAGGAATGCGTCCACGGGGCGCAGCTATTCCGGCATCAATATCCTCATCCTGTGGGGCGCCGTCATCGAGCGCGGCTATCCCAGCCAGAATTGGCTGACCTTCCGGCAGGCGCTTGCCCTGGGCGGCAATGTCAGGAAAGGCGAGCGCGGCACGACCATCGTGCATGCCGACCGCTTTGTCCCCAAGGACGAGAAGGAGCGCGCACGCCACGAGGGCGATGCACCACAGGCCGTGCCTTTTCTGAAGCGCTTCACCGTCTTCAATGTCGCGCAGTGCGACAGTCTTCCGGAACCCCTCCATGCCCCCGCCGAGCCGCTGCCTCAGTGCGAGATCGTGCCGCAGGCCGAAACCATGATTCGCGCCAGCGGTGCGGATTTCAGGGTCGGCGGCGATCGCGCTTTCTACATGCCGGGCAGCGACCACATTCAGGTGCCGCCGCAGCCAGCGTTCCATCAGCAGATCGACTATTACCGGACCTGCTTTCACGAGCTTGGCCACTGGACCGGCCACCCGACGCGGCTTGCTCGCGACCTCTCCGGCTCGTTCGGCTCCAAGGCTTACGCGCGTGAAGAATTGGTCGCCGAAATCACTGCCGCCTTCGTCTGCAGCAATCTCGGCATCGAGCCGACCGTGCGTCACGCCGATTACATCGGCTCATGGCTGAAGGTGCTGCGCGAGGACAACCGCGCTATATTCCGTGCCGCCAGCCTCGCTTCGAAGGCCGCCGATTTCCTGCTTGGCCTTCAGGCCGATGCCGAAGGCGAGGCGCAAGAAGGGATTGCGGCATGACGATGCACCATGCTCAACTGGCCGACGCCGCAAAGCGAGCAGATGCCCATTTCTGACGGCGCCGGAACTCACCGGCCCGATGCTGAACTATGCCGATCTGCATCGCCAAGGTGCGCCCCGAGCCGCAGCGCGCAGCCAACGAGACAGTGACTGCCAGCCTTGCCGGCTGCAAGGCTGACGCCGCATTCGGCAATATGCGGCACAAGCTGTTGGCCTGCCCGGTGGTGGCCAGCGGCAATCGCGACCCCTTGCTGCCGCCGGCATGTTCGCGCGCAAGGTGGGCGCTTGGCGACGACAATATCGTGCGCGTCGTCGGCATATGGCGGCAACCGGACAATGGCGTTTCGATCGCTTGCGCGACAAGGAAATCGCCGATTCGATGCTCGCCGAAATCGGCGGCAAGCATGGCGCGGACAGCAGTTTCGCCTGGAAGGTCCGCGGCTTCCTGATGGCGAGAATGGCCGCCGCCTCAAGTTGAGGCCTGGCTGCACGCTGGATCAAATTCCCGGCCGCAAGCTGCCCAGCCGCGAGGCCTTCCTATTCGCCGATCTGTGCGCAAGGAAGCAGTCGCTGTTCGTGGCGAATAGTCGATCAGGGCCCGAGCGGCGTTTTCTCGAGTACTGCCGCTAAGGAGGCGCGCGCCGCTCCGGGCCGCGCCGGCTCCGATTGATCGTCTTGCCGAGCCAGTGCCGCGTGCGATAAATTCCAACGTCAATTCGCCCCCATTTGGGCAGCCCCGCACCGCCCCGGATTGCTTGCTGAGGCGCCAGGCGCGTGGGTCCAATTGCCAATCCGATTGCCGAGAGAGCCCGCGCCGCCGGCCCCCCGCATATTGCCGCCTGCTCGTTGTGCCCCCGATCGCGCAACCTGTCTCCATTGTGTCTCAGGGACCATTCCCCTGCGCCTGGCTTGACGACCTATGGGCGGATCCGGCCCGCTCGAAACCCTCGCCGGCAGCTTTTTTCCCCGCCGCCTGCGGCGGCTTCCTCGCGCCGCTTCGCTTCAAAAAAACTCCCCGCTCGGGTCCTCCGCTATCGCTGCGGCCGTGCCGGTTCCGGCGGTCCGGACGCGCCCATCACGGTCCGCCATCGCAGGGGAATGGTCCCCTGCGAGCACCAAGAGGAGACTGAAAATGACCGCAATCGGATACGTCACCAAACAGGAAAACGGCGGCTACAAGGGCCAGCTCAAGACGCTCAGCGTCCGCGCCGACATCGACATCGTGCCCAATCAGGCAAAGAGCGCCGACACCCATCCCGACTTCCGGGTGCTGACGCAAGGGGTCGAAGTGGGTGCGGCCTGGATCCGCACCGGCGAGACCTCCGGCAAGGACTATGTGAGCCTGTCGATTGCGGCCCCCGAGTTTGGCCCGCGAAAGCTCTACGCCAATCTGGGCCGCGCCGCCGGCCAGGATGACGACGACACTTACGCCATCATCTGGAACCCGGTCGACTGACCGGCCGACCCGCAAAGCCCTGCGCCGCCAACCGGCGCAGGGCCTCTCTCAGGACCCGTGAGGCCGCCGAAGGGGCGGCGAAAACTCGCCCCCCACTCTTCGCCCGTCCCCAAAACGATCTCGCTCGCCGATCCTCGCCTCGCTTGCCCGTAACGAACCGAGGATCATCATGGACGACGAAAACGAACGCGCAGCCCGCGCCAAGAAGGGCAGTCCGTTTCTCAACACCGCGCAGGCGGCCTTCTATATCGGGCTGTCCCAGCGCACGCTGGAGAAGATGCGCCTCAAAGGCGGTGGCCCACAATTCCGCAAGCACGGCCGCTATGTCCGCTATCACATCGCCGAACTCGACGACTGGTCGAAAGGGCACGCGCAGGAGACCGCGCCCGAGGATGGCGGGCACGAATCCGGCTCGGCCGGTGAGGGAGGCCGCTCATGAGCCGGCGTCCCACCATCCGTCTGATCGGCAGCCATCTGCGGCGCATTCGAGCCCGCAAGACGATCGTCGTTGTCACAATCGGCCTTGGCCTGATCGGCTTCGCCGCCTTCGGCAAACCATCGCCCTGGCTGGTCTGGAACGCCTCGGCGAGTGCGCCGGTCGGCCTCTATCGCGTCGCATCCAGATCGCCCGCTCGTCGTGATCTCGTACTCGTCCGCCCACCAAGACCGGTCGCCGATCTCGCCGCCGAACGCTTCTATCTGCCCAGCAACGTGCCGCTGGTCAAGCGCCTTGCGGCGCTGCCCGGCGAGCATGTCTGCACCTTCGGCGACGCCATCATCATCGGCGGCGAGATAGCCGCGCGCCGGCTTGCAACCGACACGCAGCACCGTCCGCTGCCTTGGTGGAATGCATGCCGAAAACTCGCCGCCGACGAGGTTTTCCTGCTCGGCAGCGATAAAGATCGCTCGTTCGACAGCCGCTATTTCGGGCCGGTGCCGACCGAAAATATCATCGGGAGGCTCGTGCCGCTATGGACCGAGTGACCCTCCTTATGCTGAGCATGGCGTGTCTCGCACCATGCTCCTGTTCCGCCGCGACCAACACGAAGCCGGTCGTCATCTCCCATAGTCCGCAGCTTGCAAGATGGCAGCCCTTCGTAGCCGAAGCAAGCCGGCGTTTCAGCATTCCACAGACCTGGATTTATGCCGTCATGGATGCCGAAAGCCGGGGGCAGACGACGCTCAATGGGCGGCCGGTCACGTCGAGCGCCGGCGCCATTGGCCTCATGCAGGTGATGCCAGCCACCTACGAGGAGTTGCGCGCAGAGCTTGGCCTGGGAGCCGTCCCACACCACCCTCGCGACAACATTCTGGCAGGCACTGCCTATCTGCGCTCCATGTATGACCGCTTCGGATTTCCAGGCCTGTTTGCAGCCTATAACGCCGGGCCGGAGCGCTACGAGCAGCATTTGCAGCGCGGGCGACCGCTGCCCAGCGAGACGGTTTCGTATCTGGAAGAGATCAAGGCGGCGGGCATTTCGGCCGCCGATATGGACGCGTTCACCGGCAAATCCCGTTCCAAAAGCGCGCCGGGAATCCCGTCCGGGCAGTCGCTGTTTTTTCTCCGAAACGGTGTTTCCGTGACCGGCCCGAATGGCCAACTCCTGGTGCCGCTCGGATCGGAGCGAGCAAGGTCAGGCCGGCCGGATCCCAGGTGACGGCAGCAGCTACCGTGGTTCGGGCGGGGGCCAGGGGCAGGTCCGCGGAAGGCCAGGGGCAGGTCCGCGGAAGGCAAGATAAAGGCAGCGCCTCCTGGAGGCGGCGAAGTGTTTGTCTGCACATCGTTTTCCCAGGAGGTTGCCTGCGGGTCCAGGAGGGTCTGGTGGGCAAGCTTCTGATTTTGCTGCTGGTTCATCGGAGGCCGCATGCAGGATGACGAATTCACGCCGAAGCTCGGCAAAATTGGCTGGCGCGGCTCGAAGGCGGGCAAACGCTACGCTGGCCAGGTGCAGGCCGCGGTCAACCGAGCAGGCGGCAGGAGCGGACGCGGCAGCCGCTTCATCGGAAGCCGGGTGGGGCGCGGCGGGGCTGCTGCCGCCGTTCTTAGAGCGCGCGACCGCCACGCGGCGTTTCGGCAGCGGCGCGCAGTCGTCAAGGCACGCATCGTCAAGCTGGCCGGCAAGGGAGTCGACGGGGCTCGTGCGCACCTCCGCTACCTCCAGCGCGACGGCGTCACCCGAGAAGGCGAGCGTGGCGAGCTCTACGCTGCCGACAATGACCACGCGGACGGCAGGGCCTTTCTCGATCGCGCGAACGGTGACCGTCATCAGTTCCGCTTCATCGTCGCCCCTGAAGACGGTATCGAGTATGATGACCTGAAGCCGCTCACCCGGCGCCTCATGGCGCAAATGGAAGAAGACCTCGGCACCAGGCTAGACTGGGTGGCCGTCGACCATTTCAACACCGGCCATCCTCACACCCATATCATCGTGCGCGGCAGGGACAATCACGGCGAAAACCTCGTCATAGCGCGTGACTACATCTCCTCTGGCTTGCGCGAGCGCGCAGCCGAACTGGTTAGCCTCGACCTTGGCCCGCGCACCGACCGCGAGATCGAGCAGCGCTTGCGCCAGGAGATGGATCAGGAACGCTTCACCAGCATCGACCGGCAGCTGATGCGCATGCGCGACGATGAGGGGTGTGTCTCACTGGCCAGCCGACACACCTTTCGCCAGACGCTGCACCAGGGCCGCCTGCGCAAGCTCGAGCGGATGGGCCTCGGCGGGGAGATGCCTGCCGGTCGCTGGCGCTTGGAGGATGAGCTCGAAGCCACGCTACGCCGCATTGGCGCGCGCGGCGACATCGTCAAGACCATCCATCGCGAGCTGACCGGCAAGGGGCTCGTCCGCAGTGCCGCCGACCATCTTATCCACGATCGATCCGACGGGTCGGCTCAAACCGTGGTCGGACGTGTCGTCGGGCGCGGGCTGGCCGACGAAATCACTGACCGCCATTACCTCGTCGTCGACGGCGTGGACGGCAAAAGCCACTATTTTGATATCGGCAAAGGCGAGGCCACCCAACCGACACCAGAGGGCTGCATAGTGCGGGTCAGGCCGAGGGACACCGGGCCAAGAAAAGTCGACCGCACAATTGCCGGCATCGCCACGGTCAACGACGGGCGCTACAGCATCGATATCCATCTCAAGCATGACCCCTCGGCCACCGAACGCTTTGCCGAAACGCACGTGCGGCGACTGGAGGCGATCCGCCGTGCGACCGGTGGCGTCGAGCGCGAGCCGGACGGCACATGGACAGTCGCGCCCGACCATCTCAACCGCGTCGCGGATTACGAGCGTCAGCGAGCGAGGGCCCAGCCTGTTGTCGTCGACAAGCTCTCATCAATGCCGCTGGAGAGCCAAGTAGGCTTCGACGGCGCCACCTGGATCGACCAGGAGCTGGTATCAGCCCACCCTGAGTCCTTGCGCGACTCTGGCTTCGGTCGCGAAGTACGTCAGGTCCAGGCCCGCCGACAGCAGTGGCTGATCGCGCAAGGTCTTGCCCATGATGCGCAGGATCGGGTCATCTATCGTGCCAACATGCTTTCGATGCTGCGCCAACGAGAGCTGAACCGTGTTGCCAGTCAGCTCTCGGACGAACTCGGGCTCTCGTATTCTGAAGCGCGGCATGGCAGTCGAATAGACGGTACGCTGCGCTGCTGCGTCGAGCTCGCCGGCGGAAAATACGGTGTCATCGAGAAATCGCGCGAGTTCACGCTGGTGCCTTGGCGGCCGGTGCTTGAGCATCATATCGGCAAGGAGGTGTCTGGCGTGGTGCGCGCCGAGGAGATTTCCTGGACGATCGGACGCCAGAGGAGCGGGCCCGGGGTTTCGTGAACTGGCTATGCTTTATTTGTCCGCGTTGAAACACATACTCAGCCCAGACGGAGTTCCTCCGCCTGCTGCTTGCTCGCAGCATTCATTTGGCGGAGAGTCAGTGTTCCGCATTTTGTAGTTCGCTCTGTCAAAAAGCGCTGGGAATATGCATCATGTTCTGCGTTGACACGGAAGGCGCGCCGACAGGTGCTGCGGATCGGCTGCCGATGGCTGCCAGCTAGAAAGGTGGGCTGACTCGTGACAGCGCAAGGGGCTCTGGCGGCCGCGGTACGGCGACGCGAGCTCTGGCATCGAGGATGAAGCGCACTTCCCGATCTTATTCTACTCGCAGGACCGGCAGACGCGGCGGTGGCCCGTGCGAGCAACCATGCTGTTGGCCCTGGCGTGAACTGGCAGTCCGTCCCGGGAGGACTTTGTAACGGAGAAAACTAGGCGGAAAGAGGCGCGCGGCCCGTCTCCCCAGCAACCCGCCTTGCGGATCCTCCTCTGCCCGCTTCGCAGACAAGGATACCCTCCGCCCCTTGCTATTCGTTGCCCGCCGCTATGCAAAGGACAGGCGACCTGAATCCGTGCTCAGCCGATCTGGCGGCAGAGAGGGGGGTGTCGGGCTGAACATGGGACCCGTGATGGACATAATTGCCACGCGAATCCTCATGCTCGCCTAACCGGCCGGAACGATTTGCAATCCGGGCAGGCTCAACAAATTAAGGAGTAGCTCGTTCCGTGTCCAAGCCCAGACAAGTCTTGGTTTTCTCACGGGCGCGATACAAAAGGCACAGGCTGGACTTGGCTGCCGGGGGCGGGGCTTGTCGAGCGCTCGATTGAAAGTGAGATGCGAGGCGGAGAATCACCCATGTGCAGAGCGGCAAGGCGCTCGCCTATGTCCCTGTCATTCACCATTAGTCGATGGTTTAGACGAAGATAGTCCGTCCATGTCGGCGTGCGGAATGTCTCGGTCCAAAGCGTCGACTTCTGAAGGTCTCGCTGGAGGGTCCAGTCCCGCGCACCGGCGCGGCTCTGAACGCGCCGCCTTTCGCGCATGCAGCTCAGAAATTCATCGATACTCTCCTCGAGTATCGAGTACTCCACCTTGATCACGATCGGACCGCTCCTGGGCTTCAAAGGGAGGGCCAGTTCTGGTGGCCTGAAGTCGACGGCCGCTTGATCCGATTCCTCCCATAGCCGCACCGGCAATAGCTTTCCCACAGCCGCGACCAGCAACAGTGCCGCTGCAGCACCTTCCAAAGCCCACGTCAGCGAATAGTACTGCGCGACAGCACCCCAGATCCAGCTACCCGCTGCCATGCCGCCGTAGGTCAGGGCGTAATAAATGGACAGGGTGCGACCAACGACCCACCTTGGGCTTGCCAACTGCACACACACGTCGGTTCCGGTCCAGGTGACAACCCAGCCAGCGCCACCGATTGCAAGCGCGATCGCCGCCACAGCCACCGACGATGTGAGGGCCATCAAAAGGCAGCACGTTGCGCAAGCAACGGATGCGAGCGTGATCAATCGGTTCTGGGACGTGATGCGTCTCAAGTAGCTGCTGCCAATGCCGGCGATGAAGGCGCCTGTGCCGAAGCCGGCCAATAGCACGCCGTACACAATTGGCCCTCCCGCCAGTTGGTCGCGAACCAGGAGGGGGAGCAAAGCAAGGATCGAGATGCTTGATAGCCCGAACAGGGTTGCACGCACGATCGCCACTCTGATCTCTGAGGATATCGCCGTGAATCGCATGCCATCATGAATGGCCGTAGTCATCCGCTCGCGCGGAAGAGGCGAAGAGCGAACTTGCCACTGTGAGCGCAAAACAGCGCTCAACGGGACCAGGTCACTTAGCGCGGCGAGGGCGAAAGCCGTAAGGGGGCCCAGCAAAGCTAAGATTACACCGCCCAGCGCCGGTCCTATGCTCCGAACCACGTTGTACCCCACCGACATCAGCGTCACTGCAGCGGGTATGTCGCGCTTTTCCAGGATATCGCCGACCGAGGCGTGCCAGGCTGGATCGTTCAAGGCAAAGCCGCATCCGGCCAAGAAACTCAGTCCCAGGATCAGCCATGGACTAGCAAAGCCCAGTCCCACAGAGAGTGCCAGCGCCGTGGATGCCAGTGCGATCAGGCAGTGTCCGGCAAGCATCACGCCGCGGCGGCTGAAGCTGTCTGCAATGGCTCCAGCAAGGATCGACAAGAAGAACGCGGGCAGTGTCGATGCAGCCTGTACGAGCGCAACCATCAGATCGGAGGCTGAAATCGTGGCCATGAGCCAGCTTATAGCCACGCTCTGCACCAGCCAGCCAAGGCTGGATATCTGCGTGGCTGTCCAGATAGAACGAAAGACCGGGTTGTGAAGAGGGATCAGTGTGTTTGCCGCAAAGCGCGGAGGATCTTGACGCCGCATCACTTCTTCACCTCCACTGGGAGTCGTTCTTCCGCTCATTTGATTACAGCGGTGCGCTCTCTGCACTGACTGCGTCACAACGAAGTTCCGAGATCGCGCTCGCAACAAGGACAATGTCGCATCCACGGTGCTGATGCGCGTTGAGGTACCAACCTGGCCGTTAGCTGATGGGTCCCGCAGCCCGCTTGGTGCGGTCAGTTCTGCCCTGCGACTCTTGGCTTTGGACGGTGCTAGCGCCCCGATGGCCGGGCTTGTCAAACTGCCGTAGTGCCAGCACATCCATCCCATCTGTTGACCGCGATCTCCGACGAGGTCGAGCAGCAGGAGGTCAACGGCAAATCTGGGTATTTCCGCTTCCGGTCGAGCGCGTGGCCATCGTCCAGAAACCCGAAGACGTTCATCACCCATGCGACCACGCGCCCGAGACGATGCGACACGGCGGTAGCGGTTCACCAGAGGACGTGCGTTCTACTCAGCAGGAACATTGTTCTGCCGATCGTCGGCTGCGCCAGCCGCCACATAAAGCGGCGCCAGAGTTCTTGCACCCGTCATTGGACTCCCGCTTTGCAGGTTTCGCCTAGGGCCTGCATCAGGTCATCGATGATGTCCTGAGGATGTTCAAGCCCTACAGAAATTCGCAGCAATCCGCCTGGCGCTTTGGACTTCGCACCTTCAACGGATGCGCGATGCTCTATCAGAGAATGCGTCCCGCCAAGGCTTGTCGCCCGGACAACAATCTTCAGGCGGCCGGCCACGGCCATTGCAGCATCGGCTCCGCCCTCGACGATAAAGGATAGCATCGCTCCGTAATGGCTCATTTGCCGCGTAGCAAGATCGTGTCCCGGGTCAGTTTGCAGACCAGGAAAGAGCACTTTTTCGACGCGCGGATGAGACGCCAGGGCCTCGGCCACTTTCTGGGCGCCTTCGCAATGGGCGCGCATGCGGACCGGCAATGTCTGCAGGCCCCGCAACGCCAGCCAACAGTCGAAGGGCGCTGCGACGCTGCCCTTGTGTTTCTGGACCATCCGCAATGGGCGACCGAGGGGTGACGCGTTTGGGACAATGACGACACCGGCCATCAAATCCGAGTGGCCGCCAATGTACTTTGTCGCCGAGTGCATCACTGCGTCTGCCCCGATTTCGAGTGGCAGTTGAAGCACTGGGGTGGCCCACGTATTGTCCACCACCGCCAAGGCGTTTGCCTCGTGCGCGATTGCGCAGATGGCCGCAATGTCGACAACGCGGATCATCGGGTTTGACGGCGTCTCGATCCAGACGAGGCCAGTCCGCTTCGATGTCACCGCGGCGCGCAAAGCGTCCAAATCGCGCATGTCGACTGGGGCAAAGTCGAAGCGAGACCCAATGTCGGTCTCTTCGATCAGCGAACGAATGCCGAAATACATGTCATCCGGCAGAACGATCCGACCCGCCGACGGATGGCTCTCGAAAACTGCAGCGATTGCGGCCATGCCCGAAGCGAAGGCGATGCCGTCTTCCCCTCCCTCAAGCGTCGCCATGGCCGCCTCGAACGCATTGCGTGTAGGATTTCCATCCCTTGTGTATTCGAAGCCGGACGGAAATGACCCGTTGACACCGCGTTCGAACGTCGTGCTGGTGTGCAGCGGCATGGATACGGCCCCCGTGGACGCGTCGACCCCTCGGCCGCAGTGGATCGCCTTCGTCTCAAAACGCATCGGTTATTTCCTTCCTAACGGGCAGTTGCAATTTCGCCCCGGTCATTATACTGACCGCAATAGGTGAGCCGAGGTCCTAAGTCAATATAATGACCGATGTTACGACAGCCTTTGATGCCGAGCAGGTCCTTGGGCAAGCGATAGCGGCCCGGATCCGAGACTTGAGGCGTGACCAAAACCTGACCCTGGATCGACTGGCTAAACTAAGCGGCCTGTCCAAGGGAACCGTGGTCGCGCTGGAGCAGGGTAGGGCGAACCCCAGTATCGGCATACTGTGTCGGCTGGCGGCGGCGTTTTCGCTCTCGGTGGCCGATTTGTTGAACGAGCACCCTTCCACGGTGTGCCTTCCCATCGAGCGGACAGAGACCAGGAGGCTTTGGACGAGCGCCAAGGGAAGCTCTGCACAACTGCATTCGTCGACCTCGGGACGCACGATGTTCGAATTGTGGAGCTGGGTCATTATGCCGGGCGACGTGTTTTCCGCGGATGCTCATAGTCCGGATACGCGCGAGTTGATCTCGGTCAGTCAGGGTGCCCTGAGCGTTGTGGTAGGTACCCATGTGGTCATTTTAAGCGAAGGCGAGAGTGCGCGGCTTGTCACTGACCAACCGCACTCATACGCGGCGGCATCTGATGTGCCCGCCCATTTCTCGATGGCGGTTCTTGAGCGTGGTGGACACCGAGATCCGGGGCACTCGTCGACGGCAGCGAAGATTCAGGAGCCCGTTCCGTAAGGCTCCGCCGATTACTAGCAACCGCACATTCGCGACAGGAGATAAACCGTTGTACGTTCCGCCTCATTTTGCCGTCCCTGATCAGAACGCCCTGTTCGAGCTTATCGAGAAACACCCGCTTGGTATCCTCGTCACCCAAAGCAAAGGCACACTGGACGCGAACCACCTCCCCTTCGAGCTTGACCGCTCGAAGGGAGACAAGGGCGTTCTCAATTGCCATGTCGCTCGCAAGAACCCAGTCTGGGAGGAAGTCGCCAATGGCGATGAGGTTCTCGTAATCTTCCGTGCGGCCGACGCTTACATCTCGCCGAACTGGTATCCAAGCAAGCACGAACTCCACAAGCAGGTGCCGACGTGGAACTATCTCGTCGTCCACGCCCACGGACGCATCACTGTCCGGGATGATGAGCGATATGTACGCCGTAACGTGGCGAAGCTCACTCATATGCAAGAAGCCTCGCAGCCTGCCCCGTGGAAGATGGGCGACGCGCCGAAGGACTTCATCGACACGATGGTTAAGGCAATCGTCGCCCTGGAGATCGAGATCACCGGCCTGGTTGGAAAATCAAAACTCAGCCAGAACAAAGACTTGCGCGACATTCAGAACCCTGGTGAAATGCTGCGTGCCCAAGGGGCCATTGCGATGGGAGAAGCGATGCTCGCGGCTGCGGCGGCCAAATCCCAATAGCATGTGTCTTGTCCCGACAAAGCCGCTGGTGCCGGCTTCTGACGGGTCACCTAGCCCGCCTTGACGCACGGCAATAGCTTTTGACGGCCTGAAGCGACGCTGTGGTCACCGTTGTGATACTTTTCCACGCGCCTGGTCAGGCGGCAGGATTGCTCCGTCGTGACCGACGGGTTCGTTTCAGGCGCCTGCGCCCCCTCGTATGTCCGCGACCAGCCACGCAGCGGTTTATGAGGCGCAATCGCACGCGTTTCGAAGCCACGTACCTTGGGCGGCAAGCTCGACCATGCGCTCGACGCAGCTCCAAGTGCGGCGCCGTCAACGATCTCCTTGAACCTGCGGAACTTGCCCGAAAGCACTTCTCTTACGGGAGATGATTGGCTTTGTCGCCGAACCGACTGATGGAGATGGTGGCGGCGCCGCCGTAGCGATCAGACCCGCCTTGCAGCGCAATGGCTACCCGGGCGCGACTGGGAGATGCGGGCGGGACTGTGGAACTGCGGAAACGGAGCGGATCGGCATGGAGCCGTGACCGCTTGCGATCTGGCTCTGGCACGAGTTAACGAGCGCGGACTTCCGATCGTGTCAAGCGCCGCCCTCTCGATGATGCCGGACAAATCGGGCCGCCACGAGCGGCGGGCCTTGCTCAGATCGGACGGACCGGATGGTTTAAGCAGGTTCGCATCAAGAGCCACGGCACCTGTGTCGTGCGGGTGCTGCTGTCGGCACGTGACCTTCTCGTCAGCGAACAGATGCCTGGGCTTCTTAAGGCCTTCGGCGTCATATTCGGCAAGAAGATCGATGCCCAGGTGATCCTACACATGCTCAGGATACCAGGCGACGCAGGTCTACCATGATCCGCTGCGAGCCGGCATCAACGAAGTGCAGGAACTGTCGAAGACACATGAAGCGATCGCCAGGGCCAAGACCGAGATCCAGCACCGCAGGCTGACACACTACCAGCCGCTGTATTTTCCCGAGATCGATCGCTTCCGGGGGAACAGCCGCAGCGATTGGTTCTTTGCCTTCCTCCATGCCTTTCCGACCCCAGCAAGCATCACGGCGCTGACGAAGGAGGAGTTTGTGGCAGCAGCTTGGGATGTCGTCGGCCGCAAGGTCAGCAAGACACAGATTCTGACGGCAATATTTTCGAGACGGCGCGCCCATCGATCGGATTGCCGCTGCCACTGGATGACTTGATGCGCCTGCCATTCGCATGTTCCAGATGGTCATTGACGAAGCACGCAGCCTGGTCCGGCAACATAATGAGATCGAAGCACAGGCCGACGATCTGCTGCGGCACAGCCAGGATTATCAGCTCCTGCGACAAATCCCGGGCATCGGACCGATCGAGGCATTGACCGTCATTGCCGAAGCCGGCGATCTTCGCCGCTTAGGTCATCATCGCCAGTTTCTAAAGTTTTGCGGGCTGGACCTCTCGACACAGAAGTCCGGTGAGGCCAGACCCGCCTTTCCAACCCAGGCACACGACCCATTCAATAGCATTCCTAAGCATACTGACCAGGGCGACCTCGACCCCTCTAATCACAGCGGTGAGCTCGCAGGCGGGGTCGATGAACACTATTGATTGGCCGAGCTTGAGCGGCATCTCTATCACATTGATAGCCTATTAGGCTGGTCCGGCGTTTTATCGGACCCATGATCCATCCGAGCAGCTTGTGAGGGATGCAGCCGAACCAGGCGCTGCTCCCACAGTCTTCGCAGGTCCTCCAGCAGAGCTTCATGCTCAGCCTGATCCGGCGCAATTATATTGAGGTGATCGCTTAACACGGCTTCGCCCTCAATCCGCATCAGCAGATTAAACAGGTCGTTTGAAATTCGCACACTGTCAATGCTGGAGTGGTTCGGAATAATCTCGCAGACAGTCTCCTGATGATCTCGCGCTGTGTAAGCACGGGTTTGATGGAGGGAGACTGAGGGAGGCAAGGAAATCGCAAGCGCAGTCCAATCCTGCAGCGTTGCAGCCCGTTTTTTTACCAGGAAGGGCCCGACCACAAGTCCATCCAGCTCTGTCGTCAAAAATGTGGCAATCGCGTCTGCAACCGTATCCACGATCGGTTCAGCATTGTTGTTAAAGGACGTATTGAGCAGAATTGGAGTGCCTGTCCGCTTCTTGAACGCATTGATGACCTCCCAGTAAGCGGGGTTGGCATCGCGCGATACTGTTTGCAGCCGAGCCGTACCGTCGACGTGCGTAATGGCACCCAACAAGGCGCGCTTTGAGTCACGCACGCGAACGACGAAATTCATGAATGGAAATTCGTGCTTACCGTCCGGGAGGTCGAAAAATTCGCTCGCATCCTCTTCCAGCACAGATGGTGCGAAAGGCCTATAGCCTTCGCGCTTCTTGACCATGGCATTGATCCGGTCCTTGTTTGCAGCGGGCCGAGGGTCGGCAAGAATGCTGCGGTTGCCCAGCGCACGTGGCCCAAACTCCGAACGACCCTGCACCCAGCCGATCACGGCGCCGTTGGTGATCCAGTGGGCTGCACTGCTCGCTACGTCATAAGAGCGTTCAACCTCGAGATGTCCGGACCATGCATTCAGTTCCTGTTCCACGGCGCGGTCGCTCCCGAGATCAGGACCCCAATAGACCTCCTGCAGTCGCTCACGCGGCGCGGGGCGGCCCATCTCGTTAGAGACTATCAGCGCAGCTCCCAATGCGCAGCCAGCGTCGTGAGACGCGGGTTGCACGAAGATGTCTTCGAAAAGCCCTGAATACAGCAGCTTGCCGTTCATCGTGCAGTTGTGGGCTACCCCTCCCGCCAGACACAACCGCTTCATGCCGGTGGCCTCACGGTGGTGCCGGAGAATGTGGAACACGATCCGCTCAAGCGCTTCCTGCAGTGACGCACTCACATCTCGATGCTGCTGGGTGAAAGGCATTCCCTTTCGCCTGATCTCGATGTTGCGGAGCAACGCCGGACCGATGCGGTCGAGGTGAACACGGTAGCCACCGTTGGCGGAGAGCTCGTAGAACTGCTCGAAGAGCTCGCGATAGGGAGCGGGGTCGCCATAGGGCGCGAGTCCCATTACCTTATACTCGTCGAACATGCCGTAGCCGAGACAGCGGATCGTCTCGAGATAAAACAGCCCAAGAGAATTGTCCTCCGGGAAAGCCTCGATTTGCGTAATTTCTGTGCCAGACCCTACCGCCACAAGGCCCGACAGGAAATCACCACAGCCATCAATCGCTAGGATGAGACTTTGTTCGAAGCCCGACATTGCAAAGGCGCTCACGGCGTGCGCCTGATGATGACCTACGAATGAAATACGCGAACTGTCCAACTTAGTGCCGAACTCACGCGCTAACAGGTTCTGCACCAACATTTTAGCATCCAACGGAGTGGAGAGAATGTCCGGTTGGGAAGCGGACATACCTTCAAGCATGGCGTTGGCATAGGGCTCGCTGGCGTAGACCGCGACACGATCAATGTCGCTGAGCTGAACCCCGGCCGTCGAGAGACAGTATTGAATCGAACCACTTGGCAGCTTGTTCGAGTGCTTGATTCGATTGAGGCGTTCCTCTTCTACGGCGGCTATCACCTTTCCGTCTCGGACGAGCACCGCGGCGCCATCGTGCATAAAGGCGTTCGGACGCTCGAATCGGTTTTCATGGACTTGGTCAAGTCCGCCGCTGATTCCTAGGCACAGCATTTCTTTCTCCAAATAGTAACGGGAAGCCAAATTGGCTTACCTCGACTGTTTCCAACTAAATAGGCCGTGTTGTCGCCTGCAGCTGCGACCGCCCGTCAGGCATCAGCGGCATCGAAGAAAGCCTCATAAACGATCAATGAGATGCTTCGACTGTGACGCCTACGGTGCCATCACGCCGAGAGCTTGGCTGGATCATCCAATCCTGAGCGGCTGCTGACATGTATCCGGCGATGTCGTTTTCATCGGCAGAACCAACTTGCGATGCCGCCTGTTCTTGGGAAGGGCGGCCGTCGACGAATAACAGTACCGCCCCCGCGAACTGGCCCGATTTCATTCTCCGAAGCGACCATGGTCGCACCGCCCGACATTGTCGGCCAGTTGCAACTCACTTTCTCGGCACGACCTCCACTGCACGTCAGGGCGCATCGAAGATTTTCTCCTTTGGATTATTCCCAAGGCAGCTTTCGTCACGCGATAGAGCAGCGTGTGATTGGTGCGTGAGGCTCTTTTTTGTCCATGCACGATTCCGGAAGAGTGATGAAATCGATTGTTTTGATCAAAGTCATCCACGCTATGAATAACAGCCGCAGCACATGCGTTTTCAAAGCGCTTCAGGCTTCCCGGATGGCTACTCCGATGTGAAGCGCATGGCATTCCAAGCGCTCTGTCAACCAAACGATGAGTATCGGCGTCGACCCTCATTGCCTTCGTCTTCGCGACTCCGTGACAGCGGCTGACATTGTGTTTGTAGGGCATCGGGCGAAGATCATGTCGATCGGCCATCTCGCCTGCCTATCGGCAAACCCTTGAACAATGATCCACGCACCAGCGCGATTGTGATCACGAGCGCCTCTGAGCTCGGGAGGTTCGGTTTTCTGAGGGTTCCTGGGTCTCCGAAGCGATGGAGGTAGCTAGCCTTCCTGGTGCTATACGGTTGTGCTCTTCATGGAGTGGACGCATTTGCGTCTCGAAAGCGGTTCTTCAGTGGAACCGGCGCCAAGGCCCGTCTGTGGTCGTTCAGACCACGGGGTGCCGTCTCCAAACGGGATATTGCAGCGGGCAGCCGCCGGAATTTGACCCATGGAAATGAGCGCCTGTCAGGAGGCGTTCGAAAACGGCGCGATCTTCATCGCGGCTGTTTCATGGTGTCATTTCTGACATGTTCTTTATAATCGGCAGCTTGCGGATAGTCTTGCCCGTCGCCGCCCGTAGCGCGTTGGCGACGGCCGGGCCGATCGGCGGCACACCTGGCTCACCAACTCCCGTGGGCGGCTCCTCGGACGGCACAATGTGCACCTCGACTCGCGGCATCTGCTCGATCCTGAGCGGTGTATATGTATCGTAGTTCTCTTGGTCTACGACACCGCCATTCAGGGTCAGCTCCTCCTGGAGGATCGCGCCTAGCCCGAAGCCGATACCGCCCTCCATCTGAGCGCGAATCTGGTCAGGATTTATCGCGGTGCCGCAATCTACCGCGCAGACGACGCGGTCGACCTTGAAACCATTTTCATCGTTGAGGGTGATCTCCACCACATCGGCGACATAGGTCGAGAGGCTTTCATGCAGGGCCACGCCGCGGAAACGGCCTTCCGGCAGAGGCTTGTCCCAGCCTGCCTTCTCAGCAGCCACTTTAAGCACGGCGGCATGCCGTGGATGGTGACCGAGCATTGACAAGCGGAAGTCGACCGGATCACGGTTCGCAGCGGCGGCCAGCTCATCGATCAGGGTTTCCACCGCGTAAGCGGTGTGGGTGGAGCCTACCGAACGCCACCACAGCACCGGGATGTTCACGTCCGTGGTGGTCAGCTCGACCTTCAGGTTCGGGATCGCATAGGGCAGGTTGGTGGCGCCCTCTACGGAGGTTGGATCGATGCCGTTCTTGATCATCGCCGCAGAGGTCGAACCGCCCAAGACCGATTGGCCCACGATGTGGTCATGGAGAGCGACGACATTGCCTTTCTTGTCGAGCCCCGCCTTGACTGCGTGCACATAGGCCGGCCGGTACCGCCCACCCCGCATGTCATTCTCGCGGGTCCACTGCACCTTCACTGGCTTGCCGCGTCCCAGTGCACGCGCTGTGGAAACAGCTTCGATAATGACATCTGCATCCAAGACCGCGCGGCGGCCGAAACTGCCGCCGGTCTTCATCACGTGCAGCCTCACCTTGTCCGGCGTGGTGCCGCCTACCTGAGCGGCAGCCGCCTGATAAAGGTCGGGCATCTGGTGTCCGCCCCAGACGTCGATGGTGCCGTCTTCGTTGATTCGGGCGGCCGCGTTGAGTGGCTCGATCGAAGCATGGACAAGATAGGGGAATTCGTAGTGCCCCTCGATGATTTTCTCAGCACTGGCGAACGCTGCGGGAGTGTTACCGTCGTCGCGCGCGGTGGCCGCGCCCAGATCGTCTGCTGCCTTGTTGTATTCGGCCATGATCTCGGCCGTGCCGCGCCCTTCGGCCTTCTCCTCGTTCCAGGTCACCTCCACGAGGTCGCGGCCCTTGAGCGCCGTCCAGGTGTCCCTGCCAACCACGGCAATGCCTCGCGGCGTCTGGACGACATCGACAATGCCGTCGAGTGCCTTGGCCTTGGTTGCGTCGAAGCTCTCGATCTCGGCGCCGAACTTCGGCGGATGAATCATAACGGCCGTCTGGAGCCCCTCCATCATGAGGTCGATCGTGTAGGTCTGCGCGCCGTTGGTCTTGCCGGCGGAATCGTAGCGCTTGAGGCTGTCCGATCCGATCTGGGCCCACTTGTCGCGCGGCTTTAGCGGCACGTCGTCGGGAACCGGCATTCCCGCTGCGGCTTCAGCCAGGTCACCGTAGCGCGCCTGCATCCCTGAGGCGTGCGACACGACCCCGGAAGCGACTTTGACCTCGCCGGCTGGCACATCCCACCGCTGCGCCGCGGCCGCCACCAGCAAGGCCCGTGCGGCAGCACCCGCCTTGCGGTAGCGTTCCCACGACGAACTCATCGACGTGGAGCCACCAGTCGCCTGTGCGGCCCCGCCCCAGGCGAGATTGCCGTAGAGCGCGGTATTGCCATATCCGCCGACCACGTCCACCTGCGCCCAGTCGCCGTCGAGCTCTTCCATAACCAGGGTGGCGATGCCGAAATAGGAGCCTTGTCCCATCTCCAACTGCGAGGAGTGGATGATGATTCGGTTCTCCTTTGTGATCTCGACATAGGTCTGGAAGGGGTTCGCCTGAACCTTTGCAGTAGTCGTTTGTGCGATGTCGGACGCCGCCAGCACTAGCCGGTAGCCCACGGCGAGGCCAGCGGTGGTGGCGCCCGCGCCGACGAGGAACCGGCGGCGCGTGGGCCGCACGGAGTTATGCTTCGAGAGAAACTGCGACATGCCTCAAGTCTCCAGCCGGTTGGCGGTCTCGTGGATGGCCGCGCGGATGCGATGATAGGTGGCGCAGCGGCAGAGGTTGCCGCTCATCGCCGAATCAATATCATCGTCCGACGGCTTAGGCGTCTCTGTAAGGAGGGCCACGGCCGACATGATCTGGCCAGACTGGCAATAGCCGCATTGAGGTACGTCGAACTCGGCCCACACGGCCTGGACCGTTTCGCCTATCTTGCCCGACACACCCTCAATGGTGGTGATCGAGGCTCCTTCGATGTCGCCGACTGCGGTCTGGCACGAGCGCGTCGGCATGCCGTTAACGTGAACCGTGCAAGCGCCGCACTGGGCAAGCCCGCAACCGAATTTCGTTCCCGTGAGTCCGATGACGTCACGGACCGCCCACAGCAGCGGCATCTCTGGATCGACGTCGAGTGTTCGCGCCTCGCCATTGAGGGTAAAAGCGACCATTGCTTGCTCTCCTTGTCCTGAGCTGGCTATCTCGTTGAGCCTCCGCCCGCCTGGCAACCGAGCTCTTGTTGCTGAGGCCTAGCGACCACACCCTAGGAACGCGCAGCTCAAGCAACAAGCCGCTAGGTTGGCGAGTTACGAGATCGTGAAGTGGGTCGTGTCGAAAGGCTGGAGGCAACTGAATGTCTTTGGGCGGACAGGCCGCTTTAGGCTGGGTTACACGAGACTGGACATTCGGGTCGTCGCGAACATCGACCGCTGGTCGGCCGCGTCCGGCATGGCCCTGATTGGCTACACGAAATGAAATGGGACTACTATCGATGGGGGCCTACCTCGACCCGCAACCTCCACGACTGGACCCTCAGGTTTCCGGCTATCGTCCCGGGCGGTGGCCGAGCTCGGCGCCTCGGACGCGATAATAGACGGTGAGGCGTTCGTCGTTGACCAGAAGGCTTGTCGCGCATTCCCAGTCTTCAGCGGGCTCTTGGCCGCGGCGGGAGACGTCAGGACCATGCTTGCCGGCTTCGACCTGCTCGAGATCGACGGCGAGGGTCTTCGCGATCGGCCACTCGTCGATCGGCGCAAAGCGCTAGTTAACCTGCTGAGACGCCGCCAAACGGCATCGTTCTGAGCGACGAGATCAGCGGCGGCAGCGACATTCTCGCGCAAGTCTCCCAGTTCGGCCTCGAGGGCATCGTCTCCAAGCTGCGTGTCAGTCCATATCGATCCGGCCGGCGCCAAGAATGGGTGAGACAAAATGCGTGCTGAGTGATGAGTTCATCGTCAGCGGCTGCGAACCCGGCAACAGTTACGGCGGTCGGGAAGCGTGCTCTGGCGAATGTCGAGGACGGAAAT
Source organism: Mesorhizobium sp. LNHC209A00 (assembly GCF_000502915.1). NCBI lineage: Bacteria > Pseudomonadati > Pseudomonadota > Alphaproteobacteria > Hyphomicrobiales > Phyllobacteriaceae > Mesorhizobium > Mesorhizobium sp. LNHC209A00. Next base: position 28,035 of record NZ_AYWT01000024.1, read on the forward strand.
CTGGTGTTCGCCGGCGGCTTGGCACCGGCTTCAATGCGCGCACCGGGCCGGAAGTAAAGCGCCGGCTCGATGCCATTCCAATGGATAAACCACCGATTCCTAGTTTGAAGGCGAACGGTGCGGCATGGGCGGAGTGCCCTGCGCAGTCTGTACCTCAGTCGATTGTCGAGTTCGAAGGGGGTGTGATTGGCGTCGAGACCGCTCCAGCCATGGCTATCAGCACGCCGAGTGCGTTGTTTTCGATCAGTTCTCGAAATGAGCGGGTAAATACCTTTCACTTGCCGAACGGGGTTTGCTGTTCACCGGCTGGCATCCGATGGCAAACCTTTCAACGCGGCGGCGATCTGGCGCTTCGCTGCTGGGGGCAGAGGTAGGATGGGACGCGGGGGTTCGGCACTGCAAACGTCGAGCAATTCAGCGAGTGCATAGACGACGCGAAGGCTCGAGAACTCCTTGAAGAGGCTCCAGATCGGGACCAGCGCGGCATTGATCCGTCGCGCTTCGGCCGCATCGCCCTGTTGCGCCGCTGTGACGATCGTCATGCAGACCTCGGGCAGGATGCCCGCGAGGACGCTGTACCATGTGTCGGCGCCGGCGATCATGGCCTCGGCGGCGTTCCAGTCGCCGCTGTAACCAATCGAGAACCCTTCCGGCAGTGTGCGCCTCTGGGCGGTCAGGTGGTTCTTGATCGCATCGCTTTTGTCTGTCGGATTCTTGATGGCGACAATCCCAGCCACCTTTGCCAGGCGGCTGACAAGGGGTGGACTGAAATGGAAATGCGTCGTTCCTGGATTGTCGTAGACGACGATCGGCAGGCCACTTTCGCGCGCCACAGTGGAGAAATGATCGAACACCTCGTCATCAGTAAGCGGGGTGTAGGAGGCGGCGGCAAGCAACCCCGCAGCTGCTCCAAGGGCCTTGGCGTCTTGCGCGAGCCCCACGGCTTCATCGGTGCGCAGCGCGCCCACACCCACCACGACCGGCATTTGCCCCGCCGTTTGGTCCAAGGTCTCGGAGAGCGCCCGCCGCCGTTGCTCGCGCGACAGATAGATGTATGTGCCGGTGCTGCCGAGAAGACCGATGGAATCGACCTGAGCAATGCCAAGCCGAGCAATCAGCCTGCGCAGGGCAACGCTATCGACGCGGCCGTCACGATTGGTCGGGGTGATGGGGAACGCGGAAAGACCGCTCAGGAATGCCATGGCAAGGCTCCAGATCTATGTGTGAGCGCAGAGGTGGCCGCACGCCAGGTCATTACAAGACGTCCAAAGCCCGCCGCAGATCGGCGATCAGGTCATCAGCGTCTTCAAGCCCCACCGAGAGACGCATGAGATCCTCGCCGACTCCATCGGCCAAATGGGCATCCTTGCGGATCGGCTGCCGAGCACGGGTGAGGCTTGCTGGATGATAGATGAGGCTGTCGGCATCGCCGAGGCTGACGGCGCGAATGATCAGGTTGAGCCGGTCCATCATCCGGCGCGCTCCTTCGTATCCAGCGTGGAGGCCAAAGGCCAACATGCCCGATCCGTTGGACATCTGTTTTCGCGCCGTCACCTGATCAGGGTGCGAGTCGAGGAACGGATAACTCACAAATGCCACCGCCGGGTGCGCTTCCAGCGCCCGAGCCACCGCAAGGGCTGTGGCGCTGTGCCGTTCCATACGCAGCGTCAGCGTCTTGAGACCGCGCAGGATTAGGAAAGCTGACATGGGCGAGAGCGCTGCGCCGGTGATGTAGCGCAGGCCCGTTTCATGCAGCGTACGGAGCGTTTGGGCGTCGCCGAGAAGCGCCCCGCCAAGGGCATCGCCATGACCATTGATGTACTTGGTCATCGAATGGAGCACGATGTCCGCCCCGTGCTCAAGCGGTCGCTGGAGCGCGGGCGAGGCGAAGGTGCTGTCGACTGCAACCCTTACACCGCGCGCGTGAGCGCGCTCGGCAATTGTCGCTATGTCGAGGATGCGGCTCAGCGGATTCACCGGCGTCTCGAAGAAAACCAGCCGCGTCCGCTCGGTGATCGCAGCATCGAGATTGTGGGAATTTGACAGATCGACCGCGACGACCTTGATGCCGAAGCGGGGGACCGCCTGTTCGACCATGGCAAGCGTGTTCGCATAAAGCGTCTTGTGGACGATGAGTTCATCGCCCTGGGACAGGAGCGACAGGATCAGAGTGCCGAAGGCCGCCATCCCCGAGGCAACAACCAGCCCCGCCTCGGCTCCTTCCAGATTCGCGAGCCGCTGCTCGAGGATCTCGGTCGTGGGATTGTATTCGCGCGCATAGAGCCTTCCACCAAGGGCGGCGGCGGCATCGTTTGCTGCCACGCTTTCGAACCCATAGGTTGACGTCAGGAACACTGGCGGCTGGACGGCATTGGAAAAGCCGGCCGGATCGTAGCCATGATGGATCGCCCGGGTGGCAAATCCGGGGCTGGTGCGGTTGAGCGACCCCGTGGGAGCATCGGTTTCGGATTGATGGGAGCTGGTCATTCGGCCTCTGCGATCTCTCTTGGGGTTCCGAAAGATTGATGGCAACCTGGCCAATGTGAAATATCCAGTTGGCGATGAAAGAGATGGTCCAGTCTTCAACTGCCGGGTCTGCAGCGCGCTCGCACGCGATGGGTGCACGCCAGATATACGAAGCCCTTCGCGAGCAAATCCTCGGCGGCGTCTACGAAACCGGCAGTCAGTTGCCATCCTCCCGGGCCCTGGCAAATGACCTCGGCGTTTCGCGAACCACGGTGACGGTCGCCTATGAGCAACTGGCTGCGGAGGGTTTCATCGAAGTCCGTCAAGGCGCACGACCTCGCGTTGCGTCTTCGTTGATCGGCCATGGGACGGGGCGCACTCACGCGCAACGGGTCGGCCCGATCCACCTGTCCGCATATGGCGAGCGGCTGCGCGCGACGTCACCCTGGCCAGATTATCTGCCGACTGGGCTGAAGGTCGAGTTCCGCTATGGCGACCTGGCACCGTCGGATTTCCCATCATTGGTCTGGAAACGCGCGATGAACGAGGCGATGGGGCAGCGCCCGCTGCGTCTTGCCTATGACGATCCTCGCGGCTCGCGCCGGCTTCGCCAGGCGCTTCAGGGCTATCTCTGGCGCGCCCGGACCCTGAGCTGCGACCTCGACCAGATCATAGTTGTGAACGGTTCGCAGCAGGGCCTTGATCTGTGCGCGCGCCTGCTTCTCGATCCCGCCGACCGTTTCGTCATCGAGGATCCGTGCTACAGGATGGCGCGTCAGGTCTTTGCCAGTACGGGTGCCTCACCCATCCCGGTCATCGTCGACGAAGACGGGATGAGGACCGAGTTGCTGGCGGGGATCGGAGCACGACTGGCTTATGTGACGCCATCGCATCAGTTTCCGCTGGGCGGCGTCATGCCGATCGCGCGCCGCCATCAGCTTCTGAAATGGGCGCGGCACAACAACGCCTATGTGATCGAGGACGACTACGACAGCGAATATCGCTACGACATCAATCCGGTCCCTCCGCTGCACAGTCTCGAGGACCACGGGGCTGTCATCTACCTCGGCACGATCTCCAAAACGCTCTCGCCGATGCTGCGCATCGGCTACCTCGTCGTCCCGCCCGAATTGCAGGAGGTCTTCGCAACCGCCAAACAATTCGCAGACCGGCATTCGCCGGTCGCTGAACAGGAAGCGCTGGCATCGTTGATCGAGAGCGGCGGCTACGAAAGCCATGTGCGCCGTGTGCGCAGGCTGAACGGCGAGCGTCGGGAAACGTTGTTGGGTGCCTTGCAGCACAGCTTCGGGGATCGCATCACTGTCCAGGGAGCAGATGCGGGACTTCACGTCGCGGTTTGGTTCAATGACCTGCCACGATCGCGGGAAACGGCCTTGGTCGAATCCGCCCGCGACGCTGGCCTGGGGCTACACCTGATCTCGCCGCTCTACGGACGGCCATCGGACCAAGGCCGCACCGATCGCGTCGGACTTGTCATGGGCTATGCCGCCTTGAGCATTCGGCAGATCGGGAAGGGCGTTGAGGTCCTGCGAGAGGTTGTCAAGCAGGTGCAAGACGCGATGCCGGCGCGGAACAACTGAGCCGGGGCGACGCCGAAAGCTGGCGCTGAAAACGGTCCGAGGGCCCCCCGTATTTCTTTCCAAACAGCCAACTGGACCGGGAAAATGCCATGCAACTGGCGCTGTTGATCAGGCCAGTTTTGCAGCAGGTTTCCACGAGACGAATTTCCGAGAGCGATGATGACCTGGCGAGGAAAGCTGCTTCACGTCCATATCGCGCCTGCCGCCTCCTATGAAATGGAGGAGCTGGCGCAGGCGCAGCTTATTGCCGGCCAAGGCGTTGTCGGAGACCGCTACTACCTGGGGACGGGGACCTATTCCGCGCGTCCTGACGTTCGCGAAGTGACGCTGATCGAAGCTGAAGTCTTGGACGCCATCGCGCAGGGCGAACCCAGAATTCCGGGCTTCAAGGCCAAGCTCGCACCCGAAGATCACCGGCGCAATCTGACGACACGAGGCGTTCCGCTTAGCCATCTTGTCGGCAAACGCTTCCGGGTCGGGGAAACGATTCTCAGGGCCGCCCGGATGAATGTGCCGTGCAAGTATATCGAGGAGTTGCTCGGGCTTCCGGGTCTCTACGAGGGGCTTCTGAACCGCTCCGGCCTGAACTGCACAATCGAGGTCGGGGGCGTGATCCGCCCCGGTGATCTGATCTTGCCCATCGACGAGTGAAACGCCATGGCCTCGCCGCGCATCATCATGAAGCTGACCGTGACCGCCGCCCGCAAGGAGCCGGGCGACGTGCTGGTCATCGACCTGAAACACCCACGCAAACCTGCGCTGCCGGCGTTCGAAGCGGGTTCTCACGTCGACGTCCATCTGCCTGAAGGGAAGGTGCGTCAGTATTCACTTTGCGGCGACCCGACCGAGCTTGGCCGCTACACCATCGCGGTGAAGCGCGAGAATGACGGCCGTGGCGGCTCGGCGTGGATCCACGAAACCATTGCCGTCGGCTCCACACTGCCTGTCTCCGCGCCACGCAACCATTTTGCGCTCAAGCCAGGCGAGGGGCCGACTTTGCTGCTGGCAGGGGGAATCGGGATCACCCCGATTCTGGCCATGGCGCGCGCGCTCACCCGGCAGGCCAAGCCCTTCGAGTTGCACTATTTCACCCGCAGCCGGGCGCTCACGCCACTCTTGGCGGCGATCGGGAGCGATCTTCCTGGCGGCAATGTGCGGATCCATTTCGACGACGAGCCTCAGACCCGGCAGAACATCGCCGCGCTGCTGGCGAACCGTTCGGACGACGCGCAGACATACTACTGCGGACCGCCTGGCTTCATGGCGGTTGTGGGGCGCGCGGCTCAACACTGGCCCGAGGGTACTGTTCATTTCGAAACTTTCCAGCCTCCCGAGTTTGATGGCGCGCCACCGGAACCGTTCATCATAGAACTGGCTGAGGGCAGGGTGGTTGAGGTTTCGGCTGAGACCACGGCACTGGCCGCCTTGCGTGCGGCCGGTGTGCCGTTGATGGCCTCGTGTGAGAACGGGGTGTGCGGGACCTGCGAATGCGCAATGCTGGGGGGACAGCCGATCCATCGGGATGCCGTCCTGTCCAAGGAGGCACGCGGCCACCGCTTCATCCCCTGTGTGTCGCGCGCGACAGGTGTGTTGAAACTCGATCTTTGACCATTTGGGCGGGGGTCCTGTGAGACCGGCAGCTGATTTGCGGGAAACTGAATGACGAGGAAACTGGAATATCTGAACGAGATCGAGCGCTGCGTCTCCTGGCTCGCAGCCTGGACGATCCACCACGCCAACCACGTCCGCGAGGGCGATGAGATCAAGGTCGGGGGGCATCAGGCCTCGTCCGCGTCGCTGAGTACCATCATGACCGCGCTCTACGGTTCGGTCCTGCGCCCGCAGGATCGGGTGGCGGTCAAACCCCATGCGGCGCCGATCTTCCATGCACTTCAGTATCTGGCGGGCAACCAGACCCACGAAAAGCTCATGAACTTCCGCGGCTACAAGGGCGCGCAGAGCTACCCTTCGCGGACGAAGGATGTCGACGATGTCGACTTCTCGACCGGGTCGGTGGGTCTCGGCGTTGCTCAGACGCTGTTCTCGTCGCTGGTGCAGGACTACGTCTCGGGTCACGGCTGGATGAAGGAGCGTGCCGAGGGCCGAATGGTCAGCCTGATCGGCGACGCCGAGATGGATGAGGGCAACATCTACGAGGCCCTGATCGAAGGCTGGAAGCACGGGCTCAGGAACTGCTGGTGGGTGGTCGACTACAATCGCCAGTCGCTCGACGCCGTGATCCGGGAGGGCCTCTGGCAGCGTTTCGAGCAGATTTTTCGCAACTTCGGCTGGGACGTGATGGTCCTGCGCCACGGCGCTCTGCAAGAGGCTGCCTTTGCCGAGCCGGGGGGCGAGAAGCTGCTCGAGTGGATAGAGCGCTGTCCGAACCAGCTCTATTCGGCGCTGACCTTCCAAGGGGGTGCTGCCTGGCGCAAGCGGCTGCTCGACGAGATCGGAGACCAAGGGCCGGTCACCACTCTGATCGAACGCCGCTCCGAAGACGAGTTGCAGGCGTTGATGACGAACCTTGGCGGGCATGACATGCCGAGCCTCCTCGAAGCCTTCGAGGCGGCGTCCAGGCATGACCGTCCCGTCTGCTTCATCTGTTACACCATCAAGGGCTACGGTCTGCCGCTTGCCGGACACAAGGACAACCACGCGGGGCAGATGACGCCCACGCAGATGGAAGACTACCGCCTGCAAATGGGCGTAAAGCGGGGTGAGGAGTGGGACAAATGGGCGGCCGCCACCTTGCCGGAAGCGGAACTTGACGCCTTCTTCGCAAAGGCGCCGTTCTTCAGTGAGGGGCGTAGGAGGCTGTCTGCGCCGTCGGTGCCGGTGCCTGAAACCCTTCCGTCACCGGGGCAGCCCGGCAAGCCGCTCTCGACCCAGATGGGGTTCGGCCAGATCCTGAACGACATCGCACGCGAGCGCAGTCTGCTTGCCGACCGCATTGTCACCACCTCGCCCGATGTGACGGTCTCGACCAATCTCGGTGGCTGGGTCAACCGGCGCGGCCTTTTCGCCCGGGAGACCATGGCGGACACCTTCAAGGCCGAACGCATTCCGTCGACCTTTACCTGGGAATTTGGGCCGAAGGGGCAGCACCTCGAGCTCGGGATCGCCGAGTCGAACCTGATGATCATGCTCGGGGCACTCGGTCTCTCGCACTCGATCAATGGCGTGCGCCTGCTGCCGATCGGGACAGTCTATGATCCCTTCATCTACCGATCGGCCGACCAGCTAAACTACGCCTGCTATCAGGATGCGCGCTTCATGCTGGTCGCAACGCCCTCGGGCGTGACGCTAGCGCCCGAGGGCGGAGCACACCAGTCGATCGGCACCCCATTGATCGGCATGGCGCAGGATGGGCTTTGCGCCTTCGAACCGGCCTTCGTCGACGAACTGTCCGTGATCATGCGCTTTGCCTTCGATTACATGCAACGTAATGGCGAGGGGGATCCGGATGAGACGACGTGGCTGCGTGATCAGACCGGAGGATCGGTCTATCTTCGCCTGTCAACCCGGCCGCTCGAGCAGCCGCTGCGCGACATGAACCCGGCGCTCGCGCGGGACATCGTCAATGGCGCCTATTGGCTGCGTCCGCCTGGGCCCAACGCGAGTGTCGTCATTGCTTATCAAGGCGTCGTCGCGCCGGAGGCGATTGCCGCGACGGGTCTTCTGGCGGAGGACCGGCGCGATGTCGGGCTGCTCGCGATCACCTCCGCGGACCGGCTTAATGCGGGCTGGCAGGCGGCGGAACGTGGCCGGCAGCGTGGCGCGATTGGCGCCCTGAGTCATATCGAGCGGCTGCTCGCGCCGCTATCGCGTGACTGCGGCATCGTCACCGTGATCGACGGCCACCCGGCGACGCTCGCGTGGCTCGGTGGGGTTAACGGGCATCGCGTGAAGGCGCTCGGGGTCGAGCAGTTCGGCCAGACGGGGACTATTGCGGACCTATACCGTCACCACGGCCTGGACACCAACGCCATCGTACATGCGGCGCAGGCGGTCAGTGCGGGACCGGCTGTTCGCTACCGGAAGGCGCTGCCTTGACCATGAGCGACCGGATGCTCCGTGGCTGGTACGGATCGGCTGTTTCCACGGGCGTTCCGGTTCGCTTCAAAGCGGACAGGGCCGGGACACTGTGGACGTTCTGATCGCGCTTGAGTAGCTTGTGCGACCCCCAGGGTCACCTGGGAATACGCAGGGAGGCGGCTTTTATTTAGCCTTGCGCCCAATTACGAATTCGATCCAATCCAGTCCGGAGCAAAAGCTCCGCGTCCTCCCGATTTTCGGCTTCGACGTAGCACCGCATTTCCGGGGCATTTCCGGATGGACGCAAATGCAAGACACGCTTATCCGCGAGAGTGATACGAAGTCCGTCAACATCGCTAACCTTGCTTACCACTCCAATCGACCCGACGAAGGCGGCGATGTTAGTTTCCGCTGTACGAAGGTATGTCATGAGGCGAGTGCTGCTTTCGACGGAAAAATTTTCCAAGCGATCCGCTGCCGCCGCCGGCAATTGAAAGGAACTGCCAATCTCCGACAGTGGCTGCCCACTTGTATTAACAAGGGAAAGTGCCGCGAGGATGGGGAGAAAACTGTCGCGTGTAGGTAGCGCTGGCAGTTTAGTTCCGTTCGGGTCAAAGTCCGTGCCGGTCAACAAACCACCGTTTGCTTCGAAACCAACCACGCGCTCGTGACCCGACGCAACCAAATCGAGCATGGCAGCAATAACAAATGGCGATCCAACCTTGGTACGCACGACTTTAAAAGAACCTGCGGTCTCGATACCAGAGTTTGATGTGACCGGCGTGACGACTGCCTTCGCTTGCAGGAAGTTCGCCGTAATCAGGCCTAACAAATCACCGCGAAGGGGGTCTCCGTGGTCGTCAGCTACCAGTGGGCGGTCACCATCGCCATCTGCCGAGACGACCGCATCAAGCCGATGCTCTTTGGCCCAGAGCTTGAACTGTTGAGCAGTCTCGTCCGAGACCGCTTCAGTGTCGACAGGAATGAAACCTTCCGAACGTCCCAGAGTTACGACCGTCGCACAGTGATATGAGAGAATGTCAACCAAGAGATCGCGCGCGACTGTGCTGTGCTGATATACGCCCACCGTTAAGCCCTTTAGAGCATTAATCTCCATAAGCTTTCGATTGCGCGCCATGAAAAAGGCCTTGCATTCGGCCTCCCGGTGCTGCCGACGTGCAACAGCACCTTCAAGGACGTATCCGCGCTTCTCCAACTGCAAGGCGATGCGCGTTATCTCCCGCTCATCACCCTTGTCGATCTCACCGTCGGGTCGATAGAATTTTATTCCATTACGGTCGGCCGGAATGTGCGAGCCTGTGATCATCAAACAACCACTCTTACGCGCCTGAGCATACAGTGCCAGGGCAGGGGTGGGGACGGCGCCGCAATCGACTACGATGAAGCCGAGCGCAGACAGTGCCGCCGCACAGAGGGCGGCGATGGCCGGACTCGAGGCGCGAAAGTCGCGCCCTATGAGTATCTCGTCGCCAATTCTGGCCAGGCCGGATTCCAGCAGGAATGTCGCGAATGCCGTTGCATATAGGGCAGAGGCGGCTCCTGCCAATTCTGTCGCCAGGCCCCGTAATCCACTTGTTCCGAATTTCATACCAAATCCGACGTTGCTAACCGGGTTTTGAAGGTAACATGCTCAAACTTTGGCTCGTCCGGAATGCCCATCGACAGATCCCTCGGACGAGAACAAGAAGTACATTCGGTTACCGTAGACGCGTTCGGTTATCGAGGGTTACCCTTGTGAGGATTGACGCAGTCGGCGTCGGCGTGGGCAGCGCACCGTGACCTTCACGGCGACGAGTTGGAGCGGATGGGGTCCGGGCCCGGCAGGGCTCCTCGCGGCTGGCTCACAAGAGCGCTATCGCCATCGAGTGATTGTCTCAGTCTACATTAGCTCTGGGTCCCGAAAGCGCGTACAGGCCTGAGACGCAGCAAATCCTCTTATCTATCGCCGTTCGGTGTAGCTCCCGTTCAGAAATGCATGATAGACACTCTCGATGCCTTCCATGAGAGTGATCTTTGCTGCCCATCCCAAAGTGCGCAGCTTGTCGACGCTCATCAGCTTTCGCGGTGTACCGTCAGGTCTAGAGTGATCATGCGCGATCTCCCCAGTAAATCCGACTACACGGCAGATCATTCTGGTCAGCTCTAGGATCGTGATGTCCTGTCCGCAGCCGAGATTGACGTGATCATGGTCAGAGTAGTTCTTCAGAAGGAAGACTAATGCGTCGGCGCAGTCGTCGACGTGCATGAATTCCCGACGTGGTGTGCCCGTGCCCCAGATGGTGATTTGCTTATCACTTATGAGCTTAGCTTCATGCGCTTTCCGGATCAGCGCTGGGATGACGTGGCTTGACTGCAAGTCATAATTGTCGCCTGGCCCGTAGAGATTCGTCGGCATAGCGGAGATGTAGTCGCGGCCATATTGCTGGCGATAGGCTTGAGCCATTTTGATGCCGGTGATCTTGGCGACGGCGTAGCATTCGTTGGTGGGCTCTAGTGGCCCGGTCAAAAGCGCGCTTTCAGGAATGGGCTGTGGTGCCATCTTCGGATAGATGCAAGACGAGCCGAGGAAGAGGACGCGGTCGACATTGTTTTCGTGGGCTGCCGCGAAGATATTGGCCTCGATCATCAGATTGTCGTAAAGAAAGTCGACCGGATAGGTGGCGTTCGCGAGAATACCACCTACCTTTGCCGCCGCCATAATGATAGCGTCCGGTTTCATCACTGCCACGAAGTTTTCAACCTCGGTCTGTCGCTTGAGATCTAGCTCTCCCCGAGGGGCGGCCACAACATTGCAGTCTTCAGACGCGAGTCGGCGTACAACAGCGCTGCCCACCATACCTTTGTGGCCAGCGACCCACACGGTTTTTCCGTTCAGATCATACATTACGCTTCCTTCATGACTACAGATGTCTGCATGACCTTCAGGTCTTCGCGTACCATTTCCGCAGCAAGCTCGCGCACGGATGTCTCATGCACCCAGCCGAGCTTCTCCTTCGCCTTGGTAGCGTCACCCAGGAGAAGATCGACTTCCGTGGGGCGGAAGTAGCGTGGGTCCACTTGGACTAGGCATCTGCCGCTCGCTACATCATAGCCCTTTTCGCCGACACCCTTGCCACGCCATTCGATTTCGACGCCGATATCTTCGAAAGCCCACTCGACGAATTGGCGGACAGGAGTCGTTTTGCCCGTAGCCAGCACGTAATCATCCGGTTGATCCTGCTGTATCATCATCCACATACCTCGCACGTACTCACGCGCATGGCCCCAATCGCGTCGAGCATCGAGATTGCCGAGATAAAGCTTGTCCTGCTTGCCCAGGTAGATAGCAGCGGCAGCGCGGCTGATCTTGCGCGTCACAAAAGTTTCGCCACGAAGGGGGCTTTCGTGATTAAAAAGAATGCCGTTGGAAGCGTGCATACCATAGCCCTCGCGATAATTGACGACCATCCAGTAGGCGTAGAGCTTGGCGGCGGCGTAAGGGCTGCGCGGATAAAAGGGCGTCGTTTCGTTCTGCGGTACGGACTGCACGAGGCCGTATAGCTCCGAAGTCGAGGCTTGATAGAAGCGGGTCTTGTCCGTCAGACCGAGGAGGCGAATCGCCTCAAGAAGTCGCAATGTACCGATACCGTCCGCGTTTGCTGTGTACTCAGGTGTTTCGAACGACACCTGCACATGGCTCTGAGCAGCCAAGTTGTAAATTTCGTCTGGCTGAGATTCCTGAACCACGCGGATGAGGTTAGTCGAATCAGTGAGGTCACCGTAATGCAAGATCAGGCGCGGATCGGATTCGTGCGGGTCTTGGTAGAGGTCTTCGATACGACCCGTGTTGAAGGAAGAGGAACGTCGCTTAATCCCATGAACGATGTAGCCTTTTTTGAGAAGAAGACGGGCAAGATAGGCACCATCCTGTCCAGTTATGCCCGTAATAAGAGCAACTTTCCTGCTATCGCCCATTCTATTCCTGCTCTATTAAAGTTTAAAGTTTCGGCTCCGGCTCGCCACGCCGACACAATGTGCGGCCAGCCCCGTGCGCTATGGAGCACTTCGACAGATGCGGCGCGAAGCTCGTCATTGACAGTCCGCCAGCCGAGCACACCTCTTGCTTGGAGTCACAGCAAAATAGAGTTGCGCCGCTAACCGTCGGCTTCGTACATGCGGTCTGAGTGCCGCTCAGCTCACGCCGTGAGCGACATGTACTCCCAGCACCTTGCAGCTGATTTGCTCATCCATCAGCGAGTGAGGACGCCTTTCTTTCTTGCTTCAGCGTCTTCTAATGGGAATTGTTTGGATCAGTGAAATCGATTGTTTGGATAAAGTGAATCCACAGAATGGATGGTCTGACCGAGCAGCGGGGGCGCATCGCCGGCCCGGAGTCATAGGCGCGAGCTTCCGTTCGGGGCGAGGACAAAGTTCGTGGCCGCGAGCCCTCACCACAGCATCCGGCACAGGTCGTGCAGAACTTTGGGAGCAGACTGCAGATTCTGTCGATCAGCTGGTTCCAGGCGCGTCGAGCTGTCGACCTCATCTCGCCCGGTACGGTTGCTGTATGCAGCCTTGCACCCTTGGCGTATGGCGTCGACGGAACGATTTGCTCTGGCAGGCAGTGTCGCAGCGTTCCCGGGCTGTTTCGGCTCTATTGGCCGGGCCCGCGTCAGCCGAGCCCCTTCATCATGGCATCCAACGCATGGATGGCCGGCATCCAATCAATAGATTTTACATATGCCGCGGAGGCCCAGTAGAGAAGGCTGAACCGGAAGCGAGGGCATCGGCTTCAAGCTGTGCGAGCGTCACGGGATTAGTGGGCAGTGCTGAGTGAGCTCTTCTGCCCTATGGCCCGGCCTCTGCCAAGCGCCCGGCGTCAGGGTCTACGTGTCGACTAAGGATTCCAAACCGGATGCAACCTCCTCTCTGAACGAGATTTCCGAAAATGTATGTTAGTGGAGTGGAAAAGCGCCGGTTCGTCGTCTCTCGGAGGCGTACGGGGTTCGGTGATTGTCTGTGGTCTTTGGCGGCCGCTTGGCGCTACGCGCAGCGGTCGGGACGAACTCTAGTCATCGACTGGCGGGGGGCCTGCTACCTCGACCAACCCTTCACAAATGCGTTTCCGGTGTTCTTCCAGCCGATCAATGACATCGCTGGCGTGCCGGCTATTTCCGACGACCGGATCAACGACGTTTCCTTCCCTGGTCCATTCTTCCCGGAGTGGTGGAACAGGCCGGCGATCGAGTGCCTTTACCGGCCAGATGAGCAGATTTTCCAAGAGCGCGATGAGTTGGGCGAGCTCTTTCAGGCCGAACACGATGTCGAAGCGAACACAGTAGTGTGTGACGCTTGTCTGATGTGGCGGTGCGATGAGGATGCAGAGCGGCAGGTGTTCCAGAGTGTCCAGCCTCGGCCAGAAATTCAAGCCCGCATAGATGCCATTTATCAGGAATGTTTTGAGGGGCACAGCATCATCGGGATTCATGTTCGGCACGGTAACGGTGAAGACATCATGGAGCATGCGCCCTACTGGGCCGATCCGGAGCTCGCCGTTCGGCAAGTGTGCGCTGCAATTGACAAGGCTAAGGCGTTACCGCACCCCAGGCCTGTGCGGCTGTTCTTATGCACGGACAGCGCGCGGATACTGGATCTTCTGGCGGCCAGGTTTCCCGATCTGCTCACTGTCCCGAAGCACTTCGGATCCAATCAAGGTGGCCCCTTACACACTGCAGCACTCGGGATTGACGGCGGAATTTCCGCCCTCGTTGAGATGTATCTTCTCGCGCGCTGCGATACCGTAATTCGGTTTCCCCCGACGAGCGCCTTTACACGATATGCACGTCTATTCGCACCACGGGTAATTGAATTCGATCTGAAGGAGCCAAGTCGTTTGACTTTGATAGAAGACAGCCAAGTCTCTGATCTCAGTTAAGACCCGCCACCTGCGCAATTCGGCAGAGGCAACCAACAGGCATCAGTGGAGGCGTCGTACATTACCGATAGCGTCGTCATCTGACGCCGCCTGCAACGCACCAGAACTTCGCTGTTACGCGCGGCCGCAGACAAGCCAGAGCGACGGCGATCGTGACGCTGACGCTCGAAACAACGCGGGCGATCACTCCAGAGACGAGATTGAGGTTGGTTATGAAAGTCATTCCCGTGATCATCAGCGGCGGAGCCGGATCGCGGCTATGGCCCGCCTCAAGGCAATCGCACCCCAAACCTTTCCTCAAAGTAGCGGATGGATATTCTCTCATTCAGCACACTGTGCTGCGCGTCGCTTCGATAGAAGGTGTCGTGGAAATCGTCGCTGTGACATCCGGGGAACACCTCTTCCTGACCAAGGACGAATTTGACGAACTGGATTCCGTGGTCCTGCCACGCACCTTTCTGCTCGAGCCCGAACCTCGGGATACGGCCGCCGCCGTGGCTGCAGCCGCGATCCATGCGAGGGCAACGCAAGGCCCTGACGCGATCCTGTGCGTCTTCCCGGCCGATCACCTGATTGGCAACCTGCCTGCGTTTCTAGACGTCATGGGCCTGGCCATGGAACATGCGAAGCTCGGGCGGATCGCCACATTGGGCATCACCCCAACCAGACCGGACACAGCATTCGGCTACATCGAAGCAGATGGTGAGAACGTCGTCCGTTTCGTTGAAAAACCGGATCTGGATACAGCCAAAGCCTATGTCGCGTCTCAACGCTTCTTCTGGAACGCCGGCATCTTCTGCTTCAGTGCGCAAACCATGCTCGACGAGATGGCTTTGCATTGTCCCGAGGTGCTCCAGGCCGTCGCCGACAGCTACGAGAACGGCCGCGCCAGTCAATGCCAAGGCTTTGCCAAAATCGAACTCGCGCCTGAGCATTTCGGTTCCGCGCCGCGAATCTCGCTCGACCACGCTGTCATGGAGAAGACTAACAGACTTGCCGTGATTCCCTGCGACATGGATTGGAACGACATCGGATCTTGGAACGCAATGGCCGATTTGATCGCCCCCGACGAAAGCGGGAACAGGATACGCGGCGATGTGCACATGGTCGACACGACCGGCACCTATGTGAGCTCCGACAAGCGCGTCATCGGCACGGTGGGCGTAAGCGATCTGGTGATCGTGGATTCCCCGGACGCTTTGCTTGTCACATCCCGCGACCGCGTTCAGGACGTTAAGAAGCTCTTCGAGGGCCTCAAGGCTTCGGGACATGAAGCTCATCTGGTCCATAGCACGGTACACCGGCCCTGGGGTACCTATACGGTTCTGGAGGAAGGCGAGCGCTTCAAGATCAAACGCATCGAGGTGAAGCCCGGTCGCCAGTTGAGCCTGCAGATGCACTATCATCGTTCGGAGCACTGGGTCGTGGTCAGCGGCTCCGCCAAAATCGTCAATGGCGAGCAGGAGTTGTTCCTGGGGACAAACGAATCTACTTACATCCCCTGCGGCCATAAGCATCGGCTCGAAAACCCAGGCAGAATTGACCTGGTTATCATTGAAGTGCAGAGCGGCGATTATCTCGCCGAGGATGATATCGTTCGCTTCGACGACGAATATGGTCGAACGTAGATAACAGTACAAAAAACGTTAACGGCGAGCCGTCGCTCAAGGATCTCTGTCGTGGGTGCTGGGCCTGACATTGGCAAGCAGCGGGCCGAGCGTGTCATAGTATCCGCCCCGCACTGTCATCAGGCACTCGATCGTGGTCGAAAACATCGGTGAGCGCTTGACAGCGCGCCGTCCGCGGTAACGAAAACTTCAGATCTTTCTTAGGCGGACCCATTGCTCAGCTGTTCAACGGCACAGCCGTATTTCAGCCTGTAGGCGGCAACGAAATCCTCATCGCTGCAGATGCAGCGGCCGCTGGAATCTTTGGCTTTCGGATCATGGAGGTAAGAACCAAGGGGGCGCGGTAGATTCACGCGAGTGCTGGTCGTCGGACTCATCGGAAAACCCGCACTATGCTTGACCAGGTCTGCGGCAAGCATGATCCCGGCAATCGCTGATTGAAAGGCCATCGGAACCACGGTTCGAAGGAGACGACTTCCATTGCCAAGCTGGGATGTCGGCCAGTTCCTCGAGTGGTGCCAGGCGCAGGGCGTGCGCGACATTCCTGACGGACCGCAAAGCGCCCACTTTCGGTCGTTCAGGTCGGCGCAACCAACTCCCGAAAGCTGCCAGTCACGATGGCCGCACGTCAAAAATCCCAGGGACTCTCATCGAAATCGGAGGGAACTTGGAGCTCTGGTCAACACCATAGTGCCTGGGTGCGTGCTTTCAGCCTTGCGCCCCAAAGCGGCCCTTTGTTTTGCGATCCGCGCTGCGGCAGCGGCTGAGTTCAACGAGATCATAATCAGAAAGTTCGGCGTACGCGGGAAGTCACATCATCGGTCGAAAGTTCGTAGTCATGTGCATATGGGCGCGCCTCGACAAAGCCATCCGCATTTTCACCCTCTGCGATCTCATATCCAGATGGATCAAGCCAAACCATCCGTCCATCCCTCAGAATTGGGAGAACAGCGTATGTGCCTCGATTGCCCGTCGTTCCCGTCAGATTGACATCGACCCTACGCACTGGACGGTTGGGGCCCGCAGCGGGACGACGGCTACGCGCCCATTCCAGGTAATGATTTGGATCGATGAGATCGTCGCCACCAGCTTCCTCAAGTCCGGGCTGCTGATTCAACCAATCGACAAAAGCGGGTCGCAGTTGCTCGGCCTCAGCGCGTGATCTTGCCATTCCCTGTGAGAGGATAAACGCGACGAGGGGCTCGAGTGTACCCCAGCGTAGCAGTTCCTTAGCCCAGAACGCGAACCATGGGAGCTCTGTTACATCCTTCCAGTTTGCGAGACTCGGAACTTCAAACGGATCTGCAGACCGCTCCGTCCAGCGTCGCGCAACAACAGCACCGACAGCCACACCGAGACGAAACTCAAAATTGTCAGCTACGAAAATCTGCCAGTCGCGGAGATTGTCCGGCTGTGGGCCGGCCGCCCCAGCTGCCTTCATCCACCAACCAAGCACTCCCCGCCAGTTATTGAAGAGATTCTGTGATGTGATGCTATCGCGCACCAGATATCCGTAACCTTGATCGGTTGCGACTTCTCTGCCAAGGCCATTGAAGATTGCAAGCCGTTCATTGTCAGGGAGGTCGCCATACGCATCGGCATCTTCGAGTAGCTCAAGCAGCGTGTCGGCGACGATATCAAAACGTCGGCCCACCTGTGGCGTGAACCCATAACTATAAAGCTTTTTCCGTTCTGCTGCATCCGGGTAGACAGTTTCAACGACGCCGCGCCCGCGTTTGACGAATGCCCGCTCCATCCAATCTTCCAGACCGCTTGATACAAGTGCAAATGTGCGCTGCCAGATACTGGCAAGAATGCCCTCTGCCTGATCGCCGCTAAATTCTGCGCCATCTATTGCGCGAATTTCCTCGATCGCCGACAGGATTAAGCCATCGAGCTCATCTAGGGTGTCGGCCAGCTGCGCATGTCCAGACTCCTGAGCCGTTCCAGCATCTGGAGAAACATCAAGTGGAGCTGTCTCTTCCAGCCACGTGAGAAAATCGTCGTCGCTGTCGATACCTTCCAAGCGCGAAGCTTCGTCGTGTAACGTCTGGAGCAGTAGTGCCAGCGGGCTGTTGTGCTCGCCTCCGCCTGCGGCGTCTGCGGTGAGGCGACGGAGCAGTGCATCGTATTCCCGTTGACAGGCATTCATCTGATTGATCTGTGTCTGCCTCGGCCCAGCAGCTGTCGTAGATATGCCCACGGGTATAGCGACAAGGATCATACCCTCCATGCCGTTTGCCGCTCCCGGTCGCCCGGCCCGGCCGGCGAGGTTCCTGAACTCGAACGTGGACAGCGGGATCTCTTCCTGCCTCGGACGGGGCCGGCCGATGAACCGTGTCCGTTTGAGCGTGGGGAGGAAAATGATATCGAACGGCAGATTAACGCCCTCGGTCAGAGTGGCCGTTGCGACCGTAATGCGGCAGATGGACCGTTCGATGAGAGCAACCATCATGCGGCGCAGGCGCTGTGGCATTTGGCCATGGTTCGTCGCGATACCGTGGTCGAGTAATTTGACTTCGTGAGAGTCTTCCCCGCAGTAGTCTATGCATACGACGCGTGCCTCAGCGAAGAGCGCGGCGTCGTCGCCATCCTGCGGCGGAGTAAAGCGCGGTGCATCCGCCCAGTCGTCGAGGGAAAGGGCCTCCGCGAACCATCGCATGGTATCTTCGGGGCTCTGCGGAATGGATATGAGAATGCGTCGGTCCGTGAGATGCAGCGCGTACCATAGAAGGGCATTCTGGGTGTTGTGGTTGAGACTGTTGCGTATACGCGGTGGGGCCTGCGGCATGGGTGGTATGCGAAGCGAGATGTACAGGCCTTCCTCTCGCCCGCGCACTGCGAGCAGCCTGTCATTCAGCATGTCGAGAGTGAGACGCGGGGTCCTGTTATTATTGCGCACTTCAAAGATGCCAACCGCCTGGCGGGTGCTGCGATAGTAACTTCCAACTGCTTCCGCCTCGGCATCCGATTGTATCCAACGTGCCACGGGGTCCGCAGCTCCGCCTGCAACAGCCGTCAGTGCGATCCGCACGATATCCGGCTTACGCGCGATGATTTTCGAAACCAAATTTTCGAGGCGCAAAGCACGGCTACTGTGGTTAGCCAGATTTTCCTGGTCACGCACACTGCCCTCGACCACGACCTGGTGTGCTTCATCCACAATAAGCAGACGGAGCCTCGCGAGAAGCATGGGGCCAACATAGCGAAGAAGCGCATCGGCCTTTTCAACCGTCGCAATCAGGACGGTAGGCAAGTTTGTTATGAGCCATGCATCGGTGATGCCCCAGTCGGCGCCGCCGTATAGCCCGGTGACCACAAACTCACGTCCCAGTTCTGACGTGAGCTTGGCCTCGACCTCACCTGCAAGCGCACGGGACGGCACAAGATACAGCGCAAGAGGGGCTATTCCATCGTTCGGCGCCATGAGCAGAAGTTCTTTGACGATTGCCATGTTGGCGATCATCGTTTTGCCTGATCCGGTAGGCGTGCATAAGGCAAAAGACGACTCATTGAGAAGCCGTTCAATGCCCTGCTGCTGTGATGACCAGAGGAGTCCGCGACCGCGTTCATACTGCACGCGCGCGAAGCGCTCGAGATAATTACTGTTTACCGGTCTGAGTGCACCCAGGGCTCGCATGGACCCATAGATCGTGGATTTTCCATAGCGCTCACACGCTGATCGCAGGAAGAACGCGAGGACCGCCACGTCATCGGGCGCTGCCCGTACGAGGAATTTTTCAATGCGCCGAAGGTGGCTCAGGGCCGCGTCGAAGCGAGCGTCATCTCCTCTCCGGAGGGAATGAGAAGCAAGACCAAGGCAGCGCACGAGTTCGACGGTTGCCAGCCATGACATGTCTTCGGCGCTGGCATCTGCGAAGTAGGTAGCTCCGGCTTCGCGTGTTGTCAGCTGCGGATGGGCGTCCCAGAAAGCTGCGCACTTTTCGACAACGACATTGAAATTAGCGCTTAGGAAGGTCGCAAAGAGTTGAAGTCCGATGTCGGTATAATCCGTCTGACGAAGTAGGCCGGTGGCCATCGCAGGAAGACCGCCCAGCTGATATGCGCCGGCCCCAAAGAGCGCGAGCGGGATCGTATTGCGGAGTTCGTCGTCTGATCGTGCCAGCCACTCGAACAGTTCGCCAGCACGTCTGTAGGCGAGCTTTGCCTCAGAGTCGCTGCCTCCTTCAAGTGTGCCCAGAATCTGAGCGGCGTGTATTAGGCGCATTGCCTGGGACAGGGTTTCCGCAGAGTCCGCCGCGGGCCACTCGAGAGTATCCACCCGCCAGCTGGTCTGTATTGAGCGCACAAACGAACGCGCCTGCAGCGGTGTCAGAACCTGGTCTTCTGCAAGGGCCGCACGGACGTTCTCGGCAATTTCGACACGGGCAGCGTCAGTCATCGTCATCATCATCGGCCCAGAGGCCATCATAAATGGCATCGATCAGCGCATCACCGTCCTTCAGAAGCAGCTCTACAACCTGAAGATCGCGGCCAGCGGTATATTCAGTCGGCATTTCCTCCCAGTCTATCAGTGGGGAACCTTTGGCACGCGCGGGCCCGGTTCCGCCAGCCAGGAGGATCAGGTCGGTTCGCTCTGATGGATCGGGATCAGTCGGGAGCAGGATGCGGTCGAGTGACTCGATCACGGTCTCAAACTCAGCCTTGGCGCACTCTTCAAGGATCATCTGGAGTTGCTTCACACCAGTAGGCACCTTGATGGCACGATTGATTTCAAACCAGACACCTCGACCATCCCGAATGACCTTGCCGTCGTCGTCGCGTTGCGCTTTCTTTGTATCCGGGTCCTTCACGGTATCGCCCAGCATAACCTTGTCGAGTTCGGAGTTATTCCACGTCGCACGCCACTTCGCTTCCCCCGCGATAAACCTTGTGACTTTTCCATCTTCATCAACGCAGATGGCAATAAAGTCATCGCCCTTGCGACCCTGCACTTGGCGTTGGCGGGCGGGGTCACGCACAAGCTGGAACAGATATTGCCGTGCGTCCTCGTGATTGCGGAAGAGGAAGACTGGCAGGAGCCATTCATGCTCCCCGACAAAACTGTAGGCCTGTGTTACCAAGCCAGAAATAACTTCGCCAAAAAGTCCACGCCTCGAAATTGGAGGAAGTGCGTTGGGGTACTGTGCGTTACAGCCGGACTCGCCATCGTCGGGGTGAAGGCTGATGCTGGCGAATTCGTGGAAGCACGTTCGTGCATCCAGATGGGCAGATTCAAAATACGGTGTGAGCCCCGCACGAACATGGTCGTCTGAAGGGATCAGCTGTTCGAGAAGGGTGTGGCCGTACTGCCCTTCAACAGACGGGAAGGGTTCCAGCCACTCATCGAGTAGCTCCTGAGGAGGTTTGACAGTATGCATATTTAATATTCATCGTCAGTATTCACCTCAGTCGTACTTACATAAAGGGCAGAAAGATTGCCATACTTGATGCGAAATTGACTGCGCCGATTGAGTGCGCGCGACGAGCCCACGGGTTTGTTCAACCTGCACCACTCTACCAGAAGGGCGGCTCGGCATCATCCGTTTCCCGGTTGAACAGTGGCGGCTCCCATGGCCGCACCTCTTCCTCGATGTGACGCTTAAGTTACTCTAACGGCGTGCGTGCCTTGTCGTGAAAAACGAATTATATCGGTACGCTGGCGCATTCAATAGTCGAGATTCATCTATGCCGCCCCAAAAGCATGTCCATCGACGACTGTTGCCACCCGACTGAGGGCATAGATCAGGGAAACAAATCGCGCACTCGGACGAAAGGCTTACGCTCTTCGATCGAAATGCGCAGCTTGGCGGCGATGATCTCGTCCAAGGACAGCCGCCGGCTTAGCGCATCCACAATGTCCATGCCGTCAATCAGAAGTATCCGCTTCGCGGTGAAGTCACGGAGGCTCGGCGGTGTGAAGCCCGCATAGGACACAACTGATCGGCTATTCTGCTTTCGGGATACAGCGAGATCAGCTTGGACGGCGGAAAGGGGTCGGATGCAGAACGGCAACTTTCCTCTGTGCAAAACCCGAAACCCGACAGTCCGCTTCTGATGCGGTGGACGGCTCTCCTCCCGCCCTGCGGTATGATCGTTGGGCCAGAAGCTGGAGGAGATCTATGATGGGCAACGT
>NZ_AYWT01000025.1:0-51448 GCF_000502915.1 Mesorhizobium sp. LNHC209A00
GAAACACTGACTTCGCAATATCCAGACCAATCGTCGTAACGTTGCCCATCATAGATCTCCTCCAGCTTCTGGCCCCACGATCATACCGCAGGGCGGGAGGAGAGCCGTCCACCGCATCAGAAGCGGAACGTCGGCCTTCGGGATGACGGGGCTAGAAAGCCGACCTTAGCATTCTGGGGAGCGCCGACCGCTTTGCGCCAGAAGCGGGGCGCTCGCCGCGGCGACAACGACCCCTACAGGCGATCGACGCGACGTGCGCTAAGGGCAATACCTGACTCTATGTTCCCTTCACGATTCTCGGTTTAGCCGGTCGGCGGGATTGCGTCTCGCTCTCGAGGGCCAAGGCCAACCGCTTCTCGTCTTCGATGGCGCGATCGACTGCCTCAATTTCCTCTTGGAGCGCCTTCAATTCGGCTCCGTAGCTGGCGCCATCGCTGTCCCCGATCTGAAAGCCACTGGCCCGCATTGCGTCACGAGTATGGTGCACGTTGCGGACTCCTTCCCGTCGAGTCGCGACTAGGATTTCCCTGAACTCTCCAAGACGTTCAACGTGATTACGAGTCATTGCGTTCTCCTATTTCGTCGTCATCGTCGCCGGCGGGCGATTCAAAACGGCTAAACTTACGGCGCAGACGGTTTAAGTGATTACAGGCGTACCCTCGACAAAGCGTGAGTGCGGAAGCTCAAATTTGAACGTTTTGCAATAACGTGGAGCGCGGCAGGCGGACATTGGCTTGGGAGGAGCGCACAGCGACGTTGGTCTCAATGCTCGAGACAAACCCCGGCCGAGGCGCCCTACGATGGCACACTTTGCCTGTGTTTCCTGAGCTCGCAGGTGTGGCCTTAAGTCGCAAACTATTGGCCTCAGAAGCGGGGCGTCGGGCTTCATTGACGGCGCGACAAGCACCATATGCTGATCCAAAGCCCTCCAAAACGAGAGAAGCTCGCCCGACGTCGCACTTCATTCGTCAGCCAGCAATGGCTATGAACTAAAGGAACCTGGAAACCATCATGCCTGAAAATATCAGACTAATGTCAAGAGACGTCCCCCTCATTCAGCTCGGCGTATACCAGTGCCGCTTCCCGGTGAGCGAAGACCCGTCAGTACCTGGCGGCTACCGTTTTTGTGCCGGGCCAACTTCGCCGGATCGCGTCTACTGCGATCACCACCACAGCATCGTGACTGCCGTCGACCCTCGTCGAGCCCGCTCTGGTCTCCATTTGCCCCAACGGCGCGCCGCGTAGATTACGTTTTGAGCCCTCCGCGCGCTGGCAGTCGGCGTCACCTCATCGGTATGATGTTGTCCTCAAATCTTTTTTGCAATTCGACAACCCCATTTCAATCAACGAAGCGCGTCCTGTCAGACTTGAGGACGACGGTGGCGAACTCGGGCATTTCCAGACCTTGGCGCACCTTGGCATCAAGATCCTGCTCGGCCGCCTTGATGGCGGCGAGCCGCGCCAGCACGGTCCTGGCCTCCACGCGGGGCACCACGGCGACGCCGTCGCGGTCGCCGATCAGTATGTCTCCGGGCGAGATAGTCACGCCTCCCAGCACCACCGGAAATCCGACTGTGCCTGGACCATTGCGCGCCGGCGAGTTCGCGATGACGCCAGCACAGTAAACCGGCAACCCGACCGCTTCGATCCCGATAACATCGCGCACGAGGCCGTCGGTGACGAAGCCGGCGACCCCCTTATTGCGCGCCATGCCAAGCACGAGATCCCCGGTGACCGCCGCCCCGGCAAAGCTGTCGGTGGCCGCAACGATGACATCGCCACCTACGGCGACATCCAGCGCCCCAAACAGCGCGAGATTGTCGGAAGGGCCGCACTGACAGGTCACGACGACGCCGACCAGCGTAGCAGCAGCTGGCGATAGCGGCTTGATCGCATGGTGCAAGGCTCCGCGCCCGCCCATGGCGTCGACGACCTGACTGACGGGCACGCCGGAAAAGGCACTGATGATGTCTGCCGCAGGCCGTTCGAAACGGCGCCTGATGGTGAGCAGCGGCGGGTCTTCAATCATGTGGCAGCCTCGTAGCTTGAACGAACGAAAGACAGTCGGGGCCGAGGTCGCTAAGGCTCCGTGCCCCCATCAGCCCCATGACCCGGTCGATCTCCTTGCGGTAGAGTTCGAGCACGTGTCGCACCCCATCTTCGCCGGCGACCGCGAGCCCCCATAGCTGTGGCCGGCCGATCAGACAGCAGGACGCTCCGAGCGCCAGCGCCTTGACGACGTCGGAGCCCCGCCTGATGCCGCCGTCGATCAGCACCGGTATGCGGCCATCGACAGCCGCGACCACCGCAGGCAGCCCGTCGAGCGACGCGACGGCACCGTCAAGTTGGCGTCCGCCGTGATTGGACACGATGACGCCGTCGATACCGCGGGCCACGGCCTCCGTGGCTTCTCCGGGATGCAGGATGCCCTTCAGCAACAACGGTCCGGACCAAACGGTGCGCAGCCAGTCGACGTCGGCCCAGGACAGCCCGGGGTCGAGCAGTGCGGCCATGCGGCCCGCCAGCGCGCCAACCGTCGCCGTCTCGCCGGGACGCAGGTAGTTGCCGAAGGTCAGTTTCGGAAGCCGGGTGCGCATGCGCAGCAGCCACGCCGCCTTGGTGGCGGCCGCAAGCGTCCCTGCCACACCGAAGTGCGGCGGGATGGAAAACCCGTTGCGGATGTCGCGTTCCCGGTTGCCGAGCAGCTGATTGTCGACGGTGAGCACCAGCGCGCCGTATGCTGAGGCACTCGCCCGATCCACCATTTCCCGGGTGAAGCCGCGATCGGTGTAGACGAACACCTGCATCCATCGCGGGCTGGTCCCGGTGGCTGCTATGTCCTCCAGTGTGCAGGCCGATCCGTGACTGGCGCAGTAGAAGGTGCCAGCGGCTGCCGCTGCTCGGGCTGCCGCGCACTCGCCGTCGGGCCAGAACAGACCGGCCAGGCCAGTTGGCGCGATACCGAGCGGGATGGCGAGCTTTGCGCCGAAGAGATCAAGGGAGAGATCCCGTGTCGCTGCACCGTTGAGGGGCCGCGGCAGGATAGCAACGTCGTTGAACGTCTGTTCGTTGCGGCGCAGCGTTCGCTCATCCTCGGAGCCGCCGTCGGCGAAGTCGAACACCGGGCGCGGCAAAATCCGCCGCGCTGCGTCGCGGACCGCAGCCACGCTGTACAGGCGCTTCAGCGCTGCCGTCGAAGCAGGCGATGCCGCAAAGCCGGCACCGCCGTTGGCCCGAGGGCCTATGTTCGAGATAATCGAGGAACTACTCACGGTTTCTTACCGCCGATGCGACCGTAATGCGTCGGTCCTCCGCCCCCCGGAACACGCACACAGCAGAGCGTGCCCTCGAAGGAGGGGTCGCTGCCGGTCGCCAGCACGCCGGCATTTGTCACCCAAAGCATCTCTCCGGAGAAGACGCAGTTGGTCGTTGCCTTGCCGCAGATGAAGAAACCTTCCGCGGTACCGTCGGGCTTCAGCACATGAATGCCGTTGGCGGCAATATCTGTGACATAAAGGCGGCCATCGGCGCCGACCTTCAGCCCGTCCGGGATCGGATTGGCCCCAGGCAAGCGGCCAAGGTCTTCGACGCAGCCATCCGGGCGTTGCCGCTTGACGTGACCCGTGTAGGACTCAGCCCAGACGATCGAGCCGTCCGTCTCGATCGCCACTCCATTCGGGAAGGTCGGCTCGTCGAAGCCGACAGCAAGGTAGGCACTGCCATCGGGGTTGACGGCAAAGATGTAGCTGGGGTCCGGATTGCTGGGGTTGTATGTGCCGGGATCGCTGAAGATAAGCCGGCCATCAGCAGCAAACACGAGATCGTTTGGACCATTGAGCCGCATGCCTGCAACGTCGGTCAGCAGGATTTCCGGTTTTCCGCCTTCGGCAACGCGCTGGATCGATGGCGTTGTCATCTCCGCGGCCCGCCAAGGTCCGGTCGTGCCACCATTCTGGCAAACGTAGAGCAGGCCATCCGAACCGAGAACGCATGCATTCGGCGCTCCCGCAACATACGCGAACTGCCGAGCAGTTCCTTCACGATCGATGGCGGTCAGCTGGCTGCGATAGCTTTCGACGATGACAACGCGCCCATCAGAAAGCATCGTCGGACCCTCGGGCCAGCCGAGGCCAGTCGCGACAACCTCGACTGCGAGCCTTTCAACCTCCTTCATGGTGCGATCTCCAGACCGGCAGCCTATCAAGATTTGTCGGGACTAATCCAGCCGTCTACGCGTTCGTTGAATACATTGTGCGGCGATTGCAGGCATCGACGCATGGCCGCTTTGGGGCGCGAAGTCGACAGGAGCGTCGGCACCAGCGTTGTCCGCTTCTAGAAGCCGGACGGTGGTGCGGGAATGGCGGACATGCGGCGCATTGCTGACCGGCAGATTTGGGCCCAGGAACGTTATCGGCCGGCGATAAGCTGCCATGCTAGGTCCGCCTTATCCTTCCACTTCCCGCCGTTGACATGGCGCTGCCCTGAAACGGTCGCAGTAACGCACCACCTTGCCGTCCCCGCCGGATCGGAAGAACAGCGATCGGGTCGTCCGATTACCCTACGTTCCTGAGCTGGAATTCTTTTGTAGGCACGCGGTTGTTGGTTCGGTCGGTCTCAGGTTGTGACCCTACGCCATCTACCTGATGGCAACGGCCGGCGACGTCGTTTTGGGATGGCGCGTCGCAAGAACTCGCGCCCAAGGTGCTTCAGCAATTGAGCACAATGTAAATAGGTATATAGTTAATCTGTTTCATTGCCGAGGTTCTATGAGCGAGCAAAATCGCTATTCCTGGCGAGAGCGCATGACGATCCTCGGCGATGTCGAGGCGGCATCCTTCCTTCTGTGGATCGAGCGTTACGCCGCCAAGCTCGGGCTCGCGCAGGCAATATGCGTTGCCGGTCGCGACCGCATCGAACTCGACATTGCCGGTCCCGCCGAGCTCATCGAAATGATGGAGATTGGGTGCTCTCTTGGACCAATCGATGTCTGGGTCGAAGCCATCCGCCGGGCGCCGATCGAGAGCGAATCGGGCTAGGTTCCGGCCTGCGGCCTCTGCCCGTCAAAGGCGCCATGCACCTTTTTTGGGCATTGTTGCCAGTGAGGAAATGTTGTGCAAACGTAACCGGTCTATTAGCATATCCTTGACCGCGAAGCTGGGCGCGGGAAGATACCTGGTGTTGTTTGAAAGTTGATGTATGCGGCTTTATCCGACCGGCTCATGGATGCCTATTGCCCTCTCTGCGGACTTGCCGGCGGGAACCGTAATGCCGGCGCAATCGCCAGCCGGACCAGTTGCCCTTTGGCGAAGCCGCTCCGGCCGTGCGGCGGCCTTTGCCGACAGATGCCCCCATCGCGGCATGCGCCTTTCCCGCGGCTTCGTGCGCGGTGAGACCCTGTCCTGTATTTATCACGGCTGGAGTTATGCCCAGGAGGGAAACTGCCTGCGCATCCCGGCCCATCCGGGACTGACGCCGCCGGACACGATTCGTGTCGCGATGCAGCCCGTTGAGGACAGCGATGGCATCATATGGATTTCCGCTGGCGAACCCGCCGCCGGGCCGCCGCGGTTCGACGGCCTTGCCCCCCTGCGCTCGATGATGGCGGAAACGGACATCGCAGCGCTGGAGGCGGCCGCGGGCACGAAGTCCGCCGCAGGCCTGCTCGACTATACGCACAATGCCCAGACCGTCCAGCTGCTGCTTGCCCCCGAAGGGCAAGCGCGGATGCTGATGCATGTTCTGGTGGACGAAGATAGCAATCCGACCCAGCGTATCGCCGCGTCGAGGGCCGCCGAGGCGCTGCGACGGGCGGCCGAGCATATTTCACGCAGCGGGATCGCCCAATGATCCGTAACGCGATGATCGACGAATGGTATCCGGTCGGCCTCGCTAGCCAGCTTGATGTGCATGGACGCAAGACGGCCCTGATGGGCGAGCCGATCGTGGTGAGGCGCGGCGAAGACGGAAACGCGAAGGTCACGGGCGGCAACCAACACGCGCTGCCGGCCTGCATCCGCTATGGTCATGTCTGGTCATCGCTCGGTGATCCGCAAAAGCCGCTGTTTGCGATCCCCGAGGCCGATCAGCCCGGCCGCCGGCTCGTCGATGTCGGGGTGGTTCGCGTGCGCTGCTCGCCATTGCGCGCCGTGGAGAACTTCCTGGACATTGCTCATTTTCCGTTCGTCCATACCGACATATTGGGCTCCGAACCGCACACAGAGGTCCAGAACTACAAGGTCGAGATCCGGGAGGACGAAGACGAGGTTTGGGCGACCCAGGTGAAGTTCTACCAGCCGCAGGCCGCCAAATCGGCGGAAGGCGACATAACGACGGAATATATGTATCGCGTGCCCGCGCCGACCTGCTCAATCCTCTACAAGACCTGCCCGCCGCGCCCGGGCGAATGGGACGTCATTACGCTTTTCGTGCAGCCGCTTGCCGAAGACCTGTGTAACGTGTGGCCATGGATGGCGCTTTTCGACGACGAGACTCCGATGACAGACCTGATCCATTTCCAGCAGACGATCTTTGTTCAGGACCGGTCGATCCTCGAAAACCAGATTCCAGGGCTGCTGCCGCTTGACCCCGGCATGGAGATACCCACGCGAGCCGACCTGACTTCGGTTGCCTACCGGCGCTGGCTGAAGCGCCATGGCTACACCTACGGCGCGCAACTGGTGGCGCAATGAAGCTCTACGATTACGTGCTGTCGCCAAGCTGCTACAAGGTGCGCCTGATGGCCGCGCTGGCAGGAGTGAAGCTCAGCATCCGGCCCGTCGATTTTCATCCCGGCACCGAGCATCGCGGTCCGGAACTCATGACACTAAATCCGGCGGGTTCGATCCCGATTCTCGAGGACGGCGACCTCGTCCTGACCGAATCTTCGGCCATGCTTGTCTACCTTGCCGCGACGGCGGCACCGCAATGGTTGGGCAACGATACTGCCATGCATGCGGCGCGCGTCCAGCAGTGGATTTCCTTCTCGCATCGGCTGACCGCAAGCCTGGGGGCAGCGCGCCTGCACGAGATGCTGCTGCGCCCGGGGAACATCGATGCCCTTCAGGGACAGGGAACGGCGGCCCTGCGCGAATTGGAAGCTGGTCTCGTCGAACAGAGTATCCGCGGCCAGCGCTTCCTCGCATTGGACCGGCCGACGGTCGCGGACATCGCCTGTTTTCCCTATGTGGCGCTGGCGCCCGACGGGGGCGTTTCGCTCGATCCCTATCCCGCGATCCGGCTCTGGTCGCGGGCGATCCGCGCCATCGAGGGTTTCATCGAGATGCCCGGCATCCATCGGCTGCACGAGCTCAAGCCCGAGCCCGTCCCTGAAGGAGGCGAGGCCTGACGTGGCGGGCTATTTGTTGAAGAACTGCGCCGCGGTGATCGTGGACGATGGCAACGGTTCGCGCATCCGCCGCAACGTCGACGTGTTGACCGAGGGCGCGGCTGTACGGGCCATCGGCGAGGGCCTGGACAAAGGGGAACTGCCTGTCGGGACCGTCGCCCACGACGCCACCGGTTGGTTCGTCTATCCTGGCCTCGTCAACACCCATCATCACTTCTTCCAGTGTTTCGTCCGCAACCGCGCCGACCTGGACTGGACGAAGCTGTCGGTCATCGAATGGCTCGACCGCATCTATCCGATCTTTTCTCGGCTGAACGAGGAGTGCTTCTACCACGCATCGGTCACGGCCATGGCGGAGTTGATAAAGCACGGCTGCACCACGGCCTTCGACCATCAGTACTGCTTTCCGCGGCATGCCGGCAAAAGGCTCATCGACCGGCAGTTCGAGGCGGCCGAACTGCTTGGCATGCGCTTCCATGCCGGACGTGGCGGCAACACACTGCCGAAGTCGGAAGGCTCGACCATTCCAGACGCCATGCTGGAAACGACGGACGAGTTCATCGCTGACTGCGCCCGGCTGATCGATACCTATCACGATGACGGTAGGTTCAGCATGCGCCAGGTCGTCGTCGCGCCGTGCCAGCCGGTCAACTGCTATCGCGAGACATTCGTGGAATCGGTGACACTGGCGCGCGACCGCAAGGTCCGCATGCACACCCATGTCGGCGAAGGCGAAAGCCCGGTGATGCAAGCCCGCCACGGCCTGCGCACGGTGGACTATTGCGCGGAGATAGGTTTCTGCGGGTCGGATGCCTTCTATGCCCATTGCTGGGAGCTGACCCATGACGAACTGCGCAAGTTGGCTGCCACTGGCACCGGCGTCGCGCACTGCCCGGAGCCGGTCTATCTCGTCGGCGCCGAAATCACCGACATACCGGCGATGTCGGCCCTCGGGCTCAGGGTGGGGCTGGGTTGCGACGGTGCAGCCTCGAATGACAATTCCAACCTGATGCACTGCATCCATTCCGCCTACATGCTGCAATGCCTGTCGGCGTCGACACGTGACCACCCGGTTCCGCCGCCTGGCGATTTTCTCGGCTATGCAACGACCGGGGGCGCGGCGCTGCTCGGGCGCAGCGACATCGGCAGGCTGTCGCTTGGCATGGCCGCCGACCTGTTCGCCATCGACACGCGGCGCATGGACTATGTCGGCACGCGGCACGATCCGCTGAGCCTGCTGGCCAAGGTAGGCATCGGCGCGCCGACCGACATGACGATGATCAACGGCCGCATCGTTTGGGCACGGGGAGAGTTCCCGGGGCTCGACGAGGCAAGGCTGTTCGCGCAAGCCGAGGCGGCGCTCGCCACCGTGGAATTCTAGCAACCAAAACCAAAAGCAAGGGGAACCAACATGCTGACAAATCTTACCCGCAGAACATTGATGAAGGGCGCTGCCACTACCGGGCTTGTCGCCGCGGTGGGCAGCCGCGTGCTCGCCGCCGACGGACCACTGGGCATCGTGCTGGTGGTCCCCTCGCCGGTTGGCGACGTTGGCTGGGGCCGTGCGCTGGCCGACGGGCTCGATCCGGTCAAGGCGGCCTACGGCGACAAGGTGAAGGTCACCATTCTCGAAAACATTCAGGAAGGTCCCGACGCCGACCGCATCATGAACAAGGCGGTCGCGGACGGTAACAAGGTTCTCATCGCCGGCTCCTTCGGCTATCAGAACGGCGCCCTGCAGATCGCGCGCCGCAATCCCGACGTCACCGTGTTGCATGCTTCCGGTTTCGAGGTGGCGCCGAACTTCTCGCCCTTCGCGGCACAATACTCCCAGGGCACCTATCTGATGGGGATGGCGGCAGCCGCGCTTTCGAAGACCGGCAAGCTCGGCTCCGTCTCCGCCTTCGCCATTCCCGAACTGATCACATCAATCAACGCGTTCACATTGGGTGCGCAAGCCGTGAAGCCCGATGTCGAGGTTTCGGTCGTATGGGTGAACTCCTGGTTCGACCCGGCCAAGGAGCAGGAAGCCGCCAAGGCGCTGCTGTCGCAGAAATGCGACGTCGTCTTCTCCAACGCGCAGGACACGCCTTCGGTCATTGCGGCTTGCGAGGAGGCCGGCATCCCCGCCTTCAACCTCAACTCGTCAATGAAGAAATACGCGCCCAAGACCTATCTCGGCTGCGTTGCGACCGATTGGTCGCCCTTCTTCAAAGCCTCGGTCGACGCCCACCTTGCCGGTACCTTCAAGGGCGCCAGCGCCTTCTTGGGTGTCGGCGACAAGGTCGTCGAAGTCGTCGACTGGAACCCGGGCATCCCGGCAGACATCATGACCAAGATCAAGGAAGTCGAAGCCAAGATCGCCGACGGCAGTTTCTCGCCCTTTGCCGGTCCGATCGCCAAGGCCGACGGCAGCGAAGGCGTCCCCGCCGGTAAGACGATGACCGTGGCCGAGATCGTCGCCATGGACTGGCATGTCAAGGGTGTCACTACGCCGCTGCCGAAGTGACAATGACCGTCCCGCTGCTGTCGCTGCGCGGCATCTCCAAGAGCTACGGCCAGATCCATGCAAATCGAGGCATCGATCTGGATGTGGCTCCGCGCTCGATCCATGCGATCCTCGGAGAAAACGGAGCGGGCAAGTCGACGCTGATGAAGCTGATCTACGGCGTCGAGCAGCCAGACGCGGGAACAGCGATCTGGAAAGGAGAGCCCCTTGCGCTCGCGTCCCCGGCGGATGCGAGGCGCAAGGGGATCGGCATGGTCTTCCAGCATTTCTCGTTGTTCGAGACGCTGACGGTTGTGGAGAACGTCCAGCTGGTCGTGCCCGGGAGGAAATGGGACCTTGCGCAAGGCATCCGCAAGCTCGGTCGCGACTTCGGCCTGGAGGTCGATCCGCTCGCTCATGTGCACGCGCTCTCGGTTGGAGAGCGGCAGCGGGTGGAAATCATCCGCTGCCTGATGACCGAACCGCAGCTCCTGATCCTCGACGAACCGACCTCCGTCCTGCCACCGCAATCGGTGGAGAAGCTTTTCGAGACATTGCGGCGGCTGCGCGACGGTGGCGTGTCTATTCTTTTCATCTCGCACAAGCTGGAGGAAATCCGCGCGGTATGCGACCGCGCGACCATCCTGCGCGGCGGTCGCATCACAGGAAATGTGGATCCCCGCGGCCACGACGCACACGACCTCGCCCGCATGATGATCGGCCGCGACATGCCGAAGCCCATGCCGGCTATTGCACATTCCGGCGGGGAAAAGCGCCTTGAAATCGTCCGCCTCGACCATCGGCCCGACGATCCCTTCGCCGCCGAGCTTTCCGACGTCAGCCTGACGGTTCGGGCGGGCGAGATTCTCGGAATCGCTGGCATCTCGGGCAACGGGCAGAGCGAGCTCGCCGCGCTAATCTCAGGCGAGACGATGCTGCCGCGCGAGAAATCCGATCGCATCTACATGATGGGAAAGGATGTTGGCGCGCTCAATGCGGCGGCCCGCCGCCGGCTGGGCTTCGCTTTCGTTCCGGAGGAAAGGCTCGGCCGCGGCGCGGTGCCGGAGATGTCTCTCGTCCTCAACAGCCTCCTGACCGCCCATCCGTTCGGCTTGTTGAAACGCGGCCTTGTCGACACTGCTCGTGCCAAAGCCTTCACCGAGGACTGCATCCGGCAAAACGACGTGCGCACGCCCGGTTGCGAAGCGGAGGCCGGCGCGCTTTCGGGAGGCAATCTGCAGAAGTTCATCGTGGGACGCGAGATCATGCTGTCCCCTAAATTGCTGTTTGTCGCACAGCCCACCTGGGGCGTGGACGTCGGCGCCGCATCCGCCGTCCGCCAGCGCCTTGTCGCCCTGCGCAACGAAGGCATGGGCATCCTGGTCATCTCGGAGGAACTGGAGGAACTGTTCGAGCTTTGCGATGCCATCCAGGTGATCCATCAGGGCCGGCTGAGCCAGCCGCTGGTGACCCGCGACACCAGACCCGAGGAGATCGGCCGATACATGATCGGCGCCCATTCAACCGCCGAAAAGGTTCCTGCATGAGCGCCCTGTCCCGGCCGTTCCTTCCCGTTCTGGTACGCCGGGAACACGCCTCGCTTGCAATCAAGCTGGTCGCCCCGCCAGCCGCGCTCGGCGTGGCGACGCTGCTCAATCTCGGGCTCTACCTCCTGATGGGCCGCGATCCGGTCGCCGTTTTCCAAGCGATGCTTCTGGAGCCCTTCCTGTCTTGGGCCTCGTTCTCGGAAGTCCTGCTCAAGATGGGGCCGCTGCTGCTGATTGCGCAGGGGCTTGCGATCGGCTTTCGCGCAAAGATCTTCAACATTGGCGCCGAGGGCCAGTTCATTCTCGGCGCAATCTTCGCGTCGGCCGTTCCCATTTGGCTCCCGCAGGCAACCGGCCAGTGGATTTGGCCTGCAATGCTCTTGCTCGGCGCACTGGGCGGCGCGCTTTGGGCCTCGCTCACGGCGTTCTGGCGCGTGCGGCTCAACGCAAACGAGATTCTCGTATCACTCATGCTGGCGCTCGTTGCCGCGCAACTTCTCAACTATCTGCTTCTAGGCCCCTGGAAGGATCCGGCCGGCTTCAACTTCCCACAGTCGGTGATGTTCCAGTACGACGCGACGGTGCCGATCCTGATCCCCGGCACCCGCGTCAACGTCTCGCTGCTTATCGCCTTCGCGTTCTCCCTCGCCGCCTGGGTCTTCATGCAGAGGAGTTTCGCTGGCTACAAGCTGCAGGTCGGCGGCCTTGCTCCGCGCGCAGCCGCATACGCCGGCTTCAACGAAGGACGCGCGATCTGGCTTTCCCTCCTCATCGGTGGCTTCGCGGCGGGCCTCGCCGGGGCGGCGGAGGTGGCCGGGCCGCTCGGCCAATTGCAGCGCTCCATCTCGACCGGTTACGGCTATGCCGCCATCATCGTTGCGTATTTCGGCGGCCTTCACCCGATAGGCATCATTTTTTCCGCGCTGCTCATGGCGGCCCTCTATATTGGCGGCGACAACGCCATGGTGTCGGCAAATCTGCCGGTCGCCGCGGTCCGGGTCTTTCAGGGCAGCCTGTTGCTCGCCTATCTCGTCGCGATTGCCTTCGTCCGATTCCGGCTCGAATGGCGCCATGCTGCTCACGGAAGCACGCCATGAATGCCCTCGAGTTCATCGTCGCCGGAACGCTGGCGGCGGCCACGCCGTTCCTGTTGGCCGCGCTGGGCGAAATGGTGGCCGAGCGAGCCGGCGTCCTCAATCTCGGCGTAGAGGGAATGATGGCAATGGGGGCAGTCGTCGCCTTCATCATCGTCTATCACGGCGGCGGTCACCTCCTGGGCTTCCTCGCCGCGGGCCTCGCCAGCGCGGCTCTTTCCGTTGTCTTTGCCGTCATCGCGCTGGGGCTCCGCGCGAACCAGGTCGCAGTGGGACTCGCCATAGGCATACTCGGCCAAGGCCTCTCGGCACTGTTCGGCAAGAGCTATGAGAGCCTCACGGTCAAAGGCCTACCGAAGCTTTCATTGCCCTGGCTTTCAGATATCCCGGTCATCGGCGGCCTGTTCGCCCAGGACGTCATCGTGTGGCTCTCGCTGGGGGCGACCGTCGCCATCTGGGCGGTATTCGTCTACAGCAAGACCGGCCTTGTCGTGCGCGCCGTCGGCGAAAATCCTAAGGCGGCCTATGCGCTCGGCTATCCGGTAATCGCCGTGCGTTTCGCCGCCGTCGGTTTCGGCGGCGCGTTTGCAGGGTTCGCCGGTGCCTACGCGGCCGTGGTCTACACGCCGCTGTGGGCCGATGGCATGATTGCCGGGCGCGGTTGGATCGCGATCGCGCTCGTCGTCTTCGGCACCTGGCTCACCAGCCGTATCTTCCTCGGCGCCTGCCTCTTCGGCGCCGTCTCCCTGGCAAGCCTGGCGGCCCAGGCCACCGGACTGGACGTTTCCTCGCAACTTCTATCGAGCCTGCCTTATCTCGTGACAATCGTCGTGCTGGGCATCATTTCTTCGAACCGACGTCTGCTCAAGCTCAACGGCGTGGCATCGCTGGGAGAGCCTTTCGAACAATAGTGTCGCACGCCGCCCGGGCGGCAACCCGACATCCGAGCGCAGGCAGCACCGTCCCTGGGGCATGAAGGGCTGCACGCAATCCTCAAGACCATGCCTCGAGCGGTTGGCAGCTAGGATATGGCAATCGTAAGCGTTGGGCGTTCGCAATCGGGCCAGGTTGTTGAGCGTTGTCGGATCAGCAATGACAACGTCAGCGGCAATCCATGTCGGCTTTCGGGTAATGAGGATTTCGAGTTCAGCGTCCGAAATGAGGCGCTTAGCTGCGGTTAGTTGCTGACGATCGGCACGACCGCTTTCCACCCAAAGCCGGATGTGGCGGCAGAAGAACTTTGCGCTGGAAACGGCCACCCAAGATTGCAAGGATGACCGATCCAATGTCAGATTTCGGTTCGTTCAGCCAAGGTGAGCGCATCCTCGACGTCGACACCGAGATAGCGAACAGTATTCTCGATCTTGGTATGGCCAAGCAGGATCTGTATAGGGCGCAGGTTACCCGTCGCCTTGGAGATCATTGATGCCTTTGTTCGTCGCAGCGAGTGCGTGCCATATTCCGCCCGCCGGAGACCTATTGCGGTCACCCACTCATCGACGAGGCGGGCGTATTGCCTCGTACTCATGTGGCGCGCACGGTCATCCGACTTGGAAACGCATGGTCATCGACTGTACCGCCACGCCTCTCGAGCCAAGCTAGAAGGCTGGCCCGCACGTCGCTTGTTAGCTCGAACTGAACCGGGCGACCTGTCTTCTGCTGCACGACAGTCGCACGCGTCCGAATTTCCGAGCCCGCGGCCAGATCGCCAATCTTGATCTTAACCACGTCGCAGCCGCAAGTTTGCTGTCGATTGCCAGATCGAAAAGAGCACGATCACGAACGCGCCTCTCGCGGTCAAGGAAGAAGCGGATCGCCCAGATCTGTCTTATTGTAAGGGGTCGCTTCGTCCCCACTTTCTTGCCAGCATTCCAGGCAGCGCGACCGTGACCGGCAGCATCGTATTGAGAGTAACCCATGTATTTCTCCTCGGCCTTGATTGGCCGAAGAGAAAACGATCGGCGGGCTGGAAGCTCGTGGGCCGCAAGCAGACTTACCGCTTCCAGCGATTTGAGAATCCATGCAGACACTTCAGAGTGTCGTATCGGGCATGCCGTACAGAAGAATGACGGCGTGAGAGCCGGCATTGCGCGCCGGCTCCTTCACTCGGAAGCTAATCAATAATTGCCGTTGTAATACCGGTCGTCGCAGGGCGCGATATAGATGCGGCCGTAGCGGTCCTGGTAGCGGCATTGCTGATCTTCGCGGCGCTGCGGGGTGGTGGCCGAGCCAACGACCGCGCCGAGCAAGGCGCCGCTGGCGGCGCCGATCACGGTGCTCTTGGTGTTGCCGCCGATCGCCTGGCCAAGCAGCGCCCCGCCAGCGCCGCCGACGAGCGCGCCGGTGGTGGCCCGTTGCTGGCCCTCGGTCTGCGTTTCGCAGCCGGCAAGGGCTGCGGTGATAAGCACTGCCAGGATGGCCTTCTTGATGATCATCACGAGAACTCCTCTGAAGCGCCGGGAACTGACAACAGACTGAAAACAGGGGCGCTTTCGCCCAAGTGCTGGCGCATTGCGGCGAAACGGCGGCGTGACTTCTCACGAAGTCAATCAAGGTTTCTCGCCCGTTGAAGACCGTGGTGTCCAAATCACAAAGATGGGCGGGCGTTACCGGCCGATCTAAAATGGGACTGCAATTGTGGTGAGAGCGCCCCGATCGCCACCGGCAAGCACTTGCTCGATCGATGACGGCTCCGGTATGGCCTCGCCATCTTGAAAGAACCCTTCAACGTGGAAAGCAGGCGCCTCGGCCGGGTCACGGCAGATGTTCTCAGCATCGGCCGCATCGTTCTTCTGCCGCTTCAACTAGGCCTTCAAATACCGCGCAGGAAGCAGCCGCACATCATAGCCTTGGGCAATCAGTTCTCTAGCCCAATAATGCGAGGAACTGCATGCCTCGATCCCGACGAGGCATCGGGGCAGATTCTCGAACAACCCCAGGACCCGCCCACGGGTCAGCTTTCCTCCGGATGACAACCTCGCCAGCCGCATCCACACCGTGCAGCACTTGGCGATATCCAGACCAATCGTCGTAGCAATGCCCATGGCAGATCTCCTCCAGCTCTAACCCCCGCGACTATAGCCGAAAGGGGTGGAGAGCCGTCCACCGCATCAAAAGCGGACCGGCAGCTTTGGGCTAAAAACGGCGAGAAGTCTGCCGTTCCGCTTGAGACTCAAATTCAGTCGGTTGCGTCCCGATGGGATTTGACAACTAAACGTCCGCGGCGTCCATGAAACGTCAAGTCATGTGGCGGGAAATGTTGCGCGAAACGTCACACACCATCGACCACCACGCGATCTCGTCCCCCCGACTTTGCACGGAAAAGTGCCAGATCAGCGGCTTTTACGAGATCATGTGGGGTCTCATTCTCAGTGGGTACCGTTTTAGCGACGCCGACGCTGATGGTCACGTGCCCAGTGCCGTGGGATATTTTCAAATCTCGTACGCCCTGGACGAGCCGCTCTGCGATTGCGCTCGCTTGCGCCAGGGAGGCATCTACCAGGACGACGACGAACTCCTCCCCACCGTACCGCGCAGCCAGATCGGTCGAACGGCCGGCGCCACTTTGGATCGCTTGGGCAATTTGCTTGAGCACATCATCGCCAGCCATGTGGCCATAGGCATCATTGTAGCGCTTGAAATTATCCGCATCGATCATCAGCAACGACAATGGCGTCTGTGCGCGCAGGGCGCGTTTCCACTCAGCGCCGAGGTACTCGTCGAAGTAGCGCCTGTTGCCGAGACCGGTTAAGCCATCGATCCGCGTCAGACGCTCAAGTTCGAGATTTGCGCTGATCAGCTGTCTCTGGCTTTCCCGCAGTGCGCGATAAGCTGCGTCTCGCTGAACGTGATCAAGATAGGCCCGGGTGTGGTATCGAATACGTGCAATCAGCTCGATTCGGTCCGGGAGTTTGACAAGATAGTCATTCGCTCCTGCCTTGAACGCTTCACCCTTGGTGGTTGGATCTTCTTTGCTGGAAAGCACGATAACCGGCACAGCTTGTGTCGAAGAATTCTTCCTATATTCCCGTACCAGATTCAGCCCATCCATTCCCGGCATGACGAGATCCTGCAGGATGACCGTTGGCCTGACCTCGTCCGCAACCGCCATCGCTTTCAATGGATCGGTGCAAAAGTGGAAAGCGATGTCCAGCTCGTTGACGAGAGCGCGTCTGACGGCCTCGCAGACCATGATTTGATCATCGATTAGGAGAACCATCGACGAATAATTCTCCGGGAGCGGCGGGACCAGTTCCGGTTCTTGCGTCATACCAAGGTGCCTTTCCACGTAGATCGCTCGCAGGCCTCGATAATACGTGAGCCGATCAAGCCTAGAGGAAGGATATCAATAGCCGCGTCGATCGCAGCGGCGGCTTTGGGCATGCCATAAACGGCGCTAGTTTCTTTGTCTTGCGCAATTGTGAGATGTCCCTTGTCGCGAAGTTGTCTCAGACCGCGGGCACCGTCCCTTCCCATTCCTGTGAGCAAGACACCTATCACCAAGCCTGGCCACCACTGTGCCGCGCTTTCGAAAAACACATCAACCGACGGTCGGTAGACATTGTCCCTTGGGCTGGACGTGTACCCGAGGTGCTGGGCTGATTTGAAAACCAGATGATCCGCGCTGCTGGCGATGAGAACAGCACCTGCTTGAGGCACATCTCTTTCCCGAGCTGCACGGATTGGAAGGGCGGTATGCTGCCCTAGCCAATTGGCCAAGCCTGGAACGAACTGAGCATCGAGGTGCTGGACGAGCACAATCGCGCCCACAAAGTCACTGGGAAATGCGCTCAGGACGGTGGCAACAGCAGCCGGCCCGCCCGCGGAGGCACCGATCGCGACTAGGTGTCCAGACGATGAGGGAGCCGCATTTGATATCCTCCCGTTCGACGTCGATGGTGCGTCTCGGACCAGCTTGCCCATTGTCGCTATCTTATTGGCTAGAAGCCGTGCGGACTGCGATGATGCTTTGCCGTCGATGCCGATCGACGGGATATCGACCGCGTCAAGCGCACCGTGGCCCATCGCTTCATAGACGCCGGGCACGTTCGCTTCGATGCTGGCTGTCACCAGCAGGATCATGCAGGGTGTCTCCGCCATAATCCTGCGTGTTGCTTCCACGCCGTCCATCTCCGGCATCGTCAGGTCCATAAGCACGAGATCCGGGAGGTCGCGTCTGCAGGCTTCGACTGCCTCACGCCCGTTGGTCGCGATCCAGGCGACCTGATGTTCCATGTTCGAAATGACGAGCCGCCGGAGAAGCTCAACGGCCATCGGCAGGTCGTTGACGATGCCGATCCTCATTTGCTGGCCCGCATGTCTGGTCTCATGTCGTCGCCTCGCCGATCAGGTCGACAACTGCATGGATAAGCGCCTCGTCGTGAAAGCTTCCTTTGGTCAAGTAGTAATCCGCGCCCGCATCAAGACCGCGCGTGCGATCTTCCTCCCGATCCTTGTAAGAAACGATCATGATCGGCGTGTTCTTGAGCTGGGCATCATTTCTGATCAAGCTCACCAGTTCGATGCCGTCCATGCGAGGCATGTCGATGTCAGTCACCACAAGATCGAAGGGACCCGATCGGACGACGTTCCACCCGTCCATCCCGTCAACTGCGACCTCGACATCGTAGCCGTAATTGCCCAGCAGCTTGCGCTCAAGTTCGCGGACCGTCAGTGAATCGTCGATCACAAGCACGCGCTTGCGCCTCCGAGCGTCGGCGTCGGCCGCAGTTCGCCGAAGACTTCGTAGCCCGCCCGATGAGGCAAGCTTCTCCACAGATCGAATTAAATCATCGACGTCGAGGATCAATACGGGCGAACCATCCTCCATGAGCGCCGCCGCGCTGATATCTTTGATCTTGGCAAAACGAGGATCGAGAGGACGGATCACCAACTCACGTTCTCCGAGGAAACGATCAACAATCAGGCCATATGCTTCGCCCTGATTTCCACCGAGCACGACGACAGACATATCATCCTGTTCCAGGAGAGTCTCACTACGGTTCAGCACCTCGCGTGCTGTAACCAGTCCGATTAGTCGGTCGTTGAAGCGAAAATGCGCCCGCCCCTGCAGGAGTTCGATGTCCGCGCGTTTCAACTTTACTGTCTTGGAAATCGCGGCGAGTGGGAATGCATAGGGCTCTGCGTCGATGTCGACGAGCAGTGTGCGGAGCACTGACAACGTGAGCGGCAGCTGCAATTGGAACCGCGTTCCGATGCCGATTTCTGAGGAGACTGTTGCGATGCCCCGGACCTCCTTCGTCATCGCCTGAACTGCATCAAGCCCCACGCCACGGCCAGAAATCTCCGTAACATCCGCTTTCATTGAAAAACCCGGAAGGAACAGAAACGCCAGTAGTTCCGCCTCGCTGAGCGTTGCAACGGTTGGCGCCGTTGCAAGCTGTCGGGTCACGATGGTCTCACGCAGTTTTTGGAGGTCGATCCCCCTCCCATCGTCCACAACAGAGATCTGCAGCAGGCCAGCATTGTGTCTCGCTTCCAGCCTTATGAGACCTTCTTCGGTTTTGCCGATCGCGAGACGCTCTTCAGGCGATTCCAATCCGTGGTCGACAGCGTTGCGGAGAAGATGCCCCAGAGGTGCATCAAGCTGGTCAAGAATATCACGGTCGATGCCGGTTGAACCGCCAACGATCTCCAGTCGCACTTTCTTGCCAAGCGTACGGCCGAGGTCACGAGCCATTCTCGCATAACGCCGCACGCCGTCTTCAAACGGACGCATCCGGCTCGCCAATGTTTCGTCATAGAGTCGATTGGCGAGGTCAGTGGCCTTTCGGTCTATCGAATCCAACTCATCCAGGCGCGCTCCCAGGAACACTTCGCTCAGCCGAAGTTTGTGCTGCGCCTCAGTAAGCGCTTGGGCCAATCCCTCGTCCATCGACGGCAGCTTCATGCGAACATCATCGAAGGCGGTTGCGAGGTCTGACTGCAGTCTTTTCAATCGGAGCAACCCGTTGGTGAATGGCCTGAGACGCCGAGCCTCCATCAGGGACTCGCCGGCCAGACCGAGCAATCGGTTCAAACTGTCCGCTGTAACCCGAACCATTCGCTCAGAGCCCACACCACTGCCATCAGTCTGCGGTTCCGGCCGAACGAGAAGGCTTGCTGAAGATGACCTTGCCAGGTCTTCCTGGACGTCACTTGGCAGTGTGAAATCATCTGCAAGATTGCGTTCCAGAGGTACGCCGTCAGACAAGGGTACTTTCTTGAACGTCGCCAGGAAGCTGGCAACTTCAGAGTTTGTGCCTCCATCGTTCGAAGTCGGGTTCGACGCTATCAACTTAAGAATGTCGATGCCTTGTAGAAGCGTGTCGACGTGCTCCCGGCGCAGCCTGAGATGCCCACGTTGCGCGGCAACCAGACACTCTTCCATTGCATGCGCAACCTCGACCGCCGGCATCAGATCGATGATACGGGCAGCTCCTTTAAGGGAATGCGCTGCTCGCATGCAGCCTTCCAATGCGTCTGCAGATATCGGATCGCGTTCGAG
Source organism: Mesorhizobium sp. LNHC209A00 (assembly GCF_000502915.1). Lineage (NCBI taxonomy): Bacteria > Pseudomonadati > Pseudomonadota > Alphaproteobacteria > Hyphomicrobiales > Phyllobacteriaceae > Mesorhizobium > Mesorhizobium sp. LNHC209A00. Next base: position 19,982 of record NZ_AYWT01000025.1, read on the forward strand.
CGCCAGTAGGCCAGAAATCAAAGCTTGAGACTGCGTTTCCAGTTCAGCCCGGAACAGGCTCAACATCGAAACCTGACTGAAATCCTCATCGGTCATGCGATGCTCCGATCCACCATCGCGAGCAGTTGACCTCCGTCGAGACACCCAACCGTTCGCCCCTGCCATGGAAGCACAGCAACGATGGCGGACAAGACCGCTTTGCCAACTGATCTTGGCGGAGTGAGCGTTTGATTTTCGCTGTAGCGATATATGCCGTGGATTTCGTCGACCATGAAAGCGACTCGCTTGTCGCGCTCACCCACCACGACCAGGCGACGGAAACTCTTGGTTTGTCTACCTTGTTCCCCGTTCTGGCTCTCATCGATGTCAAGCAGTTCAGCCAGGGACAGGCAAATAAGCAACTCGCCGCGGACATTGGTGATGCCAAGCACTGCGCTGTTCCTGCGGTGTGGAAGCGAATGGATCGAACGGGGTTCGGCCACTTCGTGAAAAATACTAGCTGGGAGTGCCAGCCATTCCTCTCCCAGACGGAACAGGACCGCTGTCCGAAACGCGACGGCTTCGGGTGTCGAACTGATCTCGCGGCCGGTATTTCTAGCCCGTTCGTCGCGATAGTCCGACGACTCGGCGCGATCCAACAGCCCCCGGGCTATCTTTTTGTAAGTGGGGCAATTGCGGCAATGGAGATGCTTCTCCAGTTCGGGACAAGACTTGTCACCTCGGACGCCTATCCGCCGCCAGCAGTCGTTGATGTCAATGTCTTCCACCGGGCGTGCGAACGTTGTCGGAGCTGACATCAGGTGCCGCTCCTCGTTTGGATCCGACCCAGCCGACCGGTCAGCGCCTCGGCACCATGGTGGTCACCTTGCTTACGGAGCAGCAGAGCAAGATGGGCAAGAGCCTCCCGATGGTTCGGTGCGAGGTAGAGCGCCTTCCGATAGTTCTGGACCGCTTCGGGAGCAGCCCCCGCTGCATCCTGAGCGAGGCCCAGCAGGTAGAAAATTTCCGCTGAAGGACCGAATTGCTTGAGATGCGACAGAGCGACTTCCTGTGCCTCCTTGACCCGTCCCGCATTCGCGATCCGCTCAATCGTTGCGAGGCTCTCCGTGATCTGATCAAGCATCTGGGCCGTGGTTTGCAAGTGCCCTTGTCTGCCCACCGGGGGAACAATCTTGCTCTTCAAAGGCTTGGGCACCGAGGGGGGCAGTGTTGAATTGGAGACAGGAACGGTCTGGGCCACAACCTGAACCGTGCCCGACTTCAGGAAGGCAAACGCCATCGGCCATTCAGCGGACGTGAAGCCATGCAGCCTCGGAAGAGCCGATTCCGCAGGACCGACAAGCAGAAGTCCATCGCTGGCGAGGAGGGCTTTTAGGGAAACCAGCGCGCGATCCTGCAGCTCTCGATCAAAATAGATCAGCAAATTACGACAGAGGAGAACATCATAAACCTCGGCCCCAAAGGACGCCCGAGAATCGAACAGGTTTCCGGCTCTGAACCGAACCTGTTTCAACACCGCTGGATTAACCTGGTGCCCGCCTTCCGCCGGTTCGAAATAGCGATCTTTGAATTCGAGGTAACTGCCGCGAAACGAATTTCGTCCGTAGACGGCGCGCTCGGCGATCGCAAGATTGCGGGTGCTGATGTCCACCGCATCGATTTTGAACTCTTGCGCTCCAAATCCAGCATCGAACATCGCCATGGCGACCGAGTAAGGCTCTTCGCCCGTTGAACATGGCAGGCTCAAGATCTTTATGGGCTGGCTGGCGCGCTTGTGCATGCGTGCATGCTGCGCCAAGGCCGTGAACGCTTCCCGATCGCGAAAGAACCAGGTCTCCGGGACCACGACGGCATTAATCAGTTCCTGCAGTTCTTGTGGGGAACCCGTCAAGAGCCGCCAATAGGTCTCAGGGTTGGTTATCCCGCATGCAGTCATCCGCTCTCGGACCGATTGACGGACGACTGTCGGGCCAACGCTGGCGGTGTCCAGTCCGATGGTTTCCTTCAGAAGCCTTTCTACTGGATCGGACATCATTCACTCATCGCTACCTGGCACAGTAGTGCGGCACGAATTTCTTCTGAAAGCAGTGCCTCGACCTTGACCCACTGTGTAATTCCTTCTTCGTCCGAGGCCACCGGACCGAGATAAGGCGGAGTTCCTGGCTCGAGTCCAAACGGTGCGAATTCGGAAGGATCTCGCTCGAGCGTATCCGTGACTCGCTCTGCCAGCATAGCTAGCAGGCGCTGCTCGCCATCCAGCGAGGAATAGCGCGTTACAACCATTCGCGTGCTCAGCACCGGAACCGACGGGCGGCCAAGCGCAAGAAGAGTGATATCGATCAGCGGGATCGGCGCGCCGCGATAATCGATAAGGCCGATCACCCCGGTTGGCGCACCTGGGAGTCCTTTAGCAGCGACGTACGGCAAAACTTCTTCAACCTGATGAACATCAAGTAGGTAGAGGTCATGTCCCATGTTGAAGGCGAGAAATAGCATTATCACCTCCGGGTAGCAGCTCAGCTATGCTCTCAACTTGAACCTGGAAATGCTGCTTCGCAGCCCGCCCGAAACTTGATTGAGGTCGTCGATCGCGAGCGTGGATTGTTGAAGCGACTCGACTGTTTGCTGAGCCGCATCGCTCAGCTGTGTCAGCGTATCGCTGATCTGCCCTGCACCGGTAGCCTGGGCTTGCATGCCCTCATTGGCAACTTCGAAGCGCGGCACCAGGCCTTGCACCTGTTGAATGATTTCGAAGAGTTGCCCGCCAACCTGCTGAACCTCCTGCATGCCGCGACGGACCTGCTCGGAAAACTTGTCCATCCCCATAACACCAGCCGCTACTGCCGACTGGATATCCTTGACCATCTGCTCAATGTCGTAAGTGGAAACGGCCGTCTGATCGGCGAGCCTTCGAATTTCGGTCGCCACCACTGCAAAACCACGACCATATTGGCCCGCCTTCTCGGCTTCGATCGAGGCATTAAGGGAAAGCAGATTTGTCTGATCGGCCACCTTGGTGATGGTCGTCACCACCTGATTGATGCCGCCAGCCTTCTCGCTCAGGATCGCGAGCTTGGAATTGATGGCGCTGGCCGCGTCCATCACCTGCTGCATGGTCGCTTCCATGCGGGTCAGTCCCGCCTGTCCGCCGCCGGCGACCGCTGCCGTTTGCTCGGCGACCGCCGAGACCTCGTTCATGGTGCGGACGAGCTCGTTCGACGTGGCGGAGATCTCCTTTGCCGTCGCGCGGATTTCCGTAGTGGTCGCTGCGATTTCAGTTGCAGTCGCCTGTTGTTGCTTGGAGGTGGCGGCAATTCCGGTGATGGAAGTGTTGACCTGGATGCTGGATTTCTGAATCTGGCCAATAAGCGTGGTGAGATCGTCCGCCATTGCATTGAAGCCATCAGCAAGCATGCTGAACTCGTCCCGGCGCGCGACGTTGAGCCGGCCGCTGAAGTCGCCTTGCCGCATCAACTGAACGGCATCGACCAGGCGGGTGAGCGGCCCAGTAATGGCGCGGAACAGGAAATACCCGCAGAGAAAGGCCAACCCGAGGGCTACAAGCAAGCCAAATGCCAAACCCACTTCTGCCGTATTGACGATCTCACTGATCCGTTGCGTCGCGCTGTCTGCCTCGCCTCTGTGATCATCGACCATCGCTTGCAGGGCAGACTGCAATTTCAGAAAAATCGGCTCGACGGTGTTCTTGATGGCCGGGCGTTCATTGGGGGCTTCACCTTTTGACAAGGCAGCCCGGCTTGCATCCAGCACAGCAGTTTCTGCCTGACGAAATTGGTTGGCGAGGTCTTTGACGGCGGCGTAGTTCTGCTTGTCGACATCCGAAATGATGGTTCGTTCGTAGTCGTCCATCAACCGCTGTACGCGGTCGCGATTGCCCACGATGGTGCTTTCAACCGCGCTTTTGTCCGTCGGATTGTCCTGAAGGGCATATTCCTGAAGCAGGCTATGAGCCGTTATCTGACCCATCATGATCTCTGTGCTGTGATAGAGATCTGGGAGGATGCCCTTTTCGACCTCGGTCGCTTCCTGCTGCGTCTGAAGAAACCATACGTACGTGATCACACCTATCACGCACATGACTACCAGGATGGCAGCGAAACTCACGAGTATGCGGTGACGTATCGTCAGGCTTTTCATGGATGGTTCCGCCATTGGGGCATTTTGCGCTGGCGCGACTAGCACCATTTGTTCCGACGATTCGAACAGGCGTGTCGAAACCAGCAGTCTGATCCTGAATGGTTTCTTTTCCGTTCAACCGGCGCCAAACGCTATGGGCCGGCCGCGTCGCAGAGCCTGTGCTCCATTGGAGCGAACAACGCGCTGTTACGCAAACATGCATATTGGCCAAAATCCCCCCGCGGGGCGGACAACTTTGTTCGAGGCGAATATGGCTGAAAGCAAGGCTGCCGGAGGGAGCGATTATTCCGCTTCAATCATGAGCTCCGGCGAAGCTGCTTAAGCTAATCGGGCTACCATCTTATCAAGCATAGTGGGCCCATTGTGGTTTAAGCAAACCGCAAACCATTCTGAATACCGAGCCGGGCAAATGTCCGCTTTCAGAGCACGATCCAACCCGACGGAACGGCAGGCATGAGGCGCATTGCTGCTCGACTTCCTCGGGGACTTTCGCACGCCTGCCGGCGCCCGAAACTCTTCACGCCAGCGGACTGACAGCTTTTGAGCACATCCAAATGGCAAAGCAGCCACTCACGCTCCGAGCGCCGCTGATCGGGTCGAGAGTGTTTTCGGCATCACAGGCACGCCAACCGATGCTATGCTAACTTCGCCTCGAGGCGTGAGATTACGCGAGGACGTTGAGGAGGAGGATATAGCAGGTGACGGAGCTTCAAAACCGCAGTGGTGTGCCGATTGGCGCCGATCTTATCGATGAGTTCACTTCCGGGTTGGCTGGACGCTCAATCCGGCCCGCTGATGCCGAATACGACGCGGCGCGCCGTATTTGGAACGCGGCAATCGACCGACACCCAGGATTGATAGCACGCTGCCTCGGTGTCGCTGATGTAATCCACGCGGTGAGATTCGCTGCTCAGAACGACCTTCTTGTCGCGGTGCGTGGGGGCGGTCACAATGTCGCCGGGCGGGCGTTATGCGACAACGGCATCGTCATCGACCTTTCCGCTATGCGTGGCGTGCTGGTTGAGCCCAAAATCCAGACCGTGCGAGTTCAGGGCGGCGCGACGCTTGGTGATCTCGACCGAGAGGCGCATCTGCATGGGCTGGCGGTGCCGGTCGGCGTCGTCTCGAAGACCGGCGTTGCCGGTCTGACGCTCGGCGGCGGCGTAGGCTGGCTGGTGCGCAAGCACGGACTGAGTTGTGACAATGTAATCTCGTTTGAGCTGGTGACTGCGGAGGGCCACCTGCTGACGGCCAACGCGGCAGACCACCCCGACCTCTTCTGGGCTTTGCGCGGCGGGGGCGGCAATTTCGGCATCGTCACCTGCTTCACCTTCCGGGCGAAGAAAATATCTTCGGTGCTCGGCGGCCTGATTGTTCATGCCCGCGACAAGTCAGGCGAGGTGTTGCGCTTCTATCGCGACTTCATGGCTACGGCGCCGGAGGAACTGACTGCTTACGCGGCCATGCTGACGACGCCGGACGGCATGCCGGCGGTCGGCATAATCACATGCTGGTGCGGTGACGTGGACGAAGGCACGCGCGTGCTGGCGCCGCTGCGAGCCTTCGGTCCACCGCTGCTTGACGCCATCCAGGCAATGCCTTTCCCGTCTATGCAGAAGCTGCTGGACGGCGCATTCCCGGACGGCACCCACAATTACTGGAAGGCGAGCTTCGTTCCGCAGCTTACCGACGCGATCATCGACCTGCTTGTCGAGCATGGAAATCGGATGGAGTCGCCTCTTTCGGCCTGCATAGTAGAGTTTTACGGCGGCGCGCCCGGCCGGATCAGTCACGCGGACTCCGCCTTCGTCCAGCGGAACGCAGAATACAACATCGGGATGACTGCACAGTGGACGGATCCGGCCGAAAGCGAAAGGCATATTGCTTGGGTACGGGCCATGTATGATGCATTCGAGCCGCATTCGAGCGGCATGCACCTTCTGAATTTTCTGAGCGAGCCCGCGGACCAAGTGATCCGCGCCTCCTTCGGCGACAATTACAGCCGGCTTGCCGAGGTAAAAAGGAAATACGACCCTACCAACTTTTTTAGCGTCAACCAGAACATCTCGACCGCGACACATTAGGCGCTCTTCGAGAAAAGCCAGGTAGCTGATCCACGCTTTCCCTTGGGATGGGAGTGTGATTGCAGCATTATGGCGCATCCTTATTTCGTCGTCATCGTCGCCGACGGCCGTTCAGAACGGCTGAATCTGGTGCTGGACTCTTCGTCCAAGCCGTGTGCTGCGCGACGCGCTTGCTGGTCCATCCAGCTGTTGATACTAGATCGCGAGGGTCCGTTTCCGAGCGCAGACGACGTGGTCTCAACGTCTGAAATGAGGCGCAAAGCTGGCCGGCAGATTAGGGGCCGCAATCAGAGCGACAGCTTCGTGACAATCGCGTCGACAAGCCGCCATTCAGCCTGACGACCCAGAGCCGATTTTCGTCGACCTATATTGATACTCAATAGTCGACGCAATAACGAACACCGCCACGAAAAATCAACCTGCGGAATCGGGACGATTGACATTGCCGCCGTCGGTATCGTGTCGCAGCACTGCGCTCAGTCGTTCCTTGTCTTGGGCAGGCTGACGTTCGATCTCCCGCTCCGCGGCTTCGATGCCGTCCAAAGCCGCCAACGCAACGATCAGATTACCGTTGTCCAGGCCCTGTTCGAGCAGCATGGACCAGGTCGCCAAGCGGGGATGCTGGCGGGGCAGATTGGCATCCAAGTGTCTCGGCGTCAGTCCCAGAATGTATGATCCCGCCAGCCCCAACTGTCTGAACCAACATCCAGAACGGGCGGTGTTCTTCACCGCCCCATTCCGGGCGGAGAACGCTCGTGTTCGCGGCAGTGTTCTGTTGTCGCCAGGTTGAAACTCGCCTACCGCTACTCTTCATGACCCAAGCTTCCCGTTGGCGGTCGGCGCCAATCAGCATCATTGACGAATGGCGCAGGCGCGCTACGTCTCGGTCTTGTTTGATCTCATTGCTTGCACCCAATGACCGCCTCGCGAAGACTCAGCGCTCTTGATGGATTGCGAGGTCTGGCCGCCCTCGGCGTGGTTGCCTACCACTACGTCGACAGGCCCGCCTACTATGGCCTGCTTGGCGTCGAGTTGTTCTTTGTGATCAGCGGGTTCGTGATCCTTATGACGCTCGAGCGAGTGAAATCGTTAACCGAATTTGTCATCGGTCGTGCGGCCCGTTTGTATCCTGCATATTGGCTTTCAATCGGCGTAGCCGGCCTTTTCCTATGGGTGACTGATCAAACCACCGGTCGAACCATACTGATCAATGCCACGATGCTGCAGGCCTTTCTTTACGCGCCTAACATTGTTAGTCCATATTGGAGCTTAGCGTATGAACTCGTGTTCTACGCTACCATGGCGGTGATTTTCAAAATCAGCCAACTCCAGAATATAGACGCTATATCGATTGCCTGGCTAACGCTTATGATTCTGCTTAGAGGCGCAATCCTGCTAAGCGGCCACGGGTGGGGCTTCTACAATGACTGGATGGTGCAGTCGCTACTAATGCCGCAGTTCGGACACCTGTTTATCGCCGGCATGATGCTCTACCGCATCCGCACCGGCCGAGCGACGAATTGACTTGCGTTGCGCTTATCCTGGCGGTTTTTTATTCGCTTTTTGGGCGCCCGGATTGGGCGCACATAAGTCCGACTCTCTACTTCTTTTTCAATGCAGCATTCATCACTGCCGTTTGGGCTGCTTCGTCGGATCGAGCATCACTTCTCGCGACCCCATTGCTGGTTGGCGTAGGGGTTTGCTCTTACTCGCTCTACCTATTGCATGTGCCGGTGAAGCTGGTTTTGAGCCATCTGTTCGGTCAACTTAGCGGACAGCCCTGGTTCGTGATCGCGGTCCTTTTCCCGGCTGCGATTGGCACGGCCGTCGTTTCGCGGAGGTACATTGAGCAACCAGTTCAGTTGTGGGTCAGGAAGCTGATCACGCCGGCTCGGATGGTCGACGAGCGAAGGCCTGGCATCACGCCGACCACCGGCGGCCGCTAGTCCTCCGGGCGCCGCGCTATTTGGGGCGGACATTCCATCCATGACTGGTGCTGCAAGGTGGATTCCTCCGCCCCCGCTGAATGCGGATCACAGGTTGGCTAGGTTGTCCATTCGGACCAAACCGAGGAGACTGGAGCTGCCACGCTTCAGCACTCACCGGAGCCGTCCGAATGAACATCCACAAGAATGCCCGTCTCACGCCTCTGCGTCGAGAGGAGATGGCGCTTTTGGTGATAGAAGGCGGCCGTTCCAAAGCCCATGCGGCGCGGACATATGGCGTGTCACCCAAGATCGTGGCGCGCTGGGTCGAGCGCTACAAGACCGAAGGCAGTAAAGGGATGGCCGACCGTTGTCACGGCCCAAGGTCATGCCGGGTCTGACCAGCCAGGCCGTGGCCGAGCGCATCGTCGTCCTCCGCCGCCAGCGGCTGACCGGCAAACACATCGCCGTGGTGAGCGTCTCGCCCGCCACTGTCAGCCGGGTTCTCAGGCGTGCCGGATTGTCGCGTCTGAAGGACATCGCGCCAGCCGAACCGATCCGCCGCTACGAACGCGAGCATCCCGGCGACATGATTCACATCGATATCAAGAAGCTCGGGCGATTTGAACGGGTTGGCCACCGCATATGCGGGCGGGCGCTACCCAGCCGTAGGGGCGGTGCCGTGCGCTCCGGGGCGCTGTAACGAGCCGGATTAATATTAGGTTTCACTAACATGAAGGAAGTCCGCGACCACGCTGCTCGCCAATGCCGCCTCGGCCTCGCCATCGGCCTGGGAATCGCCGTAGCGGGTTAATCGTATAGCGTTCATTCCGCCTTAGGACGCACCGGCCCGGTAGTGTTCCACTGGATGAACTCGACTTCCTTCCCCGTCACTTCCCGCACAGCCTTCAACAGCGCCTCATGCAGGGTTCGCGTGGCGCGGTAATGCTCGCAATGGGGCGAGATGAATGGCTTGATGATGCTCTTGTGCAGAGCCTCTGCGGCCGTCAGGAAGCGGTCGATTTCTGCCTGGGAAAGCTGTTTGGATGGTTTTGACCTAGCCATGGTGGCGATCTCCGTTTGAGGGGTTCGCCGCAACGAAAGGATTATATTCCTCGCCAGCGTCCGCTTGCAAGAAGGTGCGTAAGAATGCCTGCTATTTTCCCGAAAATTCTTGAGGCGTGACGTAGCTTGTCTTCGCCCTTCAGGAACCGCACGCGGCCGACCAGACGCGGCCTTAGCCGTCGGCCTTTTCCTTCGCAAGACCTTTCGGCGGCGGGGCCCCGGTCTTACTCACGATACGGTCATTCGTACGGATGACGCATTTCCTGGTTCCTCGGCTAAGATTACTATCAGACGGCTCCCCTCAGTCTGGATTGAAAGATGATCTTGGAGCTATTTGGGCCCTCCGGTGCTGGTAAGACCACCTTGGCGTCCGAGTTGGCGCGCGTTCTGCGAGGTCAGGGCCAGCCCGTTCTTTTGCAGATCGCTGACCGTGCACACCCGGTTAGAAGAGCCGCCTTTAAACTGGTTTCTGGCGTTCATTCAAAGTGGATTGCACAGCATTCTCTCGGAGAACTGTTTGAGATTCTCCCACCCAAGAATGAGATGTGGGCAGCTCGTCTGAACTGGCATCTTGAGGCTCTTCTGCAAGCTTGGCGCGCCGCAATGGCATCTAATCCAAAGATCTCAATTTTTGATCAAGGCATGGTTCAATTCGTATCCTCACTGGTTTTGTTCAGCGACATAACGGATCGTGAACGAGTGTCGCGTGCTCTCGAGCTTCTGCCCAAACCGGACCTTCTTGTCCAATTGCGGGCGCCAAGACGAATTCTAGAGGCTCGGTTGAGGGAACGCCGGCGTACTCTCGGAATCATTCAGAAGTTCCTCGATCTTGATCTGCAGAGCAGTCTTGATCAAATCGAACACGTTAAGCTGGTCGAGGAAGAACTTAAGTCGTTCCTGGTACCCACTATTTGCGTCGAAAGCTTAGATTCAGACGGCCTCAGAGCCGCCACCCGAGTAATAACGGTTCGATTAAAAAGTTTGCGCGGCACGGCCGATATCCAAACGGGCTGGGTATCAACGAAGAGAGATCGCCGACGAGAGCAAGATGTTGCGGACTAGGAACGGCCACGCTAACGCCATCCAGGGCGCACCTCCTTTTATCAACCACTTGAACAGAGCGAGCCCGCTCCATCCGTTTGTGACCGTTCCAGTCACCGAGATCAGATCGGCACCCAGATAGGCACGTTGTCGGCAAGCCACTGCCGCACGAGCCTGCACCCGGCAGCTCCGCCATGCATGGAGCCGCCAACTACACGATGCGCAACCGCTCGCGCACACCTACCGGCAATCGGGGCGAGGCCTGCAGTTCGGCACAGCTCGCCTCCCATCGCCTGACATACTCATCGATCGGGACACCGGTGCGGCCGGGCCAACGGTTGAGTGCGCCCAGGGCCTCAACGCAATCGGGCGCGCTTTCATATTCGGCAAGGATGGTTACCGACATCGCCTGGGCGAAGGGATTGAGGCCGGGTATTTCGATCTCGCTGCGATGGTCGGCGAACCACACCGCAGCGTCGCGGGTGAACCCCTGGCCGTCGGCGAGCGCGGTATAGCGGTCGATGATGTCCTGGCGGTATCGAGCGATGGCTTCGCCGAAAGCATTGTCGCCGGCGAAGGGCGGGTTCTCCGTCCAGCTTTTCGCGAGGCGCCCCAGCCCGCGCAACGAAAAGGCCTCCACCATTGCTTCCTCCAGCCATTGGCAGGGCGCCGCCGGTTTGGCATCGGCCTGCCAGCTGTTGGCCACGACGTGGCCTAGCTCATGTCCGAACTGGTAGGCGAGCTTCGACCAATCGCGCTCGCCGACGTCGACTATGATCCACGCCATGCTGCCGCCGTCCGGATGCAACCAGACAGCCGGCGAGCCGGACGTACGCTCGTCGACGCGCAGCCGCGCCGGCTGGCGATCGGAGACAAGGCGGCCGCCATCCAGGCAGGCGTGCCGCATGCGCTCGACGACCTGATCTGCCGCGCGCGGCAGCATGCGGCCCCAATCGCCGGCGAGTTCGATCGGGGCGGATAGGATGGATGGCAGTGGGGTGGCCGAGGGAGATTTGGGCGACATGGCTGCGTAGGCTTTCCGCGAGTGGCTCCATAACGTAGCTGGTGCCAAGCTAGTAGCCAGTGAGACGGCAGCTAGTATGCTAAATTTTCGCCTGTTCTGCAGCTCATGCCCCGAATTAATTATTTGCGTCTGTCGCGATTGTACGGCACCCCCCACAACCATCGAACAACATTAGGCTGAACCTCCGAAAGCGGCAAATGATAAATCCCGGGCTTGCTAACTGTGGAGCCTCAGTAGGTTGTCCTCGGTTACAGCGAGGCGGCTGATAGATGCTTTGGACCTTAGGCTCCGTGCGGACGGTGCAATGTAGCGATGCAGCTAGACCGGCAACTCTGCGGCACGGTCATCTGAAGTCGGATAGGCGATGGCATAGACCCATTGGCGCAGTGCTGTCTGGATGAAGCGCTCTACCTTGCCATTTGTCTTGGGCGTATAGGGCCTTGTCGTGACGTGCTTGAGACCGAGATCGCGCAGGCCTTGGCGAACGACTCAAGCCACTGCTCCAGATCGACTTGCCAATCCCTGTTCATGGCCGGCCCCTCCAACAGCCGACCTCTCATGAATCGCGCAAAACCGCTCTTGGGAATCCTCAAAATGCCCCCAACGCAAAAGATCTGCCAAAGTAGTGCTAGCACCAGAGGGGAATGCTGGCCGCGGCCAGGGGCTTGGGCGCCGTCTGCGTAATTGTGGGCGCAGACCTTAGCCCCGCCGCACAAACTCGCTTCCCTGTTTATGGGTTCACGACCTAAGCGAAGCAACTTAGGTGTCATGTTCGTTTGGAAAGCCGCACGCATCGAAAAACAGCGAAATATTTCCTGATAGAAGAAGGGGGAGAGTGTCACGGATCCGTCCTTCTTCCCAATCCCACCAGCGAATCTTGAGTAGAGTTGCGATCTCCCTCTCGGAAAAACGCAGTCGCACAGCTTCTGCGGGATTTCCCGCGACGAGTGCGTACGGCGGAACATCACGCCGGACGACGCTTCCTGCCCCTATCACCGCTCCGTCGCCAATTTTTACACCAGAATGGATCATTGCATGGCTCGCGATCCAAACGTCGTTTCCGATAATAACGTCGCCCCTGGTCGATGGGTGCCCGTATATACTTTCGGCCTCGGGCCAGTGGGCGATGGCGGAAAAAGGATAAGTCGTTATCCAATCTGAGCGGTGGTTCCCTCCCAGAAATATTTCAACGCCGTCTGAGATAGAACAAAATCTTCCGATCTTTAACGATGCTTTTTCACCCCACCATCTGACGGTAGGAACTCCATAGCTATATTCTCCAATGTCAAAACCTCTGCCTTCCAACGCCGCTCGAGTGAAGATTGGAATGACCTGAGGCACCTATCTCGACTCCTGGACCTTAGCGTGGACCGAGAGCTGCTCCCGGCTCGAACTGGATCAAATCCAAAACTTCGTCGCCAAATGCTGAGCTGTAGAGAATTCTCTGCTCTTCTCAATGGATAGAGTCGTCCAGTAGTCGTCGTAAGCCTCTCGATCGCTATCTTTTGAGGAAAAGCGATCAACAATCTCGACATATGCACTGTCAAGCGCTTGGCTGGCAGGGTCGAGATTAGTGATGGAAACGAGCCCTGTCGGCGGGCAGTCGAACATCGTTATGGACAGATCGGGGCGGTAACTCCGAAGCACGGGAATGACCCTCCATACATCTCCTGTCCACGATTGTGCAAAGCGCGATTTGGCCAGCAAAGGGTCCGAGGGGTCTCTAACGGTCATAAAGAACCCCGGGGGGAGGCAGTCGTGGAGAAGTATGATCGAATTTTTGCGGCAATGCTTTTCTGTGTTCATAAAATCACGAAGCAGGAATTCGAAAAGATGCATCCCATCGAGGAACGCAAGATCGATTGGGGCGCCGAATAATTGAGAAGTGTTGTGAGTCGCGAAAAAGTCGTCGCTAGATTGCTGAAATAGCATACAACTTGGTTTCTTGCCCACTACGTCGCCATCGATTCTGAAATGAGGGTCGACCGCCACGCTAGCGCCGTTTGCCAATCTAAGCGTCGCGCCGTTAAGCGTGCCAATCTCGAAGTAGGTCTTCGGTTGAAGGCTTAGATGGAGAGTGTTGATAAATGTGGAGTAACTCTCGCCGCAAATAGCGGCGGAGTGATCCGCGTCATCGGACGTACTTGTATCCTCGTTATTCAACCTAATCTCATTTCGATCTATTAATTGACCGCCCGCTGAAATCTTATTTATGGTATCCTACCTGCAAACCGCCGGACCGACAAGGCTGGCTGAAGAGACATAAAGAAGGACGGTCTCGGCGCGTCTCCGTACAGTGTACCGGCCAGCGCGGCTTCCAGAAGGTTCAAATTCCTCGACCGTATATCGCGCATTTGGGTCTCCATCTAGAATAACCTTACTGTCGAGAGCGGTCGAACGCTTGTCGCCGGCCAAGGGCGGGTTCGTTTCCCAACCCTTTGCCAGGGTGCCAGGCCAAGCATAAAGAACGCTCGACGGGAACGCCAAACGCTTCTGTCGATGGGTCATCTATATTACGTCACCTGCATCTGGCGCATGGCCTCACGGACGAAGTCGACCTGCGATCGGGCCGAAAACGCTTCGAAGCCTTCCTGCGCAAGGGCTATCCGGGCGTCATGGTGGGCGAGCAAAGTCATGCAAACGTTGGGTATGTCTTCTGCATCAGCGAACGCCAAGCCGCCCCTTAGCGGTGCTTCCGCAGCGGTGTCGCCGCCCCACTCGGAGACGACGCATTTGCGGTTGGCGAGCAGATAGGAAACTCGCACGATCTCGAAAAGCTGTGTGCTGTAGTAGTGCAGGTTGAGGACGATTTTGCTCCGGGCGATAAGAGTATCGCGCTCGTCGCCGTAGACGCCGTCGAAAATCCGCTTTACCTTGACACCGTGTGCCTCGATCCGGTCGAGTATCGAATTACGATGCGCATTGAATGCTCCGAAGAACAGAACGTCGATGTCCTCATGCCCGGCCGGGGCGATGCGCGTCAGCTCAGGCATGTATCCGATGCCGCAAAAAGTTGCCTTGACGCCCATGCTTGCGAGCGCGGCGATGTTGGCTGCACTATAGTCCCATACAGGGCGGCGCTTCAGCAACGATATGTATTCAGGCTTCATCCACATGCTGTCGGACGATGGTTCCGAAATCTGCTCAAGGTTGAACAAAATTAACCGCTTCTGCTCGGGCAAGGGCACTAGGTGCAGCAGATTGGTGCCGAGGACGATTGTGGTGTCGCCGAGTTGTGCTGGATAGCGAACCACGTAGGTTTCCTGACCGAGAGCGCGGAAAGCCGCGCAAAGCGACAATGCGACCTCATCGAAGGCGTGGCTGTGAACGTAGTGCGGCGGGCTAACGATCCAAACCGTGGTTGCCATCGTCGACTCCAAGTGAAATCATAGCATCCTACGATGCTCTGATGAAAAAGTGGAAGGCAATAGAGGGTAGCAGAGAATCCAAGCTCACGCAGATCAACGAGCTCACCGTTCCCCGCCTGGCCCAGCCCGTGCTTATCATTGCGTCATGAGCTATCTTCGATCCACCGCCTCGCCATCGATCCTAAAATGCATTGCAGCTTAAACCGTACTAATGCTCCGTCGCCGCTGGAGGGTGGCCGATGTTGTAGAACCGGCTGCGGGCCTTCAACTCGGCACATCACATCGAACGACCTTTGTTCGTTGATGATGCATACGGCAAGCGGTCGAAAAGGCGGTTCGTGAAACAACTACCTAGTCTAACTTACCATAGAGCCTGATGTCCTATCTGCCTCCTCCCGAATCGACTGTTGTTCGTCATCAGAAAACACGAGCGGCGGCATACAAACAAATGCTTGCATCGAGCTGTACACAGCGCACATGGCACAGTCGATTCCTGTGTCATCAATAACTACCCCGGTTCCTGGAAATGGGATGGTTCTCTTTTTTATAGGGAGACAATTCTCAAGAAGTAATCGTGCACCGTTTGGCGTAATGGAGTAAGACATAAGCCCGAAGGAATGCGATATCCTGGTAAGTGACCGTGACGATCGGCTATAGTCGATCAGAGACTCGACACTTTGGGGTCTGCGGGAATAGAATTCGAGTTTGGCCTTCGAAAAACCAAGCTCAAGCCAAACGAAAAGCGGATCGAAGTTAAACGCCCACTTTATAATATCCCAACCTGCCGGGGCTCTGGATAAGATTTCTTGTGACCTCGCAATGAAGTCTGGTGAGGAGTATACGTCATCCTCGAAAACAGTTATCGCGTGGTTATTCTCGACAGCTTTTTTCCACAGAGTAATATGCGAAAGTGCGCATCCCAGAGAGCCAGGGAGATAGGTGCAATCCTCCCCGATTATCCCTTCCTTTATTAAGGCGGCCCTATCGAGCGAAGTTCCGTCAAAGGCAGAGAATCGGAGCGTGTTTCTCAATAAATGTCGGTTGCGCTGCTTGTATAGGTTCCACCGCGAAACGCTACGGTCCAAATTTATGACGTGAATAGGCAAAGGGGTAGAACTGACTGTCGGCTGATCGCGGTTTGATTTCAGGTCGTCAGTATGTGCTGCTTCTAAGTCGCGAGGGGCGGGAAATTGGCCGCCTATCATCGCATGTGTGCGGGTCTGTGGGGGCGGGTCAATTAGGTCAATCCAGTCGCCAAGAGAGTATTGCCAATCAAACTGACGAGCGGCTTCCCTCGTTGCGTGGCACTTGTCCACGAACGCACTGGTATTTTCCTTGTAGTATCGCAGCGTTGATGCTGTGAACGCTTTGAATTTTTCATCTTCAATTGGGGCAAGGATGCCGCCGCCCTGGTACGCCTTCAGGGGAAAGTGACCTACGGGTGTCCCTATGACAAGCCTTCCTGCCGCCGCTCCTTCCATAACCGATAACGGCCCAGACTCGTTTATAGAGCTTGAAAGCACAGCATCGACACTGCGGTAGAATTCGGGCATGTCGTGAAATGAAATCTGACTAGCCGTTGATCCTGCTACTTTGAAGGCTAGACCGGCCTGGAGGGTGGCTGCTTCAGCGAGCGCTCCGCGTTTCCACTCCACACCATAGGTCGTTACGGACATCGACGTGGCGTAGCCTACCGTGGTCAATTGCTCGGGCAACGCAGAGAAGAAGCTCTGGTAGTCAATTCCCAACGGGACCACCTTGGGTATCCTTGAGATGCCGCGCATGACCGACGCGGAGTACAAATATTCGCTCACCACCCCGTAGCCTGCAAACTTATCAAAGACTTCAATTCCCTTGCACTCGATCAGCATTCGCATGTCAAATTCATGATGCGAAATTGCTATGATTTGTTCATAAGGAATACTGTATCTGTCAAGTAACGTGCGAACGCCATCGAGTGCCGTCAGATAAAAGTCATAGTACGGTAAAAGTTGTGCAATATAGGACGTATGAGTTTCCTGCCAGTCTATAATATCAATGGTATAACCGTACGAGTGCAGGCGCCTGGCGAGATCGTAATAGACACGTCCGTGGGACCACTTCGTGTAGCCGTAGACGAGAACCTTCTTTCCCTTGGGGTGCGCGTTTGCTTTGGCTCTAAGAGTGGGATGAACAATGAAGCTTTGAATCCTCCCTTTGTCGAAATGCGCTTCGGCGGACCGCCAATTGCTGCCATGAACCGTGACCCCTTCCGTGCACCAGCTCTCGGAGGCGATGAAGAGTTCCCAAGTACTGCATACCGCAGCACGCAACAGGACCCGACCGTCGGGTATCGCCGACAGAAAAAGAGCGTCGGATCTGAGGGCCAGCAATCCGCGCTCCAGTGGGACAAGCTCAAAAACGCTTGGGAGGGCTGCGGGATCGACGCCGTTTGAATCAGATAAGGTCATGGTCTGGTCTGGCAGGCGAATCATCGGTTTCAATACATCGCCAACCTGGCAAGTCAGTTGCCCCTTCCAAGCTCCTCCAGACGATCGCTCGGCCGCAACCAAGAGGACATTGGCTGGGCTGCTGTTGTGGGGCCCGTGGCGCAGCTCGCCTTTGGCGGCGTCCAAATACAAAACCGTATTGAAGGCTGTCAGCAGGCGGGCTGGTGGAACAGTGGGATCGCTCATGCACCTGCTCGCATCTCGTCTCGCCGGTGGATAAAGAACGCCAGATTATCTTTCAGCCGCTGGTCGGCCGGGTCGAGCTCAACGGCCCTTTGCCCCCATTCCACGGCGCGGTCCATGGCGTTGAGGCGCCACGACGCGATCGCACCGAGATCATACAATCGAAAGCCCCAGCAGTTCGCGTCGTCCATGTAGCTGCCGGTGCGGTGCGTCTTCTCGATCCCATTGGTGCTGGCCCAAAAGAGGTTCAACCAATCAGCTTGGCTATGGAACTCTTCTGCTAGGTCAAACCAGATTTCACGCCGGTGCGGCGCTTCCATCCTGGCTTTGTCCAGCCAGAACAATCTCTCCTCAGGCCGCATACGCGCGATGTAGCGCATCGCTTCGGATCGTTCTTCCGCCCACTTGCTTGTCGGCAACGCAAGGTAACGTTCCAGCAATGGAATCGCCCGCTCGTGTTGGTTGGCCCACATCAAATCCCGCCCGAGCCAGAAGCAGATCTGCGCGTCGTCAGGATCTTCCTTGTGTGCCACTTCCATCAGCGGCAGGTAACTGCTCCTTGTTTGCTTGGCGAGGTCCTGCACCTCAAACATGACGATGTCGCTGCTATTCGCGGTGACTTCCCTTTCTCCGGTGAAGACCAGGGCCTCATGCACAGGCCGCTTGAACCGATAGCCCCAGCGATGGTGAAAATTCTTTGCTGGCCAGCTTCGCAGCGGCGTTGGGTCATCGACACTCGCTTTGTAAACCGTCTGGCAATAAAGGGCAGTCGTCTCGGAAGTCCAAGCAGCCTCGAGCTTCGGCCGCCAGCCGGGCTCGAGAAACCGGTCCATGTCCATCGTGCAGCACACATCGACGTCGGCGGGGAGAAGTGCCATGGCGGCGTTGCGGGCATCGTCGAAACGCCATGGGCGGACCGCTATCCGGTGCACGGTTACGCCTGCCGCGGTCAGCCGTTCAACCGTGTCATCAGTGCTGCCGGTGTCGGCGACAATGCGGTAGTCGGCGTCGACCGCAGAGTTGGCCCAGCGCTCAGCGTTTGCGGCTTCGTTCAACGCGATGGTGTAGACGGCGATCTTCACTGTGCTCCGCTCACTCGCGCGCTGGAGGCAAGACCGCCCCTGGCGGACATGCCCGACGCGCCCTTGCGAATAGCCACCAGGCCACCCATCAGCTTTGCCCGGTTCAACTCATAGTGGCTGTCAAAGAACAGGATCTCGGCGAACTGACCGGCAAGCGCGCTCACCCCCAGCGGATCGATCGAGTGGGCCGTGCCATGCTCCTTGATTTCCCGCAACAGGGTCTTCGTCAGCGTGATCTTGCCGGCATCCTCGCCCGGCGGCTGCCAGTCGAGGTCTTCGAGGAAATACCAGCCGCCCTCGGCGAGCAGGGGGAAGAACTCGCGCAGCGTCAACTGCTCGTCGACCGAGGCGTGGCTGCCGTCGTCGATGATCACGTCGAGCGATCCCGGTTCGAGCTTTGCAGCTACGCCGCGCAGATCGTCGAGCTTGGATTGGTCCCCGACGAACGACTTGAACCGTTCATTGTTCAGCTGCGAAAAATCCGTCAGGTCGACACCGATCACCTGGCAGAACGGAAAATAGCTTTGCCAAAGTGACACGGATGGGGTCTCGGTCTGGTTGCCCTCGGCCAAACCACGGCACAGGCCGATCTCCATCAGCCGCCGCATGGACAAGCGCCGGGGCGACAGCAGGCGATCGTAGATCCTCGCGTAGCAGTGACGGTTGCCGGTGTGCCGGTTCTTGTCGGTGTTGAAATGGTCGGCGAGACTGGTGAAGCTAGGCAAGCTGTCGAGCGGGTTGACCAGCAGCGAGATCAGCGGCGTCCCGTCGCCGCCCGGCCGGGCCTCGTTGCGTGCCGTCCACAGATGGATGCCGAACACACGGTCATCGTTCAGATAGTCGGCCAATTCCCCAATCGGCTTCTCGAACCGGTCGATCTCATTCCAATCGATCGTATTGAAGAACATCGGGCTGAACACCCATTCTCGCAGTTCGGCTCCCGCATCGGAGGCAATGTAGTCCGACAGCAGCCTGGGGCCGATATCTCCAAATTCTTTGCCCTGTGCGGCGTGAAAGCGGTCGATCGACAACTCGTACAGCGCCCTGAGGTGGCGGCTATAGGGCCTGGCATAGATGACGTTGCCGCAAACAAAATGACCTTTGTGCGAACCACGCCATTGCAGATTGAAAAAATGTTCGCCGCGAAACGGGAACGGCCGCAGCACAACGACGTCGGAATCCATCCATAGCCCGCCATGCTCGTACAGCAGTGCATAGCGGAAGATATCGCTGAAATACCTGATCTCGGAGCCGGCGACGATCCGCTCGAACAAGGCCCGCGGCATGACGTCGTCGGCATTGCGGACTTCAACCCCATGCGGGACGAGGAACGCGAGCTTCTCCGGTGCGTAGCTCCACACCCGCACGGGATGGCCTGCTGCCCGCATCGACGTGGTGGCGGCAATCAGGGTGCGATGCTCGGCCTTGTCGGACATCACCTGGTAGAAGCAGTTGATCTGCGGAAGGGCGGTGTCGTCGCTGCCAAGGAAGGGAGAAATCCGCGCGTCGAACTGGCGCGATCCTTCCCGTCGCTGCAGCGGAGAATCGACGTCGCGCAGAAACGGCGCGAGTTCATGAAAAATCTCTTCCGTCGATTTCATGCTTCCGGCACCCAAGTCCTTGCCTTCCGGCCCCCGGCGTTCCACAGCAATGGCTCTGCCGCCAATACGGTCGGGCTTGATCTCGGCTTTCGTTTCTGGATTGTTATGCCCAGAGGCCAGCGTCAGCCCGGACGCTGCTTCGATCACACCCGATGGCAGGTCGTCCGCATCCTCCAGCAGCGACCTCACCTCCGCCTCATCGACGGTCGCGATCCAGGACTCGCTGTCGGTGACGCTGTAGGAAATCAGCAGGCGCTCTTTGTCCGGGTGCCACGCCAGGCCGGCAGCGAATTCAACGCCCTTTTTGTCGAAGAAGAACGGACGGCTTACCTTTTGCAAGGTATTGGCTTGGTCGAACCAGACGAACCGATGCAGGTAGTAACGCCGCTTCTCCGCCGGTCGCCATTGCACTTCATGGATCAAGGCGAGCCATCCGCCGGCCAATGCGATCAGCTGGGTTCCACCCCTGAACCGTTGGGCGGCAATCACGGGAGCAGTCTCGCTCAGAGTCGCGCCCCTCTCGTCCACGATCCGGGTGGGATCACAGAGGTAGACGAATTGTAGCGTCTCGGCGCCTGCCTGCGCAGCGGCTGGCTTGACTTGCGGCATCCAGTTCTTCTCGTGCGCCCGCGGTCCTGCCGGGTGGAGCACGCGCCAGTCGGCCAACCGGCAGGGGCCGGTCTCATCGATGCGTGCGATGACCTGCTCACACCATGCCTCTGGCGTAAATTCGCGGACACATGCCGAGCCCCACAACTCGCCGTTGCAAGCAACCAGACGCAGATCCTCGAAGCCAATCACGCCTTTGTAAACGGGTTCCGGCATGTCTACCGGCGGCAGGATTTCTGTCGCCGACTCGAGATCAAGTTCATTGCTCAATCGCAGCAGGAAGTTTCGCGTGCGAATCGCATCGCCGTCCTTGGTCTGATATTGGAGCCCGTTTTCGGTCATCGTGTAGTTCACGGCTCTTTGCGCGAGCACTATCTGCTTGCCCAATCGCGTCACCGAAGGATTGAGAAGCCGATAGCCATCGGGCGCCTCGAAGCTGACCGGACGCGCGCTGAAGGTCGGCATCATTGTCTTGGCGGGCTGCACATAGAAGAACAGGTTGGACCACGCCAGTTCCCTAGGGCCGTCGCCAATGGTCCGGTTCAGCGCCAGCCAGTTGCAAGCCGCGAAGCCGCGGTCCTTGCGCACAGGATCGCGCGAATAGTTCGCGGCGATCGCAAACTCTTCAAGCAGGCCTGTCGTGTAGACATAGTCCTCGAGAAACAGGATGTCCTGCTCGGGTCGCTTGATCGCCAGCCCCGCTTCGGAAAACAGCAGACTGGCATCGTTCATTCCCTTGTCGCGGTAGAACCTGGCCAGGTCGTAGAGCGGCTCGGCACGTTGCGGCCGCTGATTGAAGGCGGCAAGCGCCTGCTCAACGAAGCCTGGCTCGTCGCCGAGCTTGCGCAAGCAGCGGGCCCCCTGCAGGCGTGCGTTCCACGCTTCCTCGTCCCAGCCGCCCATGGCGGCGCGTTTGGCGTAGGCCACCGCAGCCTCAGCCGTCCGCCCGGCGTCGCGATAGGATTGCGCCAGATAGAACCAATAGCGCTGATTTTCCGGTTCCCTATCAAGAGCTTCAAGCAACAGCTTCGCGTCACGCTCGAACTTGTCGACGCGGTTCGATCCGCTGGCGTGGTCCTTGTACCAGGCACTGCGCAGTTCCAGCACACCGTCGGGCACGTCGAGATATTCATGGGTCACGCCGTGGTAGCGCGCGCCGGCGTCGCGCCTGACCAGGCGGGTGTTCCAATAGGTCAGGCCGGACTCCGATCGCTGCAGCAGCCGGTAGCCCGGACTGACGAGTTGTTCTCGGAAGCCTACGTCCTCGACCACCAGTTCCATGTCGGCGTCGTCAAATAGCAAATAGTCGTAAGCGAGTGCCGAGGCGTAGGCGTGATCAAGTGCCGCATTACGCGCCTGCTCGAAATTCAGGAAGGGAAACTCATGCAGTTCGCCCGGCAGGTTGCGGGCAGCGAAGAACGATTTAATGAAATCCTGGGTCCCGTCGGTCGAGCCGGTATCGCCGATGACCCAGCAGTCGATGTGGTCGGCCACCGCTCCAAGGCAGCGCTGAAGGTTCGCCATCTCGTTCTTGACGATCATGTTGAGGCAGAGGCGCTTGCGGCTTGTCATCTGAATCGTCGGCTCCGTGCGGCGGTCCGTCACGCCGCCCCTCGATTAGTTCACCGCCATTTGCCAGGTGTCGTCAAGATCGAGAAACGTCGAACCGACGTTCTAAGTGGCGTCCCGCCAGAGGAGTGCCACGCTTGACGTTGACCATATTTGCGACATGGCAAGGGCTGGAGAGGAGACGTTAAGGGCAGGTTGAAGAACAATTTTCAGCAACTGCGTTAAAGACTGGCCCGCGCCCACTCCCTGATCAATTATTCGTTCGCGTATAGTTTACAACTCCCTAATTTTCTGTTTACTAATGTACGGCTTTGAGGGCACTCGCGCAGTTCGCGGGTGGGTTGGCGTTCTTGAGAGGGTTTGAGGAGTTCTGGAGTAGCTAGGCCACTTCGCGGCTGAAGCAGGTGCGTTCGCAAAGCGTCCGCTGCCGCGTATACGTTTGTCCTTCTGCTGGAGGCGGACGGGTTCCCGTTCCGGAGATCCCTCTCAAGTTTTCGCCGAGACATCGGCGTGAACATGACGGGAGTGAATTCGTGAGTCGGGTAAAATCGCGTGCGCATCGCAGGAAATGTGATGCCTTAACTTCGCCACCCCCCAACCATTCGCGGCTGGACATCGGAGCCGATCGAGAGATCGGTTATCGGTCTGCCGCCTGCCAGACGAACAATCGAAACACCAGCGCGGCGCGCCGATGGAACACTTGGCGCACAAAGGCGCCCGGCGTCTGCCCACCCACCCACCAGATGCCCACCCACACGCAAGACCGGCCGCGTCGGGCTCGGTCGGGCGCTTCTAGAAGGCCGAACGCGAAAGGCGCCGCGCAGTCGCTGCGACCGAGGAGGATAGGATGAGTTACACAGCAGGGTTTGCGGTTATGGAAGTCACGGTGAGGGGCGTTTTGCCGATCGGTGATGCGACCGAAAATGTGACTTATTTTATCCTGGACACGGCCAAGAGCGCGATCGTTGGCCAGGTCGTCCTCCCCAAGGCCGTCAAGCGAAGCCTTGCCGTAGCGCTGACCGTCAAGGTGCCAAGCACGGCCGGCTCATTTGCGATTGGGATGTTTGACGATGGCGGCAGTTTCAAGGTCGCCAGCTTCCTGCGGGTAGAAAGCCCCTCTGTCGATGGCGCAGGGGCCGCCGTCGGGCCGTCTAGAAGATGACCGACTAGCCTTCATGCCGTTAGCCACCCCCGGCCAAGCCGGAGGGCGCTTTTCCGTTAATTGAATTCAAGCCAACAGGAGCCAGTCATGGCCCGTGCCTCTGAAATTCTCTTTGTCGATCCTTCGATCTCCGATCTCAACACGGTTCTTGGCAACCTGAGGCCCGAAGTCCGTGCTGTCGTGCTCGATGGCCACCGGCCGGCAGCGCGGCAGATCGCAGCCGCGCTTGCATCGCACGAAGGGCTCGACGCCGTCCACGTCATCGCTCATGGCGGACCGGGCCGGGTCAACTTCGCAGCAGGAGATTGGTCCGTGGGGACGCTGGAGGCAGCGGCTGACGATTTCGCCGCGATCGGCAGGGCGCTTGCAGCGGACGGCGAACTGCGGCTGTGGAGCTGCGAGACGGCGTTAGGGAATGCTGGCGAAGCCTTCGTAGCGGCGATGGAACAGGCCGTCGGCGCGGACGTCCGCGCATCGAGATCGCTGGTTGGCTCGGCCGCCCTTGGCGGCGCCTGGGAGATATCCGAACATGTAAGCTCGTCCAAGCCTTTGCCTCCCATGACTTCAGCTGGCGTGGCCGGTTACTCGGGGGTTCTTGCTGCCGCCGATCTTACACTCACTGGGGACATAACTGCCGGAGGCAACTCTTCTGCTGTTAACACGTACTATATAGTGGATACTCACGTAGCTCCGCCCACTAACCCTGCACTTAATACGTCAGATGATACAGTGGTCGGTAGCTTTCAACTGCCATCTGCGAACCAAAGCGGTTTAATTAATGATTTTAGAGCAACCATAACCATTCCAAACACAACTGACATTTATTACGTCTACGACAGCACTTTCAAATTATACGGGACGCTTTCCCCTGTTTCTGGAGGCTACAGTTTCACCCCTGTAGCTGCTAATAATGGCGATAATGGCAATCTTTTTGATACCGCTGCTTTTATCGCCACTACAGGTCAAGTAGGCGCGACTGGACCCGCGGGGGCGACCGGAGCTACCGGGGCCACGGGTGCGACTGGCTCCGGCGCGACTGGTGCAACCGGCGCGACTGGCTCAACTGGTGCGACGGGTTCGACCGGAGCAACGGGTGCCACGGGCGCTACGGGCGCGACAGGTTCAACCGGAGCGAGCGGCTCTACCGGTGCAACTGGCTCGACCGGTGCGATGGGCTCGAGCGGAGCAACCGGCTCGACTGGTGCAACGGGTTCGACCGGAGCAACCGGCTCGACGGGTGCCACAGGCTCGACCGGTGCCATTGGTGCCACCGGCGATATCGGAGCGACTGGAGCGACCGGTGCGACCGGTGCCACGGGTGATACCGGAGCGACTGGCTTGACAGGTGCAACGGGTTCGACCGGAGCAACTGGGGCCATAGGCGCGACTGGTGGTACCGGAGCAACAGGTTCGACCGGCGCAACCGGCTCGACTGGCGCAACCGGTGATACCGGAGCAACGGGTTCCACTGGTGCGACCGGCTCGACAGGGGCAACTGGAGCGACCGGGTCGACTGGAGCGACCGGTGCCACGGGCGATACCGGAGGGACTGGCTCGACCGGTGCCACCGGCTCGACCGGAGCGACTGGCTCGACCGGCTCCACCGGAGCAACGGGTTCCACTGGCGCAACCGGCTCGACAGGGGCAACTGGCTCAACCGGTGCGACTGGCGACACCGGCGGTACGGGCTCGACCGGAGCNGCAACCGGCTCGACAGGGGCAACTGGCTCAACCGGTGCGACTGGCGACACCGGCGGTACGGGCTCGACCGGAGCGACAGGCTCGACCGGCGCAACCGGTGATACCGGAGCAACGGGTTCCACTGGTGCGACCGGCTCGACAGGNACAGGCTCGACCGGCGCAACCGGTGATACCGGAGCAACGGGTTCCACTGGTGCGACCGGCTCGACAGGGGCAACTGGTGCGACCGGATCGACTGGAGCGACCGGTGCGACCGGTGCCACGGGCGATACCGGAGGGACTGGCTCGACCGG
The DNA here is from genome assembly GCF_000502915.1 of Mesorhizobium sp. LNHC209A00. NCBI lineage: Bacteria > Pseudomonadati > Pseudomonadota > Alphaproteobacteria > Hyphomicrobiales > Phyllobacteriaceae > Mesorhizobium > Mesorhizobium sp. LNHC209A00. The sequence continues at coordinate 45,336 of NZ_AYWT01000025.1, forward strand.
TGCCACTGGCTCGACCGGCGCAACGGGTTCGACGGGTGCCACCGGTTCGACCGGCTCGACCGGAGCGACAGGCTCGACTGGTGCAACGGGTTCCACGGGTGCAACAGGTTCCACTGGTGCCACCGGTTCGACTGGTGCAACCGGTTCGACCGGCGCAACAGGCTCGACCGGAGCGACTGGCTCGACCGGAGCGACCGGCTCCACCGGAGCAACGGGTTCCACTGGTGCGACCGGCTCGACAGGTGCCACTGGCTCGACAGGTGCCACTGGCTCGACCGGCGCAACAGGCTCGACTGGTGCAACGGGTTCCACGGGTGCAACAGGCTCGACCGGTGCCACTGGCTCGACCGGCGCAACGGGTTCGACCGGTGCCACGGGCTCCACCGGAGCGACTGGCTCGACCGGCGCAACGGGTTCGACGGGTGCCACGGGCTCCACCGGAGCGACTGGCTCCACCGGAGCGACAGGCTCGACCGGTGCAACAGGCTCGCAAGGTCCGACAGGCCCGACCGGAGGAACGGGTTCGGGTGGTGGTGACACTGGTCATGCCAATAACGGCCACGGAAACGGAGAACAGCCCGCGCCGGGTAATTCCGGGGACCACAACAATGCCGACAACAGCGGACACCAGGGACAGGGCAACTCTGGCGGCGGGAACGGCGGGCACAATGCCAACGTCACCGCAAGCACGCTGGGGCTCAAGGACACGACGCAATTCCTACAGCCGAGCTCGACCGGCAACGGCAGTGACCCCGGCGGCCAGGCGTCGTTCCGCAACCTGATCGGGCTTGCAGCCACATCGGTGACGACAGACCTGCTCAACGTCCTCAAGACAATCAGCGGATCTGGTCAGAACCCGAACAAGCCGACGGGGGCGAGCACGGATCTCACCTCCGACCAGACCAAGCCTGGCGCCGGCTACGCCAGCAACGACCATACCGCCAAGACGACCCTGAAGGATCTCTTGAAGCCGCATGAGTGAGCGGCAAACGGACCGGACGGTGACTGGTCCAGGTTGAGAACGGGCGCGCGGGCTTCGCTGGAAGCCCGCGCGCTGATCGTTGTTCCTTGTTGGCTTCCTGCAGCGCCTCCATCGCCGATCATGGTCAGACCAGCTGGGCACCCGGCAAACTCCGCCGCTGGCCCGGCCAGGGGGATTATTCACAGGGTTCACAGCAACTGAAAGAAAGCCGGCAAGTCTACGATTTTCAGGAACAATTTGGGCGAGGCAGATGCCTCACTATTGAGTGAGGTCTGCTGCCTCGCTCTCCGAAATTTACCAATTCCCTACTTAATAGTTTACAAATCGTTAATTTTCGAATGTACTAATATGTGGGGTATGGAGGGTGCCCGCAGATCGCACGGTCGGTGGCCGTAAGGTCTGTGCAGGTGGGTTGGACAGGGATCGGGTAGCAAGGCAATTTCGCGCATGAAGAAGGTGCGTCCGCAGGGCGTACCGTGACATGTCGCGTCCGTGCCTATGCTTCGGCGGAAGGCAGACGGTTTCCCATTCCGGAGTTCACTCGCGAGTTTGCGGTCGAGACATCGGCGGCACCGGCGATGGGAGTTGGGTGGCTGTGAGTCAAGTGTTGTCGCGTGTGCCCCATGGGGGCGTCGGTGCATTCCCGCGGTTCGACGGGCGCCGGATTGATCCGCTACCGGACGCTGCGACTGATCGCCCGAACGCGGGGACCGATGCGCCCCGCCCTTCCGAACTCCTTTTCGTCGATCCCTCGGTATCCGATCTCGGCACGATCCTGCGAAACCTGCGACCGGGGGTCGAGGCGATCGTGTTCGACCCGCTGTCGCCACCGGCGCGGCAGATGGCGCTGGCGCTCGCGGGGGTGGACGACCTCGACGCCGTGCACATCATCGCGCATGGCGCGCCAGGACGGGTGAGCTTCACGGCCGGCGAGTGGACCGCGCGGACGCTGGAGCACGACGCGGATCATCTCGCCACGATCGGCCAGGCGCTGGGCGAATCCGGCGAGCTGCTTCTGTGGAGCTGCGCGGCGGGTGCCGCTGCGGCTGGAACCAATTTTATCGATGCGCTGTCGCGCGCGGTGGAAGCGCCGGTCGCGGCCGCCGACGACCTGGTCGGTTCGCCGGCGCTCGGCGGCGACTGGAAACTGAACGTACGCACAAGCAAGGCCGCGACGCGGCCGCCACTGACGGAGGTTGGTATGGGAATCTACGCGGGAATTCTGATCGCCGAGGTGATGGTCACCGGCACCTTGCCGGTTGGCAATATGGGCGGGCCGGTCACTCATTACATCGTCGACACCGACCGGAAGGCCATCGTCGGCCAGGTCGTGCTGCCCAGCGCCATGCCGCAGCCGACGCCTGTCTCCATGGCAGTCAAGGTGCCGAACGCGACGGCCGCGCTTGCGATCGGCACGTTCGCCGACAGCGGTGCCTTCCTGCCTTCGACAATTCTCACCGTGGCTTCGCCAGCCAAGCCGACCGGAGCCGTGGGGCCGTCGTCAAGATGACCGCGCTTCTTCCCGCCATCTCTTCATCCGTCCAGCCGGCCAAGCCGGCTTTTTCCGTGAGTTGAATTCGCGCCAAGAGAGACCTCGCCATGGCCCGCATCTCCGAAATTCTTTTCGTCGACCCATCCGCGCCCGATCTCGAGACGATCCTGGGCAATCTGCGGCCTCGGGTCGAAGCGATCGTGCTGGACGGCCACCGGCCGGCGGCACGCCAGATCGCCGAGGCGCTGGAAGGGCGATCGGGGCTGGAGGCCGTCCACATCATCGCCCATGGCTCGCCAGGGGGGGTGCATTTCAGCTCTGGCGCATGGTCGATCGATACGCTCGAGGATGCGGCGGACGACCTGGCGGCGATCGGCAGGGCGCTGGGCGACAACGGCGATCTCAGGCTCTGGAGCTGCGAGACGGGCAAGGGTCGGGCGGGCGAAGCGTTTGTCGAGGCGCTGGAGGAGGCGACGGGCACCCACGTCAAGGCGGCAACTGGGCTGGTGGGCGCCGAGATATTGGGCGGACGGTGGCACTTAGCCGTTTCAGCTAGCGGGCAGGTGACGCCGCCTCTGAGCTACGTCGGGGTAGCAAGCTATACCGGTGCGCTGAGTGTTGAAGTCACCCTTTCCGGGAACCTCGATACCGCTGGCGGATCGCTCAATACGTTCCCGGTGCAATATTATATAACGAATTCCGCTGGTGCAATTGTTGGAAGTTTTTCGCTGGTATCAAAAGCCGTAAGTCCATTTACTTCCGTTCAGATAATAGTCAGTGTACCTTCAACTGGTGTAAATACGACGTATACTATTACGGCTCTTGTACCAACTAACGCTGACAATTATACCGTAGTGTCTGCGGGGACTTTTACAGTTCCAGCCTCGGGCACGGGAGCGGGGACTATCGGCGGCGCAGACAGTTCTAACGCCAATGGTGTGTTCGGACTAACGGCCGCCAGCTCCGCCGGTAATGCAGGCGCGACAGGGCCGACTGGAGCCACGGGCTCGACCGGCGCCACAGGTTCGACCGGAGCTACAGGTTCGACTGGCGCCACGGGTTCAACCGGAGCCACAGGTTCGACCGGCGCCACAGGCTCAACCGGAGCCACGGGTTCGACCGGAGCCACGGGTTCGACTGGTGCCACAGGTGCGACCGGAGCCACGGGTTCGACCGGCGCTACGGGTGCGACTGGTGCCACGGGTGCGACCGGAGCCACGGGTTCAACCGGAGCCACAGGTGCGACCGGAGCCACGGGCTCAACCGGAGCCACAGGTGCGACCGGAGCCACGGGCTCGAGCGGAGCAACTGGAGCTACGGGTTCGACCGGAGCAACCGGAGCCACAGGTGCGGCCGGCGATACAGGCGCCACGGGCTCGAGCGGAGCAACCGGTGCCACAGGCGCGACTGGTGCGACGGGCTCAACCGGGGCCACAGGTTCGACTGGAGCCACCGGCTCGACGGGTGCGACCGGAGCCACCGGTGCGACTGGTGATACAGGCGCCACGGGCTCGACTGGAGCAACCGGTGCCACCGGCTCTACTGGCGCTACGGGTTCGACTGGCGCAACGGGCGATACGGGTGCCACGGGTTCGACCGGAGCAACAGGTTCCACAGGCGCGACCGGCGACACCGGAGCCACGGGCTCGACCGGCGCTACCGGCGCCACCGGTGCAACCGGCGATACGGGTGCCACGGGTTCGACTGGCGCTACCGGCGCCACCGGGGCGACCGGCGATACAGGTGCGACGGGCTCGACCGGNGCGACCGGCGATACAGGTGCGACGGGCTCGACCGGAGCGACTGGCTCGACTGGAGCAACCGGAGCCACGGGTGCCACTGGCGATACCGGAGCAACGGGTTCGACTGGAGCAACAGGTTCCACAGGTGCGACCGGCGATACGGGCGCAACCGGCTCTACTGGCGCTACGGGTTCGACTGGCGCAACGGGCGATACGGGTGCCACGGGTTCGACCGGAGCCACCGGCGCCACGGGCTCTACAGGGGCCACCGGTTCGACCGGAGCAACTGGTGCTACCGGCGCGACTGGCGATACGGGTGCCACGGGTTCGACCGGCGCCACAGGTGCGACCGGCGATACAGGCGCCACGGGTTCTACTGGCGCTACCGGCGCCACGGGTTCTACTGGCGCTACCGGCGCCACCGGGGCGACCGGCGATACAGGTGCGACGGGCTCGACCGGGGCAACCGGAGCCACAGGCGCGACCGGCGACACGGGCGCAACCGGCTCAACCGGAGCAACAGGCGCCACGGGTGCGACTGGTGATACGGGTGCCACNGGTTCGACTGGAGCTACTGGCGCCACCGGCTCGACTGGAGCCACAGGTTCGACCGGAGCTACAGGTTCTACGGGTGCGACTGGCGATACCGGCGCCACAGGTTCGACTGGCGCAACTGGTGATGCGGGCTCCACTGGCGCTACGGGTTCCACAGGCGCAACTGGCGATACGGGTGCCACGGGTTCGACTGGTGCAATTGGCGATACCGGAGCGACTGGCTCGACCGGAGCCACAGGCTCGACTGGCGCAACTGGTTCGACTGGGGCAACCGGAGCCACAGGTGCGACTGGCGATACAGGTGCCACAGGTTCGACTGGTGCAACTGGCGATACCGGAACGACCGGTTCGACTGGAGCCACAGGTTCGACCGGAGCTACAGGTTCTACGGGTGCGACTGGCGATACCGGCGCCACAGGTTCGACTGGCGCAACTGGTGATACGGGCTCCACTGGCNACAGGCTCGACCGGAGCAACCGGTGCCACAGGTGCGACTGGCGATACAGGGGCCACGGGTTCGACTGGTGCAACCGGCGATACGGGTGCCACGGGTTCGACTGGAGCTACCGGCGACACCGGTGCAACGGGTTCGACCGGAACCACAGGTTCTACGGGTGCGACCGGTGCCACCGGCTCGACCGGAGCAACCGGCGCCACAGGTGCGACCGGCGACACCGGTGCAACAGGCTCGACAGGCGCGACTGGCTCTACCGGGGCCACTGGCTCGACTGGAGCCACAGGTGCGACTGGCGATACTGGCGCAACGGGTTCGACTGGCGCCACAGGTTCTACGGGTGCAACGGGTTCGACTGGAGCTACGGGCTCGACCGGAGCCACAGGTGCGACCGGTGATACGGGTGCTACGGGTTCGACTGGTGCAACTGGCGATACCGGTGCAACTGGCTCGACCGGAGCAACGGGCGATACGGGGGCCACAGGTTCGACTGGAGCAACCGGAGCCACAGGCGCGACCGGCGATACCGGAGCCACGGGTTCTACTGGCGCCACGGGTTCGACTNGTGCAACTGGCTCGACCGGAGCAACGGGCGATACGGGGGCCACAGGTTCGACTGGAGCAACCGGAGCCACAGGTGCGACCGGCGATACCGGAGCCACGGGTTCTACGGGCGCCACGGGTTCGACTGGAGCTACTGGCGCCACGGGCTCGAGCGGCGCTACCGGAGCCACCGGCGCAACTGGTAATACGGGCGCCACAGGTTCGACTGGAGCAACTGGAGCCACAGGTGCGACCGGCGATACAGGCGCTACAGGCTCGACCGGAGCAACCGGTGCCACAGGTGCGACTGGCGATACAGGGGCCACGGGTTCGACTGGTGCAACC
>NZ_AYWT01000026.1:0-42714 GCF_000502915.1 Mesorhizobium sp. LNHC209A00
GCCGGCGCTGCCGGGCTTGATTGCGGGCGCTGGCGCAGGCCAGCGGCGTGAAGCCGGGACGCGTCCTTCGCTGGCGCGGAGATCGCCGAGGGCAAGCCGCTTCGGCTCGTTCGACTGGCGCGCCATGGCGGCGTCGATCATGATCAGCGCGGTGCTGGCCAGCGGCGCGACGCAATGGGTGATGTTCAACGGCGCCGAAGACGGCTTGGCGGCGGCCGTCGCCAGCGGCCATCGTCGCAGCCTGCTCGCCGCGAGCCCGATCGACATCGTTTCCTCCGACCGCCATACGGTCAAACCGTGGCTCGACGCCCGCATCGGTGTCTCGCCGCCGGCGCCGGACCTTGCCCAGGACGGTTTCGCCCTCATCGGCGGCCGGGTCGAGGTGATGTCGGGCCGGCCGGTGCCGGCACTGGTCTACCGCCACCGCGAGCACCTGATCACGCTGGTCGCCGAGCCGCAGCAGGGCGGCAAGACCACCCAGCCGGACGATCTTTCCTCCGGCGGCTTTTCGATGGTGCACTGGAGCGACGGCGCCTTCTCCTACTGGGCGATCTCCGACATGGAGCGCCCCGAACTCGACGACTTCGTCGCTCGCTTCCGCAAGGCGGCGGTATGAGTCGGAATGTGGCCGTCGGCATCTCGCCGATGGCCTGAAATCCTTGCGGCCCCGCGCGAATTCCGCTAAGGCGCGCCTTTGTCGCCGGGGAGCAGAAGCTTGGACGATCAACGCGCCGACGTCGCCATCATCATGGGCAGCCAATCCGACTGGGCGACGATGCGTCAGGCAGCGGAGACGCTGGAGGCGCTTGGTGTGCCCCACAAACGGCTGATCATTTCGGCGCACCGCACGCCCGACCGGCTCTATGAGTTCGCCAAGGGCGCCAAGGCCGCCGGCTACAAGGTCATCATCGCCGGCGCCGGCGGTGCCGCGCATCTGCCCGGCATGACGGCGGCGATGACGCCACTGCCGGTGTTCGGCGTGCCGGTGGAATCGAAGGCGCTGTCGGGCCAGGATTCGCTGCTGTCGATCGTCCAGATGCCGGCCGGCATTCCTGTGGGAACGCTGGCCATCGGCAAGGCTGGTGCGGCCAACGCGGCCCTGCTGGCCGCCGCCGTGCTGGCGCTCAACGACGACAAGCTTGCCCATCGCCTCGATGCCTGGCGCGCCTCGCAGACCGCCAAGGTCGCGGCCGAACCGACGGATACGCCGTGAGCCTGCCCGCCGGATCGACCATCGGCATCATTGGCGGCGGCCAGCTTGGCCGCATGCTGGCAATGGCCGCCGCCCGGCTAGGCTACCGCACCATCGTGCTGGAGCCTCAACCGGATTGCCCGGCGGCACAGGTCGCCAACCGGCAGATCACGGCCGCCTATGACGACCCGTCCGCGCTTGCCCAACTGGCGGCTGCAAGCGCCGTCGTCACCTATGAGTTCGAGAACGTGCCGGTCGCCGCCGCAACCGCGCTTGCCGCCAAAGTGCCGGTCTATCCGCCGCCGCGCGCGCTTGACGTGGCGCAGGACCGGGTGAGCGAAAAGACATTCCTCAAGGGCATCGGCATCGCCACAGCCGCGTTCAATCAAGTCGACACCGACGAGGAGTTGGCGGCGGCGCTGAAGGCATTCGGCGGCAGCGGCATCCTGAAGACGCGGCGAATGGGCTACGATGGCAAGGGCCAGCGCGTCTTCCGCAACATGGAAGCCGGCGGTTTCGCCGGCATCTGCGAGGCGATGGGCAATGTGCCGCTGATCCTGGAAAGCTTCGTGCGGTTCGAGCGCGAGATTTCCGTCATCGCCGCGCGAGGGCTGGACGGCACTGTCGCCGCCTACGATCCAGCCTGGAATGTGCACCGCGACGGCATTCTGCACACATCGACCTTGCCGGCCGGCGTTGCGCCGGCAACCGGGCGGGACGCGAAAGACGCGGCGACGAAAATCCTGTCGGCGCTCGACTATGTCGGCGTCCTCGGTGTCGAGTTCTTCGTACTGGCCGACGGCTCGCTGCTGGCCAACGAGATCGCCCCCCGCGTCCACAATTCCGGCCATTGGACCGAAGCCGCCTGCATCGTTTCGCAGTTCGAGCAGCATATCCGCGCCATTGCTGGCCTGCCATTGGGAAGCTCGAACCGTCATTCCGATTGCGTGATGCAGAACCTGATCGGCGACGACGTGCTGCGCGTTCCCGCCTTGCTCGCCGAGCCCGACCTGATGCTGCATCTCTACGGCAAGGCCGAGGCCCGGCCCGGTCGCAAGATGGGTCATTTCACCCGCATCAGCCGCCGGGGCTGATACCAGACACGCCTATTGCACCTCGTCGCTGTCCGCGTCGGGGCTGGCGCAACTTACATCGCCTTCCTCGCAATTGGCGGAGGCGGCGAGCTGCTTGATGCGATCATCGGTCAGCCTGGTCAGGCATTGCGAGACCTCCATCGCATGGATGGACCCGCCCTGGCTGGCGGCGGTGTTATGCGCGCATTCCGCATCCCGGAAGCTGATCCAGGCGCGTTGTGCCACCTGAAGCAATCTCTTGCCGTCGGCATCATCGGAGCCGATCAGCGCCTGATAGGTCGCATTGAGCCTGGCGTCGGCCGCCTGATATTCCTCGCCGGCACAGATATTCATCATCTGCTGGCTGTCGTCGGAGCGGTCGCATTCCTGCGCTCGGACAGCCGAGCTCGCCGCCAGGATGACGAGGCAGGCGGAGAGGGATATTCGGCGCATGGTCGTCCCCAAATCACTTGAGATAAACTGCATCATCCCAGCCGGCTCATGGCCGCGCAATGCCACGGGGCGGACATGGCGGATATTTGATGATATCAGGACATGGAGCACGCTTGCGGTTGACTTACGGTTGACATGGGCAAGTCTCCTCGTTTATGAGCCACCCACCGTTCAAAAGGCGCGTCTTCTGGCGCGCCTTAAAAATTCGACCCGGACCGGGTCCAGACCGACAGGCAAGACCATGAAGATCAAGAATTCGCTCAAGGCGTTGAAGGCGCGTCACCGCGACAACCAGCTGGTTCGCCGCAAGGGCCGCGTTTACATCATCAACAAGACCGCCCCGCGCTACAAGGCGCGCCAGGGTTGAGTTTTCGGCCGGAGGCTTTTTTCGCCTCCGCCCATGATGCTTGTCGGCCAGCCGGCCTTCCCATGCTAAAATCACTTTGATGTTCCGCCGCCCGGGATTAAACTCGGGCGATGCGGATTATTTTTGTATTCTTGACGACTTTGCTGGTTTCCGGCGTCATCTCCCTGCCGACCCAAGCCGGTGATCGGCCGATCGCGCTGGCGGCCGCGGATGGTCAGCCGGCGCCCGCCGATGCCCAGCCAGCGGCTCCGGACACTCCGGCCACGCCGATGACGAAACAGGCCCGGCTCGACAAACTGTTCTCCGAACTGAAGCGCGAGCGCAACGAAAAGGCCGCCGAGCGCATTGCCGGCAACATCTGGAACGAATGGTTCCAGTCCGGCAGCGCCTCGATCGACCTGATGATGCAGTGGTCGCAAAAGGCGATAAACGAGCAGAAGTTCGACGTCGCGCTCGATTTCCTGGACCAGGTGGTGACGTTGCAGCCAAGCTACGCCGAAGGCTGGAACCGTCGCGCCACCGTTCATTTCATGATGAAGAACTACGGCAAGTCGATGGCCGACATCGACCGCACGCTGCAGCTCGAGCCTCGCCATTTCGGCGCGCTGTCGGGCCTGGCCCAGATCATGGCCGAAACCGGCCACAAGCAATCGGCGCTCGAGGCCTGGCAGAAGGTGCTGGCCATCTACCCGATGATGCGCAGCGCCCAGAACCAGGTCGCGACCCTGTCGGAAGAGCTTGCCGGCGAAGGCATTTGATAGATTAGGCGCCGGCCCTGGAGCCAGCGCTACTGCCTCACAACTTATCCCCCTGCATTCCCGTATATCCCCACATGAACCTGATCTATGCCACGCTCGCCTTCCTGATGGCGCTTGTCCTTGCCCTTGTCGGCGTCACCCGCGCCGGCTCGTGGCTGATCGAGCTCCGCGGTCCGTCGGTCGGCGCGTTCGCCGACATCAACGGTGCCCGCATCCACTATGTCCACATCCCCGCCCCAGCCAATGCGGATCTGCCGCCGATCGTCTTCATCCATGGCGCCAGCGCCAATTTGAAGGACCAGATGCTGCCACTCAGGCCGCTGCTTGAAGGCCGCGCCGAAATGCTGTTCTTCGACCGGCCTGGTTTTGGCTGGTCCGGCCGCGGTCCAGGCAACAATGAGGACCCATCGGCGCAAGCCGCAACCATCGCCGCCCTCATGGACCGTCTCGGCATCACGAAGGCGATCATCGTCGGCCATTCCTTCGGCGGCGTGGTGACGGCGGCTTTCGGCCGCGAGCATGCGGACAAGACGCTCGGCCTGGTCTTCCTGGCGCCGGCGACCCATCCCTGGCCGGGCGGCGCGACGTCCTGGTACTACGACCTGACGATCATTCCGGTGATCGGCCGGCTGTTCTCCGAGACGCTGACCTATCCGGCCGGGACGCTGCGGATGGCGGACGCCACGATCTGCGTCTTCTCACCCAACAAGGTGCCGGACAATTATCTCGCCGCAACCTCGATCCCGCTGGTGCTGCGGCCGTCGGCTTTTCGCGCCAACGCCACAGACGTTGCCGGCCTCTATCGCTATGCGCTCGGCGCCGCACCGCACTACAAAGAGATCACGGCCCCGACCGTGGTCATCTCCGGCGACCGCGACAAGGTCGTCTATGCCCGGATCCACTCCCTCGGCCTGGTGCGCGACATCCCCGGCGCCGAGCTCGTCTGGGTGCATAATCTCGGTCATAAGCCGGACTGGATCGCATCCGACCTCGTCGTCGGCGCCATCGAGAAAGTCGGCGGCAAGGATATCGATCTGGAAGCAATCGCCAGGACGGTGGAGCTACGGATTGCCGGCGACACGTACGGCGCGGGCAAATGCTCCGACATCAAAGAACCTGAAGCGGAACTCGCGCCGACCTGATGCGTGCCGTCCGAAAACGGCCATCGCAGGCCGCCATTGGGATCAGAGCGGAATGTACGTCCTGAAACACGGCATAAAGAGAAATCCGCAAAAGCGATGGGCGCTGCCGGATCGCATCTTCTTCGGTCACGGCGCATGCGCCATTCTCGCCGGCACCTTCCTCAGGCATCCGCCATTGGAGGGATTTTACGGCGAACGGATCATTCCTGACGTAGGTTTTTCAGGAAACCATATCTATGTGACGAACGGCCTGATCGCTTTCGACTATCACGGCTATTGCGCCCGAGAGCGGTTGCTCGAACACCATGAAAGAAGCTGGGCTTCGCGCAACGCCGGATGGCATTGCACGATTGCGAAAGTGGATTTCGATCTGCTCGATAAGACCGAACTCAACCGGCGAAAGATGCTCGGCCCGGATCAGTATCCGCATGACCCCATTCCTCGCGCGCGACAGTTTCTCCAGCGAAGAAACCACGCGGAAGCCGCGGCAAGAGCGCTCAGGGCTGCAACGAGGTTGGCGGCCGACTACCGGCCGGCTGTTTCCGATCCGACATAGGCGATGCGCAGCATGTTGGTCGATCCCGGAGTCCGCAGCGGCACACCGGCGGTGATGATGACCCGGTCGCCCGGCTTGCCGAAGTCTTCTTCCAGCGCAATGCGGCAGGCGCGGTCGACCATGTCGTCGAGATCGGTCGCATCGGGCGAGACGACGCAATGCGTGCCCCACAAAAGCGACAGCCGTCGCGCCGTGTTGAGGATCGGCGACAGCGCGATGATCGGCACCTGCGGACGTTCACGCGCGGCGCGCAGGCCGGTTGTGCCCGATGCCGTGTAGGTGATGATCGCAGAAAGTTTCAGCGTTTCGGCGATTTCGCGTGCGGCCAGCGAAATGGCATCGGCGCCCGTCGCTTCCGGCTCGGAGCGTTGCGCGTTGATGATGCCGGCATAGGTTGGATCGGTTTCGACCTTGGCGGCGATGCGGTTCATCATCGCCACCGCTTCGACCGGATAGGCGCCCGCCGCCGATTCCGCCGACAGCATGATCGCGTCGGCGCCTTCGAAGACGGCGATCGAAACGTCGGACACTTCGGCGCGGGTCGGCACAGGGGCCGTTATCATCGATTCCAGCATCTGCGTGGCGACCACCACCGGCTTGCCGGCGCGGCGCGCGGCGCGCGTGATCTGCTTCTGGATGCCGGGCACCGCCTCCAACGGCATTTCGACGCCGAGATCGCCGCGGGCGACCATCAGCGCGTCGGACAGTTCGATGATCTCGGCCAGCCGGGCCACGGCCTGCGGCTTTTCGATCTTGGCCATGATCAGCGCCCGGCCGCGGGCGATCTTGCGCGCTTCGGCCAGATCTTCCGGCCGCTGCACGAAGGATAGCGCGACCCAGTCGACGCCCGTGGCGAGCACCGCGTCGAGATCCTTGCGATCCTTCTCGGTCAGCGCGCCGACCGGCAGGTCGGTATCGGGCAGGCTGACGCCCTTCTTGTCGGAAATAGTAGTGCCGGCAATGACAGTGCAGACGATCGACTTGCCGTCGCTCTTTACCGCCTTCAGTTCGAGCTTGCCGTCGTCGATCAGGAGGCGATGGCCAGCCTCGACCGAGCTCAGGATTTCGGGATGCGGCAGGTAGACCCTTGTCGAGGTGCCGGGCTCGGGATTGTCGTCGAGCGTGAATGTCTGGCCCAGCGTCAAGACTTCCTTGCCATTGGCGAACTTGCCGACGCGCAGCTTCGGGCCTTGCAGGTCGGCAAGGATGCCGATCGGCCTGCCGACTTTTTCCTCGACGGCGCGGATGCGGGCGACCAGCGTGCGCATCAACTCATGATCGGTATGGCTCATATTGATGCGGAACACATCGGCGCCGGCTTCGAACAGCTTCTTCAGCATCTCCTCGGAGGAAGATGCCGGACCGATTGTGGCTAGGATCTTGACCTTGCGGCTACGTCTCATTGACTGTTCGTTCCCGGGGCGGCTGGAGCGCCTCCCGTTGCGGGCTCGTCGGTGAGCTGGACCATCCAGCTTGCCTGCTCGCCCGTGTCATATTCCTGGAATCCGGCGCGCTGGAAGCCCCGGGCGACGCAGTCGCTTACGCCGGCAATCCTGAACTCTTTTTCAGCCACGCACATGTTGATCGGGCCGTCCCAGCGTCCACCGCGCTCGGCGTCTTCTGCATAAAGATAGTAAAACCTTGATGACAGCGGCCCTTCGATCAACGTCTTGCAGCTCGATCCCTCGATGTGCCACCAGCCCTCGGTGATCCAGCCGGCCTTGGCCCGGTAGCCGATTCCGACGCCGACCAGGTTCTGCGTGGCGTTGCAGACGCGGAAGTCGGCGCGCGCCGGCGAAGCTGTGACCATCGCGGACAATCCCACGGCGAGCGTCAGGAGCGGCATGGCTAAGGCAAGGCGCGCGCGCTGCCCGCCGGCGGAAGCCATCCTAAAACCCCTCAAGAACCACATCAGCATCTCTCTGCGCCCCTTTTCGGAAAAGTCCGGGCGCATGTCAACGCGCCGTTTTGACCAATTCCAATCGATTTAGGAAGGCTCCCGGCGCGCGACCGTCGCCCGGTGCCAGATTTTCCGGGAAACCTTGGCTAAACAACGGCATTGCGCAGAGGTCGTCTTCATGGAATGACGATAGCATCCTCCCCGAAGGCCAGCGAACGACCATTTTCCGCCAATGACCCGATCCACAGTTTTCGCGCCCTTCGACATTGTCGAGGGCGACCGCAAGCGAGGCATCGTGCTTCTGGCCGATCATGCCCGCCGCGACCTGCCGGAAGAGTATGGCAGCCTGGGGCTGCCCGCGGCCGAATTCGACCGCCATATCGCCTATGACATTGGCGTCGAAGCGGTGACGCGTGAACTAGCCGCCCTGCTCGGTGCGCCGGCGGTGCTCGCCAATTTCTCGCGGCTGCTGATCGATCCCAACCGAGGCGAGGACGATCCAACACTCATTCGCCAGCTTTACGACGGCACCCTCATTCCGGGAAATTATCCCCTGGCGCAGGAGGAACGCGAAAGGCGGCTCGATCGCTTCTACCGCCCTTATCACGACGCGGTCGGCGCCGTGATTGCGTCGGTCGCGCAAGCTTCCGGGCAAGCACCTTTCATCTTCTCGGTGCATTCCTTCACCCCTGCCATGCAGGGCAAGCAACGTCCGTGGCATGTCGGTATCCTTTGGGACAAGGACGATCGGGTGGCGCGACCGCTGATCGATATGCTGGCTGAGGACAAAGAACTCGTCGTCGGCGACAATGAGCCCTATGACGGCGCTTTGCGCGGCGACACCATGTTCAGGCACGCCATTGTCAATGGCTATGCCCACGCGCTGATCGAAATCCGCCAGGATCTGATAGCGGACCAGAAGGGCATTCTCGCCTGGGCCGGGCGGCTCTCACCGATCGTTGACGCGATCGACCACCGTCCCGATATACATGCGGTGAAGATGTTCGGCTCGCGCACCGGGCCGCTATGACGGAGGTTTCGGATGACCGAACTCAGCGACGAACAGAAGCGCGACTTCGAGGCCGCCGCCTTTCGGCGACTGGTCGAGCACTTGCGTGAACGGGGCGACGTGCAGAACATCGATCTGATGAACCTCGCCGGCTTCTGCCGCAACTGCCTCTCGAACTGGTACCGCGAAGCAGCCAATGCCGAAGGCGTCGAGCTCGGCAAGGACCAATCGCGCGAGATCGTCTACGGGATGCCCTATGCGCAGTGGCAGGCGCTCAACCAGACAGAGGCTTCGGATGCCAAGAAGGCGGAATTCGAAGCGCGGCGCCCCAAGGATCACTGAGTCCGTTTGGCCCAAATGCTTTCCCATCAACAGCGCTTGACTGAAAATTGAATCGATCTAATTTGCCGCGCATAGCCATTTTCTGACCGGATTCGTCCCATGAACGCTTCGAACCCCATGCAGACTGCCATTCGCGGGCGATGGGCCGTGGCGGCCATTTTCCTCGCCAATGGTTTCCTGACCGGCAGCTGGGCGCCGCAGATTCCTGTCTTCCTGACCCGGTTGGACATCTCGAAATTCACGCTCGGCCTGCTGATCCTATTGTTCGGCGCCGGCGCGGTCACCGCCATGACATGGTGCGGCCACCTGATCTCCAAACACGGCTCGCGCACCGTGCTGCGCTGGTTCGGCCTCTGCGGCAGCCTCGGCCTGCTGGTCGTGGCGCTGGCCCCCAACGTGCCGCTGGCAGCCATCGCCATGTTCATCTTCGGCGGCTCCATCGGCGGCATGGATGTCGCCATGAATGCCAATGCGGTGGTGGTGGAACGGCGGCTAGGGCGCGCCATCATGTCATCGTCGCACGGCTTCTGGAGCCTCGGCGGTTTCGCCGGCGGCGCCCTTGGCGGCTACGCCATCCAGACTTATGGCCACCTCGCCCATGCCGCGGTGGTGACCGCGCTTGCCTTCGCGGCAATCGCGGCGGCGGTGCCCCACATCGTGGCCGAAAACAGACCGCAGGCGACCGAGCATCATAAATTCGCTCTGCCGGCAAATCCATTGGTCTACCTGATCGGCCTGATGGCCCTGCTGACGATGATTTCAGAGGGCGCGGTGCTCGATTGGGCGGCGCTGTACCTGCGGCAGGAACTCGGCGCCGACCTCGCCGTCGCCGGTCTTGCCTACGCCGCCTTTTCCGGGGTCATGGCGATCATGCGCTTTTTCGGGGATGGCGTCCGCAACCGCTTCGGCGCGGTGATGACACTGCGCGGCTCGGCCATCGTCGCGGCCGCCGGCATGCTGATCGCCGGCCTGTCGCCCTCGCCTTGGCTCGCCATCGCAGCCTTTGCGCTTTGCGGCTTCGGCATCGCCAACATGGTGCCGATCATCTTTTCCGCCGGCGGCAACCAGGAGGGCATGTCGTCGGGCACCGGCATGAGCGTCGTCACCACCATGGGCTATTCCGGCATTCTGGTGGCGCCGTCGGCGATCGGCTTCGTCGCCGAACATTCCAGCTTCGGGCCGATCTTCATCGCCATGTCGGTGCTGCTGATCGTCGTCTTGCTGATGGCGGGTCTCGCTCACCGCGCCGAATTCGCTCCCGACGTCGCACCAGCCGAATAACGTTTCAATTCCTCATGGAGAAAGTCGGCCACGCGGCGGATGCGCACGCTGCTGCGCACGTCGCGATGCATCGCCAGCCATACCGGCAGCTCGGGCAGCGGCAGGCCGGGCAGCACCTTCTCCACCAGCGGATCGCGATCGGCCAGCGGCTCCTGGCCAAGACCAATGCCGTTTCCCGTCCGCACCGCCTCCCACAGGACCATTTGGCTGTCGGCCCTGAAGCGGAAGCTGCTTCGGCTGACCGGAATGCCTAATTGCGTAAAGCCCCGGATCATCTCGTCGCTGCGATCGAAGCCGATCAAGGGATGATCGACGAGATCGGCCGGCCCGAGCGGACGGCCGCGCCGGTCGAGATAGGCAATGGCCGCGCAGGCGCAGAGTGCGATATCGCAGACCTTGCGCGCCACCAGTTCGTTCTGCGCCGGCTTGACCATGCGGATGGCAATGTCGGCATCCCGGCGCAGCAGGTTTTCGACCTGGTTCGAGGCAACGATCTCGACCTCGATGCCGGGTTCCTCGATGCCGAGCCGCGCCATCATTTCGGGCAGCACATAGGCAGCCACTACTTCGCTGGCGGCGATGCGCACGGTGCCTTCGATGGCCTCGACCGAACCCAGCGCCAGCCGTGAAAAGGCACTGGCCTGTTCGCTGACCGTTTTTCCGCGCTCGAACAACGTGGCCCCTGCTTCCGTCAGCGCATAACCGCTTCGCCCACGCCGGAACAGGGTAACGCCGAGCGCATGTTCCAGTTCGGTGATGTGACGGCCAAGCGTCGGCTGGCTGGCCGACAGCTTTCGCGCGGCGGCCGACAAGCTGCCGGTTTCCGCGACCGTGACGAAGCTCTTGATCAGGTTCCAATCGATGTCAGTCATTCAATAATGAATATTAAGACTGCATCCATAGTCAATTTCAATTCATGCGTGAGGCACGCATATTCCCCCTGCAAACAGCGATACGAACTGCAACCACTAACCAGGAGATCTCAGAAATGACCAGGATCGCAATTCTCGGCGCCAATGGCCGGCTCGGCCGCGTGGTCGCCAAGGCTTTCATCGATGCCGGCTTCGATGTGCGCGCCGTTACCCGCACTGGCAACGTACCGGCCGAACTCAAGGGCGCCACGACGGTTGCCGGCGATGCGCTGGACCGTCAATCGCTGATCCAGGCCACCGAAGGGGTGGATATCATCTTCAACGGCCTCAATCCGATCTACACCGACTGGGGCAAATGCCTGCCGATGGCTGAAAATGTCATGGCCGCCTGCCACGCCAACAACGCGCTGCATCTCTTCCCCGGCACGGTCTATAATTACGGCTCGCCCATGCCGGCGGTGATATCGGAAGACACGCCGTTCCATCCGACGACCGAGAAGGGTCGCATTCGCTGTGCCATGGAGGATCTGTTCCGCCGTGAGGCCGAGGCCGGTCGGGTGCGCACCGTTGTTCTGCGGGCCGGCGACTTCTTCGGCGGCACTGGCAGTGGCTCCTGGTTCGACCTTGTCGTCGCCGCCAAGATCAACAAGGGCATCTACACCGCGCCCGGCCCGGCCGACCTCGTGCATGAATGGGCCTATCTGCCCGATTTCGCCGTAGGTTTCGTGGCGCTCGCCAGGACCCTGGACAAACTCGGCTCCTATGAAGCGCTGAACTTTCCCGGCCACGCGGTCACCGACCTGCAGATCAAGGCGGCCGCCGAGAAGGCGGTTGGCTATCAGCTCAAAGTGACTTCGATGCCCTGGTGGGTGCTGCGTGCCGGCAGCCCGTTCGTGGCGATGTGGCGGGAGATCGTCTCGATGTCCTACCTGCGCTTCGAACCGCACCAGCTGGCTTCGACGCGGCTGGAAGGCATCATCGGCGAAATCCCGCATACGCCGCTCGATCAGGCCGTGAACAAAGCCTTGCAGGATATCGGCATCGCCGTCGCGCCCGCCCGTCGCCAGGCCGCCTGATCGAGCTTGCTGGCCAGATGAGAACGGCTGGGCTCAGTAAGGGTCCGGCGGTGATAGTTGTCGTCAGATCCTTCCCAGCACAAGCAGGATCAGCACCACGACCAGGATGACGCCGACAATGCCCGATGGTCCGTAGCCCCAGGAGCGGGAATGCGGCCATGCCGGCACCGCGCCGATCAGGATCAGGATCAGGATGATAACGAGAAGTGTGCTGATGGCCATTTTGAGCCCTCGCCGTCTGGTTGCATTCCAGGGAACAATGCGAAAGGCCGTCCGGTTGTTCCCGGACGGCCTTTGTTGCTCGGGCTTGCGAAACGCTCTATTCCGCGGCCTTCGGGAAGCTGACCGCCGGCTCGGCGCCGACATCTGCCAAAGGTCCTTGGGACGAGATCTCGCCCTTGCCGCGCCGGAAGAGACGGCTGATTAAGCCGCGCCGCGCGCCGGGCTTGACCTTGGCGCGGGTGAAAACCATCAGCATCGACGGCGTCACCACCAGCGTCAGAATGGTGGCGAAGGACAGGCCGAAGACGATCGCCGAGGACAGCGAAATCCACCATTGCGTCGACGGCGCATTGATCGTCGTCTCGTGATGGAAGATTTCGAGCCCAAGGCCGAAGGCGATCGGCAGCACGCCGAGAATCGCCGACACCGCCGTCAGCACAACCGGTCGCGCACGCTCGCGGCAGGTCTGCAGCACCGCGTCCATCTTGTCCCAGCCCTCCTCGCGCAGCCGGTCGTAGGTGTCGATTAACACGATGTTGTTGTTCACCACCACGCCGGCCAGCGCGATGACGCCAATGCCGGACATGACAATGCCGAACGTCTCGCCTGTGATAAGCAGTCCGAGGAACACGCCGATTGTCGCCATGACCACGCAGGACAGCACCAGCCATACGCTGGTGAATTTGTTGAACTGCGCGAGCAGCACCAGGAAGATCAGGAAGATCGCCGCGCCGAAGGCCTTGCTGAGGAAGGCGCTGGCTTCCGCGCTGTCCTCATTCGATCCGGCGAGCTTCCAGCGTATTCCGCTGCCCAGATTCATATCGGTGACGGCCTGGGTGACCTCCTGCTGCACGACAGCGACTTGGCTGCCGGCCGTGACGTTGGCCTGCACCACCACGGTGCGGGCGCCGTCGATGCGGTTGAGGATGCCGACCGTCGGCTCGGGTTTGCGCACGACGAAGTTCGAGATCGGCACCGACCCTTGCGAGGTCTGCACCCTGAGCTCGTCCAGCGTCGACAGCGTGCGCCGGTCTTCCGGAAGACGCAGGCGGATGTCGACGGCGTCGTCGGCGCCAGCGGGCCGGTATTCGGAAAGCTTCAGTCCGTTCGTCACCAGCTGCACCACGGTGCCGACGGAAGTCGGACTGATGCCGTATTGCGCGGCCTTGGCGCGGTCGACCTCGAGAGCCCAGTCGACGCCAGGCGGCGGCAGGCCATCGGAAATATCGATGACGCCCGGCACCTTGGCGATACGCGCAGCCACGGCGCGCGCCTTGTCGTCGAGGCCGGCTGGATCGACGGCCGAGAGCCTGATCTGGATTGGCTTGCCGGTTGGCGGACCGGCTTCCGGCACGCGCACCTCGACGTTGACCCCGGGAATGCCGGCCATCACGCCGCGCAGATCGCTTAGTATCTGGTCCGCGGACTTGCGTTCGCGCCAGTCGATGAATTCGTACTGGATGACGCCGACGACGTCCTCGGGCACATCCTGGCCGCCGCCCTGCGTCTTGCCGACGCGGGTGTAGACCGACTTCACGCCGGGCCAGCCGAGCAATCGGTTTTCGGCGATCTTGGTCGCCGTATCCATTTCGGCCAGCGAAAGGTTGCCGCGGGCATGCACGTAAAGCAGGCCATAGTCGGGTTCGACGCTAGGGAAGAATTCGACGCCGGCACCGTACTTTGAATAGCCAACGAAAATACCCGTCAGCAAGACGACGGTGAGCACGATCACGGTGATGGGAAAGCGCACCGCTTGCTTGACGACAGCCATGTACCAGCCGTCGCGATTGCCATCCTCGTGATGCTGCGGCGCCTTGGCGAATATGGCGCCCAGCGTCGGCGCGAAAACCAGCGCATAGAGCATCGAGGCCGACAGCGTGACGATTAGCGTGATCGGCATGTACTTCATGAAATCGCCGATGATCCCGGGCCAGAACAGGAGCGGCGAGAAGGCGGCGATACGCGTCATCGTCGCTGCGATGACCGGGCCGGCCATGCGCTTGGCGGCGAGCGCGAAGGCTTCCTGCTTCGGCATGCCCTCGCTCATCCGTCGTTCGGCGAACTCGGTGACGATGATGGCGTCGTCGACCAGCATGCCGACCGCCAGAATAAGGCTGAACAACACGATCATGTTGATCGTGTAGCCCATCATGGCAAGCAGCAGGATACCGACCAGGAAGGACGACGGAATGGCAAGGCCAATCAGCAGCGAGGCCCGGCCGGACAGCGCGTAGAGGATGACGATGAACACCAGGATGACGGCGATCATCACGTGGTTCTGCAAGTCGCCCAACAGCTGGTTGACGAAGACGGACTTGTCCTGCGTGTAGGTGACGTGCATGCCCTCGGGCATCGTCTTGACGAAAGCGTCGG
Source organism: Mesorhizobium sp. LNHC209A00 (assembly GCF_000502915.1). NCBI lineage: Bacteria > Pseudomonadati > Pseudomonadota > Alphaproteobacteria > Hyphomicrobiales > Phyllobacteriaceae > Mesorhizobium > Mesorhizobium sp. LNHC209A00. The sequence goes on from NZ_AYWT01000026.1 coordinate 14,617, forward strand.
ACACCTCCCTGACCTTGGTCAGCGTGTCGATCAGATTGGCGCCGATGCGCTTCTTGACTTCGATGGCGATGGCCGGCTTGCCGTTGAGGCGCGTGATTGTCGTCGCGTCGGCGAAGGTCGAGCGTATCGTCGCGATGTCCTTGGCCTGCACCACGGCATTGGGCCCGGCGACCACGGGCAGTGCCGCCACATCCTCCGGTGTCTCGATCAGCGACGGCACCTTGACGGCATATTTGCCTTCCGAGCCCTCGATATTGCCGGCGGCGACCAGGCTGTTGGAAGCACCGACAGCGCCGATCAGCTGGTCGAGCTGCAGGCCATAGGACGACAGCTTCATCGGATCGATGACGACTTCGACCAGATCGTCGCGCGAGCCCTGCAACGAGCCTTCGAGCACGCCGGGCACTTCCTCGATGCGATCACGCAGTTCACGGGCCGCGGCCGTCAAAACGCGCTCCGGCAATTCGCCGGAAAGCGTGACGACGAGCACCGGGAATTCCGAGATGTTGACCTCGGTGACGACAGGCTCCTCGGCCGCCTGCGGCAGGTCGGCCTTGCCGTCCTGCACCTTGGAGCGCGTATCCTGCAGCGCCGTCGCAAGGTTCGTCTGCGGCTGGAACTCGACCAGAACGTAGCCGCCGCCCTGGAAGGCGGCCGAACGCATCTCCTTGAGGCCCTTCAGGCTTTTCAACTTGCTTTCCATCGGCCGCAGCAGAAGACGCTCGGAATCCTCCGGTGAAATGCCTTGATAGATCAGACTGACATACATCATCGGAATCGGAACGTCGGGTTCCGCTTCCTTCGGTGTCGACTGATAGGCGACCCAGCCTGCAATCAGCAGGAAGACCAGGACCGAGATGGTCAGGCGGGCATTGTTGATTGCGAGTCTGACGATATCCATGACTTATGCCTGCTGTTGCTTTCGGGAGTGGCGAACGGACATGCTGTCGCCGGACAGGGTCCGGCGCCGGCGCCCACGCGCTACTGCGTCCCGGCGGTGGCTTCGCCGATCAGCTTTTTGATGGTCGCCTGATCGGCCTCGACCGGATGGACCTCGTCGCCTTCCTTCACCAGTTCCTGGCCGGCAACGATGATGCGCGCATCGGCCGGGATGCCGCCAAGCACGAGACCGGTCGGCGTATCGTCGACCAGATCGATCGGAAAGAACGCCACCTTGTTGTCCTTGCCGACGGCGCGGATGCCGAGATCGCCCTTGTCGCCCAGCGTCACCACCGAGCGCGGCAAAAGCACCGCGTCGGTCGGCAACGCGCTGAGCTGGATTTCGGCCGTCATGCCGGCCGGCACCGAGCCATCGGCATTGGGGATGGCAATCTCGACACGGAACGTGCGGGTCGCCGACGAGGCGTCTCGGCTGATATAGCGCACGGTGCCTTCGACGGTCTGGCCGCTGACCAGCCGAACGCTGGCCTTGTCGCCGATCTTGAGATAGCCGAGGTCGCGCTCGCTGATTTCGCCGCGCGCGATCACCGGGTCGAGCTTGAGGATCGTCGCCACCTCGCCGCCCTGCATGACGGAGCTGCCGAGTTCCACCGGCACCCGGTCGATGACGCCGTCGAACGGCGCCTTCACTTCGTTGCGGTCGAGCTCGGCCTGCGCGGTATCCAACTGGGACTGCGCCTGGGTCAGGTTGGAACGGGCGGTGTCGAGCTGCAGCTTCGGCAAATTGCCTGTCTTGGCCAGCCGCTCGGCGGCATCGAGTTCGGCGTTGCGCTGCGCGACAAGCTGCTTGGCATTGTCGACCATCGAGATCTTTTCCTCGGCGGCGAGCATCAGCACCAGGTCGCCGGTCTTGACGTGGTCGCCCTGCTTGACCGGCAGCTTGTCGATGACGCCGGCGACGCGGGTTGCCAGCACCGCGCGCTTGTCGGCTTCGGTCAGCCCGGAAATGCGGATGGCGCGCGCATAGGTCTTGCGCGGCGGCGTCACCACGGCGACGGTACGCAGCGGGGCCTTCGGTTCGGCTTCCGCCGTCTTCGGCTTGCTCGCGTCCGGCCTATTGCCCTGCTCGACTTCGGCTGCCTTGGCCTTGTTCGCCGCTACGCTGCCGACCGACGAGAACTCGCCCGTCGCCATCCACGCCGCGAAACCGATGAGCACAACAATGGCTGCAAGCTTGTGAAACCTGATTTTAGGCATCGTCATTTTTCCACTACGGGTCGGCCAGCACCGCGTCTGATGACGCGGGCGCGTCGCCGATATGGGTGCGCGCTTGACCGTGTTCAAATTGCCGTGATCGGCGAGCGCGCTTCTACATCAAAGTTGCATCGCAATATAGTCCCAAAGTTGCAGCAGCATTGCGTAGCCGAACAAGGTTGGGCCGTCATGAAACGGTCCTTCGTGACTTGCCAGGCTACTTGGTGAAGCCGGCCGCCGGTTCACGATCCGGCTCTGAAATGTCGACCGCTGGGGACCCGCCCGGCTCGCCATAGGCCCGTCCGGCCGTCTCCGAACTACAGCCGCGATCCGCATCGCGTCGCTGATCGAAGTGCAGGCACGAACCCGCGATCCGCGTCAGCGCGATCGGCGACGGGGCGATGGCCGAGACACCACCAACACGGGCCAAAGGGCTGGAATCGCTCGGAAAAGAGGCATGGCAATCGCTCAGATCAGGCTCGCCCCCGCCAACGCACCGACGTCGAGCCAGATGCTGAAAATACCAATGGTGCCGCATTATCACATCCTGGACCATCGCGTCCCGATACGCGCGACATAGGGCCCGGCGCGAGACAGGTGCGGGAACACCGGGTGTATTTCGTCCCAATCGCAATTCTGTATCGAGCATCGCACCCGACCCCTTCGAACGTCTCCCGGCCGGCGCCATCTGACCGTGAGTGGCAGCAGGCGTCAGCATGATGACGGCTCTTCCGCACGCCAAGGTTGCTGTCACGCCAGCAGCGCTGGACACGCGCTGCTCCGGAGACCCGCCATGCTGCCGGCGACACTGCCGTGGAGCCAGCCGGCGGGCTCAGGCCCGACGGCGCTCCGCCTCCGGGTTCTTGCGCGCTGCAAGAAACTCCTTGACCCGGCGGCCCGGTGCTGGACCGCGGACCGGCTTGAAACCGTCGTCGAGTTCGCCCGAGAGATCGAGCGTGGCATGCTTGCCGACGGCGTCGTAGTTCTCCTCCAACCAGTCGCTGGCGGCGGTGCGGCCGAGATCTCTGAGATAGGTCAGGAACGCCCATTCGGCATTGACCTTGGACGAAGCCGACAGATCCTTGAACGCCTCGTCGGCATCGATGCGGTGCATGCGGATGTCCCGGTATTCGCCATGCGGCAGACGCCGGGCGGCGATCAGTTCCTTGACGAAGGCGATCGAGCGGAATTCGCGCAGCAGCCCGGCATTGAAGGTGATCTCGTCGATGCGGTTCTGAATCTCGTTGGCGCTTTTTGGTGTTCCCTCGCGCACCACCGGGTTGATCTGCACCAGAAGCACGTCCTCGGTCGCCGCCGTCTTGAAGAACGGATAGAGCGCCGGGTTGCCGCCATAGCCGCCATCCCAATAGGGCACGCCCTTGATCTCGACAGCACGGAACAGTTGCGGCAGGCAGGCCGAGGCCATTACTGCGTCGAGATCGATCTCGCCATCGGAAAACACTCGCAACTGCCCTGTCTCGACATTGGTGGCGGAGATGAACAGTTCCATCGACTTGCAGGCATGGACATTCCCGAAATCGATCTCCCGCGCGACCACGTCGCGCAGCGGATTGAGGCCGAGCGGGTTGGCGACATAGGGCGAGAATACCCGCGACATGGTGTCGAAGAAGACATAGCCCGGCGTGTTCTCGATAGACCAATTGCCCCAGGCGACATCCCAGGGCATGCGTTGCACGGGGCTGAACCGTCCCTTCGCGGCCACCGCGTGCCAGAAATCGTCCAGCTTCCTGCGCGCGCCCTCGACCCCGCCCCTGACAAAACCGTCAGCCAGCGCCACCGCGTTCATCGCGCCGGCACTGGTACCGGACACCGCCGATATCTCCAGCCTGTCATCCTCCAGCAACCGGTCGAGCACGCCCCAGGAAAAGGCGCCATGCGAGCCGCCACCCTGGAGAGCGATGTTGATCTTCTTCTTTTCCTCCACCTTGCCGTTCTTCGTCATGGCGTTTCTGTCATCCTGATACGCCGGCCCGCCCCTACGTCATTCGAAGGAAGCAGCTATCGCCAGCTTATGTTGCAGTGCAGCATATAAGAATGGATCAAGGCAAGAACACGAACACGGTCGCGTGATCACATGAAATTTCGGTCATGCGAAAGGCCAATCCGCTGCATGGGAGAAACCGCAGCTTTCGAAACGGGCATGAAGCCCGGTAAATGGGAGCTAGGCGACGAGGTCCGGCACAGGCCCGATATAGCGTGACTGCGGACGGATCAGCCTTCCGGTGGTCTGCTGCTCGCGCGCATGCGCGACCCATCCGGCAACACGCCCGGCTGCGAAGACATTGCTGAACGCCTCGGGCGGAAACCCTGCCGCTTCCAGCACCAGAGCGGTGTAAAATTCGACATTGGTCTGCAACGAACGCTGCGGCTTAGCAGTCCGAAGCACGTCGAGCGCGGCTTGCTCGACCGTCTCGGCGAAAGCCAGCCGCCTGCCGGTGTCACCCTCACCGCCAAGCGTGCGCACCACCGCTTTCAGGACATCGGCACGCGGATCGCGCACGCGGTAGATGCGGTGACCGAAGCCCATGATGCGTTCGCCATGCGCGATCTCGTCGCGCAGCCAGCCGGCCGCATCGCCATGCGCGGCGATGGCGTCGAGCATGTCGATGACCGGGCCGGGCGCGCCGCCATGCAGCGGCCCCTTGAGCGCGCTAAGCCCGGCCAGCACCGACGATGTCAGGCCGGCCAGGGTCGAAGCGACGACGCGGGTGGCGAAGGTCGAGGCATTGAGGCCATGATCGCAAACGGTCACCAGATAGGTGTCGAGCGCCTTTGCCGATGCCGGCGACGGGACCGTTCCCCTGAGCATCCTCAACATGTCGGTGGCATGGTCCGCCTTGCCGTCGGGTGCGATCGGCTGATCGCCGCGCCGCGGGCGCAGCAGGGCCGGCGTCAGCACCGCGGGCGCAGCGATCAGCCGCAAGGCGTCGGCCAGCGTTTCGCCATCCGGCAGCAAAGCCATGCCGGCGCGCATGGCGCTGTAGAGTTCGAGCGGCGCCAGCAGGGGCAGCGAAGGCGCGAGCCGGTCGAAAACCTCGACGCGTGCCTCGCCCAACCGTGCCGCCAGTACGGCGTCACCGGGCAGATCGTCGAAGAAGCCGCCCAGCAGCAGGCGGACGACCCGGGCGTAACTCCATCGTCCAGCCAAGTCCCCAAGCGAATGGCCTCGGATCGTCAGGCGGCCGCCCAGGCCATCCACGTCGGACAGCACGGTTTCGGCCGCCACCACATCATCGAGCCCATTCGCCATGGCCTTGTCTCCTTGAAGCTTTTCCCGGTGGGAGATAAGGATGGACGCCATAAGCATCAATCTTGATCAATAGAATCAATATCCGAGCTCGATATGTCCGAATGGTTGTCGCGGGAAGAGGCGCTGGAAAGGCTCAGGGTGAGGCCGCAGACGCTCTATGCCTATGTCAGCCGCGGGCGCATCGGCATGCGCCCGGATCGGGCAGATCCGCGCCGCAGCCAGTACCGCGCCGACGACATCGCGGCGCTGGCAACCCGAAGGGCGCGCGGACGCAGCCCCTCGGCCATCGCCGAAAGCGCGATCGCCTGGGGCGAGCCGTCGCTCGTCACCGCGATTTCGACCGTCTGGCACGGCAGCCTCATCTATCGGGGCCGGGATGCCGTTGCGCTGTCCGACCATGCCACGCTGGAAGAAACCGCTGGACTGCTCTGGGCTCTGTCCGGCCCGGTCCATTTCGAAGCATCGCCACCAGATGCGCCGCGCCCGACCGGCCGCGCCCAGGCGTTTGTGCAACTCGCTTCGCTTGCCGGCCAGGCGCGGCCTTCGCTTGGACGAAATGCTGCCTCGCTGTGCACCGATGCCGCGCACGCGATCGGCGTGCTGGCCAGCGCCCTCGGTGCCGAGGCGGGGCCGGAACCAGTGCACCAGCGATTGGCGCGGGGCTGGTCGGTGGACGACGATGGCGCGGATGCGATCCGGCGTGCGCTTGTGCTGCTTGCCGATCACGAACTCAACGCGTCGACCTTCGCGGCCCGCGTCGCGGCCTCGACCGGAGCGTCGCCCGCCGCTTGTCTGCTGGCCGGCCTGACGACACTGTCCGGTCCCCGCCACGGCGGCGCCGGCGAAGCGGTGATGCAACTCGCCGAAGACGCTATGCGGCATGGCGCCGATGCCGCGGTCCGGCGCTGGCTTGGCCACGACCGGCCACTGCCGGGATTCGGCCACCAGCTCTATCCCGAGGGCGATCCCCGGGCCACGGCGCTTCTGGCGGACTTCGACAACACCAACGAAACATTGCGGTCGCTGGAAACCGCCGCCATGGCGGCGACCGGCGCCCAACCGAATATCGATTTTGCCCTGGCCGTGCTGGCGCACGGCCTTGGCTTGAAGCGCGATGCACCGTTCCACCTCTTCGCGCTTGGACGCAGCGTCGGCTGGGTGGCACATCTGGTCGAACAGATCGTGAGCGGCAGCATCATCCGGCCGCGCGGCCGCTATGAGGGATTGCTGCCATAAATCGCGTGAGCGCTATGCGCTCACGACATCGTGTCGAGCTTGCGCTGCATGGCCGCGATCTGGTCCTTCAACTGCTGCAGATCGTCGGACTTCTCAGCCGCTTCCTTCCTGGCCGGCTCGGCGGGGGCCGCTGCCGGAGCCGAGCCCGCCGGCGGAAAAGGCGTGAACAGCCGCATCGCGTTCTGGAACATTTCCATGTTTCGGCGCGTCTGTTCTTCCAGTGCCTTGATCGGCGTCGCCATCTTCATCACGTCCAGTGGCGACTTGCCGATGGCGCCCTTCATCTGCTCGCGGAACCGCTCTTGTTCCTTGGAGAAGGCGATCATCGATTGCTCGAGGAAGCTCGGCACGATCATCTGCATCTGATCGCCGTAGAAAGCGATCAACTGGCGCAGGAACGGGATCGGCAGCATGTTCTGCCCATCCTTGTTCTCCAGCTCGAAAATGATCTGGGTCAGTACCGGATGGGTAATGTCGTCACCGGTCTTGGCGTCCTGAACGGTGAACTCCTCGCCCTTCTTGACCATTTCGGCCAGATCCTCGAGCGTCACATACGTACTCGTCCCCGTATTATAGAGGCGGCGATTGGCGTATTTCTTGATAATGATAGGGTCGTCTTTTGCGGCCATCTGCATCCTCCCCGGACACCGGCACGCCTCAGTAAGCAGCCGGTAACGATTGCGCCCTTTTTGAGGATATGCGCAAAAGCCTCATAATTCCAAGCAGTTTGTGCACTGCGGCATCATATAATGCTGCATGGCAGGCAAAATATGCTGCGCGGCAGCGACCGGACCGCCGGCACCGCGATGCGCGGCCCATTTGCGGCGCATCGGCGCCATGCCGATTTCCGGTTTGACTTGGGGTTGGGAAAGGGCAAGAAAAGTCCTCAACGGCACAACCACACCCTTGAAGTCTGGAGAAGAAAATGTCCGCTTCCATCGTCATTGCCAGCGCCGCGCGCACGGCTGTAGGCTCCTTCAACGGCGCCTTCGCCGCGACGCCCGCGCATGAGCTCGGCGCCGTCGTCGTCCAGGAACTTTTGGCGCGTGCCGGGGTCGAACCGGCCGAGATTGACGAGGTTATCCTTGGCCAGGTGCTGACCGCGGCGCAAGGCCAGAACCCGGCCCGCCAGGCCTCGATGCTTGCCGGGCTGCCCAAGGAGACCACCGCCTGGGGCCTCAACCAGGTTTGCGGTTCGGGCCTGCGCGCCATCGCGCTCGGCATGCAGCAGATCGCCACCGGCGACGCCAAGGTGATCATTGCCGGCGGCCAGGAATCGATGTCGCTGNCTTCACCATCAAGGGCAAGAAGGGCGACACGGTTGTCGATCAGGACGAATACATCCGCCACGGCGCCACGATCGACGCCATGACAAAGCTGAAGCCGGCCTTCGACAAGGATGGCACGGTGACGGCCGCCAATGCCTCCGGCATCAATGACGGTGCCGCCGGCGCGCTGCTGATGAGCGAAACGGAAGCCGCCAGGCGCGGCATCACCCCGCTGGCGCGCATCGCCTCCTGGGCGACCGCCGGCGTCGATCCGGCGATCATGGGCACCGGACCCATTCCCGCTTCACGCAAGGCCTTGGAACGAGCCGGTTGGTCGGCAGGGGATCTCGACCTCGTCGAGGCCAATGAGGCGTTCGCCGCACAGGCCTGCGCCGTCAACAAGGACATGGGCTGGGATCCCTCGATCGTCAACGTCAATGGCGGCGCCATCGCCATCGGCCACCCGATCGGCGCCTCGGGCGCCCGCATCTTCAACACGCTGGTCTTCGAAATGCGCCGACGCGGCGCCAAGAAGGGGCTGGCCACCCTATGCATCGGCGGCGGCATGGGCGTCGCCATGTGCGTGGAGGCTTTCTGATAGACTTTGGACGGGCGGCGCAAGCCGCCCGTTTCACATGTGGTGCCTATGGTAAGTCCAGTGCCTGCCAAGCCCGACAACAGGGCGATTTAAGAAGGGGAAATGCATGACCAAGGTTGCAATCGTCACGGGTGGATCGCGCGGCATCGGCGCGGCGATCTCGATCGCTTTGAAGAACGCCGGCTATTCGGTTGCCGCGAACTACGCCGGCAACGACGAGGCGGCGGCGAAGTTCAAGGCGCAGACCGGCATTCCGGTCTACAAATGGTCGGTCGCCGACTATGACGCTTGCGCGGCCGGTATCAAACAAGTCGAAGCCGACCTCGGCCCTGTCTCGGTGCTGGTCAACAATGCCGGCATCACCCGCGACGCCATGTTCCACAAGATCACCCGCGAGCAGTGGAAAGAGGTGATCGATACCAATCTGTCCGGTGTCTTCAACATGACCCATCCGCTGTGGGGCGGCATGCGCGACCGCAAGTTCGGCCGCGTCATCACCATCTCCTCGATCAACGGCCAGAAGGGCCAGGCCGGTCAGGTCAATTACTCCGCCGCCAAGGCCGGCGACATCGGCTTCTCGAAGGCGCTCGCCCAGGAAGGCGCCCGCGCGGGCATCACCGTCAACGTCATCTGCCCTGGCTACATCGCCACCGAGATGGTCAAGGCGATCGACGAAAAGGTGCTCAACGAGCGCATCATCCCGCAAATCCCGGTCGGCCGTCTTGGCGAGCCGGAAGAGATCGCGCGCTGCGTGGTCTTCCTCGCTTCGCAAGATGCCGGCTTCATCACCGGCTCGACCCTCACCGCCAATGGCGGCCAGTACTTCGTCTGAGACGTCTGCTCGCGCGGTCCAAGGCTGCGGATCCATAAGCACCTGCGATAAGCGGACCGGAAATCGGTCCGTTTCCAAATGGCTGTTACGCAATGCCCCAATTCGGCACGCAAAGGTTAATGCCGGTAGGCGCGTCTGTGCGAACCCTGTGGTTAAGCCTTTGGATTCTCGGTGGATAAGCTGTTCACAACACAAGATATTGAGAGAACAAAAGCAGAAAATACGGCCGGCGCTGCTTTGTCGCCGATTCGTTCCGGCTTTGAGCCCAATGTTAAGATTAATGGCCGCGATAAGCTGCTATTCTTTAACGTCGAGTTTAGAAAGATTAACAGTTTCATAAGCTTATCCGAGCGCGCACCGACTCCCCCTCATTGTTCCCGGCGGAAGTTAACGGCAGGACCCGCCCAGCATAAAACGGGCCAGTTCGGCGATTCAGCATGTGGTGAGACTCGTGGTCCCAAAATCCATATCTAGCCGTGAACAAAAGCTGAATCTGGCGGAGTCGCCGATTCGTCGCTGATTCGTTCCAGACTCGTTCCAACTGTTAAGCAGGGCTGATTTGCGGAGTGAGGCGGGTGTCTGCGGAACCCTGCCGGAACATTCTGCTTTCGCTTCGCGCCCGAAAACCCTATGTGTCGGCTGTCATACGCGCCACCCTGGCACGCTCCCGACCACGAGAGGCCAGAAAGCCTTATTTCCGAGCCGATGAACATCCAGCCGAAACACACCGAGCCGCTGATCCTGTCGGGCCGCGACGTGACCGCCGTGCTTGGGCCGACCAATACCGGCAAGACCCATCTCGCCATCGAGCGCATGGTCGCGCACGAAACCGGTGTCATCGGCCTGCCGCTGAGGCTGCTGGCCCGCGAGGTCTACACGCGCGTCTGCGAAAAGGTCGGTGCCAACAAAGTGGCGCTGATCACCGGCGAGGAGAAGATCCAGCCGCCGGGCGCCAAATATTCGGTCTGCACCGTCGAAGCCATGCCGCGTGAAACCGACGCCGCCTTTGTTGCCATCGACGAGGTGCAACTGGCCGGCGACCTCGAGCGCGGCCATATCTTCACCGACCGCATCCTGCATCTGCGCGGCCGCCAGGAGACGCTGCTGCTTGGCGCGGCCACCATGCACGGCATTCTCCAGCGGCTGCTGAAAGGCATCTCCGTAGTGACGCGGCCGCGGCTGTCACATCTGGCCTATGCCGGCTCCAAGAAACTGACCCGCTTGCCCAGGCGTACCGCGATCGTCGCCTTCTCCGCCGACGAGGTCTATGCCATCGCCGAACTCATCCGCCGCCAGCAGGGTGGTGCGGCCGTCGTTCTCGGGGCCCTGTCGCCCCGCACTCGCAATGCCCAGGTGGCGCTGTTCCAGTCGGGCGATGTCGACTATCTCATTGCCACCGACGCGATCGGCATGGGCCTCAACCTTGACCTCGACCATGTCGCCTTCGCCCAGAACCGCAAGTTCGACGGCTACCAGTACCGCAATCTTACGGCAGCCGAGCTCGGCCAGATCGCCGGCCGCGCCGGCCGGCATCTTCGCGACGGCACGTTCGGCGTCACCGGCCAGGTCGATCCGCTGGACGAGGATCTCGTCCAGAAGATCGAGGGCCATGACTTCGACCCGGTGAAGGTGCTGCAGTGGCGCACCGCCCAATTCGATTTCGCCAGCCTTGATGCGCTGAAGCGCTCGATCGAAACCAACGCGCCGGTCGAGGGCCTGACACGCGCGCTGCCGGCCGTCGATGCGCAAGCGCTCGAACATCTCTCCCGCGACGAAGACATCCGCGCGCTCGCCACCAATGCAAAGCGCGTGGCGTTGCTGTGGGAAGCCTGCGCCCTGCCCGACTATCGCAAGATCGCGCCTGCCCAGCATGCCGACCTCATCGCCTCGATCTACATGGACCTCGCCCGGCAGGGCCATGTCGACGAGAACTACATGGCCGAACAGGTGCGCCGCGCCGACACCACCGAGGGCGACATCGACACGCTGTCGCACCGCATCGCCCAGATCCGCACCTGGACATTCGTGTCGAACCGGCCCGGCTGGCTGGCCGATCAGGCACACTGGCAGGAAAAGACGCGCGAAATCGAAGACAGATTGTCGGATGCGCTGCATGAGCGGTTGACGAAACGCTTCGTAGACCGCAGGACTTCCGTCCTCATGCGGCGCCTTAGAGAAAATACCATGCCTGAAGCCGAAATCAGTCCTACCGGAACCGTCCTTGTCGAAAGCCATCATGTCGGCGAGTTGCAAGGGTTCCGCTTCACCGCCGACCAGACCGCCGGCGGCGAAGACGCCAAGGCCGTGCGCACTGCCGCGCAAAAGGCGCTTGCCGCCGAGTTCGAGGCACGCGCGGAGCGCTTCGGCGCCTGCGCCAATGGCGATCTCGCGCTCGGTTCGGACGGCACGCTGCGCTGGATCGGCGCGCCGATAGGCACGCTGGTCTCGGGCGAAGACGCGCTGAAGCCGCGCCTGGTGTTGCTGGCTGACGAACAGCTGACGGGCCCGGCGCGCGACAAGGTCGCGGCGCGCGCCGAACGCTTCGTCAATTTCCAGATCGAGTCGTTGTTGAAGCCGCTGGTCGATCTGAAAAACGCCGAGCAGATTTCCGGCATCGGCCGTGGCATCGCTTTCCAGCTGGTCGAGAATTTCGGCCTCATTAACCGTCGTGACATCGCCGAAGAGATGAAATCCTTGGACCAGGAAGGCCGCGCGGCGCTGCGCCGGCTTGGCGTCCGCTTCGGCGCATACCACGTGTTCGTGCCGGCGTTGATCAAGCCGGCACCCGCTGGGCTGGTGACGCTGCTTTGGGCGCTGAAGAACGACGGCAAGGACAAGCCAGGCTTCGGCGACGTCGTCCACTCGCTGGCCTCGGGCCGCACCTCTGTTGTCATCGACCCGGCCTTCGACAAAGCCTTCTACAAGCTCGCTGGGTACCGCAATCTCGGCCGCCGCGCCGTGCGCATCGACATTCTGGAGCGGCTGGCCGACCTGATCCGCCCGGCGACCAACTGGAAGCCCGGCCTTGGCCAGCGTCCGGACGGCGCCTATGACGGCCAGTCATTCATGGTGACGCCGCCGATGATGTCGATCCTTGGCGCAACCGCCGACGACATGGAAGAGATCCTCAAGGGTCTCGGCTATCGCGCCGAGCCGAAGCCGGCCGCGGAAGTCAAGGCACGGCTGGAAGCGCAGGACAATGCCGCGCGGGAAGCCGCCGCGGCCAGGCAGGCAGCCGAAGAAGCAGCCCGCGCGGAACAAGCCAAGGCGGCGGAAGCGGCGGCTTCGCCGGCCGCCGAGGGAGCCGAACTGGTGTCGGATGCGGCAACCGCCGTGGAGACACGGGTTCCAGCCGAAGTCGCAGCCGACGCGACGGTGGAAACCGTCGCGCAAGAGCAGGCGGAAGCCACCGCTGAAGTTGCGGAGGAGCCTGTAGCCGCTGTCGAAGTCGCCGAGCCGGCGCCGGTTGAGCCGTGGGCCGAACCTGAAACCGCCGAGGTTGACGCGGCACTCACCGAGGAAACCGCAGCGGCGGAGCCCGCCGTCGAAGCCTCCGCATCGACGGAAGCTGCCGTGGCGGAAGCCGCCGGTGAACCCGTGCCGGAAGCCGAAGCGCCAAAGCCGATCCTGCTGTGGCGCCAAGGTCGCTTCGACCAGCGTCCGCGTCATCGCGACGGCCGCAACAACCGGCCGCAAAACGGACAGGCGCGCGGCCGAAGCAACGCGCCGGCCGGCGGCGAACAGGCAACAGACGCGCCGGCGGACCGTCCCGCACACGAAGGACGCCGCGACGGCGCCGGAAAGCCGCGCTTCGACCGCTCGAAGTACAAGCCCAAACCGCAAGCTGAGGGCGCTGAGCGCCACGACGGCCGCCCGCAGGGCGAGCGTCCCGAGCGCCGCGAAGGCCGGCCAGACTGGAAGGGCGGCAGGCCGGAAGGCAAGGGTGCCGATCGCGGCGGAAAGCCCGCCTTCCAGCCCAAGCCGCGCGAGGAGCGCCCGGTACGTTTCGATCCGGACTCGCCCTTCGCCAAGCTCGCCGCCTTGCGCGACCAATTGAAGAAGTAAATTCGCTTCGATGGTTGCTGAAGGCCGTCAGCGCATCGACAAATGGCTGTTCTTCTCGCGCGCGGTGAAATCGCGCTCGCTCGCGGCCAAATTGGTGGTCGCCGGCCGTGTTCGCATCAATCGCGACAAAGCAGCGCAGGCCTCCGATCTGGTCAAGCCAGGCGACGTGCTGACCATCACGCTCGACCGGCGTATCTTCGTCTGGAAGGTGCTCGGCGCAGGCGCGCGGCGCGGCCCGTCCGAGGAAGCTCGCACTCTTTATCAAGACATGTCGCCCCCGCCCGCACCGAAAGGCGACACCCCGCCCGATGCTATCCCGGCGATGCGCGAGGCAGGCAGCGGCCGCCCGACCAAAAAAGAGCGTCGCCAGACCGACCGATTGCGCGACGAAGATTGAGCCTGTCGATCGACGCGGATGTGCTCTCCCGCGGCAACGGCAACCAAAACAGATTTGGACCGGCAAACGAACGTCGGTGAGGGGTGTGGGACCGTCCCGGCACCGCCGATCTGAAATTCAATTCCCAAACTCTGGCGCCAGTGGGAATGGCTACTCTTGCAAGCAGCCGATAAAGGCGTTACCTCACGGAAAAAGCCAGCAAAAACGGGACATCCCGGAGCCGACCGATGACTTATGTCGTGACCGACAACTGCATCAAATGCAAATATATGGACTGCATCGAGGTCTGTCCGGTCGACTGTTTCTACGAAGGCGAGAACATGCTCGTCATCCATCCCGACGAGTGCATCGACTGCGGCGTCTGCGAGCCGGAATGCCCGGCCGACGCGATCAAGCCCGACACCGAGTCCGGCCTCGACAAATGGCTGCAGATCAACACCGAATATGCCGATAAATGGCCCAACATCACCGCCAAGAAGGAGCCGCCCGCCGACGCCAAGAGCTTCGACGGCGAGGCCGGCAAATTCGAGAAATACTTCTCCGCCGAGCCCGGCGAAGGCGATTGACAACGCCGCTGTAAAGGCTTGTATGACGCAGCGTAACAGGCACGCCGGATTAACCGCCTTGACAGGCGGCGATTGGTTGTGGCCTCCGCTTACGTAGCAAAACCTTGATTCTTCCGACTTTTTGTGTTACATCAGCGAAACATGCCGGTGACACAACGTCGATTTATGGCGCAGACGCCCCAAATCACTGAAAGGTGAAAATCCCATTTCGGACCAGAGCGATCTGGGCCAGGCGGTCGCAATTCTTGCGGTTTGCCGGTCCCGGCTTTTCCGGTGGGTTCATCTGTTGTGCGGCTAATGATCGGTGACCCCGGTCACGTGAGTTCAGCCGGCACCGCCGCCGGCCCACAACAAGGAGTTCAGGGCGTAATGGCAACGATCACCCCGCAGAAGAAGTCCACAGCTGCACGTCACGGTTTCAAGACCGGCGAGTTCATCGTCTATCCGGCGCATGGCGTCGGCCAGATCGTCTCGATCGACGAGCAGGAAGTGGCCGGCCACAAGCTGGAACTGTTCGTCATCGACTTCCAGAAGGACAAGATGCGCCTGAAGGTGCCGGTTGCCAAGGCGACCTCGATCGGCATGCGCAAGCTGTCGGAGGAGGATTATGTCGAGCGCGCGCTGAAGGTCGTGCAGGGCCGCGCCCGCGTCAAGCGCACCATGTGGTCGCGCCGTGCCCAGGAATATGATGCCAAGATCAATTCGGGCGACCTGATCTCGATTTCGGAGGTCGTGCGCGACCTCTATCGCGCCGATAACCAGCCGGAGCAGTCCTATTCCGAACGCCAGCTCTACGAGGCGGCACTCGACCGCATGGCCCGCGAGATCGCGGCCGTCAACCGCATGTCGGAAACCGAAGCCGTACGCCTGATCGAGGTCAACCTCAACAAAGGCCCTAAGCGTGGCGCCAAGGCCGACAATGAGGAAGCCGAGCAGGAAGAAGCTGCCTGAGCTTTTTCGCACTCAAGTTGACGAAAACCCGGCCTCGCGCCGGGTTTTTTGTATTTGGGGAAGGCCGCGATTGTCGCGCCTATGCGCCTCCGTCCTTCTCCGCCGCCTCCTGCTTCAGCGTGGCGATGAACCGCTTGGTGCGTTCGCGCTCCGGATTGCCGAACAGCTTGGCGGATGGCCCCTGCTCGACGATGGTGCCGGCGTCGAGGAACACCGCCTCCTGGGCGATCTTGGAGGCCAGGCGCAAATCATGCGTCGCCATCACCATGGTCGTTCCCTCGCTGGCGAGCTGACCCAGCACATCGACCACCTCCTGCGCCAGCTCCGGGTCGAGCGCCGAAGTCGGTTCGTCGCACAGCAGCACCTTCGGCGACGGCGCCAGCGCACGGGCGATCGCCACGCGCTGCTGCTGGCCGCCCGACAGCGTCGCCGGCCAGGCATCCGCCTTATGCACCATGCCGACCTTCTCCAGCAGCGCGAGTGCCCGCTCATGCGCCTTCTGCGGCGACCATTTGAGCACCGTAACCAAGCCTTCCATGACATTTTCGATGGCGGTGCGATGCGGAAACAACTGGAAATTCTGGAACACCATGCCGGTCTGCAGGCGCAGACGCCTTATGTCCGCCGCCGAGACCTTGCCGCCCGGGCGGAACTCAAGCGTCTCGTCGCCGATCCGCACCGTGCCCGAAGTTGGGATCTCCAGCAGGTTGATGCAGCGCAGCAGCGTGCTTTTCCCCCCGCCGGAAGGGCCGACAAGCGCGGTGACGCTGCCTTCGGCGATGGCGACAGTCACCCCCTTCAGCACGAGATTGTCGCCGAAACGCTTTTCGATGTTGGTGAGGCTGATCATGAGCGTGCCTCCAGGAAGCCGCCATAGCGGTTGAGCCGCTCCTCCAGCCGCGTCTGCAAGGCCGACAGCACCGAACTCATCGCCAGATAGAGGATCGCCGCCTCGACATAGAGGATGAGCGGCTCGTAGGTGGTGGCGACGATGCGTTGCGCCGCCTGGAACATCTCCGGAACGGTGATGGCGGCGGCCAGCGACGTGTCCTTGACCAGCGAGATGAAGGTGTTGGAGAGCGGCGGCACCGCCACCCGTCCGGCTTGCGGCAGAATGGTGCGCCGCATCGCTTGGCCCCAGGTCATCCCGATGGAATAGGCGGCCTCCCACTGGCCCTTGGGCACCGAGCCGATGGCTGCCCGGATGATTTCCGACGTGTAGGCGCCGATGTTTAGCGTGAAGCCGATCAGCGCCGCGGTGAAGGCGTCAAGCAGGATGCCGACCGACGGCAGGCCGTAGAAGATCAGGAAGAGCTGCACCAGGAGTGGCGTGCCGCGGAAGATCCAGACATAGAAGCGCACGAGCGCCACCAGCGGCTTCGGGCCGAACAGCCGGCCTAGCGCCGCGCCCAGCCCCACCGTCAGGCCGAGCACGAAGGACAGCAGCGTCAGCGGCACCGTAAAGATCAACGCTGCCCACAGCAGCGAAGGCAGCGAGTCCAGCATCAGTTGCAGCCAGTGCGGCACGAAATATCCTCCGGAATGGAAGGGCGTCATCGAAGCGCGAATGCGTCAGCCATATCACGACAAAAGCGGCGAGCCGTCAAAGACGGCTCGCCGCTGGATGCGTGGCAGGGCGACAGCCGGCCCTTCTTGGTGAACTACTTCGAGACGTCCTGGCCGAAATAGGTGTCTGCGATCTTCTGGTAGGTGCCGTCGGCCTTGATGTCGGCCAGCGCCTTGTTGATGGCAGCGACCAGCTCCGGATCGCCCTTGCGAACGATGACGCCGGAGTAATCGGCATTCTCTTCCTGGGCGGCGATCTTCACGTTGGCGTCCGGCTTGTGCTTCTTGAAGTCGAGGAACGACAGGCTGTCATTGATCGTAGCGTCCGCACGGCCGGTCAAAAGCAGCTGGATCGACTGGTCGAAGCCGTCGGTGCCGACCAGTTCGGCGCCATTGGTTTCGGCCAGCTTGCCGAAATTGGATGTCAGCGACTGCGCCGCCTTCTTGCCCTTGAGGTCGGCGAAGGTCTTGATGTCGGTGTTGTCGCCGCGCACGATCAGCACTGCCTTGGAAGCGATATAGGGATCGGAAAAGTCGTACTTGGCCTTGCGGGCGTCGGTGATGCCGACTTCGTTGATGACGGCATCATAACGGTTGACATCGAGGCCGGCGATCAGCCCGTCCCACTTGCCTTCGAGGAACTCAGCCTTGACGCCGAGCTTATCGGCGATCGCCTTGGCGATTTCGACATCGAAGCCAACCAGCGCACCGGAAGCGTCATGGTAGGTGAACGGAGCGTAGGTGCCCTCCGTGCCGACCTTGATGACTCCGGCCTGCTTGATCTGGTCGAGATTGGCGCCGGCGTGGGCCGATGCGATGGCCAGGGCCTGCAACGTTCCGGCGATGATGAGTGATTTGAGCCATTTCATTTTTCTGTGATCCCGTCCTTGGCCGGTAACCCGGCATGCTGTGAGGGCTGGAAAATGGCAGATGCCGATCGAAAAAATAAGGAATGAAATTTCAAAGAGAGCGTCTCTCGGAAATCAAATTCTCCGGAAGGAATTTACTCGCAAGCTCGGAAGTTCCAGACAACTGCGCGGACGCTAGCGCTCGCCCTGCCCGCACCGGCGGAACCTTTCCCGCGCATGACAGTTTTGGCTGTTGTAGGGCACGCCGCCGTCATTTCAAGCCGGTGTCTGCCAAGTTGCCTCGCCGAGCCACGGAGCGCCTTATGATGGAAGACACGGCAGGACGGATCATGGTCCGCGCGGCAATGAAGGCGCCCTATCTCGAGCGCGAGGAGGAGCATCGGCTGGCATTGCTCTGGAAAGTAAACAACGACCAGAACGCGCTGCACAGCATCACGGTTGCCCACATGCGGCTGGTTATTTCCATGGCCTCGAAATTCCGCCACTACGGGCTGCCGCTCGGCGATCTGGTTCAGGAAGGCCATGTCGGACTGCTGGAGGCCGCCGCACGTTTTGAACCGGAGCGCGAGGTGCGGTTCTCGACCTACGCGACGTGGTGGATCCGCGCCTCGATGCAGGACTACATCCTGCGCAACTGGTCGATTGTGCGCGGCGGCACCAGTTCGGCGCAAAAAGCCCTGTTCTTCAATCTCAGACGCTTGCGTGCGCGTCTGGCGAACGGCGCCGAGCCGCTGTCCAATACAAATCTCTACCGCGAGGTGTCGGTTGCGCTTGGTGTCTCCGAGGCTGATGTGGCGATGATGGATTCACGGCTGTCGGCTCCGGATTCTTCGCTGAACGTACCGCTGGCCGACGATGCGGGCGGCACCGAGCGGATGGATTTTCTGGTCTCGGACGATCCCTTGCCCGACGAAATTGTCGGCGACAAAATCGATGTCGCGCGCCGCTCGCTCTGGCTCAAGGAAGCGCTTCACGCGCTCAACGCGCGTGAACTCAGGATCATCGAGGAACGCCGGCTGAATGATGAGGGGGCCACGCTAGAGGCGCTCGGCGAGACGCTCGGCATCTCCAAGGAACGTGTCCGCCAGATCGAGGCGCGCGCCATGGAAAAGCTCAAGGTCGCCCTGGTGAAGCAGAATCCGGAATTCATGGCGACGGCCGCCTGATCTCCCGCTCGAGCTTTTATTTGTCGGTGACGATCTTGACCTTGTCGCCGGCCGAAACCGCGGCCCCCGGCGACAGCGCATTGAGCACGCGGAACAGGTCGAGCTTGCGGTCGACGCCAACCATCTGCGCGGCAAGCGACCCCATCGTCTGTCCCGGCTGCACGGTGAGCACGCGAATATGCAGTGGTTTCAGTGCCGCCTTCTCGGCGGGGCTGAGGATGCGGAAGGAGCCGCTGACCGAGCGCGCCACCGTTTCAAGCGAGGTGCTGGCCGAAGGGGCGGCCGTCAGCAATCGGTAGACCTGACCGCCGGCGCGGATCACGGCGATATCGAACTGCCAGCCTTCGGCGCCTGCATGCGCGGTCGCCGCCTCATTGCCGTTGATGGTTTCCTGCTTGACGGTGCTGTCGTCGAGGCCGGCCACCCAGCCGCTTCTGATATAGTCGGTCAGGGCGCGATTCTTGTCTATCGAAACACCGTCGAAGCGGATCGCTATATCGCCGGGGCCGGTCGCCGTCACCGCCGCCGCCGAATTGTCGATGATGAAACCGTCCGGCACCGTGAACGACACGCCCAAGCCTGGATGCAGGAAGGTTTCACCGCGCACATAGCCCTCTTCCGGCGTGTCGCCGTAAAGCAGGCCGTCTATGCCGGCGAGGAAGGAATCGCGGTCGCGTGTACCGAAGCCGGGCGCACCGAACTGTCGGGCGTGACGCTGTGCCAAATCGATGCGTTGCGGCGTGTTGGGGTGCGTCGCCAGGAAGTCGAGGCTGGCGTCGGTGGCGCCGCTGATCGAGCGGAAATCGGTATAGGCCGACATCGACTGCAGGAAGCGGCCGGCGGCATAGGGATCGTAGCCGGCTTCGCCGATCGACTTGATAC
This sequence comes from Mesorhizobium sp. LNHC209A00, assembly GCF_000502915.1. NCBI lineage: Bacteria > Pseudomonadati > Pseudomonadota > Alphaproteobacteria > Hyphomicrobiales > Phyllobacteriaceae > Mesorhizobium > Mesorhizobium sp. LNHC209A00. Next base: position 34,438 of record NZ_AYWT01000026.1, read on the forward strand.
CGATGGCGTCAGCCTCAAGCTCCTGGTTGCGCGAGAACTGCGCCAGCCTGAGCTTGCCGCGGATAAGTGCAGCCTTGGCGGTCGGGCTGTCGCCAAGCACATCGGAAACGACCTTGGTCGCCAGACCTTCCTCGGCCTCCAGCTGCTGGCGCTGCAGCCCATGATTGGCGGTGACGTGGCCCATCTCATGCGCGATGACGGCGGCGAGCTCGGACGAGTCATTGGCCAGCGCCAAGAGGCCGCGCGTTATGTAGAGATAGCCGCCCGGCAGCGCGAAGGCGTTGACGTTGGGCGAATTGAGGATGGTGATGCGGTAGGTCTGGGTCGGGTTCGCCGACACCACGGTCAAATTGCCGACCACCTTGGCCACCATGCGTTCGAGCTTGGGATCTGAATATTCGCCGCCATAGGTCGCCAGGATGCGCGGATGCTGCGCCTTGGCGAGTTCCGCGAGCTTGTTGTTGGCGGCGACATTGTCGACCGTGATCGGCTTGTCGGATGGCTGGAAGCCTGATTCCTGCACTTCCGGAGGCGTGAACATCTGGCAGCTTGCCAGCGCCACGGCAAAGCCGGCCAGCGCCATAAAGCGCGCCAGCGGGTTCATTCGTAGCCTGTCAACGCCGATCGCCAGAACGGCTTCCTTTCAGGTCCCTGCGCATGACCACATGCGCAAAACAAAACTGCTACAGTATCCGTCACGCGCCCCTCGAAGCATGCGGCGGAAGCTGTAGGCAAATCACGGCCTGTGCCGGACCGGTATCGGGCGGACCTAGCCACACTACTCCAGTCATGGCAAGCAAGCGCCACATCGCGTCGGGCCGGTTTGAGCGTAAATTATGTCCGCTTCCGGGCAATATCTCGTGATAAAGCACCCCCGCCACCGGCTCCGATATAGCGCCGGAATGCCTCCGGACCAGCCCCGGCAAAGAAATCATCTGCCGTGCCGATAGCGGCGACGGCGCCGTTCTCGAGAAACACCAGCCTCCGAGCGATGCGGCGGGCATCTTGCGGCTGATGCGTGACGAACAGTACCGTCATGCCACGCTCGGCATGCAGGCCGGCAACGAGGTCGAGCATATCGTCTCGCAAGGCGGGCCCAAGCGAAGCGAAAGGCTCGTCGAGCAGCAACACCGGGCGGTCACGCACCAGCACGCGAGCCAGGGCGACGCGCTGGCGCTCACCGCCGGAAAGTTCGCGCGGCAGCCGCTTCTCCTTGCCGGCAAGGCCGGTGCGCGCAAGCGCATCGGTGATCGCAGCGCGGTCGGCTTCGGCTAGCCGCAACGATGGCGAACGGCCGAGCCCGACATTCTGCTCGACGGAAAGATGCGCGAAAAGGTTGTTTTCCTGAAAAACCATCGACACCGGCCGCGTCGCCGGTGGCGCGGTGCTGACATCGGCCCCGCCGATCAGCACGCGGCCGGATCGCGGCGGCTCGAACCCGGCCACCAGATTGAGCAACGTCGACTTTCCGGAGCCGCTCGGTCCCATGATGGCGGTGATTTGCCCCGCCGTGAACTCGGCATCGAAGGCGAACAACGCCTCGCCATAGCTGAACGAAACCTTGTCCAGCCGCACCGAAACCCCTTTGCCGCCACCCGCCTCGTCAGACATTGCTGGCCGTCTCCTTTCCCAGCCGGTCCGCCGCCAGCACCGATCCCAGGCAGACAAGGCCGAGCAGCAGCGCCAAGCCGGCGGCGTCCTCGGTTCGGTAGCTGCCCATGCGCGCCAGGAGAAGGTAGGGCAAGGTCTGCACGGAATCACTGCCGAACAGGGCGATGACGCCGAGATCGCCGAGCGACAGTGCCATGGCGAAGGCAAAAGCGGTGGCCAGCGGGCGCCGCAACGTCGGCCAGTCGACCAACCACAGTCTTGACCAGCCGGAAATTCCGAGCTGCGCACAGAGCCGCTCGTGCCGCTCGCTTGCCGCATCATAGGCGGGACGGATGGCGCGCAGCGCAAAAGGCATCGCCATGACAGCGTTGACGGTGACGACCATGAGCGGGGCGATGGCAAAGACATCGCCGACATGGCGCAGCAACAGGAACCAGCCGGCGCCGACGACGATCGGCGGCACGACCAGGACGAACCCAGCGCCGGTATCGGTGGCCTCTTCGAGCAGTGTCCTTGCCCCGAAGCGGCGGTTCGACGCCAGCGCCCTGCGCGCCATGGTCAATGCCAGCGAAAGCATCACCGAAAGCAATGCCGATAGGAAAGCGAGTACAGCACTGGTCAGCGTCGCCTGACGGACACTGGCCTCGCCGGCAAGCCGGCCGAGGTCGGCGCCAAGTCCGGCCGCCACGGTCGCCACCATCGGCCCGGCGACGAAGAGCAAGGCCAACACGATGAGCGTCGCGTTCAGCCAAGCTTCAGTCCTGTTGACGGAGAGGTAGCGGCGCGGCGCGACCGGCAGGTTGGCGTCGCCGACGACGTCGGCTCCGAGCCGGGTCAACGTCAGCACCACGATGAAGGTCAAGGCGATCTGCAGCAGTGTCAGCGCAACAGCCCTCGCGGGATCGAAATCGAAGCGCAATGCCTGATAGATGCCGACTTCGAGCGTCGTCGCGCCCGGCCCGCCGCCGAGCGTCAGCACGATGGTGAAGGATGTGATGCACAGCATGAAGACAAGTCCGGCGACACCGGGCAGCGCAGCACGCAGCGTCGGCCACTCGATCAGCCGGAATGCCGGCCGCGCCCCCATGCCGAGCTGGCTCGCCAGCCGCCATTGGTCGGAGGGAATGGTCTGCAGCGCCTCGAGGAGCAGACGTGTGGCCAGCGGCAGATTGAAGAAGACATGCGCGACGAGAATGCCGGACAGGCCATAGATGCCCGGCCAACCCTGGCCGCCAACCCAGTTGAACAGGCCCGCGAAATAGCCGGCGCGGCCATAAAGCGCCAGGATGCCGAGCGCCGCGACTATCGCCGGCAGCGCCAGCGGCACAGCGAAGAGCTGCAAGATGAAGGCACGGCCGAAAAACCGTGGATGCCGCGACAGCGCCCGCGCCACGAACAGGGCCGGCCCGACCGAGAGCAGCGTCGACAGGGCCGCTTGCAAGAGCGTGAACCGCACGACCCGGAACAGGTAGGGATCGAACGCGGCCCAAGCGCCGGAAAAATCGCGAGCACCTTCCACAAGCAGCCCCGCAAACGCGCCGCCGATCAAAATGGCGATGGCGGCGAGCCCTATGATGCCGGCTGTGATGCGGGTATCAGAGCGGGTTTGCACGCCGCACCATCAACGATTGGGTGAAGCTTAGGGAGCGTCGCCGTAGAGCGGTCATGTCACGAGATTAGCCCACAAAAGCTACTTGCTCATCACCGCCAGCCATTCATCGACCCAAGCCTTGCGGTTGGCCGCCACCTCCTCCGGGCTGAACAGCAAGGTTTTGGTCGGCTTGACCAGTTTGTCGAAGGCGGGGTTGAGCGGCTTGTCGGTCTTGCCGGCCGGGAACATCCAGTTGGTCTCGGGAATGGCTTCCTGGAATTTCGGTCCGGTCATGAAGGCCATGAACTTTTCCGCCAGCGGATTCTTGGCGCCGGTCATGGTGATGCCCGCGACCTCGATCTGCAGATATTCGCCTTCCTCGAACGACGCCGCCTGATAGCGCTCGGTGTTCTCGGCGACCATGTGGTAGGCTGGCGAGGTGGTGTAGGACAGCACCATCGGCGCCTCGCCCTTGGTGAACAGGCCATAGGCCTCGCTCCAGCCCGGCGTCACGGTCAGCACCTTGGTCTTGAGCTTGGCCCAGGCCTCGGGCGCCTTGTCGCCATAGACCGCCTTCACCCACAACAGCAGTCCGAGACCGGGCGTCGATGTGCGCGGGTCCTGGATGACGATCTTGTCGTCGGCGCTACCCTCCACCAAATCCTTCAGGCTTTTCGGCGGGGACTTCAGCTTCTGGGTATCGTAGACGACGGCGAAGTAGCCATAGTCGAAGGGAACAAAAGTACCGTCGCTCCAGCCACCCGGCACGTTGACGTCCGTCACTGCGCCATGTGGCGCGAACAGGCCCGAGGCCTTGGCATCGGCGGTGAGATTGGTGTCGAGACCGAGCACGATGTCGGCCTTGGTCGAAGCGCCTTCCAGCTTGACGCGGTTGAGCAGCGCCACGCCATCGGCGACCGAGACGAACTCGAGATCGCAGCCGCATTCTGCCTCGAATTCCTTCTTCACCACGGGACCGGGACCCCAGTCGGCGGTGAAGCTCTCATAGGTGTAGACGGTGAGCTTGTCCTTGGCCAAGGCCGGCCCGGACAGGGTCACTGCCGTGGCGGCGATCAGAGAATATAAAAGCGTGCGCATCGGCGCCTCCTTCGTTTGCGTTGAAAGGAATTGAGGCGTCGGAGTGTCCGAAACGTCTAATCCCTCCGCCGGTACAAACCGGATCAGGTTCAGCGGGTTGGCGAGACTGCCTCTCAGCCGGCCCGCGAAATTCGCGTCCGGCACCCCGTTAGAGCGTTTCGACACATAGGCCGGGCCGATGACCCGCGCAAGTGGGACTTTGCCGCCTTCCGTTTCCGGTGCCGGGCTGGTAAGGCGACGGGATATGAGCATATTCACCATCCTGCTTGGCGGCGATCTCATCCGCACGCCTCGGCTCGACCGCCAGGTCGAAGGCTCGCGCGTCATCGCCGCCGACGCCGGCATTGGCCATGCGCGGATGCTGGGCCTCGTGCCGGAACTGTGGGTGGGTGATTTCGACTCGGTTCCGGCTGATCTGCCCGCCGACCTCGCCGCCGTGCCGCGGCAAACCTTCCCGGCGGAAAAGGACAAGACCGACGGAGAACTGGCGATCGCGGCCGCACTGGAGCGCGGGGCGACCCGCCTTGTGCTGGCGGGCGCATTCGGCGGCAAGCGCGCCGACCACGCCTTCCTGCATCTGGCGCTTGGCCTGCGGCTGGCCGAGGCCGGAATGGATGTGTGTCTGACCAGCGGCGCCCAGGAAGGTGTTCCCTTGCTGCCCGGTAGGGCCGGCTTCGATTATGCCGACGGCACGCTGCTCTCGATTCTCGGCTTCTCCGAACTCTCCGGCCTGACCGTCACGGGCGCCAAATGGCCGCTCGACAAGGTTGAGGTGGCATTCGGTTCGTCACTGACCATTTCCAACGAGGTCAAGTTCGGCAAGACCGGGGGCCGCCTCGACATCGCGCTCGGCCATGGCCGCGCGCTGCTGCTCGCCCATCCCTATCCATTGCCCGAAAGCTGACATGGCCCCGCCTCTTCTCAATCTCGACGGGATAAGACTGACCTTTGGCGGCGCGCCACTGCTCGACGGCGCCGCCTTGACCGCTTCGGCCGGCGACAAGATTGCGCTGGTCGGCCGTAACGGATCCGGCAAGTCGACGCTGCTCAAGATCGCCGCCGGCCTGATCGAGCCACAGGACGGCGAGGTGTTCCGCCAGCCTTCGGCGACGGTGCGTTATCTGCCGCAAATGCCCGACATGGACGGCTTTGCCACCGTGCGCGCCTATGTCGAGGCCGGGCTCGGGCCCGCCGACGATCCCTACCGCGCCAGCTATCTGATGGAGCATCTCGGCCTGTCGGGCGAAGAACGGCCTGGCGACCTGTCCGGCGGAGAGGCCAGGCGCGCCGCGCTTGCCCGCGTCATGGCGCCTGAGCCCGACATCCTGCTTCTTGATGAGCCGACTAACCATCTTGATTTATCTGTCATTGAATGGCTGGAGGAAGAGCTCATCCGGACTTCCTCCGCGCTCATCGTCATCTCCCATGATCGCCGCTTCCTCGAGCGCGTGTCGCGCGCCACAGTCTGGCTCGATCGCGGCCAGACGCGCAGGCTGGACAAGGGCTTTGGTCATTTCGAGGAATGGCGCGACCTAGTACTGGAAGAGGAAGAGCGCGAGCAGCACAAGCTCGGCCGCCAGATCGTGCGCGAGGAACACTGGCTGCGCTACGGCGTGACGGCGCGGCGCAAGCGCAACATGCGGCGCCTCGGCGAGTTGCAGACCATGCGCCAGCGTTTTCGCGGCCATCGCGGCGCCGAAGGCACCGCGACAATGGTGGCAAGCGACGCCGCCGAATCCGGCAAGCTGGTGATCGAGGCCAAGAACATCGAGAAGAGCTTTGGCGACCTTACCGTCGTCAAGGGCTTCTCGACCCGCATCCAGCGCGGCGACCGCGTCGGCCTTGTCGGGCCGAACGGCGCCGGCAAAACGACACTTCTGAAGATGCTGACCGGCGAATTGGCGCCGGACGCTGGCTCGGTCCGGCTCGGCACCAATCTGGAGATCGCCACGCTCGACCAGAAGCGCGAGGCGGTCGACCCGCAAGAGACGCTGGCGCAATATCTCACCGACGGGCGCGGCGAGAACCTCGTCATCAATGGCGAGCAGCGCCACGTCGTGTCTTATATGAAGGATTTCCTGTTCAAGCCGGAACAGGCCCGCACACCAGTGCGCGAGCTGTCCGGCGGCGAACGGGCGCGGCTGATCCTGGCACGCGTGCTGGCACGGCCTGCAAATCTTCTGGTTCTCGATGAGCCGACCAACGATCTCGACATGGAGACGCTGGAACTGCTGCAGGAACTGGTCGCCGGCTTTGCCGGCACCGTCATACTGGTCAGCCACGACCGCGATTTCCTCGACCGCACCGTGACCAGCGTGATCGCGCCGGATGGCGGCGGCCGCTGGGTCGAATATGCCGGCGGCTATTCCGACATGCTGGCGCAGCGAGGCGGCACCAGGCTTGACGACCGCAAGGCGCGCGCCAAGGCGGAAGCCGGCGATGCGCCGACACCGGGCAAAAGCGATCCGGCGGCGCCAAAAGGGCCGGCGAAGAAATTGTCGTTCAAGCAGAAGTTCGCGCTGGAGTCCCTACCAAAGAAGATCGAGGCAGTGACCGCGTCGATCTCGCGGCTGGAGAATAACATCGCCGACCCGGCCTATTACGAACGCGACCCGGCCTCGTTCCAGAAGACGATCGCCGCCCTCGACAAGGAGCGTGCGACGTTGGCCGTGCTCGAGGAAGAATGGCTGGAACTCGAGATGCTGCGCGAGGAGATGGAAGGGTGAAGATTGCATGTTCCTTCATGCGCACATATTATGCGCATAAGGGGAGCAATTTCTATGCTGCACTCGACCCAGAAATCTCAACGAAAGTCCGTCAACACGTCCATAGACTCCCAGCTGCTCAAAGACGCCAAGGCGCTGGGCATCAACATCTCCCGTGCTGCCGAGGCAGGTATCGCCCAGGCAATTGCAGCGGAAAAAACGCGCCGTTGGCAAGAAGAGAACACGGAAGCGATTGAAAGCTCCAACGCCTACGTGGAGCGCAACGGACTGCCATTGGCCAAATATCGACTGTTTTGATGGCACGTTACGATCTTTATCGGAATATCGACGGCAACGGTTATCTTCTCGATGTTCAGTCCGACCTTCTTGACAGGCTGACCACGAGAGTCGTCATTCCGTTGATGCCGCCCAATATGGCTCCGGTTCCGGGCCGCCGACTAAACCCGACCTTCGCCATCGACGGCAAAGACCATGTGATGGTCACACAGTTCATCTCAGCCTTGACGGCCTCCGAATTGCCGGACGTCGAAGGAAATCTTTCCCGGCATCATGACGAGATCGTTGTTGCACTCGACATGCTGTTCCAAGGCTTCTGAACAGAGACGGACCTGGCCTCAGCCCGCCGTCTTGGCCTGCCAGGCCTTGATAGCCTCGTCGAACACCTTCTCGCCGGGAATGCCCTTTTCCATGGTCAGCAGTGCCCGCCGTCCGGTCTTGTAGACGACCGGCACGTCGATCCAGTCCTGGCCGCGCAACAGGGTCATGTTGGCGTCCTCGTCGGCCTTGGTGTCGTTGAGCGCGACGAGGAAGAAGCCGTCGGCGATCTTGGCCGGGATGCCGATCAGCGGGCTGCCGGCGTCCTGTTCCGAACTCTTCATGGCAACGCGCAATATGTTGTCGACGCCGCCGCCTTCGAACCCATCGGGGGTCAGGAAGATCATCTCGATGATATGGCTGGCCGGCAGGGTCTGGTCGGTGTTGCGACGGATGGTCATGCGCAACTGGATGTCCTTGCCGGGAATAGTCGCCTCGGCACGGATCGCCGGCTCGGGCGGCAGGTCGCCGCCTGGCGATTCCTGCACCAGCGACCAGACGATGCTGCCGGGTTCGGCTGAACCCTGCGCGGTGCTGGTGCGCTCCTCATAGAAGATCGCCTTCTGGCCCACCGGAACCGAGGTTGGCGCCACGGCCGCAGCCGGTGCCGTCGGCGGCGTTGCGGCTGCCGGTGCCGACGGCGGCGTGGCGGCTGCC
>NZ_AYWT01000027.1:0-41092 GCF_000502915.1 Mesorhizobium sp. LNHC209A00
GTGATCGAGCTGCTGCCGCTGCAGGCCGGCGACGTGCCCGACACCTTCGCCGACACTTCGGCGCTGCAGGCGGCCGTCGGCTATCGCCCCCGCACCTCCGTCACCGAGGGGGTAGGGCGGTTCGTCGAGTGGTACCAGGATTTCTACAGCTGACGAGTCGGGGCTGCTCGGTCCGGGCCGCGGCCGACGATTTGAGAGCGAGCGTAACCAAAGCCACGCGCGGATCAGGTGTCGTGGCAGGTAAGGATACCGTCATTCTCTAACCGATTGCGTCGTACGAATTCACCGCCACCGGCCGCTCCCGGGCTAGTCGGCTCAGCTTGCCTACGCACGAAGAAGCCGAAACAAATCGTCATCAACATTCCTTACTCGAAGGAATAGGTGAAGCCCTCCTTGGAGGCGCCGACGGTTACCTTTGTCATTTTTTCGCCATCGAGCGAGCGGTTCAGCACGTTGCGGCTCAATTCCGGCAGCAGCGTGTTGGTCAGGATGGCATCGATCATCCGCCCGCCGGATTCGATCTCGGTGCAACGGGCCTTGACCAAATCCATGACACCATCGCCGATCACCAATTCCGCGTCGTTGGTTGCCCGCAGCCGGCGAGCGATCTTGGCGAACTGGTGACGGGTGATCGATTCGATCATCGAATCCGAGAGCGGGTAATAAGGAATGGTCACCACCCGGCCGAGGAAGGCTGCAGGGAAGACTTTCAACAGCGGACCGCGCAAGGCGATGTCCAGGTCGTCAAGCCCGGCCCGTAGTGTGCCATTCCTTGTCCGATCCATGATGACTTCGGAGCCGACATTCGAGGTGAGCAGGATCAGCGTGTTCTTGAAATCGATCCGCCGGCCCTCGCTGTCATCCATCATCCCCTTGTCGAAAACCTGGAAGAAGATTTCGTGCACGTCGGGATGCGCCTTCTCGACCTCGTCGAGAAGGATCACCGAATAGGGTTTTCTGCGCACGGCCTCGGTCAGGATGCCGCCCTTGCCGTAACCGACATAGCCGGGCGGCGCGCCTTTGAGCGTCGAGACGGTATGCGCCTCCTGGAACTCGGACATGTTGATCGAGATCAGNCGACATAGCCGGGCGGCGCGCCTTTGAGCGTCGAGACGGTATGCGCCTCCTGGAACTCGGACATGTTGATCGAGATCAGGTTCTGCTCGCCGCCATAGAGCGTCTCGGCCAGTGCCAGCGCGGTCTCGGTCTTGCCGACGCCCGAGGGGCCGCAGAGCAGGAAGACGCCGACCGGCTTTTCCGGCGCGCCGAGCCCGGCGCGGCTGGTCTGCACGCGTTTGGCGATCATCTCCATGGCGTGATCCTGGCCGACGACCCGCTCCGAAAGCGTGGTGGCGAGCTTGAGCGCCTTTTCGGTCTGGCTGGACAGCATCCGTCCCGTCGGGATACCAGTCCAGTCCTGGACCACGGCCGCCACCGCATTACGATCGACGGACGGCAGGATCAGCGGTGTCTCGCCCTGAGCGGCGGCAAGCTCAGGCATGAGTTCGCGCAGACGCGCCAGGTCGGCCGCCGGATCCGACGGCGCAGGACCGGCAACCACTGGCACCTCGACCTTGGCTTTGGCCGCCTTGGTCTTCGTGGTTTCGGGCTTGGGCTCAGTCTTGGGTGGCTCAGTCTTGGGTGGCTCGGCCTTGGGTGGCTCGGCCTTGGGTACCTTGGTCTTTTCTGCGTCCGCCGCTGCCGTTTCGGTATCGGCCTCCGCAGCCGTCGCCGCATCGAGCGGCACGCCCTCGCCGCGCAGCCTGGCGCGCAATTCGAGGATCTCGGCAACCAGTGCCTTTTCACGATCCCAACGTTGCTGCGCCGCAGCCAGAGTGACCGCGCTTTCGGCAAGCCCGGTCTCGACGCGCGCCTGCCGATCGGTCACCTCAATGCCGATCGCGGCCTCGCGGCCGATGATGCCGCGCTCGACCTCCAGCGCCTGGCGGCGGCGCATGATGTCCTCGACCTCGGCCGGCGTGGCGTGCTGCGAAATGGCGACACGGGCGCAAGCGGTGTCGAGAAGGCTCACCGCCTTGTCGGGCAGTTGGCGCGCCGGGATGTAGCGATGCGACAAGCCGACCGCCGCCTCGACCGCCTCATCCAGTATCTGCACCTTGTGGTGCTGCTCCAGAACGCCGGCGACGCCGCGCAACATGAGAACGGCCACCGCCTCCGAAGGCTCGTCGATCTTGACCACCTGGAAACGGCGGGTCAGGGCTGGGTCTTTCTCGATGTGCTGCTTGTATTCAGCCCAGGTCGTTGCGGCGATCGTACGCAGTTCGCCGCGCGCCAGCGCAGGCTTCAAGAGATTGGCCGCGTCGCCGGTTCCAGCAGCGCCGCCTGCGCCGATCAAGGTGTGGGCCTCATCGATGAACAGGATGACCGGGGTTTCGGAAGACTGTACCTCATCGATGACGGCCTTCAGCCGCTTTTCGAACTCGCCCTTCACGCTTGCACCCGCCTGCATCAATCCGACATCGAGCATGCGCACACTGACGCCTTGCAGTGTGGGCGGCACGTCGTCCGCTGCAATACGCAAGGCAAAGCCCTCGACGACCGCGGTCTTGCCAACCCCGGCCTCACCGGTCAGGATCGGGTTGTTCTGCCGGCGTCGCATCAGGATATCGACGATTTGCCGGATCTCCGGATCGCGGCCGACGACCGGATCGATCTTGCCGTCGCGGGCGCGTTGGGTCAGGTCGGTGGCGTATTTGGCCAGCGCGGAATCCCGGCCCGGACCGCGCTTCATCGGCGTCTCAGTGGCGGGAGCGGCCGGCGGGGCACCGGATTCAAGCGAACCTTCGGTGACGTCGGCGAAGCGGGAAACCACGCCATCGGCATCGATCTTGTCAAACTCGGCGCTGATCTTGGACACCAGGCCTTCCAGCACTGGCGTCTTCAGGCAGGCAAGCAGGACATGAGCGCTGCGCACCTCCTCGACGCTGAATTCCAGCGTCGCGAGGTTCCAACCTTCCTGAATGGCATGAAAGATATGGTCTGAGAATTCCTCGATCGATGTCGCGCCATAGGGCAGCTTGTCGACTGCGCGGGTCAGGTCGGCCGTTATGCGGCTGGCATCCACCCCGGCGTCGGCGATTATCATCTGCACGTCCGAGCGTTCGGACAGCACCAGCTGTTCGATGAAATGAACGAGCTCAACATAGGGATTGCCGCGCAGCTTGGCCGCATCGGCTGCCGCCTTGAAGGCTCGCTGACAGAGAGAATCCAGCTTGCCGACCAGTTCCTTGCGCTTGAAGCTCTGCGATGACCGGCGCTGTTCCATCGAACCTGTTCTCAAGATCTGCGGCCATACCCTGCCATATAAGGCGCCACTTGACAAAGCGTGTGACGGATAAGGCGCTTGGATATGTGCCGGCGGCACCTCCCGGTTACAAAAGTCTTGCATACCGGTGCAACAAACACCGGATTGCCACCCGGGCTATGCGACGCATTTCACATTGCGGGTCCGGCAACCGCGCCATGGGTGCAAGCGGAGAAGAACGTTCGGGTTCACCTTCCGTTAGTTTTGAGCCAGGTGCTCAATTGTGATAGAGTAAGACCGTGTGATAACGTAGCGTAACATGGCGATCTCAGGGCCGCTTGCTGGGGGTAAGGGTGATTGATCTCGCACTCTGGCTGAATCCTATCGACGGTGAAAATCCGTCAGGGGAGGATTTGCGCAACGACCCGGCTTTTCATGAGCTAGAGCGCCTGACCGAGCCCGAGGTCAAGGTCGTCCACGACGGCAACAACAAGCCCACGTCGCAAAGCACGATTCCGGTCGACTGGTCCGCGGTGCTGGCTAAGGCGGCGGACTTACGCGCGCATGGCCGGGACCTGCGACTGCTCGTCATCGTCACACGTGCGCTAGCCAATGAAGGCGGCCTGGCCGGACTCGCGCAGGGTCTGACGCTCATCGCCCAGACCTTCGATCAGCATTGGGAAACCATGCATCCGGCACTGCGGCCAAACGCTTCGCCCCGCGATGCCGCCTTGCGCCGCATCAACGCGCTGCTCGACCTGCAGAATGGCCAGGACGGGTTGTTAGCGAACCTGCGCCAGATGATTTTCTTTACGCCGCGCTCGATCGGGTCGATCAGCGGACGCGACCTGGAACAAAGCGCGCTCGACGACCGTGTCATGCTCCAGGAAGCCGCCTCGGGCTTAAACACGGCGGAAAAGGCCGCGCTGGCCAGTGCGCACGGACAATTGTTGAACCGGGTACGCGCCGGATGTGCTGCACAGATTGACCAGGCCGGTGCGGAGATGATCTCGCTCGTCGCCGCCGCCCGGGCGGCGATCGCGGCCCTTGACGCGGTCGAAACCGCCCTCAACGCCCGCCTCGAAGGCAGCGGCGCTCCGGTTCCGGACTTAAAGCGGTTTCTGCAGCGTTTGCTGACGACCCTCGAACGGAATTCGGCAGCGGGTGCGGTGGCGAATGGCGCGGCCAAGCCGCCCATTCCGGCAGAACCAGCGACGCCTGCTCGAAACGGTCATGGAGCCGAGACTATGGCAAGTGCGGCAAGCTACACGGACTCGAGCACAGGGCTTCCCGACCGGATCTCCTCGCGCGACGACGTGGTGAAGTGCCTCGATCTGGTCGTCGCCTTCTATGACCGCACCGAACCGTCGAGCCCTATACCGCATCTGGCGCGGCGCGTGCGCCGCATGGTGCATATGGATTTCGTTGAACTGATGGAAGATCTCGCCCCGTCTGGGCTGAAGGAATTCCGGCTCCTTGCCGGCGTTCCCGATGTCAAGAAGGCGGCTCAGAAAGATGAAAGGTAACAGCACATGCCAGCCGAAAGCAAAGCGAAGGTCATCGAACGAAATCGCGCGCCGCGGGTGCAGATCGCCTACGACGTGGAAACCTACGGTAGCCCGACGACGATCGAATTGCCGTTTGTCATGGCCGTGATGGCCGACCTTTCCGGCGCTTCGCAAACCAAGGAAGCGTCAAAATCGGTGCTGGACCGATCCTTCGTCGAGACCGACGCCAACCGCTTCCCCAAATTCATGGAGGCGCTCGGGCCGCGCGTCAAAGCCCGGGTGAAGAACACGCTGCCGCAAGCCGAAGGCCAGGAGCGCGACGAGGAACTGGCGCTCGATCTGACCTTCACCAAGATGGGCGATTTCGCGCCCGACAGGGTTGCCGAGCAGGTGCCGCAACTGGCCGAGATCCTCAAGATGCGCCGCCAGCTCGAGGAACTGCTTGGCTTCATGGACGGCCGCGTCGACGCCGAAAAACGCATCGCGCAGCTTCTGAACAACGAGCCGCTGCTTGGCAAAATCGCCAGCCAGGCACTGGCCGACGACGACAAGGCAGGGGAGTAAACCATGGCCGAACAGCAAAAGACCGCCGCCGTCGCCGCCGAGGCCGAAGCCATTAACCTCGACGAATTCAGCGGGCTCCTCGAGAAGGACTTCAAGGTCAAGAAGGACGACAGCGAGAAGCTGCAGCAACTCGTGCGAAATCTCGCGCTCGCGGCGCAATCGCGTTCCGATACCACGAGCATCTCATCCAATGCGATCAAGTCAATCAAGTCGCTGATCGCGGGCATCGACAAGATGCTGACGACGCAGGTCAACGAGATCCTGCACGCGCCGGAAGTGCGTGAGATGGAAGGCACATGGCGCGGCCTCTGGTACCTCGTCAACAACACCGAGACGGATCAGAAGCTGAAGATCCGGGTGATGAACATCTCCAAGGAGCAGCTGGCCGACACGCTCGAAGACTATGAAGGCCAGATGTGGGACCAGAGCCCGATCTTCAAGAAAGTCTATACGGATGAGTATTCGATGCTGGGCGGCGAGCCGATCGGCTGTGTGATCGGCGCCTACGAATTCTCCAACCACCCGCGCGATGTCGGTCTGCTGCGCAACATCTCCGGCATCTGCGCCTCAGCGCACACGCCGTTTATCGCAGCGGCCTCGCCGCGCCTGTTCCGCATGGACAGCTGGCAGGAATTGCCCAACCCGCAAGACCTGCAGCAGATCGTCTCCAACCCGGCCTATGCCTCATGGCAGTCGCTGCGCGAGAGCGAGGACGCCCGCTATATCGGTCTGACCATGCCGCGCGTCCTGGCGCGGCTGCCCTATGGCACCGACACCGTTCCGGTGAAGGGCTTCACTTTCGAGGAAGAGGTGGAGGGCGATCACAACAAATATGTCTGGATGAATGCCGCCTTTCCGATGGGCGTCAACATCAACCGCAGCCACAAGCTGTTCGGCTGGGGCACGCAGATCCGCGGCGTCGAGAATGGTGGCACCGTGCTCAATTTGCCGGTCCACAGCTTCCCGACCGATGATGGCTCGATCGCGATGAAATGCCCGACCGAAGTCGCCATCGACGATCGCCGCGAGGCCGAACTGGCTAAGCTCGGCCTGATGCCGATCCTGCACCGGAAGAACACCGATCTGGCGGCCTTCATCGGCGCCCATTCGCTGCAGGACGACGAAACGCGCGCAGGCCGGCTGGTCGACCCCGACGCGCAGTCGAACGAAAGGCTGAGTGCCAACCTGCCCTATCTCTTCCCGGTGTCGCGCTTTGCGCACTACCTCAAGGCCATTGCGCGCGACAAGGTCGGCTCGTTCAAGGAGCGCTCCGACATGCAGATCTGGCTGACCGAGTGGATCAACCGCTATGTGCTGGCCAACCCGGCCTTCGCCGACGACAAGGCGCGCGCCAAGCGCCCGCTTGCCGCGGCCGAAGTCCAGGTCGACAGCGTGGAAGGCCGGCCGGGCTACTACAACGCCCGCTTCTACCTGCGCCCGCATTACCAATTGGAAGGGATCAACGCCTCGCTGCGGCTGGTCTCGGAACTGCCGTCCGTGAAGACCTGATTTGCAGCAACCAGACCTTGTTTTGTTTGAAAGCGGTGGAGAAAGACAATGCCAGTCAAGATTGATGGTTTTCTGAAGGTTCCCGACATCAAAGGGCCCAGCACCCGCGACGGCCACGATGACGAGATCGAAATCCATGGCGTCGACTACAAGATGGTCGCACCTTATGATCCGAATTCGCTGTCACGCCGTGGCCGCGTCTCCATGGGCATGATCAAGTTCATCAAACACTACGACAAATCCTCGCCCTACCTGAAAAAGGCTTTGT
Organism: Mesorhizobium sp. LNHC209A00; assembly: GCF_000502915.1. Taxonomy (NCBI): domain Bacteria; kingdom Pseudomonadati; phylum Pseudomonadota; class Alphaproteobacteria; order Hyphomicrobiales; family Phyllobacteriaceae; genus Mesorhizobium; species Mesorhizobium sp. LNHC209A00. Next base: position 7,115 of record NZ_AYWT01000027.1, read on the forward strand.
TCGAGAACAAGGCCTTGGATGAAGTGGTGTTCTCGGCTCGCCGGACCATCGATGGCGAGACCAAGGATTACCTGGTCGTCACGCTCACCGACGCCTCGATCATGGAATATGACATGTCGCAGGCCGAGGACGAGGCCGATCTGATCCAGGAAGAGGTCAGCTTCGCCTACAAAAAGATAAAATTCGTCTATGACGGCAATGATGAAGCCGAAATGGATGTCTATGTCGGCAAGTGAGATTGGGCGGCCCGGCGCGGGCAAGCAACAGATCGCCGGTGGCTTGCGGGCGAAAAGCGAGGCCGTCCAGCCGTCGCTTTGGGATCGTCTCGTCAATGACCTGCCGGGCCTGACCTCGGAGATAGAGGGGCTGCGCCATGTCCTGCTGGACGAACTTGGCGCGGACCGTCTCGAAACCCTCGTCGCCGGCAATGCGCGGACCATCGATGCCGATGCGGAGCTGACGCCCGATCAGAAACGGCGTCTGCATCGCCTGGCCTTCCAGACCCAGCACCGCGTCGAGATCGAAAGCCGTGGCGTGGTGGTGTCGGCCCGCGTGCTCCGGGAAGCAGTGCGGCGCGACATCGAGGCGCTGTTCAACACCGAGCGCTTCGAGGCCACGCCGCTGATTTCCGACCTGGAAAACGAGCAGATGGCGGACAATCCGCCGTCGCTCGCCGATTTTCCGGAGGTGCGTCGAAGCGTGGTCAATTACGGCGTGCCTTCCTTCTCGGGTAGGTCGTCCCGCGACTTCGACCGTGACGTGCTGGCGCGCGAAATCCGCTCGGTGCTCGCCACCTTCGAGCCCCGGCTCAAGGAAAGCGCGACGAAAGTTAGCGTCACCCTGGGCGACAAGACCGTGGGCCTGAAGATCGAGATAGACGCCGTGCTGATCATGACGCCCACACCGGAACGCATGCGCCTGCGCACCACGATCAATCTCGACAACGGCTTGGCGCGGACCGAAATTAGGGACGCCTGAGATGGACCGGGTCTTCGTCGAATATTACGAGGAGGAACTGACCCATATCCGCGGCCTTGCGGCGGAATTCGCCGACATGCATCCGGCGGTGGCGCGCAACCTCTCCCTCGATACGGTGCCCTGCCCGGATCCTTATGTCGAACGGCTGCTGGACGGTGTCGCCTTCCTCGCCGCGCGTACCCGACTAAAGGTCGACGCCGAGCGCTCGCGATTTTCGCGCAGCGTGCTCGATGTCCTCTATCCCGATCTCGTCACGCCGGCGCCGGCAACGGCAATGGCGGTGCTGAAACCCGGACAGCAGGTGCAGACCATGCCGACCGGCCACGTCGTCAAGCGCAACACGCGGCTGGTCTCCAGCCTGCAACCCGGCCTGTCAACGCGCTGCACGTTCTCGACCGCACAGGACATGACCTTATGGCCGATAGCGATCACTTCGGTCAGCTATTTTCAGGATCGCAGCGCGCTGGCGGCGGCCGGCATCGGACCGATCGACGGCATCGCCGGCGAGGCGGCGCTGCGCCTCGCGCTGACGCGGACCGGAAAAGGCAAACTCGACGAATTGGCGCTCGACCGGCTCGACCTCTATTTTGCTGGACGCACCAAGGCGCCACTTCTGTTCGACGCCATTTTCGGCTCTTGCGTGGCCATTGGCGCACGACCGGAAGGCAAGACCAACCGGCTGTCGCCCTTGCCGGCACCCGAAATGGTCGGCATTAGCGACGACGAGGCCTTGATGCCGCGCACCCGCCCGACATTCGAAGGTTACCGCCTGCTGCGCGAATACTTCATCATGCCGGAGCGCTTTCACTATGCGCGGGTCATGGGACTGCAACAGGTGGTGCGCAAATGCGAGGCCGGACTGGAGATCATCTTCCTGTTCCGCCGCCGGGTGCCTGAACTCGCCGACCTGACGCCGGCGGATTTCGAGCTTTTCGCGACGCCGATCATCAATCTGTTCGAGCGTGAGTGCAACGTCGTCGAGCTCGATCAGCGCAAGACGCGGCAGGTGCTGCACGCCGACCGCACGCGGGCGCGCGACTTTGAGATCTATCGGGTCCTGCGCGTCGAGGATGCCGACAATGAAGGCAGCGACGCCGAGATACCGGAGCTGTTCAGCCTCGGGCAGAACCGCGGCAGTGGCTGGGTATATTCGACGGAGCGGCGCCCACGCCGGGCAACGGAGGATGAACGGCGTGACGGCCTGACCCGCACATCATACACCGGGGACGACGTTTTCCTGGCCGTATCGCGGCCGCTTGGAAACCCCGCGAACCGGCCGTTGAAGCGTCTCGACATCATGGCGCTTTGCACCAACCGCGACCTGCCGATCCTCGACGACAATCCGACCTTGACGCTGGAGGCCGGTGATCCGGTCGAATCCGTCCGACTGCTCGGCGCGTTGCGTCCACCGCAGCCGGCCATCCCCGCGGCACTGCCCGCCGGAGCCGATGGTGAATCCCGAGCCGACGATCTTGCCTGGCGACTGGTGGCGCAGCTGGCGCTCAATTTCTTGAGCCTTGCCAAGGATGGCCGGGGCGTTGATCCGCTGCATGCGCTGCTCGATCTTTATGCCGATCGGGGCGATCCAAGCCTTGCCCGCAACGTGCATTCGATCGTGCGCATCGACTCGCGGTCGGTCATCGAGCGACTGCAGATCGACGGGCCGATGTGCTTCGGACGTGGCACTGAAGTGACGCTGCATGTCGATCAGTCGGTGCTGGCCGGGCAAAGCACCTTGCTGCTGTCGGCCTTGCTGGCGCGGCTGTTTGCCCGTCATGCCGGAATAAACGGCTTCGTGCGAACCCGCACGCGGCTGCTGCAGAAGCAGGAGGATGTGCCATGGCCGATGACGCCCGGCAATCGCTACCTGATCTAGACAAGACGCCTGATCTAGACAAGACGCCTGATCTAGACAAGGCCGGCCCGGACCGGGCCGAAGGTCTGTCTGAAGGATTCGACTTTTTTGAACTGCTGCGCCGTCTCGAGCAGCGGAGCGGCCTGTTCGGCCATTCCGGACGCCCCGACCGCGAGCCGGCAAGGCTCGGCCAGCATGTGCGGTTGGCCTTTTCCGCGCGGGACCTGGTGCAATTTCGCGAGGCCAGCGACAAGGCACCGGCCCGGGTCACGGTTGCAAATCTCGGTCTGTTGGGACCTGAGGGCCCAATGCCGCTGCATCTGACGCGCTGGGTGCTCGACCGCCTGTCGCAGCGCTGGTTCGGCGGCGCCGATTCACAGCAGACCAGCGACACGACCTTCGTGGACTTCGTCAACATCCTTCAGCACCGCATGATCGCCCTCTACTACCGCGCCTGGGCGGATGCGCATCCGGCGGTCCAGGTCGAGCGCGCGGTCGGCGGCCGCGTTCGCGCCATGCTTGAAGCGATGGCGGGGATCGGGCTTCCCGGAACCCAGAACCCTGATCTCGACACCGTCAAGCTTCGGCAAGCCGCTTCGCTCGCCAGTCAGATCGATGGTCCGGAACGGCTGACGTTGTTCCTGGCGGAAGCCTTCAGGGTGCCGGTTCAAATCAAGGAATTCATCGCCGCCTGGATAACCATTCCGACCGGGCTGCAGACGCGCCTCGCGAAAGCCTATGCGGGGCTTGGCCGGGGAGCGACGATCGGCCCGCGCGTTTTCAACCGCCAAAGCAGGATCGAACTGCGCGTCGGCCCTCTCGGCTTCGACGAGTTCAAGGCGTTCCTGCCGGGAGGCTCGCGCCACAAACTGTTCAAGCAGGCCGTTCGCGACATGGTCGGGGAGACGCTCGATGTCGACCTGCGCATCGTGCTGGCGCGCGAAGCCGTACCGCCGCCGCGTATCGGCGCGGTCCAGCTCGGCCGGACCGCCTGGCTTGCGCGCCCCGCCGAAAGGGGCGATGCTGACGATCTGCGGCTGCGGACAATTGTCGGATGGCGGCCGGAAATGGCGGGGGTCGCGGCATGAGCCTGCTGCTGACGCTGGAGCAAGGGCCACGCACCCAGGCGGTACGGCAGACCCGGCTGGACGAAGGCGAACTGGTGATCGGCCGCAGCGCCGACGCAGGCTGGCAGATCAACGATCCCGACATGTTCGTTTCCCGCGCCCATTGCAGGATCACGGGCGGGCGAGACGGCTATTTCGTCACCGACACGTCGAGCAGCGGACTGTACATAAACGACTCCGACAGCCCGCTCGGTGCCGGTCAGTCAACGCGCCTTCAAAGCGGCATGCGGTTGAGGCTTGGCGACTATGTCGTCCATGTCGACCTGCAGACGCCAACCGCCCAGGCACCGGCAGCAGCCAGCCAGCCGGTTCCCGAACGCCTGCCGCAGGCATCGCGGGGGCCCATAAGCATCGGCGGTGACGACTTCTTTTCCGCCAAGGTCGAGGAAGAGCCGCGACGGCCACGACCGGCCGATCTGCCCAACCCGTTCGAGCAGCCGGTTGCTGGCGCATTCGAGCGTGCCGCTTCCAGTCAGCGCAGCTCGCCTGCTTTCGATGACCCGTTCAGCCTCGATCCGGTTTCGACGCCTGGGTCGACGGGCGTTGATCCTCATCCCGAAACCGGCAGTGCGGCAAGCTTCGCGGATCCGTTCAGCATCGATCCGGTGCCTTCTCTTAACCGCCCAACTGAAGCCGCCGCCGGAAAGCCGTTCGAATTCAATGATGACTTTGGTTTCGGACCAGCGGCCGCTCCAAGTTCGGCAAACGGCGTCGGCTCGAACGGACAGCGTGAGCGCATTGCCTCACGGCCGCAATCCGCCAATCCCTGGGATCTGCCCGTGCAGGCAGCAGACGCCCCAGCGCGGACGGGCGCTGCCGCAAAACCTGCCCGCCTGCCGGCAGCGGCGCAACTGGGGGACACGGCGCTTCGCTCCGCATTTCTGCGCGGCATGGGTGTCGAGGAAGCCGATTTCCCCGGACGCGACAGCATCGCGGAAATGGAGAAGTTCGGCCGCGAATACCGGCTGATGATGGAAGGCCTGATGCAGCTTCTTCGCAAGCGGGCCGAGGAAAAGGGCAACGCCCGCGTCGCCCAGACCATGGTCGGGGCATCCGAAGTCAATCCGCTCAAGTTCCTGCCGACGGTCGACGACGCCATCGTCACGCTTATCGCCGAGCGCAGCCCCGGATTTCTCGCCGGCGAAGCGGCAATCGCCGACGCGGTTCGCGATCTCGCGCAACACCACGTGCGCGCCTGGCGCGGCGTGCAGGCCGCTTTGCGACGTATGGTCGACCGTTTTGAGCCGGCGGCGATCGAGCAGGAGCTGAAGTCGAATTCGGCGCTCGGCAACCTGCTTGCGGGCGGGCGCAGCGCCAAGCTGTGGGAGCTTTACCAGAAACGCCATCGTGAAATCGCCGAGAGCGCCGAGAAAAGCTTCCTTGGCGAAATCGGCGCTGATTTTCGGGATGCATATGAGGAGGAGTGAGACATGATCGATCGACGTCAATTCGTTGTTACCCTTGGCGCGACTGGACTGCTTGCGGCTTGCCAGAGCGGTCCGCCGAAACCTTCGGTGATCACCGTCAACGTGTCCGGGGGGGCCGGCATGAACCCGGGACCAGGCGGCGGCGACCGGCCGGTGACAGTTCTCGTCATGCGGCTCCGCAGCACCGGCAAATTCAATTCCGCCGACTACTTTGCCCTGCAGGGCGATGCCGGCTCGGCGCTGGCAGGCGATCTCATCGGATCCGACCAGATCGCCGTCGGGCCGGGGAAATCGGCGTCCAAGACCATCACCGTCGAACCGGACGCGGCGGCGCTGGGCTTCGTTGCGCTGATCCGTGAGCCGACCGGCAGAAACTGGCGCACGACCAAGTCGGTGTCGTCGGGATCAAAATTCACGATCAATGTCACACTTGGCAGCGGCGGTATTTCCGCCTAGCGGCCAGGGCAAGGGGAAGCTCGATGCGGAGAGTAGCGGCATGAGCGATGCAAATAGGGTGCTGTGGTCCGAAGGGCTTTTCCTGCGGACCCAGCATTTCCAGCAGCAGGATCGCTTTTTCGAGGCGACGGTGCGCGGCGCGTTGCAAGCCGGACAGTTGCATACGTTCGGCTTTCAACAACTGACGCTGGACCAGGCGTTGCTCGATGCCGGCCAGGTCGCCATCCTGTCGGCTCGCGGCATCTTCCCGGATGGGACACCCTTCGCCATTCCAGAGATGATGGACGCACCGCGACCGTTGCCGGTCACTCCGGACACAGGCGCCGGATCGGTGCTGGTCGCTTTGCCGCTCGAGCCGCCCGGCGGTATCGGTTTCGATCCCGCACACGCCGCCGCCTCGGGCGCGCGCTACCATGGGCGGATCGTTTCGGTGCGCGACGCCGTCCAGGGCGGTTCGGATCCTGAAGAAATCGAAATCGCCCGTCCGCAGGCGCTGCTGCTGGCACCCGGCAAATCGGTTGGCGGCTACACCGCCTTGCCGATCGCCGACCTGAAGGGGGTTCGAGCCGATGGCGGCGTCTCGCTGGACGAGACCTTCCTGCCGCCGACGCTGGTGACAGGCGCGGTCGCCTGGTATCGGCAATTGCTGCAGGAAGTCGTCACGGGACTAGACCAGATCGCCGAGGCGCATGGCAAGATGGTGATGGGCGGACCGGGGCGCAGCGTCGAAGACCTGCTGATGCTCAACCTCGCCAATGCCGCACGGCCGCGGCTAGTCCACATGCTGGCGCAGGACGTCTTCCATCCGGCCGAGCTCTACCTGGAACTTGCCGGGCTAGCCGGTTCGATGGCGACCTATGGCTCAAGCGCGCGGCGGCTGGGTGAGTTGCCCGCGTATGATCACATGGCCCCAGGCCCAGCCTACATGGCGCTGGCGGATGCGCTGCGCTCGCTCATCCTCAGCCTGCGCTACATCGAGCCGAAATCACGGGCGCTGCCGGTCATGCGGCATTCGACCAATGTCTGGAAAATTCGCATCGACAACCCGAAGCTGCTGGTCGCCAGCCGCATCGTCATCCGGGTTGGTTCGGAGCTGTCGGAAGACGCGCTGCGCAAGATATTCGTCAACCAGGCGACTGTCGGCTCGGCCGACCAGTTCGAGGGGCTGTGGAAATCGCGTTTGCCCGGCATTCCGCTGAAACCGCTTCATTCCCAGCCGCGCGAGATCCCTTACGACGGCGATCGGCTATGCCTTGAGCTGGACCAGAAAAGCGAGCACTGGGCGTCGCTGCTCGATGCCCCCGGCTTCGTCATCGGCGTTTCGGGCGTGTTGCCGAGCGAACCGCAGGTGGACTGCTATTCGGTGAACAGGTGAGATCATGAGCCGCGATGATCCTTTCGGACTGTCGGAGGATCGCGAACGCACCCGCATAAGGCTGACCGGCGCGCCGATGCCGCGGCCGATGGCGCCGCTATTGCCGGGCGCGGCGGTCAAGCGGTCTCGAACCCACCCGAACGCGCTCGTCAACGCATTCGCGCCCTTGCTCGAATTCGCGCCCGAGCTTGAAAGTGCGCTGGCGCCGGAGAACCCGGAGGCGTTGCGCACCCGATTGCTCGAAGAACTGGTTCGGGCACGCGACATGGCAATGGCGGCGGGGTCCTCGCTGGAGCGGGCCGACCAGGCGGCCTGGGTGGTGGCGGCGTTGCTCGACGATCTCGCCTTGAACACGCCATGGGGCGGCGCCAGCGCCTGGCCGCGCCAGCCGCTCGTGGTCATGCTGCGCGGCGACGTCGATGCCGGCACGCAGTTCTTCACGCGTCTCGACGAACTCGAGCGCCACCCCAACCGTGACCGCGAATTGCTGGAGCTGCAGTATAATTGCATGGCGCTCGGCTTTCGCGGCAAATATCGCGTGCCCGGCCGCTCAGGCGACCGCTCGCTCAATGCGGTTCGCGTGGCGGCGGCACGCTTTCTGCGCGACGCCGACGCCGAAGGCGCGCCGCTGTCGCCAAACTGGAAGGGCGTGATCGCATCCGACGAGCCGCGACGCTTCATCGTACCGATCTGGGTCATGGCGGTCGGCGCGGCCGTCGTCGCCACGGCCATCCATATCGGGCTGTCGATGGGACTGAGCAGCCAGGCGGTCGAACTATCAGCCCTTGTGCGCGCATTGCCGCCGCCTGAACGGGGGAGCATCACCCGGACCTCGCCCAAGATCGACGCCCCGCCGCCGGAGAAAGTGGATTTTGCCCTGTTGCCGGAATTCCAGGCCGGAGCGCCTGCCGACCTCAAATCCGCCCTCAGCGGCACCGAGAGCGTTTCGCTGGCCAAGCTGATCATCCAGGCCTCCAACCCCGAACTGTTCCAGTCGTCGCGGCCGCAACTGAGCGAGGGCTTCGAGCCGCTGATCGGTTCGATCGCCAAGGTGATCCTCGCCAATCAGGAGTTGATCGGGAACATCACGGTGATCGGTCATACGGACGGCGTACCCTTGCAAAAGACCAATCCGCTGTCGACCAACCAGCGCCTGTCGGAGGCGCGTGCCCAGACGATCGCCGACATGCTGGTCCAAAACGGGGTGCCTCAGGACCGCGTTCATTCCGAGGGCCGCGCCGCCACGGACCCGGTTGCCAGCGACAGCACGCGCGAGGGGCGAGCCTTGAACCGCCGCGTCGAGGTGCTCGTCGAAAAGAGGCTGTGAGATGTTCATCCTGCGCTTCCTCTGGGCGGTCCTGACGTCGCGCTGGCTGTGGACGCTGATCGGCATCACGCTGCTTTCCCTGGTCATCTGGGTGTTCGGTCCGATCGTCAGGGTCGGTCCATACGAACCCTTCGCTTCCGAAAATGTGCGCATCGTCATCATCGCGCTGCTGGTCATCTTCTGGCTGGTCTGGCTGATCGTCGCCCAGCGCCGGGCAATCCGCGCCAACCGCATGTTCGTCGCCGAGATCGCAGCACCCGTGGCGGAAAAGCCGCTCAGCCCCGGCGAAGAGAACGTCGCCGCCGTGGGTGCCAAATTCGCCGAGGTGATGGCCGAACTGAAGCGCCGCAAGCTCGGCGGACGCAAGTTCCTGCGCGAGATGCCATGGTACGTGATCGTCGGGCCGCCGGCCACCGGCAAGACCACGGCCTTGCGGCAGTCCGGACTGAATTTCCCGATCGACCTCACCGACGATCTGCAAGGGGTCGGCGGCACGCGCAACTGCGACTGGTTCTTTTCCGAGAACGCGGTTCTGATCGACACCGCCGGCCGCTATGTCCAGCAGGAGAGCCAGCCCGATGTCGACGCGGCGGAATGGCTGGGCTTCCTCGACCTTCTGAAGAAGCATCGCGGCCGCCGCGCGCTCAACGGCGTGATCGTCGCGCTTTCGATCGACGTACTTTCGGAGGGCGACGAAGCCATCAAGGCACACGGCCGCAAGATCCGCCGCCGGCTGGCCGAACTCAACGACCGGCTCGAAATCCGCCTTCCGGTCTATTTGATGCTGACCAAGGCCGACCTGATCAGGGGTTTCGAGGCTTTCTTCGGCGGCCTCTCCACCGCCTCGCGCGAACAGGTCTGGGGAACGACCTTCGCGCTGGATGCGCGTGTCGATGCCAAGACCATCGAACGCGAAATTTCAACGCTGGCGACGGAACTCGAGCGGCGGCTGGTGCCGCGCCTGGAAGACGAAGACAAGCTCGCCGCCCGCGCCGAGATCTTCCGGTTTCCCGCCCAGCTCTCCAGCCTGTCCGAACCGATCCAGGTGCTGGTCGAGACGATGTTCGGCGAAAGCCGGTATGAAGAGGCCGCCTGGCTGCGCGGCCTCTATTTCACATCGGCAACGCAGGAAGGCGCGCCCATCGATCGGCTGACCGCGGCGCTGTCATCGTCCTTCGGCCTGCCGCCACGGCGGGCCCTCCCCGCGCCGAGGGTCCAGAAACGCAGCTTCTTCCTGAAGAACCTGCTCACCGACGTCATATTCAGGGAAGCCGGCCTCGGCACGTTCGACCCGCTGGCGCAACGCCGTCGCGCCTGGATGTGGCGCGGGGCGGCGGCCGCATGTGCCGCGGCGGCCTTGCTGGCCGGAGGGCTGTTCACCTGGTCCTATTTCGACAACCGCAACGCGATCACGGCCCAGGCAAGCCAGTTCGAGGCACTGCAAACGCCGCTGACCGCAACTGCAGCAAGCCCGGCATCGGTGCAGCAGCCCGCCATCGACGGAGCGCTCGAAGCGATGGACGCGGTCACAAGCGCCCGGACGGCACCGCCGGGCGCACCCCAGGATCTGCTGGGGCCATCGGCCTCGGCGGAACTGGTGCGGGCTCAGACCGACACTTACGACCACGCCCTGCGCAACGTGCTCGAGCCACGCATGGTCGCGCTGCTCGAGGCGACCATGTGGCGGCAGATCCGCGATCCGGATTTCATGCTCGGGGCGCTGAAGACCTATCGCATGATGACGGGCCTGTCGCAGATGGACCCCGATTTCGCTGAGAATTGGTGGGTGAACAGCCTGCCGGAATTCGCGGCCGCGGCACCATTTCCAACCGCCGATGCCGAAGAGCATCAGCTTGCCGCCATCCGCCGCATGGCGGTCGACGAAAGCTATGTCGCACCCGACCAGGCGCTGGTCGCCGAAGCGCTGAAAACGGTGTGCACGATCTCGTTGCCGGCGCGCGCCTACAAGCAGTTGCTGGCCGATCCGGCTGTGTCCGGGCTCAAGGAGTGGATCCCGGCCAATTTCGCCGGCCCCAATGGCGGCAAGGTGTTTGCGCGGCGTTCCGACAAGACGCTTCGCGTCGGCATTTCCGGAGCCTTCACCTATGCCGGCTTCCACGACGCCATTCTCGACCGCATCGACGATGTCGCCGCCCAGGCGGCACTCGATCGTGCGGTTTTCGCCGGCGGCTGCTCGGAGAATTCCGAGACCTCGGTCTCGGCGTTGTCCGAGGATATTCTGAAGCTCTACTATGACGACTACATCGCGCAATGGGACAGCTTCCTGCGCGACATGCGGCTCGCGCCATTGACCGATCTCAATGTCGCCAGCGAAAATCTGAAGGATCTGTCGAGTGCCGATTCAGCGCTGAAGCGGCTGCTGACGGCGGTCGTCCAGGAGACCGAACTGACGCGCTCCGACGACGCATCCGCCGACAACAAGGCAGCGGCCAAGGGCGCCTCGAAACTGCTCGGCAAGCTTGGCAAGCTCGGCAAGCTGGCGACATCAGGTGCGAAGCTGCTTCCCCGCGCCGGGTCAGCCAGCGAGGTGGATCTGACCGGCAATCTGGTGGCCGAACATTTCAAGCCGCTGAAGAGCACCATTGCCGAGGTCGACGGCCAGCCGCCGGCGCTGGACGCCGCCGTTGTCGCGCTGACCGCGCTGTCGAACGTCCTGCAGACGGTCACCGCGAACCCCAATCCGCAAGATGCCATCAAGAAGCAGGGCGGCCTTGCCGAGCTGACGGGCGCGGTCGCCAGGCAAGCACAGATCCTGCCCGACCCCATCAACGCCTGGCTGGGAGGCATTGCCGGTGACACCAGTAATTTGACGCAGAAAGCGGTCACTTCGGAGCTCAACGCCATCTGGCGGGCGGACATATTGCCTTTCTGCCAGGCGGCGCTCAACGACCGCTATCCGTTCAGCCCCGACAGCGCGGTGGACGTCAATGTGCGTGATTTCGCCCGCCTGTTCGGGCCGGCCGGACTGATCGACGGTTTCATCAACGACCACCTGATCAACTATGTCGACACCACCAGCCAGCCGTGGAAATGGCGCGCCGATTTCGGCCTCGATCCTTCGGCGCTGGCGGCGTTCGAGCAGGCCAGGCATATCCGCGACGATCTCTTTCCGGGTGGCACCGGGCCGGTGATGAGCTTCACGCTCGAACCGAAAGACCTGTCTCCCAACGTCACGCGCGTGACGCTCAATCTCGATGGCCAGACCCTCGTCTATTTCAACAATGCGACGCGGCCACAACCGATGACGTGGCCCGGCAAGGACGGCACCGGGGTCATCTCGCTCGCCTTCCAGCCGATCGACGGATCGCCCGAGATCATGCTCAACGAAACCGGCAGCTGGGCGTGGCTGAGGATGCTGCGCAACGGCCGTTTCGCCGCCACGTCGTTGTCCGATGTCTACAGCCTGCGCCTAGGCACGAAGGGAATGTGGGCTGATTTCGAACTCAAGGCCGCCAGCGTCGAAAATCCCTACAATCTGCAAATGTTCAAGAAATTCTCATGTCCACCGCAGATATGATCGTTGGCTTCTTCGGCAAAATTCCGGCGACCGGAGACTTCGTCGCCGCGAACCTGCCGCGGACTTTCATCGACCGCTGGGACCGCTGGATTTCGCTGGAATTGCTGGCGCGGCCGGACGAAGGTGACCTCGATCCGCGTGCCTGGCGCTTCATTGTGCAGCCCGGTGTTTTCGGCGACCAGCCCTGCGCCGGCGTGTGGCGGATGAGTGAGGATCGGGTCGGCCGGCGCTATCCGTTCGCGATCGTGCGGCTTGGCCCGCCGCCCGAGCCCGGCGATCCGTGGTTCGATGCGATAGCCGGTTTTATCAAGGGCACTATCGAAGACCATTGGATGACGGTAAAACTGAGTGAAAAGCTTGCAGCACTTGCCCCGCCGGCAACACAAGGCGATGCGTCGGCAATCGCTTTCTGGTCGGATGATTGGCAAGTAAACGAATTTGGCTTCGCCGACATCCACGATCTCGCAGCGCACGGCCTCCCGGCCATGCGAAGCGCGCGGCTTGAAAAAGAGGGCCTGTAAGACATGGGTCTCACCGTCTACGCGGAGGGCATGGGCTTCTTCCACAAGGGAAGCGACGGCAAAGGCATTGCGCCCGGCGATGTCTGCCTCAGTCCGCCGCCTCCGCCTACCGGACCGGTGCCTGTCCCTTATGTAAATATGCTCTCTTCGAGCGATCTTTCCAAAGGCAGCAAGAGCGTCAAGTTCGATGGGGGCAACCCGACAGCGCTCGAGGATGCGTCCGAGATTTCCACGAGCACGGGCAACGAAGCGGGCACACAGGGCGGCGGTGTCATTACCCACAAGACGAAGGGCAAAGGCGTCTTCCAGCTCTGGTCGTTCGTCGTCAAGGTGGAAGGCAAGGGTGTCGGCCGTCATGGCGACATGATGGGTCAGAACGAGGCGAGCAATCCGCTAAACTGCATCGATACGGCTGCGTTCAACAAATTCCTCAAGAAGCTCACTGCCGCCGAGAAGAGCGTAAAATGCGACCCGCCCTATTCCGAAGCGTGCCGGCCCTCCCGAAAGGCGGAGCAGCGCGACGCGGTCAACGGCAAGCCGTGTTGGCAATGCAGGCCCAAGGCAACGCAATGGGCGCCGGGCAAGGCCAAGAGGCAAAAGACCTTCAATCCGGACGGCACGTCGGAAATGAAGAATTACATGACCCACGACCATCAGCCACCGCTCGCGGTTGCGTGGGAGATGGGCGGATGCAACATGCAGCCGAGCCCGGGCGCTTTCAAGGAGCATTTCAGTACAGCTGAATCCGTCAAGCCGCATTGCCGAAGCTGCTACCAGGCTCAGGGCTCGCCCGCGGCAAAATATGCGAAGAACTTCATCGATACCGTACCTGGCCCGATCTGAGGACGTCGCCGATGCCAACCACCAGCGAGATTCGCGAACAGTATGTCGAGGAACTCCGAAGCATACTTCCAACCGTGGAAGCATGGTGGGACGGCGTTCAGGCCGAACTCACCCCAGAGATAGCATGGAAACGCTGGCCAACAGGTCCGGGCGCGCATCCTCGTGTGCTTGCGGTTTTCCGGAAATACTATCTGCGGATCGAAGCAGCCAATGACGAAGTCCTGGAAAATCCATCCGAACAGGAAGCGTCGGAACGCTGGGGAGTCGACGATCACGGAGAAGAGGAAGACATCCAGAGTCCCGCCGATTGGCTGCTTTTCGATATCGCCGCCGTCGCACCGGACTTGAAGGAACTCACCGACGGGATTTGTTTCATTCCCGTCGGCCTGAACGACGAGGAAGAAGTGGTCTGATGCCGCTCATAACTCTCTACAGCACCGACCTCGGCATCAGGCGTCTGATGGCGCAGGTCAAGAACTATTATCCCGCTGGCCGATATGGTGATCCCATAGGCATCGAGCAGTCCGGGCGCGCTCATGCTGAGCTGTTCCAACAATACCGCGGCTATCTGCAACGCGCTTTCGATATCGCGGTTCCGTGGTGGGAGGCCATCATCGAAAATCGCTCGGCGCTAGGCGGAGGCCGCCAAGATGCGATAGAAGACGCCTTCAACAAGCAGGTAGCCGGCGCCGCATCCAGCCCATACGTGGTTTGGGTCATACGCAAATTCTGGCTCTCATCCGAAATCATCAACGAAACTCTGCCGCCTAGCCAGCGCGTCGCACCGGACAAGTTCCTGCTGCAATGGCTGATCGATTCGAATGACACAGAGCTGGTCCGTCTGGTCGCCTGCATGCCTTACTGGCCGATTGGCCTCGATGAGAATGGCCATTGGTGCTGAACGATGGTCTTTGCTGTATGGGTCGAGAATCGAACACCCTTCGCCGCCGCCACCCATGTGCAGCCGAACGCGGATGGTCAGGAGATTCTGGTCGCTATGTTCTCCGCAAGCTTCGAAGCGCCGGAACAAGCAGCGTCCCTAAGGCCAGCTGACGAGCAACTGCCAGTCTTTTTTGGCGACGAGCCCTTTGGCGAGCCCGGTCTTTCATCGATCCGCCACGAGGCCGACATTGCGCCGGTGAAGCCGAATGCGGAAGTGATCGTTAACGGAACTGCCCACGCCCCGAGCGACAAGCCGGTACGCGAAATGCAGATTGGCTTGAGGGTCGGCGGTATCCGAAAAGTGCTCAACGTCGTCGGCGATCGAATCTATGACGCGGGCAGCTACAGTGCGCCAAACCCGTTCAGGACGATGCCGATCGTTTACGAACGTGCTTACGGCGGCAGTACGTCCGACGGCAGGATGGATCCTCGCAATCCTGTTGGCGTCGGCTTCCATCACGCCATTTCGGCGGATTCAGCGGTGAGGACCCAGGCCCCCAACATTACCTATCCCGGCGAGCCTTTTCTCAATCCATCCGACAGACCGAAACCAGCGGGCTTCAGCGCGATCGCCCGTGGCTGGCAGCCGCGCCTCGGCTTCGCCGGGACTTACGATCAGAATTGGATAGACACTCAATGGCCGTTGCCGCCAAAAGATTTTGATCCGAGGCATCATTTGTGCGCGCCGGCGGATCAGCGGTTACCACAAGTAGCGGCCGGTGAAGATGTAACATTGCTTGGACTTACGCCAAATGGACGCTGGGATTTTCGCTTGCCAAGTGTCGTGGCGCCCATCAGGCTTCTTTTCGACGACCGGATGGAAGAGCGTGCTTTTCAAGCCGACACGATTGTCATCGAACCCGATCTGCGACGGGTAACGTTGAAGGCCAGACTATCCTTCGTGACCCGCCGTAATGGCCCTGCGTTGCGCGAAATCGTCTTCGGACATGTGACCCCTGCATTCCTTGTCGCACGTCGCAAGCGCAAGGCCTACCTGTCTCCTCGTGGCGGCGATGGGTCGTTGCGCGACAAGCCGGTTTGGCAGCCGTGAAGCGCCCGCTTTACGTGGCCGGCGCCGGCGCGGTTACCCCCGGCGGTCTGAATGCGCCGCAAACCATGGCGGCGATCCGCGCCAGCCTCTCCGCCTTCCAGGAGAAAACGCTTTTGGAGCCACTTGGTGCCGTCCAAATCGTTTCCCGAATCCCTTCCCATTACCAGTTGCGTCCTACCGACGGCGCATGGCTCGTCAACATGGCGTCGCGCGCCATTGTCGAGGCGTTGCGAAAGAGTGTGGCCGGCCCGGCGGCTACGGCGATCCTGCTTGCCCCGCCCGAAAGCTTCCGCAATCATCCGGCATACAATGATATCCCGCCATCCGGCTTTCTTGCGGCCGTGATCAAGGCAACGGGCAATCGCTTCCACGCCGGCTCGCGTGCGATCGATGGTGGCGCGGCGGCAAGCGTCGGCCTTCTCGATCGAGCGGTGGAACTGCTGGAGCAGCCAGACGTCGGACAGGTCCTGCTTGGCGGAGTCGACAGCCTCGTCAACGAGACCGATCTTTCCCGACTTGGCAAAGCCGGTCGCCTCAAAGGTTCGGAAAACGCGCAAGGCCTCGTGCCTGGCGAGGCCGCCGCTTTCGTTCGGCTGACGCGGGAGCCGGAAGGAAAGGCCGCGGTGGTGGCTGCCATTCATGGCGTCGGTACAGCCCAGGAGACTGACAGGGTGCTTTCGGACCGCTATAGCCAGGGCCGCGCCATGCTCAGCGCCTTGCGCGATGCGGTGAGCGGATCGGGACCATCGGAACCAGATATCAATTTCGTCGTTAGCAACGGCAATGGCGAGCGGTACAGCGGCTGGGAAATGCTGATCGCCCGTCCCCGCTTCTATCGCACCCGCCGTGAAATCCTGCCCACTGCCTATCCGGCGATGACGATCGGCGATATCGGCGCTGCCGGAGGGGCGATGGCCCTGATGCTGGCGGCTGACAGTTTTGTGAACGACTATGCGCCGGGGCCGACCGCCATCTGCGAGGTGGCTTCCGAAGGCGGCCTGCGTGCCGCTGCGGTGATGGCCGGTATGACCCGCCGCTGAACTCAAAACGCCGTTCGTTCACATCCAGGCCGGGAACCGGCGCGTCCTGCGCCAATCGGTCAGCGGCGCATCCGGTTTGGCGAGTGCGGCGCGTATTTCATCCAGCCGAAGCCTGCGCATCGAATGGAAGGTCTCGTGATTGCCCCCGCCGCGCCCCTCGTCCCACCATGCCGTCACGCGATCGGCGACCGGAAGCGGGCTGGCGGTCAGGGATTCAAATTCCTTGCCGAGCACGGCCGGGTCTGTCGTGAACAGGTCGGTATCATTGAGATCCACCTCGAACAGATCGCGCAAGGCCAGCCCGGCGGCGAAGACAAGCTCTGGCTCACGCATCTTGGCGATCAGCCAGGGCATGACCGACCGGTCGCCAAAGAGGCCGATTGCCGCTGTCGCGGCGGCGCGCAAGGCAGGCTGCTTCAGACGGTCCTGCAACCAGCCCTTGCCGGTCTTTAGGGGCGTCGTCAAAAGGCGCATCTCGATCGCAGGCGGCGCGAGCCCCGGCTCTGCCAGCACGATCCGGTCAAGCACCGGGTGAGCCGAGCGCGCTTCACCAAGAAGGCAAGCCGCAAGGGCGGCCGTCAGGCGTTCCTTCGGCGAGTCGCCGTCAAGTCCGTCCAGCACCGCCGGAAGCAGATCGCGCCGTTTGAGCCCGCCGGCAAGCCGAAACGCACGCCTGCGAACATCCGGGTCCGGATCGCTCAGCAAACCGCCGAGGCGTGCACCGGGATCGACGCGATGATGCCAGAGTGCCGCGAGGCCGAGGCCGCGCAGCCGCGCATCGCGCGCGTCCAGCCATTCCGCCACGAACGGACTCAGATTTTCGCGCGGCGTGCGCGCGATCGCGCCGGACAGGCCCGACACACCAACCTCGCCCAGCGTCGCCGCGGCGTCGACCACCGAGGCAACGGCTTCGGCCTCGCCCCAGCGCAACGCCAGCACGCCGAGCACGAAAAGCTCGCCGGGCTCGGCATAATCGGCGAAATGCGCCTGGGCAGCCTCCCAGCCGGCCTTTCCGGAAGCCATCAGCCCTTCGAGATTTGCATTAAGGCGCTGGTCGATGCGGCCGATATCGGTCTCGCCCAGGATCGGACCATCGATCTCAAGGCGGCGCCGGAACCAGAGGAAGGCTGCGTCGCTGGCGTGCTGGTCCACGATGGCGGCGATAGACGCGATCCGCAGCATCATGAACGCCTCAGTTGAGATGGATGGCTCCGCCACGGATGCGGTTGGTGCCGCTGGCGTGGCTCGTTACCTGGTTGCCGCGAATTGTGATGCGCCCATCCTTCTCCAGGATGATCGACGCCAGGCCGCAGCGCAGTTCCACGCGTTCTTCGCCGCTGATGACGACACGGTCGCCGTCGCGGACAACTGACAGTTTCCTGACCTTGTGAGCGGGGTCGACGATGCGTCCGACGACCAGCGGCCGTGCCGGATCACCATCCTCGAACAGGAGGGCCAGTTCCGAACCGATCGCCGAAACGTCCAGTTCGGTCAGGCTGCGCGCTGCAATCGCAGTTTCGCGTGGATTGCCTACAAACACCACAAGCGGCGCCCCGTCTTCGAAACCGATGAGCAGGCCGATCACGACGCCGTCGATACGATCCAGCACTTCCATGATGACGCCCTCAATTGTTGTTGATGGTGCTTCCCTTGACGATGACGTCGCCGTCGGCCTTGACGGTGATCTTGCCGCTGCCCTTGATCGTAATGTCCTTGCCGTCCGCGACAATGGTGCCGTCCTTTTTCATCGTGATCGACGCATCGCCGCATTTAAGCGTGATGGAGTCGCCGGCTTCGATCACAAGTTTCTTGCCGACCTTGATCGAGCTGTCTTCGGCGACCTGAATGCCGCTGCCCTTGCCGACCTTGAGCGCATGCGCTCCACCAACGTCGGTGGCGTCATCCGCGCCGATCTTGGCGGTTCGTGCCTTGCCTATCTCGGACGACTGCGCCCCGCCGACGGCGAAACTCTGATCGGCGCCGACTTTGACGCTCTGCGCCGCCGCTATCGTCCAGCTGTCCGCGGCCCCGATGTCGTGGCTCTGCGCCGCGCCGACGGTGACCGACCGTCTCGCGCCGATCGTATTCGCCTGCAGGCCCCCCACGGTTCGGGTCTCCGATGCGCCGACGGAATCGACACGCGCCGCGCCAACGCTCACTGTCTGGACGATCGCGACGGTCTGGGTGTGGTTGGCGCCGATCGTCTCGGTGGAGTTTGAACCGATGCCGATCGTCTCATTCGATCCGACCGTCAGCGAGCGATTGACGCCCACTGTCTCGGTGTCGTTGTTGCCGATATTCGTGGTCTGGTCGACGCCGACCTTGACCGTCTTGTTGTTGCCGACGTCCTCATCGAGGTTGTGGCCGACGGAGTGCTTGGCGTCGTGGTCGATGCGGTCGGACTGGTCGTGCTGGACCAGCTTGGTGCGGTCGTGCTTGATCAGAAGGTTGTGATCCTTCTGCGCCTGGAAGTTGACCAGCTCGGAGCCGGCCTTGTCCTCGAACATCAGCTCATTGTAGCCGCCGCCGCCTTTGGAGGAGTCCGACTTCCAGCCCGATTGCGTTGCGTTGCCGGGCAAGCCGTAGGGCGGCATCTGCGAGGCGTTGTAGACCCTGCCGGTGATTATCGGCAGATCAGGGTCGCCTTCGAGGAAGTCGACGATCACCTCCTGGCCGATGCGCGGTATCTGGATGAAGCCCCAGCCGCTGCCGGCCCAGGTCTGCGAGACACGGACGAAGCAGGAACTGTTTTCGTTCTTCTTGCCCAGGCGGTCCCAGTGGAACTGCACCTTCACCCGGGCATATTTGTCGGTGAATATCTCCTCGCCGGAAGGGCCGACCACCGTCGCCGTCTGCGGCCCGCGCATGATCGGCCGCGGCGTGATCCGCGGAGGGCGATAGGGCAAGGCAGTCGGCGCAACACCCAGCACGAGTTTGAAATTCCCGCTGTGGGCTTCGTTCTGGGTTCTGTAGCCGGGATCGAACAGCCTGTATTCGGCGCTGACCACCAGATATTCCTGGTTCTGGTCTTCGCGTGGAAAGCTGTCCAGCTTGAACGTGCAGCCAGAATAGAGGCCGCGCACAGTGCCGACAGCGGCGATGCGAGANATTCCCGCTGTGGGCTTCGTTCTGGGTTCTGTAGCCGGGATCGAACAGCCTGTATTCGGCGCTGACCACCAGATACTCCTGGTTCTGGTCGTCGCGCGGAAAGCTTTCCAGCTTGAAAGTACAGCCAGAATGGAGGCCGCGAACGGTGCCGACCGCCGTGATGCGCTGGTGCACGGCCTGGAGTTCCTCGCGCCGGATACCGGCCAGGGTGTCGCCGCGCCCCACATCGAGATGGGCGCCGGGCTGGCGATAATTCTCGCCGGAGGCTTCCTTGTGGCTGAACGGCTCAGCGGACTTCGCCATCAGATCGGCGCCGGGCTTCTGGAAATCATAGTCGGTATGGGCATAGGCCCCCGGCCGCACCGAACTGCCCGGAATCCATTCGGTGATGTATTCGACATCGCGCCGAGAGGCATGTCCCTCGAAATTGTAAGGTATCTTCTCGTAGCCCGGCGCCGGCTTCAGCTTGCTCATCGCGTCGCACAGCACGAGCGTGTGCTTGCCCTCGTCATGCTCGAAGAAATAGAAGATGCCTTCGTGCTCGAGCAGGCGCTGCACGAAATCCAGATCGCTCTCGTCGTACTGCACGCAGTATTCGCGCGAGGGGTACGACCCTTGCAGCCGCTTCTCGAACTTCGCCGTGCCGTATTTCGAGAAGATCTTTTCGACGATCTCGACAGCGGTCATGTTCTGAAATATCCGGCAATCGGTCGCATTTCCCAGAAACCAGAGCCACGGCCTGACGACCGTTTCGTAGTAGGCCAACCGGTCCTCGATGCGGGTCAGGCGAAATTCCGACACCAGGCCGCTGAACCAACGCTTCGGATCGGATTCACCTTCGACCGAAACCATACCGCCCAGCATCTTCAGCGGATCGATATCGTGATCCGTGCTCACGAACCCGACCGTGTAAGCAAAACAGCGGCTGATCTCATCGCGTCCGACAAGATGGGTGAAGGTCAACAGTTCAGAGCCAACCGGTGTCTGGACAACGGTGGCACGTTCGTTCGGCATGGGTCGTGCCCCTCCTGGACGCGGCCGCCGGCACGGTGGATTTGAAGGTCCCGGTATCTCTCCGGAAACTTTTCGGACCCGCCGCACCAGGCCATTTTGAGCGTACCACATGTTGTCCCGCCGACCCAAGAGGGCGACAGTGATTGGAGCTTGCCCCGTCGATGCATCGGCTCGAAACGCCGCTGTCCTGTTTTGCGCGCAAGCTGCTAGGATGTTGGAGTGTCGATCAGTCGTTCGATGGCGATCCTGGATGTACATTAGTCTGCAAGTCAATAATGTCGACGCGCTGCCAGCTGGCATTTCGACCGGCTACGCGGCGCGGGATCGCAGCTTCGAAATCGGACGCGAGGCTTGTGACTGGACCTTGCCGGATCCCGACAAGTTCATCTCGGGCCGACATTGCGAGGTTCGATACGAGGCAGGCGCGTTCTGGCTCCACGATGTCTCGCGCAATGGAACCTACATCAACGGATCAAACCAACGCATGACCGGCCCGCATCAACTGGGCCATGGCGACCGGATGCTGATCGGCCGTTATGTCATCTTCGTGTCGATCGACGAGGAGCGCGCCGCGACAGGTCACCCCAGTCGCGGCGCGACTCAGCGAGAAATGCCGGCCGCGACAGGCCGGCCGCTCGCCGCCGAGCCGTTCTTCGCTCCGGTGGAGCGACAGTCCGGGCAGCGGGTTCCTGCTCCGGCGTTCTCGTCGCAACCCGCGCCTCTCCCCTCGACCAAGGACGAAGTGCTGCGGGAGATCGCGATCGGAGCCGGCATTTCACCGGAATTGCTTCAATCGCGCGATCCGCATGAAGTTGCCGCCGAAATCGGCGCGGTGCTGCGCACGGTGGTCGAGGAACTGACCTTGCTGCTGAAAGCGCGCGCGGCGGCGAAAATGCTGGCCAAGAGCACGCAGCGAACGATGATCAGCGCCGCCGACAACAACCCGCTGAAATTCGTTCCGGGAACCGACGATATCCTCGAAATCATGTTCGCACGGCGCCGTGCCGGCTATCTCGACGCCAGGCGCAGCATCGAAGATGCCTTCCGCGATCTCAAGACGCACGAATTCGCCACCTATGCCGCCATGCAGGCGGCGCTGTCGCGGCTGCTTGACGACCTGTCTCCCGAAGCGATCGGAAGAAAGCTTGCGCCGACGTCGTTCTCGTCGAAAAAGAGCCAGGCCTGGGATGCTTTTGTCGCGACCTGGCGAACCATGGAGGAAGCCCACGAGAACGGCATGCTGGATATATTCCTGGCCTATTTCAGCGAAGCCTATGCCAAGGCCGACAAGCAGAAATAGGCGCTTCGGGGAAGCGTTGCAGCCGACGAAGATACCTCTTCGGCGCGCGGTATCCAGTTCCAATCAAGAGTTTCCGGGATTACGATCGCATACGACAATTGGCCAAGCGGGTAAGGCTGATCGACCTGGGGGTCTGGGGCAAATGTCATCTTACGGCGGGATAGTAACGAGTAGCCGACCGTCTTCAAGACACTGCCCTGACCGGCAGGGCCTGCCCCTGCTTTACCTGACCGCGAACCGCTCTGCGCCTGTCCGGCGAGATCGCGGGCGCCACGCGCGGACGGACGACCGACGATGAGCTCGAAGGACGATCCTTTCGGCCCGGCGGGCAAGACCGTCATTCGCGCCACGCCACGGCGTGAGCGAAAGCCGGCGCCCGTCTCCGAGGAGCCCGTCACGGATGGTGGACAACCCTCGCCGATCAAGGAATCGACCGTGTTCGATCCCGGCGTCGGCCGGCATACACCGCCGGGTTGGACATCCGGGACCGTGCTTTATCAGGGAACTCCCGCGGCGGCGCCGACGTCGGCTGTGCGGCAGGAGGTTCTGCTCAATGTCACCGACAGTGTCCGATATTCCGCGGCAAACCCGATCCTTGCCGCGGCCGCACCGTTGCTGATGCTGTTCGGCCAGTTCAGGCTTGTCCCTGTCGAGAGACAGGCGAGGCCGCTGGCCGAACATGTCACTGAGGCAATCGACACGTTTGACAGGGCACTGGAGAGAGCAGGTGTTGCCGAAGAGGATGCGCGGATTGCGAAATTTGTGCTCTGCGAAACAGCCGACGATCTCATCGGTAACTTGCCCTGGCCAACCAAAGACGCCTGGGTGCAGCACAGCATGTTGTCGCAGTTCTTCCACGTCGAGCCCAACGGCACGGGCTTTTTCGAAGTGCTGAACAAGATCCTGGCCAGCCCGGAGGCGCACTACGATCTGCTCGAATTGATGTATGTTTGCCTGTCGCTGGGGTATGAGGGCCAATATCGAGGCCTGACGCGCGAAGACACCAATCTCGAACGCGTTCGGCGCGACGTCTACGAAACGCTTCGCTATTTCAAACCTCGCGCCGACGAGGACATTTCGCCCCGCTGGCAGGGCTTGGCGGCGACGATGACGCAGTCTTCGACACGCCTGCCGCTCTGGGCCGTCGCGGCAGCGGCGTCGGCACTGCTGACGGCGGCGTTCTTCACGTTACGGGTCTTCATCACCAATGAAGGCGATGCCACCGCTGGCGAGTTGCTGGCGCTCAACCCATCGACTCCGATCGCCATCGAGCGCGCCAGCGTGGCGCCGTTGGCGAAATCGGTGAAGGTCACCCCTCCCGCCGCCACAACCACGCAGATCGACCGCATCCGCTCGGCACTGGCCAAGGACGTCGAAGACGGCGGGCTGACCGTCGGCACGAAGGGCAACTTCATCGTCCTTGAAATCAACAATCTTGTGCTGTTCCAGTCCGGCCGGGCCGATGCGAAACCAGAGTTCCAGCCCATAGCCGCTGATATCGCAGCCGCCCTGGAACCCGAGCGCGGACCGATCAGGATCGTCGGCCATACGGACAACGTGAAGCCGCGAAAATCGAGCCCGTTCAAGTCCAACTTCGACCTGTCCGTCGCAAGGGCGAAGGCCGTCGCAACGATGATGGCTCCGAAATTCCGCGATCCCTCGCGACTGACCGTCGACGGCAAGGGCGAGGACGAGCCGATCGCCGACAATGCGACGCCGGAAGGCCGCGCCAGGAACCGCCGTGTCGATGTGATGATCGCCAAGGAGGAAACATTGTGAGCCAGGTCGGTTGGAAGCGCCGATGACGCGTTGGCTGCCGCGGATATTCAGCATGATCGCGCTGGCCGGTTTTTCGGCGGCAGTGTGGTTTGCCGGACCTTTGGTCCGCTTCGCCGACAGCCGTCCTCTCGGGCCTGCGTGGCTGCGCGCGACAATCATCGGCGTGATCGTGGCGGCCCTGGCGCTCTTCTATGGATTGCGTTTCTGGCGGATGCGCAAGGCGCAAAAGGCGCTGGAGACGGCCGTTGCCCGCAACGACGACTGGGATGACGATTCGCGGTTGCTCGAGACGCGGATGAACGAGGCGATCACCGCGCTCAAACGGTCGAGCGGCAAGCGCAACTTCCTCTATGAAGTCCCTTGGTACATCATCATCGGTCCGCCCGGCGCAGGCAAGACAACGGCACTGGTCAATTCGGGCCTGAATTTTCCGCTGGCCGGTTCGGGTGACGCCCAGCCGGTCGCTGGCGTTGGCGGAACACGCGCCTGCGACTGGTGGTTTACCGACCGGGCCGTGCTGATCGACACCGCCGGACGCTACACGACGCAGGATTCCAATGCCAAGAGCGACAGCAAGAGCTGGCTCGCCTTCCTGTCGCTGCTGAAGAAATACCGCACACGCCAACCGATAAACGGCGTCATCTTGGCGATCAGCCTTGCCGATCTCATTGGCCTCGACGACCAGCAGCTTGACGCCCACGTCGTCGAGATACGGAGCCGTCTGCGGGAAATCCATGAGACGCTGAAAATCCAGTTTCCGGTGTATCTGCTTTTCACCAAGGCTGATCTTGTTGTCGGGTTCATGGACTATTTCGGCGGTTTCGACGAGCCACGCCGGCGCAAGGTCTGGGGCGCGACATTCCAGACCGCCGATCGCACCAAGAACATGGCCGCCGAGACCCCGGCCGAATTCGATGCGCTGGCAAAACGCTTGGTCGATGAGATGCCCGACCGCCTTCAGGAAGAGGCTGATCCAGTCGCGCGCATATCGGTCTTTGGCTTTCCGGCGCAGTTTGGCGCGCTGAAGGGCCGAATTGCGAGTTTTATCGACAGCCTGTTCGATCCGACCCGCAGCCAGGTGAATGCCAGCCTGCGTGGGCTCTATTTCTCGTCAGGCACCCAAGAGGGAACGCCCATCGATCAGGTGTTGGGTGCGATCGGCCGGAGCTTCGGCAGCAATTCCCGCGCCCATCTGTCGGGAAGCGGCAAAAGCTTCTTTTTGCATGATCTGCTGACTGGCGTCATTTTTGCCGAATCCGGATGGGTTTCGTACGACAAATTGGCGGTAAGGCGTGTGGCGATCGCCCGGTTTGCCGGACTTGGCGTCATCGCGTTGATCGCCGCGGCGGCTCTCGGAACGCTCGCCCTGAGCTTCACCGCCAACCGGTCGCTGATCGCCTCCACCACGCAGGCCATGGGCCAGTATCGTACGACGGCGGACACACTGCTCAAAAGCACGGAGGTGACCGATGTCGATCTCGAAAACGTCATTGGCCCGCTCGATCAGCTGCGCAATCTTCCGGCCGGGTTCGAAACTGGCGACGCGCCGACACCGATCGAGGAGACACTCGGCCTCAGCCAGCGGGAGCGACTGCTTTCGGCATCGAAGACAGCCTACCGGCAGGCCCTGGAACGCATGTTGCGATCACGCCTGCTGATCCAGGCCGAGCGGACGATCCAAGCCAAGATGGCCGATCCCGCCGCGCTCTACGAGCCGTTGAAAATCTATCTGATGCTTGGCGGCAAGGCACCGAAGGTCGACGACGCGTTGATCGTTTCGTGGATGAAGCAGGATTGGGAACAAAACCGCTATCCAGGCGAAAACAACCGAGAAGGACGCGAGCAGCTCGAAAAGCATTTGCGGGCCATGCTTGCTCTGGACGACGCCTATGATCCGGTTTTCGAACTCAACCAGCCGCTCATCGAAGCCGCTCAGCGCTCGCTCGGGCGCATGAGCCTTACCGACCGCGCCTCCGCATTGATCAAGTCCGCGGTTAATTCGGCAGCGCTGGATGATTTTTCCGTTTCCGTCAAAGGCGGCCCGGAAGCGCGGCTGCTGTTCGAGCGTGTCGATGGCGGCGATCTGTCGGGCCTGCGTGTTCCCGGCCTCTATAGCTGGAACGGCTTCAACCATTTTTATCTCGGACAGCTCTCACACATTGCGCAGATGCTCGTCGACGACCAATGGGTGCTTGGCGGCGGCGGTGAGCAAGGCGGCATCGATCAGGAGTTGCTCAAGCTCGGCACCGAACTTCTCGATCGTTACGGCAAGGAGTTCGCACTAGCGTGGAACAGCGTTCTCGACGGGTTGAAATTCAAAGCGATGCTGAAGGACAAGCCGCACTATGTCGTGCTTTCCGCCGTCGCCTCGCCCACCTCGCCGATCGAACAGCTGTTTACGGCGATCGCCGACGAAACAGTGCTGACGCGCGACGCTGCTTCCGGACAAGACACGAGCACCGGGGTTGAAGGAGGCACGGTTCAGGGCCAGTCTCCAGACGCAGCAAGGATGGCCAAGGGTCTGGCTCGCATCGGCATACAAATCACCACCGGAAAATCGCAAAGCCGTGCCGGCACGGGATCGGCAGCAGCGCAAAACCAGAGCCCCGGGGCCAACATCGAAGCGCAGTTCAGGTCGTTCCAGGCCCTGGTGAGCGGCCCTGCCGGACGCCGCCCGATCGATGCCTTGACCCAGAATTTCCGCGACATCTACCAGAGCCTGCAACTGGCTGCCGACGTGCCTTCGCAGACGGAACGCGTCAACGCCAATCTGCAGCTGCAGATCGCCACCCTTCGTGCCAATTCCTCGCGACTGCCCAAACCACTCGCCAGAATGGTCAATGCGACGGCGGACGAGTTCGAAGGCAACGTCGCCGAGACGTCGGTGGCCAATTTGAACCAGATGCTCGACCAGACGGTCACGGCTCCGTGCGAGGCCGTCGTCAACGGCCGCTATCCGTTCTCCGGTAATGGCGCCGAGGACATGGCGATGGCGGATTTCGCGAAATTGTTCGCTCCGGGCGGGCTGATGGACCGGTTCTTCGCGCAAAATCTCGCATCGCTGATCGACATGAGCAGTCAGGACTGGAGCTGGAAGCAGGATGCGCGCTTCGGCCGCGACCTGTCGAAATCGACGCTGAAAAGCTTCCAGCAGGCGGCCGAAATCCGCAGCGCGTTCTTTCCCCAGGGCGGTTCGGCGCCCGCGATCAGCATCATCTTCACGCCGTTCTCACTGCATGGCGATGCCGATGCGGCAGTGCTCGACGTCGATGGTCAGACCGTCCAGAGCAGCCAAGCGGGCAACGCCCCAAGCACCGTGACCTGGCCGAGCGGCACGGCCTCAGGGTCCGCCAGCTTGAGCCTGACGCCGGAAATGCCGGGCCGCGAATCCGCCATCAAGTTCGAGGGGCCGTGGGCGCTGAAGCGGCTGCTGGACAAGGCAACCGTCACCGGCAACGACAGCAATGTCGAAGCACGCTTCGTAATCGGCGGGCGGGACGTCGCCTATACGATCCAGACTGGTTCCGGCCCCAACCCCTTCTTGCTTGCCGCACTTTCCGGATTCAGCTGTCCGAAGGCATTTTGAGATGGGCTTCGAACTCTTCAGCGCGGTGACACCCTTTATGAGCCGCGGGCGCCCAGACCTTAATTTCGATACTCTAATGGCCGAGCCTGTGGCAAAGTGGCGCGAGCGAGTGCCTGGGAGCGCGCCGCAGAGGACGCCTAAGAAGCGCTTGGTGGCAAGTTGAGCGATGTCGCCCTTCCCTTTGAGAGTTTCGGCGTGAGCCACAAAGGCTGTGTGCGCGAGCACAATGAGGACAGCTATCTGCTTGAGCCACGTACCGGCCTTTGGGTGGTGGCCGACGGAATGGGAGGGCATGAGGCCGGAGAGGTCGCCTCAGCCAGCATTGTCGACCATCTAGCCACGATCGGCATCGCAAGCTCGGCTCCGGACCTTCGGGCGCGTTTCGAGGACAGGCTGAGCCGGGCAAATGCCGAAATCCGCAGCATATCGGAATCGCGCGGCATAACCATCGGCTCGACGGTCGCCGCCCTGCTGGCGATGGACGGACGGTTTGCCTGCCTGTGGGCGGGCGACAGCCGGGTTTATCTGATCCGCAACGCCGCGATCTCACAGATTTCGAAGGACCACACCGAAGTGCAGGAACTCTTGGATCGAGGCATGATCAGCGCGGCCGAGGCGCTCACCTGGCCACGCCGCAATGTCATCACGCATGCGGTCGGCGTCAGTGACGACTTCGTCATCGATTTCCAGCAGGGCGAACTGAAGCCGGGAGACATTTTCGTGCTGGCCACCGATGGGCTGACGGCACATGTCACCGACGCCGAGATCGAGGCCGCTGTGGTGTCGGCAACACCTCAGGCGGCCGGAGAAAACCTGCTGGAAACGGTTCTGGCGCGAGGCGGAACGGACAATGTCACCATTGTGCTGGTAAAGATCGGAAACGGGCGCAATGGACAATCATCCACCCTGATCTGTCCAGAGCGGAGGGCCGAGGCTGATGAGCGCCGATGACAAGACGCGAATATCGCCGCAGGTGGCCAACACCGCCGTCGGTACGCAGCTCAGCGGCATCTACGAACTTGACGAGCGGATCGCATTCGGCGGCATGGGCGAGGTCTATCGCGGCCACAACATCCAGACCGGCGACCATGTCGCGATCAAGATCGTCCTGCCCGAGTTTGCCCGTGACCAGACGATCTTGTCCTTGTTCCGCAAGGAGGCCTCGATCCTCAACCATTTGTCGCATGACGCGGTGGTGCGATACCACGTCTTCACCATCGATCCCGGAATCGGCCGTCCCTACCTTGCCATGGAATTCGTTGACGGCGAGTCGCTGTACGACATCATGCGGCGTGGGCCGATGCCGACGGAAGAGGTGCGCAAGCTCTGCCATCGCCTCGCATCCGGCCTGAGCGCCGTGCATCAAGCGGGAGCAATCCATCGCGACCTCTCGCCCGACAATATTATCCTTCCGGGGGGCCGGGTCGACCGCGCAAAGATCATCGATTTCGGTATAGCGCGATCTGCGACCGTAGGCGGGGAGACGCTGATCGGCGGAAAGTTCGCCGGAAAATACAACTATGTTTCGCCCGAACAGCTGGGGCTGTACAGCGGCGACGTCAGTGAACAGTCCGACATCTACAGCCTTGGGCTGGTGCTGGCTGCCGCTCTGCGCGGAAAGCCGATCGACATGAGCGGATCGCAGTACGAGATCATCGAAAAGCGCCGCACCGTTCCTGATCTCTCAGACATCGACGACGATTTTCGCGACACTGTCGAAGCCATGCTGCAGCCGGATCCGCAAGACCGGCCGGTCAGCATGGCTGATATCGCCAGGATGACGCGCGACGAAGACGAAGCAACAACGCCGCCGCCATCCAGGATACCTCGCGACCGGCCGGCTTTGCCAGCGGCGGGACATACCCTTGTTCCTGATCCCCGGGCACAGCCCCAGCCATTCAATGTCGCCGGACAGAGCGCGCCTGTGGCAACGGGCCCGGGCGAGCAACGCTTCGTCCCGCATGTCCGGCCCGCGCATTTGTCCGAACCGCAGCCTTCGCCGGTCGCCCAGCCGTCGCGTGCGCGCGTCGCGGCGGATCTACCTGGAAAATCCATGAAGGCCCGAACCATCGCGATCGCTGTCTTGGCGGCGTTGACTGTCGCCTCAGGTGCGGGCCTTTATCTGAGCGGCTTCATGACGCCGGCGACGCCGTCCGCCGGCAAGACATCGCCTTCACCCGAACCACCAAATCCTGCAGCGGAAACGTCAAAGCCTATCGCGGCGGACAAAGTCGCGAACGACCTGCAGCCGGCAAGGCCGGTTCCGCCAGAGCAGCCGGAAGCCAACGTAGCGCCGGCCGAAAATCAACCAGCAGCAGAGGCAGCTCAAAAGCCGCGGCCGGCCAAGCCCGCCGAAGCCCCCTCGCCGGCCTCGGAACCCCCGAAGCCGCCGGCAATGGAAGCGCAACCGCAAACAGAGGGGAGCGCGCCGCCGGCTGAAAGCCAGGCAGATGCAAAGCCGGTACGAGCGCCCGAGCCAGCGAAGCCCATTGCTCCCTCGCAAACCCAGGCCCCCCTGAAGCCTTCCGCAACGGACGCGCAGCCTTCGGAAAAGACAGCGCCGGCAACCCAGCCGGATACGATGGCCAGCAACAATCAAACGTTGGCTCCGGCACCTGAGGCGACAGCTCCGACCCCGCCAGCCGAGAAGGTCTCAACGCCGCCGCCGACCCAGCCGAAGACTGTGGAGGCCGTAAAGCCCGAGCCGCGGATCAACCAGCCGGCGGTGCCCAAGGCGGTCGTACCAACGCCCTCTGCGAGCCAGGCGGATGCCGCGAACGCCGAAGGCCAAAACGCCTCGTCACCGCCGGCCAAAAAGCCGGACCAGGCCGTCGTCGCCTTGAACGTGCCCAAACCGGCGATACCCCCGGTCGTCGACGACATCGCGCAACGTGTCTCCTGGGTTCGCGACTTCGGCGGCGGCGACTGTTTCTACGCCAACATGACGTCGTCAACCGACAAGGCCGCCGCGATCGAAGGTTTTGGTCCGGCGGTCCAGCCATTCGAACGGATGCTGGGTGATTTCCAGGCTAAATTCCATGTCGAGCCGGACATCAGCGTCCGCCTCATCGAGCCGAGCCAATGCGAAGTCACTAACTTTCTGCGCTTTCTGGGGCAGACCGCGGCCGACAAGCCGCAGCTTGTTCTCGACCGGACATCGGTGCCCGATGGTACGCCGATCAGCGGCACGCTAGTGACGCACGGGGGGCTGATTTCCAGCGTGCTGCTGATCGATCACAAGGGCATGGTGTTCAATCTCGACGACCGCATCGTCGCACAATCCGACAAGGCTACCTTCAGCATCCCGATTGGCCTCGGCGCCGCCGACAAGGTCGCCGGGAAGGCCGTGCCGCAGATCATCATGGTGATCACGGGGCCACAGGATATCCAGGCGGCAGCGTTCTCGACGCCGACGCCGGCTGCGGTGCTGCTGCCCAAAATTCTCGAAGAGATCGAAACCGACGGATCGCAATTTTCAGCCACTGCCAAGTACTTTCGGCTCGGCGGATAGCATGAGCGCCCGATGGAACTCCGCCACGCGCGTTTGCCTCACTCGTCTGCCGGCTTGCCCGTAAGGCAGCGCGATCCAGCTCGAGCCCTGCTCGCCCTGACAGGCCGGATGAAGCTTGCCGTCATAGCGGGAGCGGCATTGCTGGCCGTGCTGGCGTCCAGCGAAGCACACGCCGAATTCACGGTCTGCAACCAGACACTCGATGTCGTCAATCTCACCGTCGGCCAGAAGGTCGACAATGCCGACCAGACCGACGGCTGGTGGACTATTGGCGCAAATCAATGCGTGAACGTCATCCGCGAGGAACTGACAAACCGCTACATCTACATCTACGCGACGGACGTCTTTGGCCATGCGATCCTCACCGGGTCGACCGAGATGTGCATCGAGCGGCGGCGTTTTTCGATCCGCGGCATCGACGAATGCTGGCAGCGCGGCCATATCGCGGCGCAATTTCTCGAAGTCGATACGCTTGAACAGGTGCGGTGGACCTTCTTTCTGACCGGAAGCAATCCGTGACGCACAGTATCGACACCAGCTTCAGAGAGAAAAAGAAGGCGCGCGCCGCGCTGCGCAGGCGCACGCTTTGGCGCAGGCTCATTGCCGGTTTCGCTGTAATTGTCCTGCTTTCGATCGCCGCCGGTTTCTACCTCACGGCGGACTATTGGTCGTTCGGCGACGAAGACGAGGAGTTGCACGCGGTCGAAGGCGCGGACGACGTGCCGGCCGATGCATCCGTCTATGTGCCGGCCATTATCGATCTGGCGGGAGACCCGATGTGGATCACGCTTGCGCCCGATGCCGACACGGCAAGCAAGGGCCATGCAGTAGTGCGCCCGGCCGAGCTCGACAGTTCCGGCGCCTCGCCGCAGATCGAGATCCGCTCCGACGTGATGCTGAGTGCCAGCGAAAAGTTCATGACGACGATCCCGTCGACGCAGGAGGACTTCGCGTTCTTTCAGGCACAGCGGCGCACCGCTCCGACATCTCCGGCGGCCGCCGCACCCACTGACCAGACCGCTCCGCCTGCCCCGGCGGCGGCACCGGACGACCAGCAGGGCGACCTGGATAATGACCTGGCGGCACCCGATGCGAGCGAAGCCCCGGCCGGCTCGATGCCCAAGCCGGATGCCGACGACCCGGAGGCAGGATGGGGAGAGACCATCGATCAGGGCGAGGCAGCGCTGCCCGCCTTCAAGAAGACCCAGATAGAGAACAATACGACCGTCACGACCGAGACCAGCGAGTACCAGCGCTTCGAGGCGACCGAAGACACATTCGTGAAGATCCTCAACGACCGCAGCCTGGACAGCGTCGCCGTCGACGCGCATTTCTCCGCCGACGACGCCAAGCTGGCCGGTGAAGCGCTGAAGACGCTCTTCAACCGGGACGGTCTGGAACCGGGTTATGTCATTGCCATGCGCGGATTCCGGCCGAACCGCGAGACGACGACGATGTCGCTCATGCAGGTGTCGATCTACGCCAAGAACGTCTTTGTCGGCACGCTGACGCGCAACGCCGCGGGCGCGTTCGTGTCGGGTGTCGATCCCTGGGTTCGCGAGGACCTGTTCAACTATTCCGGCACCGATCAAGGCGGGCCCAAGCGGCAATACCGCCTGCTCGACGCGATCTATTCGACGGCTGCGCGCAACAAGGTTCCAACCGGCGTCATCGGCGAGGCGATCATGTACCTATCGCGAGGACAGGACCTCGACGCTTTCGCCAGCGAGGACCAGCGCCTGGTGCTGATCTACTCGCAGACGCCGCGCGGCAAGGACGAGACGGCCGGGCGGGTCCTTTATGTTGGCGTCCAGGGCGGTGAGAAGACCATCGACTGTTTCGTCTTCCAGCAGAGCGACGGCCAGTTCGCCTGCGTCACCGGCAATGACGAGGTGCGTTCGCTGACTGTCGCCAACGGCATGGTCACGCCGGTGAACGGGGTCATGACCTCGACCTTCGGCCCACGCAAGCACCCGATCCTCGGCGTCGTTCGTATCCACAAGGGTGTCGACTGGGCAGCCCCTGTCGGCACGCCGATCATGGCGGCCTTCGACGGCGAGATCAGCTTCCAAGGCGATGGCGGCAGCTATGGCAATCTGGTGAAGATTTCGCATGCGAACGGGCGCGAGACGCGCTACGCGCATATGCAAAAATTCTCCATCGCGAGCGGCGTCGGCACCAAGGTGAGGGCCGGCGACGTCATTGGTTATATCGGCACCACCGGGCTTTCGACCGGCCCACACCTGCATTTCGAACTCTACCAGAACGGCGAGGCGATCGATCCGCTGGGGACGGTCACCACGGTCGCCACCTATGATACTGGCAATTCTGGCGATTCCGGCGATGTTGC
This sequence comes from Mesorhizobium sp. LNHC209A00, assembly GCF_000502915.1. NCBI lineage: Bacteria > Pseudomonadati > Pseudomonadota > Alphaproteobacteria > Hyphomicrobiales > Phyllobacteriaceae > Mesorhizobium > Mesorhizobium sp. LNHC209A00. Next base: position 40,243 of record NZ_AYWT01000027.1, read on the forward strand.
CGTCGAAACGCTGACTGAGCGTATCGTTCATGTCGAAAGTGGCGGCAGCGCCCGCGCCAAGAACCCGAATTCTTCAGCGACCGGCGCTGGCCAGTTCATAACCAAGACCTGGATCCGGATGATGAATACCTACCGTCCGGAGCTTGCGCGCACACTGTCGACCGCCGACCTCTTGGCTTTGCGCTACGACGCCACGATCTCGCGTGAGATGGTGCGCAATCTGGCGCGCGAAGGCGAAGCCTATCTGCGGGCGCGCGGTCACCAGATCACTGCCGGCCGGCTCTATCTCTGCCATTTCCTGGGCATGGAAGGCGCGCATCAGGTGCTGTCGGCGTCGGGTTCGGCGCAACTAAGCGCCGTGCTGGGGTCGGCCGTCATCCAGGCCAACCCGTTTCTCACCGGCAAGACAGCCAGTTATGTGGTGGACTGGGCCGAAAGGAAGATGGGCCAGAAGCTGAGCCGTGTGGCCACCGACGCCACCCCGCCACCAGCGACCACGGAGATCCGTCAGACATCGGCGGAGTTCCAGAAATACAAGCAGGCCGTCACCGCCCTCATCAGCTCGATTCAGACCACGCTTTGAACCTGCCCGTCACGACATCAGTCTGTCAGCCACTTTTGGTGTTGCCTATGCCAGCTTTTTTGGGGACTTTTGTGAACCAAAACCGCGGTCAAGATCACATACGCTCAGGAGCTAATTTTGGCACAGGCGACGCAGTCGCTGACGAAACCTAGAGCAGAATCTGATCACTCAGGCTCGTATCCTGCGGCGCAGAAGTAGTTTGAGCACTCCTCGGCGGTGAAGCGTGGCAAGGCGTCGCGGATTGCGTCCCAAAGCTCGGGGATGTTG
>NZ_AYWT01000028.1:0-38173 GCF_000502915.1 Mesorhizobium sp. LNHC209A00
CGATCGCCTTCGATGGCCCGCTCCACCACCAGGAACAGATCGACCCATACGGTCTGCGGGCATGTATAGCCGCACCAGGCACGGCCGACAGTCGACGTGATCAGGAAAAGACCGACGCCGGCCATCACCAGAAGTCCGGCCACATAGTAGAATTCCTGCGGCCATATCTCGATGAAGAAGAAATAGAAGCGCCGGTTTGAAAGATCCAGCAGTACCGCCTGGTTTGGAGCAAACGGGCCCCGATCCCATCGCAACCACGGCGTCAGATAGTAGATGCCGAGCGTGATCGCCATCACCAGCCACTTGAACCGGCGAAAGCTTCCCGTGGCCCGTTTCGGAAAGATCTTCTTGCGCGCGGCATACATTGACTGACGCACCTTGGCGGAGTTGACCGGCGTGGGTTCGATCCGTCCTATTTGCGTGTTATCAAGCACGAGAAGCTCCAGTCACCAGCGACGATTTCGCCGGAAGCCGACTCATCGGTTCTGGATGATGCCGAGGCCCGGCTTGCGCCGGGCCTCGTCGCTTGGCGGGAGGGGGAGGACGAGAATAGGCTTCTGCTCCTATTCTCCGCCGCCAAGCGAATGGATGTAGACCGCCAGTTCCTTGACCTTGATCTCGCCGAGGCGCGCGCCCCAGGCCGGCATCACGCCCTGTTTCGGCGCGGTGACCTGGGCGGCGATGGCCGCTTCGCCTGACCCGTAGAGCCAGATGGCGTCGGTCAGATCTGGAGCGCCGAGTTCCTTGTTGCCCTCTGCATTGTCGCCGTGACACGCCACGCAATTTTCGGCGAAGACCTTGGCGCCGGGCGCGACCAATGCTTGATCGCTGACAGCCCCCGACAGACTGGCGACGTAGGCGCTGACCTGTTGGATCTGATCGGCATTGATGATGTCGCCAAAGGCCGGCATTTCCGACAGGCGCGTATCCGGGTCGGAGGCGAAGCGGATGCCATGAGCGATCGTCTGCTGGATCTGGTCCACCTCGCCGCCCCACAGCCAGTCGTCGTCATTTAGGTTCGGAAAGCCCTTGGACCCCTGGGCGCCGGAACCGTGGCACTGCACGCAATTGAGCTTGAACGCCGCGGCGCCGGCAGCGACGGCGAATTCGCGCAGCGTGCCATCCGCCGCGATCTCCGAAACACTTTTCGACTCTATTGCGGCGACATATTTGCCCTTTGCCGCTTCGGCCGCGGACAGCTCGTTCTTGACTTCGTTGCGGCTGGAATAGCCAAGTACGCCCTTTGTCGCGGAGTGCAACAGCGGCCATGCCGGGTAGGCAAATGTGTAACCGATCGCCCAGACTATGGTGATGTAGAAGGTGATGACCCACCAGCGCGGGAGCGGATTGTTCAGCTCGCGAATGCCGTCCCACTCATGACCGGTCGTCGAGATGCCGGAAACCTCGTCAATGTGATCGCTGCTCATGATCAGTCCTCCTTCAGAGGAATTTGAGCTGCTTCGCCGGCTTGCCTGCGGCTGCCGGGGCGAAGTGCAAAGGCAACGGATCCGATGAAGAAAAGAGCCATGGCAAGCAGGCCCCAGCTGTCGGCAAACTCCCGCATGAAATTGTACGTCATCGCCATTGTCCTCAGCGGTAGCCGGCGGTCTCATCGTAGTTCTTGAAATCGACAAGCGTGCCGAGCATCTGGAGATAAGAAACCAGGGCGTCCATTTCGGTGACTTGCTGCGGATCACCGTCGAAATCGCCGATCCTGGCCTTGGGGTAGCGGGCCTCGAGGCCGGACGTGTCGGCATTGGGATCAGCCTGCGCCATCAAATCGGCATTGGCGTTAGCGACCATGTCGTCGGAGTAGGGGACGCCGACGCGCCTGTTGGCAACCAGATGCGTCGAGAAATCCTTCACCGCGATCGGCGTATCCTTCAGAAAGCCATAGCTCGGCATGATGGATTCCGGCACCACGGAACGAGGATCCGTGAGGTGCTCGACATGCCAAAGATTTGAGTAGCGATCGCCAACCCGAGCGAGGTCCGGTCCGGTGCGCTTCGATCCCCACTGGAAGGGATGATCATACATCGACTCGGCCGCCAGGCTGTAATGCCCATAGCGCTCGACCTCGTCACGGAACGGGCGGATCATCTGGCTATGGCAGAGATAGCATCCCTCACGCACATAGATGTTGCGCCCGACGAGTTCGAGCGGCGAGTAAGGCCGCATGCCTTCGACCTTCTCGATCGTGTTGTCGAGATAGAAGAGCGGCGCGATCTCGACGATGCCACCAACGGTGACCACGAGAAGCGATCCAACGAGCAGAAGTGTAGCGTTCTTCTCGATCAGCGCGTGTCTGTTCATCAACCTCATTTTCTGTCTCATCATCGCGCAAGCTGGAGGGCGGGAACGGAGCCTGGCATCGGATCCTCCTCGCGCCGGTAGCCAAGGATGGTCATGGCGACGTTCCAGGCCATGATCAGGGCGCCGGAGAGGTACATGGCCCCGCCGATGGCGCGCATTACATAGTAGGGGTGCATGGCGGCGACCGTTTCGGCGAAGGAGTAGACCAGGAAGCCTTGCTCGTCGTATTCGCGCCACATCAGGCCCTGCATGATGCCGGACACCCACATGACCGACGCGTAGACGACGATGCCAAGAGTCGCCAGCCAGAAGTGCCAGGTAACGAGGCGCAGCGAATAGAGTCGTTCACGGTTCCACAGCTTCGGCACCATAAAGTAGATCGCGCCGAACGAGATCATGCCGACCCAGCCGAGTGCGCCGGAATGGACGTGTCCTATGGTCCAGTCGGTGTAGTGCGACAGCGAGTTGACCGTCTTGATCGACATCATCGGACCCTCGAAGGTGGACATGCCGTAGAAGGCGATGGCCATCACCATCATGCGGATGATCGGATCGGTGCGGAGCTTGTCCCAGGCGCCCGACAGCGTCATCAGGCCGNGGCCATCACCATCATGCGGATGATCGGATCGGTGCGGAGCTTGTCCCAGGCGCCCGACAGCGTCATCAGGCCGTTGATCATGCCGCCCCAGGACGGCATCCAGAGCATGATCGAGAACACCATGCCGAGCGTCTGCGCCCAGTCGGGCAGGGCGGTGTAGTGCAGGTGATGGGGCCCGGCCCATATGTAGAGAAAGATGATCGCCCAGAAATGGACGATCGACAGGCGGTAGGAATAGACCGGCCGGTTAGCCTGCTTGGGCACGAAATAATACATCATGCCGAGGAAGCCGGCGGTCAGGAAAAATCCGACGGCATTGTGGCCGTACCACCATTGCGTCAGGGCGTCCTGGACGCCGGAAAAGGCGGAGTAACTCTTGGAGCCGAGGAAGGAAGCCGGCATCGACAGGTTGTTGATCACATGCAGCATCGCGATGGTCACGATGAAGGAAAGGTAGAACCAGTTCGCAACGTAGATGTGCGGTTCCTTGCGCTTCAGGATCGTGCCGAGGAACAGGATGAGATAGGCGACCCAGACGATGGTCAGCCAGATGTCCACATACCATTCTGGTTCCGCATATTCGCGGCTCTCGGTTATGCCAAGCAGATAGCCTGTCGCGGCCATGACGATGAAAAGCTGGTAGCCCCAGAACACGAACCAGGCGAGATCGCCGCCGAACAACCTGGCGCGGCAGGTGCGTTGGACGACATAGAGAGACGTGCAAAGCAGCGCGTTGCCGCCAAATGCGAAGACGACGCCCGACGTATGCAGCGGCCGCAGCCGGCCGAAGTTGAACCAGGGCTGGATGTTGAGATCGGNATGCGAAGACGACGCCCGACGTATGCAGCGGCCGCAGCCGGCCGAAGTTGAACCAGGGCTGGATGTTGAGATCGGGATAGGCAAGCTGCAATGCGATGACGACGCCGACCAGCATGCCCACCACACCCCAGAACATGGTGGCGATGGCGCCATAGCGGATGGGACCATCCATGTAAGCTGACGGATCGACCGCGACTGCCGGCGCGAAGCTCGTGTTACGAAGAAGAATAACGACAAAACCAAGCAGCACAAAAAACAGCACCCACATATGCTGCCGGAAAGGCTCGTCGACACCGAAGCCGGCGGCCACCAGCGCTGCAAATGTGAACAGGCCCAAAGCGAAGATTTGCGTGCCGAACTTCATGAGATGTCCCCGACTCGGATACCGATGGGCGGACGCCAATCCGCATGACACCAATCCAGCAGTCGCGTTGCCGCCGCCTTGATCCATGTCAAAGCCATTTGCGTTTGGATTGGGCAGCCTCGAACCGGCAAACGATCAGGAGACTGTCATTGAACAGGGAGAGGGAGCCGGCATCGTCGCTGTTCGAAACAAGCCGCGCCAGTTCGATACTGTCAGGTCAATCTGACAGAGAGACGGTCCCGGCGGCGGTGATGAAGCGTGCGCATCTGGAAAAGCTGCAGCTCTGCGATGCCCTGGAAAGGATCGCCGACACCCTGCCCAAGGTCGATTACCTGGCATGCCTGGCTGCAGCAAACGCGATAGTTCCGCTGTTGCGCAACATTCATCAATACGAAGAGACGGTGATCTTTCCGGCCTACGAGGCTGCTTTGAGCGGCAGCGATGCTTCAACCCGACGATTGCGTGCCGAACACGTCGAGGACGAGTGCTTTGCCGGCGAGGTGACTGAAATCCTTTTGGCGATCGGCCACGGCGAGACGGTCGAGAATGCCGAGGTTCTCGGCTTCATGCTGCGCGGCTTCTTCGAAAGCATGCGCCGGCATATCGCCTTTGAACGCGAGCACGTCTTGCCGATGATCGGCGTCGTCGATTGAGCCTAGGCGCCAGAGCGTCGATGCAGCCGGGCTAAGCTGTCGACGGTCACTTCCCTGTTGTTCTCGATCCGGATCACGCCATCTGATCGCAACCTGGTCAACTGGCGGCTCACCGTCTCGATGGTCAGGCCAAGGAAATCGGCGATGTCGGCGCGGGTCAGCGGCAGATCGAAACGTGTCGACTGGGCGGCTGGGTCAAGCATGGGGTCGATGTTTTTGGCGATCATCAGGAGAAAGCTCGCCACCTTTTCCGAAGCGCTCTTGCGCCCCAGCGTCACCATCCAGTCGCGGGCTTCGTCGAGTTCGTTGAGCGTCTGCTTGAGCAGACGATGCTCAAGCTCCGGCGATTCCTTCATCATCCGTTCGATGGCGGTCTTTGGAAATGAACACACGGAAACGGCGGTTGCGGCTTCGGCGTTGATCGCGCTTTCCACCTTGAAGGGCCTGCCCAGAAAATCGGGGGCGAACTGGAGGCCAACAATCTGCTGGCGTCCGTCAGAAAGGCTCTTTGTCAGCTTGACGACGCCAGAAAGCACGTTCGAATAGCTGTCGACGGTCTCGGTATCACCAATCAGTTCTACGCCTGGTTCAACATTATGCTTCGTCGAGCTCTTGGCCAGGCCCACCAATTGATCGGGATCGAGCGCGCCGCAAACGCCGCGGTGCCGTGCTTCGCACGATTGGCAAAGCACGGGAATGCCGGCGCTGTGAACATCCTGACGCACTGTCACCACGATCGCCCGAGAAATCCGAAAGTTCCAGTAGGATATAGCATCGGTCCGAGAAAATGCCTTGCGGCAGTTTGTCAGTGGCAAGACGGCATTGACCGAAATCAAGGCTTCCGGTGTCCAATGTGATCATTGTCGCTCCATGCAAAGTGGAGCGGATAGAGACATGCGGCCGGAATTGCTTGCCAGACTTGCTGAGAACGTGCCGCGCTATACGAGCTACCCGACCGCGCCGCATTTCCACCCGGGCGTCGGTGCTCTCGTCTATCGAAGCTGGCTGGAAGCGCTTGAGAACGGCGATGAGATTTCACTCTATCTGCATATTCCCTACTGCGACAGACTCTGCTGGTTCTGTGCCTGCCACACCAAGCAGACACGTCACTATGAACCCGTGACGGCCTATCTCCGCTCGTTGCATGCTGAGATCGCCACCATTGCCCGTATTGTCGGCGGCAAGGCCGGCGTGCGCGCCGTCCACTTCGGTGGCGGCTCTCCGACGATGCTGAAGCCCGAGGACATGGTGATGCTGGGTAAAGCATTGCGTGCGAACTTCGATTTCCTTCCGGACGCCAAGATCAGCGTTGAAATCGATCCCAATGATATGGATGATGGCCGGCTCGATGCGCTTGCCGAGATCGGCATGACCCGGGCGAGCCTCGGCGTCCAGGATTTTGACCCGAAGGTGCAAAAGGCAATTAACCGCGAGCAGAGCTTTTTGCAGACCAAAGCGGTGGTCGACGGCGTTCGTTCGCGCGGCGTCGAATCGGTCAATCTGGACCTGCTCTACGGCTTGCCACACCAAACCAGGGAGAGCGTCTCCTCCACCGTCGCGCAGGCGTTGACCCTGGAACCGGATCGGATAGCATTGTTTGGCTACGCGCATGTGCCCTGGTTCAAGAAGCATCAGACGATGATCGACGAGGCATGGTTGCCGGGTCAGGCGGAGCGGTTTGCTCAATCACAGCTGGCCGCTTGTCTTATGCTGAACGCGGGATATGAAGCCGTCGGCTTCGACCATTTCGCCAAGCCCAACGATGCGTTGGCCGTAGCGGCCCGAACCGGCTGCCTGCGCCGCAATTTCCAAGGCTACACGGAGGATCACTGCGAAACATTGATCGGCCTTGGCCCATCGTCCATCAGTCAATTTCGCCAAGGCTATGCGCAGAACATGTCGTCGACCGCAGAGTATGGACGCATGGTCTCGGACGGTGGACTGGCGGCCGTCCGCGGTATCGCGCTTTCCAACGACGACGGCGTTCGCGGTTGGATCATCGAGAGGCTGATGTGTGATTTTGCTTTCTCGGCGATCGATCTGGTGGAGCGCTTTGGCGAAGCTGGCCAAAGGCTTCTGCTCAAGGCAAGTTCCACCGCCCTGCGTGACGCCGAGGGGTTGCTTGAACTTGATGGTGACCGCTTCGTCGTGCCGGCGGAAAGTCGTCCCTTTGTCAGAAGCGTCGCGGCAAAATTCGACAAATATCTCGAAACCGGCAAAGCCAGGCATTCGGTAGCGGTGTGAACATTGGCCGCCCGCTCAGAAGTGTTCGCCAGCCTGAACGGGCCGATGCGGGTGCCTGCCGCGATCAGATAGGCGGTCGACCAGCCGATGAGCAGGAACCCGTTCACACCCTCGAGCGCCGCCCAGGACACGCCACGCGTGAGCGGGCACGATGTAGCCATAGCCAAGAGTCGAAAAGGTAATGGTCGAAAAATTGCGGTCTCGAAGTCAACGAAGATATCAAGCAACCTATATAGCCCTGCCCAGAGCCAGACCTCCGCGGTCATGACGGCACGAGCCCCATGACCACGCTGATCATGGCGACGATACGGCTGCGGCGTCCGTGCATACGAACTCGCGCGTGAGGTATCTCATCGCATGCGTGACGGCGGTCAGGCCAAACGTGTGGATCAAGACCGTTAGACTTATGAAGACGGTGCCGGTGAGCAGATTGAGGAACATCGTCGGAAGGTAAAGATCGATACGGCCGCCTTTCTCGCTCGAAGTCAAAATCGCAGGTTTCGCCTATATTGCGCAGATCGTCGACCGGGTCAGGAACCGCTTCTCCCGTCCATTGCCGAGGGAGAACATACCGCCGCGACCAGGCACCACGTCGATGATAGGATCGGTATGCTTCCAGGCCCTGATTGCGACCCCCCGATGTAGAACGGTGCGTCGCCGATGTGGCCAAGCAGCACGTCCCGGTCGCCGACGACGAAGTCAGCACGCGGATAGCACATGGGCGAAGAGCCGTCGCAGCATCCGCCGGACTGATGGAACAGCACCGGGCCATGATCGGCAACAATCTCCGCGATCAGTTCAAGGGCTGCCGGTGTCGCGGTGACTTTCGCATGCATGGTCTTTTCCGATTTCAAAATTATGGCTCGGCCCTGCCAGGGCCGAGCCATTGAGCCAAAGAGGCGATCAGAAGAAGCCGAGCTTCTTCGGACTGTAGCTGACCAGCATGTTCTTAGTCTGCTGGTAGTGGTCGAGCATCATCTTGTGGGTCTCGCGGCCGATACCGGACTGCTTGTAGCCGCCGAAGGCCGCATGCGCGGGATAGGCGTGGTAGCAGTTGGTCCAGACGCGGCCGGCCTGAATGGCGCGGCCGAAGCGGTAGGCTCGGTTGCCGTCACGTGTCCAGATGCCGGCGCCGAGGCCGTAGAGCGTATCATTGGCAATTTCCAGCGCCTCGGCGTCGTCCTTGAAGGTCGTGACCGAAACCACGGGCCCAAAGATCTCCTCCTGGAAGATGCGCATCTTGTTGTGGCCCTTAAATACCGTGGGCTTGACGTAGTAGCCGCCCGCCAGATCACCAGGCAGGACATTGCGCGCGCCACCGGTCAGCAACTCGGCGCCTTCCTGGCGGCCGATGTCGATGTAGGAAAGGATCTTTTCCATCTGCTCGGACGAGGCCTGCGCACCAATCATCGTGGCCGGGTCGAGCGGATCCCCCTGCACGATCGCCTCGACCCGCTTGAGGGCACGCTCCATGAACCTGTCATAGACGGATTCATGGATGAGGGCGCGGCTCGGGCAGGTGCAGACTTCACCCTGGTTCAGCGCGAACATCACGAATCCTTCGATCGCCTTGTCGAAGAAATGGTCGTCTTCGGCGACAACGTCCTTGAAGAAGATGTTGGGCGACTTGCCGCCCAGTTCCAGCGTGACAGGAATGAGATTCTGGCTGGCATACTGCATGATCAGCCGGCCCGTCGTGGTCTCGCCCGTGAAGGCAATCTTGGCAATGCGCGGTGAGGAGGCGAGCGGCTTGCCAGCCTCGAGACCGAAGCCGTTGACGATGTTCAGCACGCCCGGCGGCAGCAGGTCGCCGACAAGGTCGGCCCACAGCATGATAGCGGCCGGCGTCTGCTCGGCAGGTTTCAGGATAACGCAGTTTCCAGCGGCAATTGCGGGGGCAAGCTTCCAGCATGCCATCAGCAGCGGGAAGTTCCAGGGGATGATCTGGCCGACCACGCCGAGCGGCTCATGGAAATGGTAGGCGACGGTGTCGTCGTCGATCTGCGAAAGGCTGCCTTCCTGGCCACGCAGCGCGCCGGCGAAATAGCGGAAATGGTCAATGGCAAGCGGCAGGTCGGCCGCGGTCGTTTCACGGATCGGCTTGCCGTTGTCCCAGGTTTCGGCGCGCGCCAGGAGATCGAGGTTTTCCTCCATGCGGTCGGCTATGCGGTTGAGGATGAGCGACCGCTCGGCCACGCTGGTGCGTGCCCAGCCGTCCTTGGCGGCGTGCGCCGCGTCCAGGGCTGCCTCGATGTCTTGGGCATCCGAGCGCGCCACCTCGCACAGCAGTTGACCGTTCACCGGCGAGAAGTTCTCGAAGTAGCGGCCGGCGCGGGGCTCGGTCCATTTGCCGCCAATGAAATTGCCGTAGCGCCTGTCGAAGGGAGCCTTGACCGACCGTGAGAATTCAACCTTGTTCACATCTTCCTCCCAAAGCTGACGCCGCGGAATGCGACGCGTGGAGGAGATATGCTTGCACGGGCGCCGATTGTCAGGCCGTCGAAACCATGTCGTTCGCGCGAGTGTCGCAGAACTGAGACAGTTGGGCCGGCAAACTTAGTGGGTGCGCCCTAGTTCGAAGCGTTTCAACTTGCGATGCAGCGTTGCCCGGCTGATTCCGAGCGCCTCGGCGGCCGCAGAAATGTTACCCGAGGTTCGAGCCAAGGCTCTCTGAAGCGCGGCGCGCTCGGCCCGACCGAGGCTTCCTTCCACGCCTTCGGCACCGCTCAGCACGTCCATGGCGGGCAGGCTTCTTGTCAGCGATTCCTGGGAGATGCCCAGCGCGATCCGTGCCGACCGCGTCGCTCCGACCACGAGATCGTCGGAATCGACCGCGATCAACCCACCAGGCCCGCTACTCGTTTCCGGAAGCAGGAGGACGCGAGCACTTTGGAATGCCCGGCGAAAATTCTCCGCCTCTATCCGCCGTACCGCGTCCGCAACCGCGACCGCGATCAGGTTTGTAAACGCTTCGGTGAGGTCGGCTCGGCAAGACGACACATCGAGCGCCGCTACGAGGTTGCCTTCGTGGTCGTAGATCGGTGCTGTCGTGCAGCTCAGCAGCGTATTGCGTGCAAAAAAATGCTGATCGCGATGGATGGTCAGCGCTCGCCGCTCGGCAAGACAGGTTCCGATGCCATTGGTGCCTTCGCTCTCCTCACTCCAGAGCGAGCCCGTCCACAGTCCCCAATCTTCGAAGGTCTCGTCGTCGGAGGGAGCGCCACGGCGATCCACCGGCACTCCATCCCGGTCGGCCAGAAGCACGCAGCACCCAACTCCGCCAACCGCAAGGTATAGCCTATCAAGGCTGGGCTGCGCCGCCATCTGCAATGGTTCAATCCGCTGCCTGGCTCTTATGAGCTCAGCGCCCGTCAGGCGCTTGGGAGACTTGCGCTCGGCCGGATCAAGTTGGTGCAGGTTCGACGACCGTTGCCACGAGGCGACCAATGCCGATTTTGCTGCCGCGTCGGAATTGATCGCAGCCTGGACGCGATCTTCATGATGGCCGGCTGAGTGTCCGTTCACGCTGTCCTCCCGCTTTTCGCAGCTTTCCTTTTGCCTCTCGGTCATGCTCTTTTTCATTGGAATGACATGTCATGGTGAGGCTGTTTTCCCAAGTCGTTCACCGACCTGTCAATTCGCCGAATGAACTAGTCTGTGCCTTCCGGAGGCTCAAAGAGCGCCCACGGGAGTTCCATCGGGACGCAGCTGGTCACCGTTCCGAATATCTACAGCTGATAGGAAGGGTTGCGATTGATGTGGCGCAAATCAGCCATCATATCGTCGGCAGAGAGCCCGTTGCGGGTCAGCGCTTGAAGCGCAGGCTCGTTACGCCAGCGAGATGTGGCTCAAACTGTGAGCGGAACCATGCGGAAAGACTTCGGAGTTTGACCAACGAAAAAGACAGTAAATCAACAATTTGCGCAGCCCTCCTGACCTACTAGTTCATCCGATTTGCCATTTTTTCGCGATCTCTGAATAGTGTCGACTTTTCCGCAGTTAGCGCCGAGTAATCGGCAACTTGGCTGAGACGACGCAGTGAGTACCCAAAACAACTGGCTTTTTGGTCGTCAGTCTGTGTTTTCGGAGATCGCCACTCTGAGCGCCTTGTCTGCCATCAAGGAGCATCTCGGCTCGCTCGACATAGTGACAGGGGTTGCCAAGCTCGGGGTCTGCACCGCGACGGCGGGCGATTTCCGGGACCATCCGAAAGTCGACGACGGCGCGTCCGAGCTGCTCGTCAAGGTTTCGGGACCGAAATGATGTCAGGCGCCCTGTAGGTCCGCGCAAGTTGCGCGAGCCGCGTCAGGATACCGGCTCTTCACAAACCGATGTCGGGCCCAATTCAGTGTATGTGGACGACGACGAAACGTCCGCCGTACGACTGATAATAGGCGCCGCCACAGTGCCACAGCACGGCGCCATTGACCGAGGTCTTCACACACGCCGCGGGCAGCCTGCTCACGTAGACAGTCGAACGGCGGATCGTTCGGCGTGTGGTCCGCCTCGCGACGCCTGCGACGCTGCCCGGCGTGAGTGGATGGCCCACTCTCGCATGCGCGTAACCGACGAAGGAGGTGAACGGCGCAATCGGGTCGAGCAGACCGGCAAACATTATTGCGACGATCCCGGCAGCGCCGGTCAACTTCAAGCTAAGTCTAGTCATTGTCCGTCCTCTCAAGAAAATCTAGCAATTCCGCAATCCATGCGGTCAGGCGCACGAGGCAAGTCTGCGCCGAATGCGAGTTGAAGCATTCGCAACGCCCTCGACCCCACGCGAGCCAGAGCCAGCGCTCTTTCGCAATTTAAGAAGATACTAATTTTAGGACGCAACTGCTATCCGAATTGCGCAAATCCGATTGGGGTGATCAGAGCCTATGATGCAATTCCTCGGCGTCACAATGCCGGGATTCCATGTCATTCGGCTCTTTCGCGCGCCGGTTATGATGGCCGGGCACGATGGAATGTTTCCTTGGGAGACTCTCCAAAGAGAGAGCGATAGCTCGCTGCGAAACGCCCAAGGTGGGTAACCCCTACCTCCATGGCCACCCTTGTGACGCTTGAGCCGCTTGCGCGCGCAGTGGTCAGTTGCCGCCTGGCTTCATTGAGGCGGAGCGCTCTGATGAATTCGAGCGGACTTACCCCGAAGGTGGCCCGAAAGGCATACTCCATTTGTCTGCGGCTAACGCCGATTTCCTTGCATAGCCGAACGATTGGGATTTCTTCCTGAATGTGGGCGTGAATGAAATCTTCGGCAGCCCGGGCCTGGCGAAGATGCCGAGCTACGGACTGAGTTATTCCGGGCCCATGACCGTCCGAGACCGCACGAGCGTCAGCCAGTGCTCCCAGATATTCAACGAGCATGATCGGAGGGTGCTCTAGTTGAATCGGATCGGTTGAAGCTGCCGCGAAACAGTCTGCCATTGGCTCGATCTGATTCCGGATGGCTTGTGCATGGCTGGTCGCGAGCCGAACGGCACTGGGGTGATCGGCCGCCTGCTCCTCGATGATTCCCGTGGAAAGCGCCTGGATTTCCGCCCAGATGGCAGTCGGAACAACGGCGGCCGCATAGCGGAGTCCGGGCTGGATGGTTGCCGTCACTGTCGTGCCGGCGGGGATGGTCACGACCATGTCGTCCTCGAGCGGAATGCCGCAGATTGTCGACCCGCAGGCCCGCTGGATTGACACAAGGGCGACGGAACTCGGATTGAAATCGCCAACGGCGCGGAAGGCGCAATGGAATTCGGGCAGGTCAAGCGCCCATTTGCCCGGGGACTGGATTTGCCGGATTCGTGACGGCAGCCAGCCTGACGAAAGCCGGTCCACCTTCACGGGCAGACCGGAGGCGGCGCTGGTAAGCTCGTCAGGACCAAGCTCCACGTCTCTGTACCAAGGCAATGATGGCCGTTTTGTCAAAAGATCAGTCCTTTGCGCAAAGTGGATAGCGTAAGGATGTATAAGCCATAGCTCATAAAACAAAATTGCGCTCGATCAAATTGGCGCGAGGGCCGGCGGACGGCTGGTGCGAGATTTAATGACTCTGAAGTCTCGGACGGCTGATGCGGAGGATTTGGGGCACCAGTCGTGGCTGCGATTGGTGCAGGATCGACACGTGAGTTCCGCGGGTCAAGTTGTTCTTGAGCACGAAACGGAGTGGGGAGCATGATCGGAAAACTCTTCGGGCGCGCAGGTTTGGCCTGCACAGTTCTTCTTGTCTCCTATTCATTCGCTAATGCTCAGGATGACTTGGGACCCTTCATGCCCCACGCTGGCGCGGTGCTGACCACTGCCTGGGACAACGCCCAGGGTCCTGATGCCGAATCGTGGATCAAGTTTGCTGACGTCACGGCAGCGAATATAGACATTGACTATACGAGCTCTCGCGGCACCGTGGCGAAACGGCGCCTTATGATCTCCGACCGGGCCGCGGCACGAACGATTGTCCTGGGCTACGCCAAAAAGATGCCGCTGGTCATTCCCAAAACGACGTCTCTTGGCACGTCGGCCACGGTTCTCGACCAACTGCGGACCTCAGGCCACGCCAGTTCGGCACCGGTCTACAACGATGCGCTGCACTCAATGCAAGGACAGTTCACGTTAGCGGAGCCGCACGTGATGATGAAAGTTATGGTCGATGAAAACGAGGTAGATGTGCCAACGGTTCACGCACGCGGACAGTTCAAGAACGGGCAGAATGCCGCTCAGGGCGACTTTTATTTTCTCGACAATCGCAACAATCCCATGTTGATCCAATACAGCGTACAGTTTAGTGGGGAAAAGGAGCCACGCCGCGAGCGGATTGTGCATGTATCAGTCGGTGCTTCGCAACGCCCGGCTATGGAACAGGCGCTGGCCACGATGAAAGCCTATGATCTGTATGGCATCCATTTCGATTTCGGCAAGGCCACTATTCAGCGCAACACCGCACCCTTGCTCAACGATATGACGGCTACTCTTAATAACAACCCGCTGTGGACACTCCGCATTGTAGGGCACACGGATTCAATCGGGGATCCCAAGTTCAACTTGAAGCTGTCTGAGCAGCGTGCCGGGTCGATCAAGGCCGAGCTGGTCAAGCGCGGCATCGCGGCAGCGCGGCTTGACGCCGATGGCCAAGGTGAGAACAACCCCAAGGGTGGCAATGACACACTCGAGGGCCGATCCATCAATCGCCGGGTTGAGCTTATCCGCACGGATCGCTAGCGCCAAATGGTTCGGCGACGGTTCCTGAACCGTGCAAGTAGGTGCGGCAGTTACCGGGAACTGGAGTTGCCGGGCGCGCGGCGGCTTTCCGTGGGGCGAAGGATCGGCAATCTTGATCAGCATTCCAGAAGCTGCGTTCCGGGCCAAGCTTAAAATAATGTGGGAAGGCGATGAAGCCCAGATTTTAAAAGATGCTTCTTTGCGCAAAGTGGATAGTGGGCCAGTTGTTTTAGGTCTAGCTCATAAAAAAGTGCGCGAAATCATCGGGCGCAACATAAGGACTGACGGCTGGCGGGGGACTATGTGTAGACAAGACGTATTCCGGGAATCTGTGCTCGGGACATCCAGCACCCTCGCCGGGACCGCGATGAGGTGCGGTGCCAAAGGTTTGCTGGGCGTTGCCATAACTGTGCTCGCCAACCTGGGAATCATTCCCAATGTCCAGGCGGCGGAAGGTGGCGCGAGCTTCTATCTCCTCGGTTCGCGCGGCCCCATGGCGGGTTTCACGCCGCCGCCTGGCGTCTATTTCCAGAACGATTTCTACATCTATTCCGGAGACGCGAAGGTCGATCTGGATCTCGGTGGAAAGCTGGTGGCCGATGTCCATGCGAAGGCCCTTATCAACCTCTCGACCGCGCTGTGGGTTTCTCCCTGGCAGGTTATGGGGGGCAGCCTGGCGTTCACAGCGACCGTGCCCATCGGCGGCCCCGATATCACCGGCAGAATTGTTCCGAGCCCGTTGTCGGCATCCGACAGCATCACGACCCTGGGCGATCCGGTGCTTGGAACTTTCGTCGGCTGGCACAGCGGAGACTTTCACTGGCAGACCGGAGTGAGCGTGAACGTGCCAGTGGGGGATTACCATGAAGGAGACATCGCCAATCTGTCGTTCAACCACTGGGCCGCGGATATCTACGCATCGGGTACGTGGCTGAACTCCGCTACAGGCCTTGAACTCTCGGCGGCAACCGGCATCACCTTCAACGGCGAGGATACGGCGACCCGTTACAAGAACGGCACGGACTTCCACTTCGAGGGAACGATCGACCAGCACTTCAGCAAGGCCTTCGACGTGGGGCTGGTTGGCTATTATTACAACCAATTGACCGACGATAGCGGGTCTGGAGTCCCCCCGGTGCTTGGCGGGTTTAGAGGCGAAGTGGCGGCGATCGGAGCCACCGCGGGATATAACTTTCAGGTTGGTAAGCTGCCAGTCTCGACCCGGATCAAATATTACCATGAGTTCGATGCCAAAAATCGTCTGGAAGGCGACTCAGTCTTCCTGACGGTTGCGATGCCGCTTTGGGTGGCGGGGCACTGACGGGGGACAAGTGAGACAAGAGCTTACACTTTAATTTCGCCGCTGGAGTCTACGCTCCAGCCAACGGATGCAACTCAACCGGTGAGCCTGACGCCGGCCCCTCGCTGTTGGGCCAAGAGCCCAGAGGGAGGTCGGAACGGGTTCGGGGGCCGAGTTGGCGTGACACTGCTGGTTCCAAAGGGATGACTAGCATGCAGTTTGGTTTTAGCCGGCCGGCTAACTCCAACAATTATGGAGGGCAAAATGGCCAACAAGAAGAACGAATTTCCGGCTGGTGCAAAAGACACTCGCGCAGCTATTCGGCGGCGTGATGTCCTGCTGAGTGGTAGCGCATTGATGGCCGCCAGGTTTGTCGCCGCCACTGGAACAACAGCTGTGGCCGCCAATATGTTCTTGGGATCGCCGGCGCAGGCAGAGACTTCCCGTCCGAACATCCTTTTCATCCTTGCCGACGATTTGGGATGGAAAGACGTTGGCTTCCACGGCTCCGACATCAAGACACCGAATATCGACAAATTGGCCGAGACGGGCGCACGGCTCGAAGAATTTTATGTTCAGCCAATGTGCACGCCGACCCGGGCGGCCTTCATGACGGGGCGCTATCCCTTGCGCTATGGACTGCAGACCGCGGTCATTCCCTCGGGTGGCAAGTATGGTCTTGCCACGGACGAATGGCTATTGCCGCAGACGCTCAAAGAAGCGGGATATGACACGAGCCTAGTAGGAAAGTGGCATTTAGGGCATTCAAAGAAGGAATATTGGCCGGGGCAGCGAGGGTTCGACAAGACTTATGGGCCCCTAATCGGAGAGATCGACCATTTCAAGCATGAAACACACGGAGTGGTGGATTGGTATCGAGATAACAAGCTCCTTCACGAGCAGGGGTATGATACCGCACTGTTTGGTGCGGAAGCTGTTCGGCAAATCAACAAGCATGATGTGACGGTGCCGCTGTTTATGTATCTTGCCTTCACGGCGCCGCATACTCCATATCAGGCGCCCAAGGAATACCTGGATATGTATAAAGGTATTGCCGACCCTGGGCGGCAAGCTTATGCGGCCCAGATCACTGCCATGGACGATCAGATTGGCAAGGTGATTGATGCCCTGGACAAGCGGAAGATGCGCGAGAACACCCTCGTTGTCTTCGTTAGCGACAATGGAGGCACACGCTCAAAGCTGTTTGCCGGCGAAGGGGCAGTCAAGGGTGAACTGCCGCCAAATAACGGCGAATATCGTGACGGCAAGGGGTCTGTCTATGAGGGTGGTACCAGAGTTGTCGCGCTAGCCAACTGGCCTGGGCGGGTAAAGCCTGGCGAGGTGAAGGAGATGATCCACATCGTCGACATGTATCCAACGATGGCAGGCCTCGCCGGGGCGAAGCTCGGCAAAAACAAGCCACTGGATGGACTGGATGTCTGGTCCGCAATCGGTGAGGGCAAGCCGTCTCCACGCGACGAGATCGTCTACAATATTGAGCCATATCGCGGCGCCGTACGGAAAGGGAACTGGAAACTGGTGTGGCTTGTAACCTTGCCATCCAATTTGGAGCTTTTCGATCTGGCGAAGGATCCGTCGGAGGCGACAAATCTTGCCGAAAAGAACCCCGAGAAAGTCAAGGAACTCCAGGCTCGGATAGAGGCTCTGGCCAAGGAAGCGGTGCCGCCTCTGTTCATGATGGAGCTGGTGAAGATAGGGCTTAGTGCCGAGCCGGCGTTTCCGGGTGGAGACACGACATTCGCCGGTGAAGATTGAGCCCCCGATTGTCGAAAGGAGGTCATTCTAGCGACTGTGTTCCGTTCGCCGGTTCTGGCCGGGCGAATGATCGGAACCAGGCTGATGCCGATGGTCCGGAATTGGAAAGGGCTCGGCATGAATGATCTAGTCGGGAGAGAATCGGCACGGGGTTTCAGCGAGCCGCCTTTCGGGAATATGGAATGGATTCCAGGCGGCGAGTTCGTCATGGGCTCCGACAGGAATTATCCAGAAGAAGCGCCAGCACATAGGGTTGCGGTAAGCGGATTCTGGATTGATCGTTTTACCGTGACCAACCGTGAGTTTGAGCAGTTCGTCGCGGCTACTGGCTACCTTACTTTGGCAGAACGGCCTGCCAATCTTTCCGACTACCCCGAGGCAATTCCAGAACAAGTCGCTCCGTCTTCAGCCGTTTTCAAGAGGGTTACCCAACCCGTCGATATCCGCAATCCCTATAACTGGTGGTTTTATGTTCGTGGCGCTAACTGGCGGCATCCGCGGGGGCCTGCTAGCTCGATCAAGAAGCTCCGTGACCATCCGGTTGTCCACGTCGCACTCGAAGATGCCAAAGCCTACGCGAATTGGGCAGGTAAGGAATTGCCAAGTGAAGCCGAATGGGAGTTCGCCGCTCGCGGCGGGATTAGCGGCGCAGAGTTTGTCTGGGGCGATGAATTCATGCCTGGCGGCAACCACATGGCCAACACCTGGCAGGGAAATTTTCCCAACAGCAACCTTTGCGAGGATGGCTACGAGTGGACAGCCCCAGTGGGTTCCTTTCCTGCAAACGGCTATGGACTCTACGATATGGCAGGAAACGTCTGGCAATGGACCACCGACTGGTATCAGGAACACAATCGGCTCGACAGTCCGTGCTGCACGATAATCAACCCTCGGGGTGGAGAGCAGGAAGCGAGTTACGACCCGCGCGAGCCCACGATCAGGATACCTCGTAAGGTGACCAAGGGGGGCTCATTTCTCTGCGCGCCTAACTACTGCCAGCGCTATCGACCTGCTGCGCGCATGTCGCAGCCAGTCGACACTTCGACATGCCATCTCGGATTTCGGTGCATTGTACGTCCGCCCGATGAAACTGCTCCACGCTCGGTTAGCATCACGCGGAGAGATCCGGGCAAGGCACAATAATGGTGCAGCCTAAGTCAATACGTAAGCGGGCTCAGGGAAGTTTCTCGGTTCTGTTTGTGCTCGCCCTAACGGCGTGCGGAGGAGGGCCGGAAGGCGTCCTTGCGCCGATTTCCGCGAACCAGGTATCGCCGTCCGCGTCCGACGTGACAATGTTAGTCGCGACCAGCCGGAAGCCTTCCGGCGACCCGGCAACGCTGTTTACAGGCGAGCGCAGTCCGGCACTTTCCTTGACCGACTTGACCATTTCAATTCCGCCGAATCGTGCACCCGGTACGGTCGAGTGGCCGAAAAAGCTGCCTCCAAACCCCGAAAAGGAATTCGCTGTTGTTGCCGCGAAGAGTCTTTCGATTCCCGAGGCTCACAATTGGCTGCGTTCACACAATTCGAATGGCCATGTTCTCGTCTTCGTGCATGGCTTCAACAATCGGTACGAGGATTCGGTCTTTCGCTTCGCGCAGTTTGTGCACGACTCGCGGGCGAAGGTCGTCCCAATCCTTTTTACGTGGCCGTCGCGCGCCAGTGTGCTCGGCTACAATTACGACAAGGAGAGCACCAATTTCTCTCGCACAGCATTCGAGCGGACATTGAAGGCCTTGGCCGATGATCGGAGCGTAACGGACGTCACAGTCATGGCCCACTCGATGGGCACCTGGCTTGCCATGGAATCGCTGAGGCAGATGGCGTTGGAGGACGGGCAGGTTTCGCCCAAGATCAGGAACGTTATCCTCGCGTCTCCCGACCTCGATGTGGATGTCTTTGGCCGCCAGTGGACCGAACTTGGACCAAAAAAACCGAAATTCACGATCACCGTTTCACGGGACGATCGGGCGCTTGCGGTCTCGCGCCTGATTGCAGGCAATGTCGATCGGGTTGGGCAGGCTGATCCGTCAAAGGAGCCGTACAAATCGAAACTGGAGGCAGCCGGAATAACGGTTCTCGACCTGACCAACGTGAAGACCGACGATCGCTTGAACCATAGCAAGTTCGCCGAAAGTCCGGAAATCGTGCGACTGCTGGGGGCACAATTGGCCTCCGGCCAAACCCTGACCGACTCGCGAGTAGGCCTTGGCGACGAACTGGGTTTGGTGGTTGCCGGCACGGTCGACACGGTTGGCAACGCCGCGGCAGCGACGGTCAGCGCGCCCATTACGACAGTCGAGGGGAAAGCGGACAAACCCGCGCCAGACGACCTGGAGACGATCCTGAAGGGCGATTCGACGACCGAGTGATCCGTGCTGGAGAACCGACGCGCAGGACTTGTTGACTCTACGGGCGAAGTGCTGAAGGGGGAGAAATTGTGGACACGACGGCGGAACCGGACGGTACATCGTTGATTTCTGGCTTCGAACAGCTAGCCGAGCGTTTCGTCTCCGGACTGTTCGCGCGGTTTGCCGCTTTGAGCGACGTCCCCGTCGACCTTGAAAACCTGAGGGCCTTGCTTACGGCCGGGGGAACATCTCTCCTTGTGCTCCTGTCCGAGATTGTGTTGGTTGTTGCGCTCGTCGCGGGCGTGTTCGTACTGCTCGCCTGGCGGTTCAACAAGGCGAGTGTCACAAGCAGTGCATGGCGCAGATTCTTCGGGGGCGTGGCGGCTGCTGTGGCGGCATTGGTGGTCGGTTTCATCGTCACGCGGCTGCTGGCCAGTTCTGGGGTGCCTTTGCAAACCCTTCGCCTATGGGCTGTGGCGACCGTGCTCGGCTTCATCATTCTCGCCGCTGTCAGATCACTCTTGATGGCATCACGGCGAACCGAGTTCGCAGAGCGCTCCGCCCATCTGGCGGCGCTCGTGCGCGACCTCTCGCTTGCCATTGGCTTGGCGGTCATCGCCGTTACACTGCTCGCGACGTTGCGGCTCTGGAGCGTCGGGCCAGCCTTGGAGGACCTGCTGCGAACAGGCTCGGCGATTCCGATTTACCTTCTGTTTGCATGGGCGGTATGGCGGCACAGACGCACAATGGCAGCCGCCGTCGCCGGTCCGCGCCCCAGAAGCCGCTGGCGCACCCGTCTCGCCAGAATGTGGCCGGCAATCGTGATCGCGTTCGTGATGACAACATTTCTCAGCACCCAGGCCGCAGTGACCCTGGGAGCATCGCTTGGTGGGTCGGCGGTTCTGCTGACCGCGTTGATGTTTCTCGCCGCGCCGCATCTCGACGCAATGATCGGCAACTGGGCGCAGCGCGGATTGGAATCTGCTGACATCTCGATATTGGCGGCGGCAGGGCGACAGACCGCTCGCTTCACCGTCGTGGCTATCATTGTTGCCATGCTCGGAACGCTATGGGCGACACCGCTGGCTGCCGGGTTCGGCTTAGATATACGAGAGGCTGCAAAGGGCGCATCCGGTGGGGCGCTGATCATGTTCGGGGCGGCGTTTCTTTGGAACGTTGTCGGTGCAGCGACGGCTCGTGCCTTGCGCGCGGAGTTGCCCTCCGTTGGGGGTGACGAGGAGGTGCAGGGTGCGCCGCGTTCACGGCTGGGCACGCTGGTTCCGCTGCTCAACGCGGTCGGCAAGTCGAGCATTCTGGCCTTGGCGCTGCTCTCGATCCTCGTGACGATCGGCATAAATGTCTGGCCCCTGATCGCCGGCATGAGTGTGTTCGGGCTGGCCATCGGCTTCGGGTCGCAGACGCTGGTGAAAGACCTGGTCTCCGGGCTGTTCTTCCTGATCGACGATGCGTTCCGCTTCGGCGAATATATCGAAACGTCAGGCGCCAAAGGAACCGTGGAAAAAATCTCGGTCCGGTCGGTTTCCCTGCGCCACCAGCGCGGAGCCTTGGCGACAATCCCCTACGGCTCGATTGGCAAGATCCAGAATTTCAGCCGCGATTGGATGATCGAGAAACTGACCTTTCGGGTTGCATTCAACACCGACGTCGACAAAGTTCGCAAGATCTTCAAAAAGATCGGCCAGGATATTTCGGCCAACGCGGAACTTGCTGGAGATATGCTCGAGCCGTTCAAGAGCCAGGGAATTGCCGAGGTTGAGGACGGCACGCTGGTCATCCGGGCTAAGTTCAAGGCGAAAGCGGGCAGAAACTTCATGATCCGCCGCGCCGTTTTGATCGCCGTGCAGCAGGCATTTCAGGAAAACGGCATTCAGGCCGTCGCAAAGCCGCTAACGTCTAGTTCCACAGGATAAGGACGGCGGTTTGCTGCGCATGGCGACAAGATCCAGCTGTATGACGGAAAACACGCGCGAAAGGGCATCATCGAAGAGCTCTTTGAGGCGTTCGAGCATGTTGGTTCAGGTGCTTGTGGTGCTGGCGCGGCAGACAAAAGAAGGTCAGCGTGCGCTCGATGGTCTCCTCCACCCACGTCGTCAACCTTGGATAGCGGCCCGACCATTTGGACAGCCATGCGGCGAGATCACCCTTGGCCTCTGCGAGATCGCGGCGGTCGTAGAACCATCTGAGTTCCTGTAGGCAGTCGTCGCCGTGCTTGGGTTCTGTATTTCCTGAAGACGCTCGAAAGCGACGCGAGCAAGCCAGCGCTTGAAGGGCTCAGCCTTTGCCGAAGGGATCGATTGGGATTATGCGGAATAGCGTCTCGACGTTACATGCGTCGGTTTCGCGGAACTTGCCGTCCTGACTCTCCAATTTCAACTGTACGATTTCATCGTACACTTCGTCAAAACCCTGTTCTTTCAGCATCTTGACCTTCAGGTCAGACCAATAGCGGCGAGGGTTTGTACTGTCGGTCAGGGCGGCAATTACGTCCACAATCGAGAACCACCACTCGCTGCGGTGGAAGACTTTTCGTATGTGGTTGCCTTTGAAGACGACCATTTCGGATTCGCCTTCAGGGATCGCGCTATTAGTCCCTGCGTACTCTTCCGTCTGCTCTTCCTAGCTCAGCGCCGCAAACGTGCGAAGCGCATCGTCCATGGGCTGGTTGAGGCCAAAGCGCTCACTGTACGGTTTGCTGGTCGAGTCGGGGCGCATTCTACACCAAGGCGAGCGGGTGGCGGCTCAACCTGGCATGCCGAATCGACCGAATCTTGTTCGGCATATATTCTACAGCATTCCGTTGGGAAACGCAAACGGCCCGCCTTTTGGAAGCGGGCCGCGTTCTATCCACCAGAAGGCGGCTTCACCGGTCCTGCGGTATTCCACCGGATGAGCAGAGTCCCCACCAAAAAAGGTATTTGCGTAACCGCTAATATAACGCCATGGTGCTCTCCGCCGGGAGGAGCTCCGGCATGGCCCGGCGGTCGACCCCCGCCAGAACCCCCGGCTGCCGGGCCGCCTCCGCCCCCCCTACGGCTGGGTAGCGCGTTAAGAGGGGAACTTTAGTTTAGGACATTGCGATCCTGGCGCGGTATCTCCCGGCTCTCGGCCTCTCGGAAGACTAGCAGTAACATCACCATTTCAGCCGTTCCGGGAGGCGCTCTGGGTGGCAAGTTTGCCCACAGCGCCTGAAGCGTAAGATCGTCCATCGATGAAAGGTGGCGCTTGGTAGCGTCAATGTGGTCGCCAAGGACACGGAGCAATTCGGCTGATTTCTGCATGGTTCAAGTCTACGCCTCAGCCTGTATGTTCGCAATTTCTAATATGCCGGCCTGTCCTGATTATCATCCCCGAAACCGCTCGGTGTACCAGGTGATCTTGCCATCCACCTTCATCGGCTTGTCGATCATCAGCTTCTTGGGAAGGTGTTCGGGATGCGACCTCGAGAAGCGTGATCTTGATCGAGGGCTTGCACCGGCTGCAATCGAATTTCAGCTTAAAAGGATCAACGCCGCCGCCATAGACCATCATGAGATCAGCCGACCTGCAGTAGCGGACGTTGCCGCAACTTCATTCCACTTTCACAAGCATATTGTGTCGGGTCGCTTTCCCCAGCGTGTCGATCGGATCGCGCGCCATGCTCCTAAAAAGGAACATATTCCTGCCCCGTCAAGGGCCTACGCCAGCTTTCAGGAGGGTCCCAGGCCTCCAGGGCAAACATTCCATCTGCGGCTTGCTCTGGTGAAATGCCAGCGACCGCAAAGACAGCATCTGCCGAACGACTTTACCGTTCGCCCTGTCCTTAGCTGAAGGCCAGCGGATACGCTTGGGGCTGATAAGGTCGTGCGGCTGGCGGCATGTACATTGAGAGCAATCAACAGTGACATCATGGCGAGCCTCTTGTGCTAGGCTCCCACTGTTCAACCGATCGATAGCTGTCGCCACCCGTTTCCTGACGCCTGTCGCTTCGCCGGCCCGTAGTGCTCCACTGGATGAACGGCGCGTCCTGCCGGTGATTTCGATTGGAGCGCAGCAATGCACAGAAATCCGGCACATGGCGTCGAGTCGTCAAGTGATTGCTAATATACGGGGCAAATCCCATCGAGCTGTGGAGCCTCACTCGGTTAAGCACCATTGCCGGGCACGGTCCACAAGGCGCCAGAGCGCAGCAGAGGCGTCCAAGTCCGTCAACATGACCAATCAACATGCCGCGCAGCCGGCCGATGACTCCGAAGACCCGACGCGCCTACATGGAACAGACGGATCGCTTCCGCAGGCGGTACCGGCTGAAATGGCGGGCCTCTGATGGCGTTGGCGCTGGCGTGGCCATTCTGAAGAGGCGGCCCGGCTGTGGTGTGTGCATTGCCAGCAACCGAGCCCTGCCTTGGTGGCACATCAAAGGGTGACTAAAACGGGCAACCAAGTCCTCCCCGCCCGGAGAGTTCACTTCCAGCCGCACGATGGTGTTCCAATATTAGCGGCAATGCAAGTACGCCTCTGCGCAATTCAGTCATTGTTGCGGGTGGCTCCCCACGGGGACCAATCTTTCGGCACTTGCGTAGTTGCTAAAATAATGGAATTTTCGCTTTAGGCCATTGGGGAATGGACTGCGTGAGTTCGGCAGCGGGTATGGGGAACGATGTATTTTCCGGAATTCTTGGTCGGAATGTTTACGACGTCGGGCATCGTTGCGATGTGGGTCTACATTGCCACGGGATCGATCTGGAAGGCCTTTGTCTGGACCATCATTGCCCCGATTGCGCTGCAGGTCGGATATTTTGCGTTGGTGGCTAGGCTAGTTTATCAGCGCCGCATCTCTGAACAGACAGAAGCAAATCAGGATGCGACCCAACAGAAGCCGGTTATGCCAACTTCGCCGTTGCATAAAGACGGTTTGTCGCTTTAGGAGCGGTTGGCGAACCCTCCCGTGTCCGGCCTGAAATAGCGGGCCATCACGCGGGACCGAATCGGAGTTCGTAGCTTCTTAGCATTCAACAATGCTTGCATGAGACACGCCTAATATTCAGGGACAAAGAAACACGAGTTTCAGAAGCGGCCCTGATCGCCGTATCGCCAATCTCGATCCTGGTCGCGGTGGCGATGGTCACCCGCACGTTTGGTTGGTTCGGATGAGCAGGCGCGGCACAGATTTCTTGTACAATTGGATTTCGGCGAACGTTCCCGCAACGGTCGGCGCTAACATCATCTCGGTTGCCGAGTTGATGCAAAAGCTCTTCGCCGACGCGAAGGCGATCGGCATCAGTAGCACGGAGATCGAGGAAGACAGCGGCAGCGTCTCCGAGGCGATCCTTGACCTATCGTTCATCACGACGCCGGCTTGGCGGGCTGACTGCATGATGCCGGCAATCGTCGCCTTCATTGCCGCCTGCGGCGTGGTGCCTGGCACTGGCGTGTTGGCCGAAGATTTGACTTTGAACAGGGCAGTTGGGGTGCCTTTTGGGCCGGCACAGTAACCAGCCCCAACCGACGAGGGAACGCCGGCTAAGTCAAATCGTAATATAAGCAACCGTGCAAAAAGCCCGAACGCGGCGGCTTGGCCTGCTCGGCCTTGGCGGCAACGTCCTGCGTCACCGGGACTTTCTTCTGGGCCTCCGCCGTCTGCGACAGGGCAAGCACGACGAACAGTCCTGACATGACGAATTTCTGACGGTTTTGCTCTCCTGGCTCTGTGGCCTCATGGCTTGAAACCAGACGCGTCGAGCACGGCGACTTGGTTGCCGTCGATGTAGAAGCGGATCGCGTGCGCCTCGTTGTCGATGTCTATGCGCGTCGGTTGCGCGGCCAGCGTCGCCGGGGCGGTCCTGGCATATTTCGAGGGAGAATCTCCAGCCGGTGCATAGTGGAAGAGTAACGCCAATGCGATGCATCCGGCGGTAAATACAAAGAAGGTAAGTCTGGAAGAGGTGGTTGACGTCATCTAGTCGTTCCTTCAGGTTGAAGTGGGATCTCTACGGTTCGGTGGCTCAAGAAATCGAAACATGACATTTGGCTTAACCAAGCTCTGTTCAAGGACCTTATGCCATATGACCACAGCTAGAAGGCGGCAGCGGTCGGCGGGCGAAAAAGGGATCGTACTTTCGGCGCGCATACGCGCGACCCGCACACTAACGCCCAACAAGAATTCAGCACTAGATTTCAATTGTCGGTTTTTACTGGCGAATCGTTATTGACGCACCAAAGAACCGCAGCTTCTATACTCGCGGACATCCGCTAGACACTTTCGACGATTCTAACCTTCGATGTCACACTACATTGACTAGTATAGCCTGGTAGGCCAGATCACACGGTTAGGTCGCCGCAATGTGCGGAGGCAATCGCCGATACATTTGCAAGGCAACAAGATCGAGAGAGGCTAAGCTTGACTTTGATGTGTGGCGCAGGGTTGCTCCTTTTTTGATTAATTAATTACTGGAAGAGCGAGAAAAAATCCGTCGCCCTTCTGAATTATCAATGCGGCTTGAAGATACTTCTTCACTCATATGTCGACAGGTTTAATTATGTCGATGACGGTGCTGCTGTCTTGTGCTATGTTTTGTTCAGCCTGCTGCAAGAATTGCAGCGGTGGTGCCGGAGGCTGCCGATGCGTTACCTGAACTCCGCTCACCATATCGATGTGGTGGCCAAGACCGGTTCGATCCGCGCCGCCGCGGAATTGCTCGCCATAACCTCGACGGCGCTCAACCGGCGTATATTGGCGATGGAGGCCGAACTCGGCGTTGCGATTTTCGAGCGACTGCCTCACGGCGTGCGATTGTCCAGCGCCGGCGAACTTCTAGTGCAGCACATGCGCAACCAGTTATCCGATATGGAGCACGTGAAATCGCAGATTGCAGACCTTGCTGGCGCCCGGCGCGGCCATGTGGCGATCGCCTGCAGCCAGGCGCTATTGCCCTACCATTTGCCGATGCAGATCTCACTCTACCGCAAGGAACATCCGAATGTGACCTTCGGAGTGCACCTGCGCGACCGGGAGGAGGCCGAGCGTGCCTTGGTCGATCACACGGCCGACATCGCCATCGTCTACGAGCCAACCCGGCTGGCTGCTTTCATGACGCTGATGCGGGTGCACCAGCCGGTGCATGCGGTTATGCGGCCCGATCATCCGCTGGCTTGTCACGAGACGGTGCGCTTGCGCGCTTGCCTCGACTATCCAATCGCGCTTCCCACATCAAGTTACGGCGTGCGCTACCTGCTCGACATCGGGGCGCAATCGTCATCGCTGCAGCTGGAGCCGGTGATTCAATCGGACAGCTTCGAATTCCTGCGTAACCACGCTATCTCGGAGGATATCATCACCTTCCATTTCCCAATTGGGCTGTCCCACCAGACGATGACCGGTGATATGATCTCCCGGCCGCTCGACCCGCGCGACGTGCCCGCTGGCATGCTCTATGTCGGCCAACTCAAGGGCCGCACCCTGCCGGTGGCCGCTGCCCGTTTCGCCGACCAGCTTTCCGACTCGCTGGCGCAGCAGTATGACGTGTCGTGATGGCACCTGCCACTCAGCTTGATGCACTGGATAAGGCTGTCGGGGTAAGCGTTGCTGACCAGCCCTTGGCTTTCCTAGAGGAACTTTATGGTGTCCTCCTCGCAGGCATCGCCGCCCTGGTCCCGAAGACGAACGCCAGCCGCGAATTTGCGGCGCTTGTCTCGGCGGC
This sequence comes from Mesorhizobium sp. LNHC209A00, assembly GCF_000502915.1. Taxonomy (NCBI): domain Bacteria; kingdom Pseudomonadati; phylum Pseudomonadota; class Alphaproteobacteria; order Hyphomicrobiales; family Phyllobacteriaceae; genus Mesorhizobium; species Mesorhizobium sp. LNHC209A00. Next base: position 27,319 of record NZ_AYWT01000028.1, read on the forward strand.
GCACCCTTGCCTGCGCGCTTGCTGAACAGAACGCCGGAGGAAACGGGCGCGCGGCCTGCCCATGGCTCGACCATAGCGCGGGTCTGCAGGCCTGAAATGGCGCGCGCCTGCTCCTCCTGAGGATATCGAAATCCTATTTCTTCCAAGACCTCGATTTGATAAGAACCCCGAAGATCATCAAATGAGAAACGACCACCAGCGGCGCGTAGAACGTATAGATGTACCAGAGGGTCGCCAGGTTGAAGCTCGGGACGTTCAACTGCAAGACACCGCGCACGCCGTTCAGCAGGTCAACGAACCCCCATGTGTTGGTGATCCAGACCAGCGGAGTAGCGCCGCGCCGGTTGCCCCGCAAGGCAAAGATGGACGTGAGCGCCAGCGCCGCCTCCAAGAGATCGCCGTAGGCCGCGCTGGACGTGAACTCGCGGGGCAGTTTCGGATCGACCATGCCCGCGACGAGCAAGGTCATCCCCACATAGCGGAAGACATGAACCCAGAGCAGCGGAACGAGAGCGGCGTTGCGCGGCAGCTTGGCCAGTGACGGCCACACGTACCATGTTGCGATGATACCGAAGACGACGCAGCTCACCAAAAGCTGCAGCCAGAATATTGCGACGTTATCCATTTCTAACGCTTCCCATCTATGTTGTCGGAGATTCTCAACCGAAGTGTCCCTACATCGCCAGCTCAGCGTCTTTGATGTTGGCGACAGGCGGGTGACGGCTACGCCGCGAAGCTCTCAATGTGGCTGAGCGCCATGTCTAAAGCCAATTCCAACGACAGCGAGTTGCGCGCCGTCTTTGACAGCAGAATGCCGCCCTGGATCGCGGCCAACACCGCCACGGATATCGCTTTCGGATTGGCGCCGGGCTTGATCTGTCCTCGTTCCCTCATGCGGCATAGGCCATTCTCGATGACCAAGCCCCAGGCTGCAAAGCTCTGGTCAAGCTGGTGTCGAGCCTCGTCGGAATGGGTGGCGAGTTCATTGGCGAGCGAGCCCAGCGGACATCCTCCGACACCGCCGGCCCGGTTGGCGGCGATGATTGCGTCGCACCACAGCCGCAAAGCCTCGAAAGACTCGAGAGGCTCCAGATGTCCGGAATTGGCTGCCAATATGCGGCTGGTCTGTAATTCGATCACTTTGCGGACTAGATCGTCCTTGTTCGCGAAGTAGTGGTAGAGCTGCGACCGGCTTGCGCCCGTTGCGTCCATCACGTCGTCGAGGCTCACGCGCTCCGCTCCTTTCGCGTGGATCAGTTCGGCGGCGGCTTCGACGATGCGCCGCTTGGTCGCCGCACCCCGCTGGGTCAGCACGCGTTTTATCGGACTTGTGTTCGCCATCGGTTTTAATGACACAAGGAACCAAACATGAGCCAGCATCTGAAGAACGGGCAAATCTTCCCCGACCTCGACCTTCCCGCCGTCGGCCGCGGGGTCCTGAGCCTGCCGGGTGACCTCGTCGGATCCTACGGCGCCATCCTGATCTATCGCGGTCATTGGTGCCCGTTCTGCAACGAGCAGATGGCAGCCTTTGCCAGCGCGACCGAAGCGCTTGCGCAAGCTGGCATCAAGGTCGTGGCATTCTCGGTCGACGACGAAGTGGCGACGGCCGAGTTCGTTGAGAAGCATCATATTCCGTTCAAGATGGGGCATTCCGCCAAGGTCGAAGCGTTGGTTGCCGCGACCGGGGCCTACGACATGCAGGCGCCGCAGCGGGGGCATTTTCTGGAGACAACAGGCTTTGTGCTCGCGCCTGATGGAACGATCGTCAATGCGGTTTACTCGAGCCGCGCGATTGGTCGTCTTGTTCCGGGCGATGTGATCCGGCTTGTCACCTTCATGAAGTCTTTGGCGAAATAACGAAGGCAATGATCTGCTGTCTGGCGTCACCGGTGAGGAACTATCACCGTTGTGCTGGCGATTTCCTCCCAATGACCCGGTTTCTCCTTCTACCGGAATCTCCTGCCGAAGCTTTGCCTCCTGACCGAGGCGGGATCCGAGGGTGTCGTCCGGCGAGCTGGCAAACCTGAGCTATCGGGGCCGATGTTGCGATCCGCGTCGTCTACGACCGCAAAACTCGTCCGCTCAACCTTCACGGTCTAAACGGACCGCAGCTGTTCGGCGACGTCTACATCTCCGCGAACAATTGGCCGCATGGCGTGCGGGTGTGACAGACCCAACCGGTGGATCGTCATAAGCATCCATGGCATCCCGGAGCGGGCCAGCGAGGGTGAGGTTCGCCCAAGCCATCCAGCCTTAGCGCCGACGTTGTGTCGTTACGCGCTGTTGATCCTGGCTTCGACCGCAAGGCTCAGTGGGCCAGGTGGATGAATGACAGCTTCTGGTAGAGACCGGTCTGATTCAGAACGGCCGACTTGAGGCGCATTGCTGCCATCCAGCCTGATCATTCCGTGAGGAAGGCGTCGCTTTGATAGACCACAGGACGCCCAGGTTGGCCCTTGCTCAGCGCTCGTAATCGTTGTCGTTTGAGCGCTGGGTCTTACGGTCCTGCTCTTCCGACTGCCGTGCCTTCTGTTTGTTGGCGTCCTTCTGCTTGGCTCTCACCTTCTCCTGTTCGGTGCCTGTGCGCGGCTGCTCCGGCTGGCGGGGATCGTCCCGGGTTGGAAGGTCGCGCCCTCGCGCGTCACGCTCGGGGATCGGCTCGCCGGCACCACCACGACGCTGCTGCTGCCGCTCGAATTGCAGCCGCGCGAGNTGTTCGAACTGTCCTTGATGCGCCGGCGGCAGCGTCTCGCGCATGTTGTCCAGAGCCTGATTGACGCGGGCCATCTGACGCCGCATTTCCAAGGGGGTTTGCGCCATGTTCAAATCTCCTATCAGTGCATTCAATTCTCTCATACCGGGGTGGGACAGGAAAGACTTCTGCCCCGATTGATCAGCTCCGCGATCCGCGGCAGGACCTGGTTGTCCCTCCCCTGTCCGATCGCGCCGCAACTGCAGAAAATTGTTGCCGATCGATTCCGCTGCCGTGAGAGCCTGACCGACTATGCCCGCGGTCCGCATCGTCGTAACAGTCTTTTGCCATGCGGCAGCGATTGCATCACCGTTCACGACCAAGGATTGCCCGTCCAAACGGCGTTGCCGCTTGGCTTCCACCCGCTCGATCGTCCTGGCGCTGACCCGGTAGCGCGGATCGCTCTGCGCGCGGCTGTAGGCTCCGGCATGCTCCTTCGTGAATGGCCGCGTCATCGCATGATCCATCCGCCGCGTCGCCACCATCGCAATGCCGTTCTCGCGTGCTTTTTCCGCAAAGGTCTCGCGCCAGGCGACCAGATCCGGCTTGTAGAATTTCAGGCGCTCGCCGTCCGCCGACCGTGCCTGTACCATCGCATGGATATGAACGTGCTTCGTGTCCTTGTGATGCGCCAGGACGAACTTGTACCCAGGTGCTCGTTCTTCAAGCACGGCGCGCGCCGCGGCCATGACGGCGTCGGCATCGGTGCCGGCTCTCGCCGAGAAAAGCACGTGATAGGCATTGCGGCGCTCACGCCCCGAAAACTGCGGGCGCCATTGTTCATAGATTGAAGCCGCAGCCTTCGTGGAATTCTTCACCCCAGGCACGGGCTCACCATTTGCGTGGCGGACCTGGCTGTGGGTGCGGATGAACTTCTGCAGGAAGTATTTGGCTTTGGGTTCACGGCTGACGGCTGCCGTTACCTCTGCCTTGGCTACTACCATCGCCGCGCCCATGGCCTCAGACAAGCGCGCCTCGATCTTGTCGAGCGCCTTGCTGCGCGAATTTTCCCGACCACCGGCCAGCACCTTGGCAAGCGGTCCGGCCCGCTCATCGGTGTGCGCGTAAACCTCCACCGTCTGTCCGTCCTGAGCATAGATGAACGGTTTTGCGCCGAAGGCCTTGTTCAGCGCCTCGCTCAACGCGGCATCGGTGACCTCGACGGCGAGATCGAAACGAACCTCGATAAAATTGGTATTTTCCAAGGGCGGTTCGAACGTCTCGCAAAACGTTTCCAGGAAAGCCTTTCGTGCGCCGCCTGTCGCAAGGACCTGTCCATCCTCGTCAAAGATCTCGATGTTGTGCTTCTCGCCTTTTTCGTCCTCGCGCTTGCCGATGTAATTAAGCAGCCGAGCGGCCGCTTCCCTGGTCGATGGCGGATTGGGCATGACCTTGAACACAGCAGGCTGTGCACCCGCCGCATAGCCTGCCCGTGCCGCCACCGCCCGCGCCTGATAGGCGACCCGCGCTGCTCGTCCAGTAGCGCTTGCGCGACCCGCACCGCGGCCGCCGCCGCCGCCGCGCCGCTTCCAGTCGTCCTCCTCCTCTTCCGGCCGGAAACCGGCGAGCGTGGCGCCGTAGACCAGGATCGGCGCGCTAGGGGCCTTGGGCGAGCTCGCAGCAGCAGTAGACTTCGATGTCCTGCTGGACATGGAACTCCCCGCCGCCCCCAATCCTCCCGGCGAAGAACGAGCGGCGTTTCTGCCGCCACCTAGCGGCGAGCCGGCTTGTCCTTGCCCGAGGCGTGCGCCGCCACCCGCCCGTTCATAACTCTTCATCGACTGGAATTCGCCGGCCTCGCGTCGGGCCCCCGTCAGAGAATTGTCGTCGTCCAACTCCTCACGCTTCACGCCGGACTCGCCCCGGAGATAGCGGTCTATTTCGGCCGCGTAGCCAGCAAGACGACCGCTCATGGCCTGGCCTCCCTCGCCTTGCGGGACCCGACGGTCATCGCTTTCAGTTCGTCGCGGAACTGCCGCACGAGGTCGCCTACGGCGATCAGCGCCTGCTCAAGATCCTCATCATGGGCAACGCGGCCGTCGTTCATGGCGCGCACGGCCTGATTGAAATTGAGGCCGACGCGCCGCAGCTGATCGGTCATGTCCACGATCGCCGGACGCAACGCCTCTGACGCGATAGGCAGATGCCCTACCTCTGCCCGCACCAGACGCCGGACGACCTCGCTGACGNCGCAACGCCTCTGACGCGATAGGCAGATGCCCTACCTCTGCCCGCACCAGACGCCGGACGACCTCGCTGACGGTCACGCCGTCCCGCTCCGCAATGCCTTTGAGGTTGGCGAGCTCGTCAGCCGAAAACCGGATGTGCGTCACCTCGCCATAGCGCCGTGACGCGTTCTTCACCGCTGCTTTTTGGGCGTCTGCATTCATTTCTCAAGCCCGCTTGCGGGCGCTAAGACCCGTCAGGGTCGCGCCGCCTATTTTGCGTGTATCACAAAATAGGCTATCCTGCCAATAAGAAGGAAGGGATGAGAATTACTGGCGCGCCTTCTCACCAGCCCTGTTGTCAGCGGCAGCGCGGCGCGGGCGAAATGTTCCCATCGTGATTTGATGCGATGTGTCTATGATGCGTTGGAAACTTGTTTCCATGTTAACATGGAAACAACGGCCCTCTGATGCGCAGCCGGAACAGGTTAGTTGGAAATGCGCAGTCGACGGGCCACCGGACCCCTTCTTTTCTGAAGATAGCAGCTGCGCAAAAACTGCCCCTTGAGTGAACCCCTATCGATGCGCGCCTGGGTTGCCAAACCAGCCTTCCCCGTCGACAATGTCACCATTGTTTCGACCGTCATTTTGTTTCATGTGTCCATGATGATTTGTTTCCGTGTTGACATGGAAACAAGGAGACAACGCCGGAAGGAGGCCCCCATGATCATCTCCGCTGCGATCCCAAAGGGCGGCACTGGTAAATCGACGTTGCTGCGCACCCCTCGCATCCGTCGCGCTGCGCTGCGGCTACTACCTGACGGCTGCGGAGCAGCGGCAGTTCAAGTTTCTGGCGACCAGCAACGGGCATAGCATGACCGAACTGCTGCGAAAGGCTGTCCAGGATTATATCCGCATTCATAGGCACAAACTGCCGAAGGAATAATCGGCGGTTTGCACTCGCTGTCGGATGCCGCGAGGGTGATGTTCGTGGCCCTTTCCGACCCGCAAAAAAAGGCCCGCGACGGAACGCGGGTCCTGAAATGTGTTTGTCTACTTGGGTTGGTTGAGGTGTTTCCGCACCTGGCCGAGGATTGTGTCTCGCCCCGGACCGCCCGCTCACTGTCGCTTTGTCGTCGACCAGCTTTGCGGCCAGTTTGGGCGACAACGGCGTGAAGTCATAGCCCTGTGCGATGGCTGCGCGGTGAAGATCCTCAAGCGTTGCGAACGCGCGACGCGCGCGGAAATCCCGATGCCGGCGCGCGAAGAAAAAACCGTCTCCATGCTCTACGGCGGCGACCTTAAGCCGGGCCTCTACAAGCTGCGCGCCTGGCTCGCCTGCACGCCGCGGCGCGATCTGCACAAGCTCGACGCCGTGCTGCGCATCAAGGGTCCCAACGACATGAGCCTGCGCCTGATCAGCGACGCCGACCTGCTGCATCAGGGAGGCTGATCGACACGGTCGATAGCCGTTCAGCCCTTCTCGTCGTCTCTGACACATGTCGTCTCTGACACCACATTGGCGTGCGGCCCACATGCGTGTATAGTGAGCTATACGATTGGAGACACACAACCCATGACGCTGAGTATTCGCAACCCGGAAGCAGATGCGCTCGCGCGCAAGCTCGCGCGGATCGATCGCACGACCATTTCCGACGCTGTCGTCTCGGCACTTCGCGAGGCTGTCAACGCGCGCGTCCGCAGGGAGACGCCCTCCGAGACGGCGCGCCGTATCCTGGCAAAAAGAGGGCTGGCCTTCCCGAAAACCAGGAAGCCCGTCCCCGACAGCGCCTATCACGATCTCGACCATGATCTCGGCAAAGCCTGATGTTTGTCGATGCATGCGCCATCATCTCGATGTTCGCACAGGAGGACACCGCGACAGCCTATGAGCAGGCACTCGAGGCGGCGGCGACACCATGGACGTCAGCGCTCGCCGCCTGGGAGGCGATCATTATCCTGTCGCGGCCAGACCAGCTTGATTGCCGCTATTCGCAAACGCACGATGCTGTTGTCGAATGGCTCGAGGCCCGAAACATAGAGTTGCGAGAGACCACATCTGCTCGCGATGTCCTGACCAACGCGGTGGCCGTCGCGCAAGAACATGGCATCGGCAAACGGTCGCTCAGTAATTTCGACTGTTTCCACTATGCCTACGCCAAGGTTGGTGACGTTCCGCTGCTTTCGCTGGACCGCAAACTGCGCGAAACCGATGTCAAAACCTTGCCGTGAGGACTTGAAAAGCTGTACCAGTAGAATGGCCCTGTTCCAATCGCCTATCAAGCGACAGTCAAACGAAGAAGGGACAACCATGCATCAGGTTTCCTTTCCCGGCCACGCCGGCCAGCCATGTATCGGCCACTGCGCCATTGCGATCGACCGTTCGGGCACGTTTGCCCGTGCCGACATCGTCCTCGTCAGCCGGCATGGGCATGAGGCGTCGTTGCTCAATGGCAACTAGAGCGGGATCGAGTCTCCAACCGAGCTCGGCATCCTTGCGCTGGCTACACTCGCACAGCCCGATCCGGTTGCGTCTTTCCTCAGGCGCACACAGGGCAAGCTCGGCCCGGACCATACGCTTGAGTTCTGACCTGCGTGCCGCGCTGCGGCGCTACAAGCAAGAAAAGCACCGCGCCCGGCTGGCGCCAAGAGCGCGCGGCAGGCTGGTCGGCGTCACGGATATCAGCCTGACCGGCCGGCCGACGCTGGTACCCGACGCCAACATCTACATCATGGCGGGCACACTGCCGAGGCGGCACGGTTGCTGCTTGAGCGTTCGCTGCTGTTTCACTGCTCGGTCTGCCTGGCCGAGCTTGCTACCGGCGTCGCCAATTACAATCCGGCGGGGCCGGACTGGCGGCAGGTCCGCGATTACTATACCGCGCTTTTCGACACCATCCCCGACAGCCGCATCCTGAGCCCGGACGATCAGGCCTGGATCGATGCCGGCGTGATCGCCGGCTCGCTGTCTCGCATCCAGAATTTTCATAAGGATCAGCGCAAGGAATGCCTGTACGATGCGCTGATTTATCTCACCGCCGCCAAAGCCGGTTTGTCCGTGCTCACCGCCAAGCGGCTCGAGGAACTCGTCGAGCCGCGCGGACGAAAGAACTGTTGTCTTTCACCGAGGCCACGCAGTGGCGTTTGACGATAACGGACAAATTGCAGCGTACAATAACTGGACATGACGTAGCCGAGGCGGCTGGGATGCTTTTCCCCACCGGCGTGGGGGGAGTGCTCTACGGGCCTAAATCCCTATCGCCAGAAGCAGTGGACGAGGAGCTGTTCACCAAGCTCTGTCCTCAAGGTGACGATATCTGGCTTTTCTGGATGGGGCGACGCGTAGGGAGCACTTACGTCAAAACGCCGGGCCGATGGATTGAATTTCCGTGGAAAGGGTCGCAAGACTCGGCTCTGCACTTGAGCAATGTCGGCGCTGGCGGGAATGACCACCAGATCAGCGAACTCGCCAGCCACTTCGGTGTCCCACATATCAATGGACTTTCACGAGAGGAGCTTGTTGGGTCGCCCTTTCGCGTGGAGCAACTGCTCGCCACGATCCAAAATGCTATTGATAAAAAAGGCGCACTCACCCCAGAAGAAAGCAGGCAGTTGTGGACCACAGGCAGCTTGGATACCCCTGAGGCATAGCTAAGGCTGCAGCCTTTGACACGGCTCGACTCTCGCATTGAATGGTATATGCGCAGCGGGGCCAAGCGATCCCGAGCGCGGGGCGCTGGGCGAGCCGACCGCGTCGCCTGAGCTGGGTGACCGTTGCCACTGAAGTCGCGCACTTTTCATGCTTGCTGAGTAGAAGAATGTCTACCTCGAAACTCACGGCGACTGGACGGACGGCGGTCAGGATTTGTTGTCGCAGCCGCTCAAACTGGTCCCGATCGGTCACTTTTTCATCGAGTAGGTTCTTGAGGCGCTCAAGACGCGTGAGGGTATCCTCGGACGCTGGCGGGCCGTTGACGAGCCGGACGGGCACGATGTCGTTGGCGGCGAGGTTGAGACCCGATTCGCCGTCGTTGCTGATATGGACCGCCCTACAGGCCCTGATGAGGCAGCCGAACCGGACGATGCCGGTGCCGCCCAAGAAGATGTTGAGCAACCAGAATTATCCAGCGGTTCGGGTGCCTCGCCACAATGCGACGATGGTAGCTATCAGGTAGATCAGTGAGGCGATCGTCATCCCGTCATCCTCGGCGTGGCGCCGTTCGCCTTGAGCGCCGCCATCAGCATCGGCCCGACNAGGCGATCGTCATCCCGTCATCCTCGGCGTGGCGCCGTTCGCCTTGAGCGCCGCCATCAGCATCGGCCCGACTGAGAACTGCCCTGCCGTCGCCTTTTCGGTCAATACCCGCAAATAGCCGCCGGCCGAGTTGATGTGCTGTGCCCTTTGCAGAATGCAGGCAATCACGATCGCCGCGATCTCCTGGCCCATCACATGGCAAGCCTCCTCATACGCTGACGGCGAAACGCCNGGCAATCACGATCGCCGCGATCTCCTGGCCCATCACATGGCAAGCCTCCTCATACGCTGACGGCGAAACGCCCAGATATCCCCTCACCTGGGCGGCGGTAATCATGAGATCGCGCCAATTGCCGATCCCGTCGACAGCATAATCCGCAATTTCGGGGCAGGCCTTCAGCACCATGCCCAGCGGGTATGTTTTCGGCGCCTCTGCGGTTCTCGTCCTGGGCTCGGCCGTCGCCCCGCTTTTCTCTAAAGCAGGTTCAAATTCAAAAATAGAGTCGGTATTTGAATCAGATTGCTGCCGCTCGGTTTGAGAGTCATTGCCGCTNCAGGTTCAAATTCAAAAATAGAGTCGGTATTTGAATCAGATTGCTGCCGCTCGGTTTGAGAGTCATTGCCGCTCGGATTCGTGGATTTCATATGAAGTTCCAGCAGCTTATCCACATCGTCACGCAACGCGGCCAGGTCGGCAACGATAGGCCCGAGCTCGGCAATGCAAGCTCGGCGCGGAATTGCGTCCACAACGCGGCGGAAACGCTTCCACAGGCCTCCCCAGTCGCCTGAGACATCTTCGTCAAGGGCCGCCTCTATCAGCTTGTGGATGTCACGGCGGTGCAAGGTGATCCGCTCGCGCATAAGCCTGAGCGCCTTGTTGTCGGCACGAACTCGCTCGGCCGCCGCCTCGAACTCGTAAGCACGGGCCAGCAGCGGCGCCAGGGAGAAGCCGAATGCTTCCTCGATCTCCCCTCCCCTGCCCNCAAAGCAGGTTCAAATTCAAAAATAGAGTCGGTATTTGAATCAGATTGCTGCCGCTCGGTTTGAGAGTCATTGCCGCTTGGATTCGTGGATTTCATATGAATTTCCAGCAGCTTATCCACATCGTCACGCAACGCGGCCAGCTCGGCAACGATAGGCTCGAGCTCGACAATGCAAGCTCGGCGCGGAATCGCCTCCACAACGTGGCGGAAACGCTTCCACAGGCCTCCCCAGTCGCCTGGGACATCTTCGTCAAGGGCCGCCTCTATCAGCTTGTGGATGTCACGGCGGTGCAAGGTGATCCGCTCGCGCATAAGCCTGAGCGCCTTGTTGTCGGCACGAACACGCTCGGCCGCCGCTTCGAACTCGTAAGCACGGGCCAGCAGCGGCGCCAGGGAGAAGCCGAATGCTTCCTCGATCTCCCCTCCCCTGCCCTTGCGGGCGTAACGCTTGCCGTTCGGGCTATCCCGACGGATGATCAGCCCGCAGTCAACAAGAGCCGCCAGGTGCCGCCGGAGCGTGGCATCAGGCATCCCGTGCGCCCTGAGCGACAGCTGTGCGTTCGAGGGAAAGACGATCAGGTCGTTTTCCTCACTCAATTCGCTGTCAGGATAGAATGACAGCAACGCATTCAGCACGGCCAAAGCGCGATCGCCGATGCCGACGATGCTCTTACCCTCGCACAGGTTGCGGTAAATC
>NZ_AYWT01000029.1:0-30825 GCF_000502915.1 Mesorhizobium sp. LNHC209A00
CGAAGCTCCGAAGAAGGACTCTGGCGCCGGCGGCATGCCTGGCGGCATGGGCGGCGGCGGCATGGGCGGGATGGGCGGCATGGGGGGCATGGATTTCTAATCCAGCCATTCAGTCTTCAGATATGGAAAGGGCGGCACGGGTGCCGCCCTTTTTCCGTTCTGTAAGGCCCATGTCGCTCGATGTCTCGATGATGCGTCGGACTTAGAATCGAACGGCCCTCCCCTGTCCGCCAGCGCTAGCTCGGCACCAAGCGTGACGAAGGCGTCGAAACTTCAAAAGGACGAAAACGAGAGCAGATCTCCCTTCATCCAAGATGTCTGCCCATCCGGCTACGGTCCGAAATAGTCAGCACTCGCTTGGCGGCGTGCGGCGCGTCCTACAAGGCAGGCCTGGCGCTCGAGGTCAGACCACATGGACCTTCGCCGCCTACCCTCTCGGTACACTCACTTGTGCGGCATGCAATAGACTCCCTCGGATTCCATCAGTACCGCGCCGCCCTTCAACTCGCTCAGTGCGCCAACCCACGCTTCCGAGTAAGTGCGGCTAGCATCCACTGCCGTCAGCCAGAGAACACGATTGTCGGCCAGTTCGACTTTAACTTCCTGCTGCAAAGGGCTTGCCTGCACGGTCTGTTGATAGTGACGTTTGATCCTGACATTGCTGGCCGGGAACTCGGCTTCGTTGCTGCCGTAGTTCAGCACAAACCCACTGTGGTCCTCAGCCGCCGAGCAACTGCCATCACGCTCACACACGATTTTGGCGGCGGTCGTGCAGTCCCATTTCAGTGAAGCGGGCCACATAGGATTGTCCACACTTGATCGCGGCCTGTCGCTCTGACCAGCAGCCGTCAACACTGCGCCTGTGTTAAAAATCACAGTGGACAGGAGAAGCGCCTTGAACACTCCAAACCTCCCTGAATTGCGATACCATAGTACCTCGTGCTGCGTGATCGCCTAGCTCATGGCATGTTGAGATTGAACCAGCTTTTCTGGCGGGTGCCGTTCACGTCGTCGTACTCGATGAACCAGGGCTTTCCGCGCATCGGCCGAGAGATGGTGTAGTAGGTGCGGCCATCCCCGAGCGAATGCTCTCCATCGTCCCCCGCAGTCTGGATTTTTGCCGCCACCAACTTGCCGTCGATTTCGATTTGGACCTGGCGAGATCCGTCTCCATGATGCCCGCCGAGAGCGTTGTTTTCGAAAACGACGGGCAGGGAGAGCCTATCGGCCGCAATACGGCAGATGTTCCGTTCTTGACCTGAGCCCGGCCGATCGGATTCAGAGTTGCCAACTGCTTGCCAGCCAGACGGACAATCCTCGTACTTCTCAAATCTCGCTGCGCTGGAGTTGGCTTGCGGACAGGTCGGCCAATTAAAACCCGGGGCTTCCATCGCCGCAATCAACTTGTAAACTGGCGGGTGGCACGAGGAGGTGCCTTGCCAGTCGCCGGAAAGACATAGGAGGACCTGACAGCCCCATTCCGACGCTTTTGATTGGGATGGAAGAGCTGCGGCGCCCGCGATGGCCACGGCACCCCCCAGCAGGTATTTGAGAATGGTCATAGCCTTTTCCTCGCTGCGGATTTTGACAGTTTACTATGGATGATCCGCGCGAAAAAGGACAGATCGAAAAGGCAGGTTTGTGCGACTACATCGATTTATGAAACGAGACGTTGGAGGCGGAGTCGACAACCCGTTGCGCGCCAACATTGCACTGGCGCTTGAGCGGGAGCGAGCCAGACGCGGCCTATCCCATATGCACATGGCCGAACTGTTTCGGACCCCCGAGGGCGAAAAACTGGCCTATAGAACCTACATTCAGACTGTGCGTCAGAAAAATAACGTCACATTGACGACGCTGCAGGTCATGGCAAACGCCTTGCAATTGTCTTTTGCAGGACTGCTCGCCGGCGGTAAGAAAGTTCCGGAATGGGCGCATCGGTTGGACGACAATGCGATCCGCAAGCGGCTGGCGCACATCATCTATTTTGAGCGGCAAAGACGTACTTTGCATCGGTATGAGATGGCCGAACTCATCGGCGTGGCGGAGGCGACCTTCACGAAACTGGAACGCGCGAGCGGCAACATCAGCGTGGACACGATTGCCGCGATCGCCGAGGCGTTGAAATTTGATCCAGCGACCTTCCTCTTTTCCGAAGAGATCCCGCCTGGCAGAGCCGACACCTAGCCGCCCCCCGAGTGTTCCTAAAGGGCTATAATTCGCCCCAGCCGGCGCCGCTCCTACGCCCCTGCCGTCAGGCCCAGCGGCCGACTAGGGCCCCCGCCGCGGCTGTCGGGCCGCTGGCGTCATCGTCGGCTGTTAGCGGCAGGATGATACCGGGACTTTAATATGGACGCTGTGCCGGCGCATTTGCTGATGAAGAGCTTTCCCTTGAGGGTCGAAACCATCTGAGAACAAGCCGTCAATCTGCCGGCGCGTGTAGAGAAGAAGGGTGTCGTGGGCTTTTCGACAATTGCCGGTGTCATGCCTGCGCCTTTGTCGGCCACCTCCAGGGTCGGTTTGGTCCGGTAGGCGGCGACCCCACATTCATCACTTCTGTGTCGTGTTGCGTGCGAGAGAATTTGCCAGTCAACTGACCGGCCAAAGCCAAACTCATGCTCGCCGGGCCGACTTGTCAACACGCGACAGAAACCGCTTCAAGCTCAAACCGGCCAACAAAATGTAAGGCGGCATGGCGAGCGAATAGTGACCACAGTTTAATTTCAAAATATTCGGCCTAGCTGCGGCGTCCTTCAGCCTATGCATGAACCTTTCCGATAGCTCTGGTAACACCACTTTGTCTCTCTTAGCCAACACAACATGAAGATCGAGATCAGGCCGCGCCAAACTACGTGCGTAATTCTCCAAGTTAAGTGGACCCCAGGCCCTTCTGAGATCGGTCAGCTCAATTTCAGGCTCAAGGCTTTCACGTATCGCTCGTGTCGCGCGACCCGTCCAAACCATATCGGCCAGACTCCCCGCCGTCAGAAACAACGAGGCTTTTGACACAGCCGGGTCATGCGCTGCGATTAATCCAGCGACCCAGGAACCCAAGCTCATACCGAGAACCGAAATGTCTCGATAGCCTTGGCGTTTCAACCAACGAACGAGCTTTCGACCGTCCAATACTGCCTGCCTTACGGATTGGATGGTTCGACCGAGGTTGGCGCTAAGCATATAATCGGCGTGCAGGGATCCAGGACGGCTGCGCTCGAAGTGATAGGGCATGGTAATCTCGACGACCGTGATGCCGCGCTTCGAGAAAAAGCTGGCAATCTGGTGATTCCAGGAGCTTGCATTCCAATGGTGAAAAATCACCATCGCCTGATCGAACGACCCGCTTTCTGTGATTTTCGCCCAGACACCATTGTTCTGTTGGACATCAGTAGAAATGTCCGATGGAAATTTGAGCCACCCATCTAGCCTCTCAAATCCGTGATCACTCAGATTCGGGTCGGCGAAAAAGACTGGATCAGCCACGGCCTGGTCCGCAAGGGCACAGAATTCCTCGATACTCGTTATCTTCTTCGCATTTGGAAAGGCGAGTTCCGCGTCAAGGGCGAAATCCGATGGTTTCTTGCCTTCCTCACCGCGTCGCGCCCGCCGCTCATCCCAACGATCAAGCCAACTATGATACACTCTGATTGTTTCCTAACTTACTCGCTTGCCCTCGCCCCAGCCCTGGATCAAACAGGCCGTATATCGCGAACAGCACTCCAACGTCCATCATGATCGAAAAGCCAGCAAATGCATCGATCAGCAAGTAGCCAGCCACGAGTAACGCTACGATCGCTGACATCCTCCACAAAGAAACCCGACGTTCGACACCTAAACGGATGGAGCCGTACACGAATACCACACAGGTCGAAATAGCGATGAGAAGGCTACTGTAATGGGTCGGCCTACGGTAGATGATCCCGGCGCTCACATCATTGCGCCCATAAAAGGGGGAAGAGATATCGACGGCCAACCAAGACACAATATTCTCTCCACGCGATGTCAGGTAAGCACTCTGGAGCTTCATGACTATGGCGATCAAAAGTACCAAAACAGTACACCGAAAAATCGCACGCATAACCCTGATGCTGACTTCATGTAGCTCGTGTTGATAGTCCACCTCCGGCCGATTACTCGCGGCTTCTCCAATACTCCAAAGATCATGGATCACCGTATAAAGCAAAATCAGGCCTACGAAGAACAGATAAAAACAGAGGCACATATACAGGTAAGCGAGCCCCGTGAACACGACCGCTTCCGGCACCGATATAACCTCAGGGCGCACAATCGCTAACGAGCCCCAATCCGTCGCATAGTTGCCACCCCCTTTGAGCAACGGGATTAAAGACACGCCGATCCACTGAAGAAGACCGGCGAACATCACACAAATCAGAAAAACCGCCCAATATGAATACGAATAAGCTTGTACGGTGCGTGCCCAGGCATCGTCGCTTTCCACCTTGTCGCCCTGCGCCACAAGCTTTGGGCGGCCTTCATCTTTCCAAAAGGTCACCAGCTCGGTCACGAAGGCAAAAAATAGTGGCAAAAATACCATGAAGACGAATGTCCAATTCGCTGTCCAAAGAAACCCAACCTGCTTGACGACGCCATCCGCGCGGCCATACGTCACGCTGTGAACCCCCGTAAGATATGACAAAAACCCAAGAGCGGTGACACCCGCAAACACCGACGCCGGTAGATTCAGGGGAGATCCGCGACTAAAAAACGCCTCCGATTCCCTTGCCAAACTAAAGCGCCGGCTCGGCCCCTTGGGGTCAGTATCCAGTATCAACTCTGCCGGGGAGTCTGTCGCGTCATCGATGGTCGCAGTCACTGCCGTATCTGGAATCTCCTGCGCACCGCCGCTTCCGGCTCTCTTCCATTCTCGTCTCTTGGCCGATAACCGCGATTGCGCCTCACCTAGCTCCATCTGCCATTCGCTTGTTGCGACCGCATCATCGCATCCAAAAATCCTCGCCAGCCAACGAATGTTGGCAGTGCTAATCCCCTTCTCGTTCTCTTGAAACCAAAGCTGCACCGTTCGCAGATCGACCCCAACCCGGTTGGAATCAATCAGTGAGATCGCCTCTGCAAGGAGTTCGGGCGTCCATGGGCCAGCAGGAAACCCGTCTTTGTCCAACAGTCGACCCGCACCCGCCGCCGCCAGTCGTTTGAACAATTCCTTGAAATCACTCCCGTCTCTCGGCGGAGGGAGAAATAACTTTCCGTTCTTAAACAACAACTTATGGGCTCTAGTTTCGTTCCGTTTCGCTAGGCTTCGTATCCTATCGTGCCTTCGTCCTCAATCAACGTTTTTATTAACTCGATTTTGGCCGGCACGGGAGAGATCAAATCACGGGTGACCCGCTGGAGAGGCTGAACACGTTAGATGCGTGGGAGATGTTTCGCAAATTGCCGGCCAACCGAAACGTTTGTTTGGTGGCAGGGTTAGTGTGACCTCATGAACGAACATTAGGGAGCCAGGGCTTAGGGAGCCTGAGAAGCGGAGGGATGAACCCAATCCTATTTTTCTCGCCTCCCTCAGATGTCATTTACGAATTGTCATGCGCATGGAGCCGGTAGATGCCCATTCAAGTGGTCTGTAATAACGGAGTAATGGAAGAGGCCGATGGAGTCGCGAATCTGCTCGCGGCGCATCGTCATGCAGTTGCCATGGTTGAACGTCTCGGCAGGCGATCGATGAGAGCCGACGGGCCGGACGCGACCCTGATCGGCCGGCGATTGGATTCGGCAATGGCGGAAGAGGCTATCGCGCGTCGGCGCGCGGCCGCTGCGCCGGTGGCTGATGTCGTTGAGATGAAAAAAAAGGCAGCTTATTTCCGGCGGTTGTTGGGGAACGACTGGTGCGAGGTTGATGTCGACGATTTTCGCGCGTTGCTCGGTACTTTCGCTAAACTGCAGTCCTAGGAGAAGAGCGCTGAAATCCATGAGACCACGGTATTCCAGGCCGCATAGAGGCCTGCCGGCACCAAGATGATCGCTATGAGAGCGATAGCATCGCCAATGGCGCCGTCGGTGCGTCCTTCCACGGGATAGTAATATTTGTGCGTATCATCGTCGGGCTTCATTGTTGTCTCTCCGACCGCTTGTTTAGCAGCAACTGCACAGGATGCTGAAACGTCGTGCCCCACAAACCCGCACGTTTCATCTTAGCGTTGATTTCCGCGACGAGGTAGTTCTCATTGACGGCTTTGCCCTTCGCTGTCGTTGCAGCAAACGCGTATCCGGTCGCTATGAGCGCGGTGCCAACGTCAATTGTTTCGCCATTGAGCTGCGCACCGCACACGACAAAAGCCGCCTTGTCCAGGGCGTAGCCGATTGGCTGGCACGTAACCGCCGCGCTATCAAACAGCGCTGCCAGATGCGCCAGCGATGTGTTCCCGCAATCGATTTTGTTCCCACTTGGCTCTTCGGCTGATGTGCCTCGAAGACATGACTGGACGCCATAGAGGCGGAAAAGGTGATCTCCGTCTCGCCACGTATCTCCAGTCAGCAGTTGAGCCGACTTCGATACCGCGAAGGGCGTTGGCACGACAGACTCCGATGCATCCTGAGCCTGTGCCGATGCACACAAACCAAATGCGGCCAGCACTGCGAGGCTCGCCCGCTTCATTCCTGGAACTGTCCACCGAGATCGGCGGAATGCTCCAGATCGGGGCGCAGCGACTTGCCGTCCTTGCTGTGTCCGATCGCCGCCATGTGGAAAAAAACCATTTCGTCGTCGTCGTAGGCGACGTTGTATGGGTCGTTTGCGTTGCCCGCTCCCACGAGCGAGAAACACGACACAGCGTCGGGTTCACCCTTCCTGCTTTGCAGCACAAGTGTCTTGCAAAGCACGACAGATGCACGATCGTTGTAGATTCCCTCTTCATAGTCCTGCGCGGCCTTCGTGCAGTCCCACTGCTGCGTCTTGTACGCAATCTTCGGTTTTGGGCAGGCCGCAAGGCCGCGCAACCGATACTTCACACCGTTGATGACGCGCTCGGTCGCCGATGGCACTTCAACTGGCCCGATGAGAGCGGCCGCATCGCGCTGAAAGAGCGCGCCTCTGGCATCGTAGCGCTCATAGACGAACATCTTCTCGCCCGGCTTCGCAAACTGGAGCAGGTAGCGCTCCGACGGCTGCGCGAAGGCGTTCGGGGCATCAGTGCCGCCAGCATAAGCCACGGTACCTTGGAGCAGCAAGACCGTGCAAAGGGCAGTCTGTTTCATCGAAATCCGTCCTCGCGTTGCATATCGTATTGACACTTTACTAGGGCTGCGTGTAGCCATAGTAAAGTGTTAAATTTTGGCGACAGTATGAACACTCGATTCGCTTTCCTGCTCACCCTCTTTGTCGCGACATTGCCCATGGAAGCGCACGGCCGGGACCTGGCATCAGATCGCGTAGCAGTCGCCTTTGCAACGCCGGCGCAAGCCCTTGCCGCAGTCGGGGCGCCAACGCCGGGAGCGTGTGAGACCGTAAATCGTGCTGAGGTCTCCCAACTTGTGCGTTCAATCGCGCAAGAGGAAGGGTTCGACGCCGATCTGGCCGAGACAATTGCATGGGCCGAAAGCGATCTCGGCGCCAGTCAAGGTCCGTCCAAGGCCGGAGCCCTGGGAATCATGCAGCTGATGCCGGGCACGGCGGCCGATCTCGGTGTCAGCGACCGTTGCGATATACAGGCAAATGTCCGGGCAGGCCTTCGCTATCTGAAGTCACTCTATGACGAATTCCAGGATCCGCTGTTGATGCTTGCGGCCTACAACGCCGGGCCTAACAGCGTCTACAAGGCGCAGGGCATTCCGGTGAATCCGGAGACGGCAGAATACATCGTGAAAATACTGAACCGCTGGAAGTTCGGCGGTGTCGTCAAGAAGTCCGCCCTGACCAAATCCGAGACGCTCGCGGCCGCACCGCCAGCAAGCGAGGACGCATGGCAGGATGGTCATGTCATGGATTTCGGCAACTGAAAGGAGCCAAGGGTGGAATACAGGAGACCGGGCAAATTTGCCCTGAAACTAGCGGTGGCCTCGGCGGTCGGAATAGCGCTCGCGCCAGCCACTGCGTATGCCCAGTCGGCGGCACCAGTCGAGAATGTCCTGGAGTGGTTCGTCGGCGTTCTGCAGGGCAACATAGCGCGTTCATTCGCCATCATTGCGGTCTGCTTTCTCGGCTTCCTTGCCATGACGGGCCGGCTGGCGTGGATGATGGCTTTCTCCATCATCATCGGCATCGCTTTGATCTTCGGCGCCGCCCAGCTTGTGGACGCAGTTCGCGCGACCGCTGGAGGTAGCTGAGACATGGACGACGAGGAGGTCTATGTCGAGCCGGTCAGCCTGCCACTGACACGCCCCCCGATGAAATGGGGGGTGCGATATGAAGTTTTTGCCCTGAACGGCATCCTGGCGGTGATCGGTTTTATCGCCACGAGCAGCTTCATGCTCGGCCTTGGCGTGTTCGGCGTGGTGCATCTGGTCAGCGCATATCTGTGCCAGCGCGACCCCTACATGTTTCATATTTTCGAGCGGCGTGTCTCCAAACGCGGAGCGGTGGCGAACCTCACCTTCTGGGGGGCGAGGAGCTATTCGCCATGAGCCCCAACGCCGACCTAAAATTTGGCCGTGAGCGCCGGCGCGAAAAGCCCGCGGCGATGCACATACCTTACCTTCGCCATGACGATGACAATCTCATCGTGACGAAGAGCGGATTCCTTGTCGGCGTTGTCCAGCTTAGTGGCCTGCCGTTCCAGACGATGGACCAGGCCGAGTTGAACAGCCGAATGTTCAACCGCAACACGACGTTCCGCAACCTCTCGACCTCTCGCTTTGCCGTCTACACGACGATCATCCGTCGCCACGTGACGCCTGAGATCGAAGGCGACTTTGACAATTCTTTCGTAGCCGAACTCGACGCCCGCTACATGGATGAGCTTGGGGCGAGAAACCTTTTCGTCAACGAGGCGTATCTGACGGTCATACGCCGACCGATGCTCGGCCGTGTCGGCTGGGTGGACAAGGCGCTCAATGCGTTTCGCATCAGTACCGCAGGCGAAGAAACCCGCGAAGAGGCGATGGCTGAATTGCGTGACGTTCTTGACGGCGTCGTCAAGGATTTCACGGCTTATGGTGCGCGGCTTCTCGGCGTCGTGAAGCGCCGCGACAGCTTCTTTTCCGAGCCGGCGGAATTTTTGGCGAAGATTCTCGCCGGCGGCGTCGACGTGGAAATGCCTTTGCCGCGCATGAGCCTTGGTAATGTGCTGGCGACACGACAGCTGTTTTTCGGCAAATCCGCGCTGGAACTTCGCGGGCCCGGCGCCGCCAAACTCGGCGCGATGGTGTCGATCAAGGAATACCCACCGTTCACGGCTCCGGGCTCATTGGACGGTCTCTTGCGCCTGCCGCATGAGTTTGTCCTGACGCAGAGTTTCGCAATCGAAGACCGTGTGACCGCGATGCGCAGGATCAACACGATCGCGAACCAGGTTGAGGGGTCAGACGAGGCGGGCACGACGGTCGAGGAGTCCGTCCACGACGGCGCCGACAAGCTGGCCGGCGGCGAGGTCATCTTCGGACAGCATCACATGAGCGTCATGGCATTGGCACCGGACATGGTTGAACTCAACCGTGCGCTATCCGACATCACGGCCGAGCTTTCGCGCATGTCGATCGTGCCGGTTCGCGAGACGCTGAACACGGAACTGGCCTTCTGGGCGCAGTTGCCGGGAAATTTCAGCTACATCGCGCGACGTGCGTTGATCTCGTCGCTTAACTTCGCCGGCCTTTTTTCCGGACACAATTTCCCGTCCGGCCAACGTGAGAGACTGCATTGGAAACGGCCCATCGCTTTGCTCGAAACGACCAGCCAGACCGCCTATTATTTCAATTTCCACGTTCACGATGTCGGGCACTTCACGGTGTTCGGCCCGACCGGCTCGGGCAAGACCGTGGTGCTGTCGTTCCTGATGGCGCAGGCCATGCGCATCATGCCGCGGCCGCGATGTGTCTATTTTGACTACATGCGCGGCGCTGAAATTTTCGTTCGGGCGCTCGGCGGTCGCTACGAGGTGATGGAACCTTCCCAGCCGACCGGGTTCGCGCCATTGCAGCTTGATGACACGGCAGAAAACCGTTCTTTCCTGGAAGATCTGCTTATCTACATTCTAACGCCGGAAGGCGGTGCGCTGGACGTGGCGGAGATGCGCGTCATCAACGCCGCCGTCGACATGATCTACAAGATCTCGCGCGAACAGCGGACCTTCGACCTGCTGCCGGAAGTGCTGCGGGGGTCGCTCATGCCTGGCATGAACGATCTGGCCGCCCGGATACAACCCTGGCTCGACCCGAAGGACAAGGGCTGGCTTTTCAACAATCCCGTCGATCTGGTCGATTTCTCGAAGCCCGTTGTCGGCTTCGACATGACCAGGATTCTGGGCGACAAAAAGCTGCGCTCGGCGGCGTTGCTCTACATCTTCCATCGCTTGGAAGAGGTCATCGACGGCTCGCCGATCATGCTTTTCCTCGATGAAGGCTGGAAGCTGCTGGACGACGAGGTTTTCGCTGCCTTCATCAACGAGACGCTGAAAACCATTCGTCGCCGGAATGGCGTGGTCGGCTTCGGCACCCAGACGGCGGAAGACGTCGTCAATTCCTCCATCTCGTCGTCGCTGATCGAGCAAACGAAGACTAACATTTTCTTCCCCAACCCGAAGGCGAGCAAGGAGTCCTACATGGAGCGCTTCTCGCTGACGGCGAAGGAATTCGAGTTCGTGCGCCGAACCGCGAAGGAAACACGCACCTTCCTCGTCAAGCACGACAGCGACTCGATCGTCGCCAAGCTCGATTTGTCGGCGATGCCGGATCTCATCAAGGTCTTGTCCTCGAACGAAGCCAACAGCAAGGAATGCGCACGGCTTCGGGAAACCTTCGGCGACGAGCCGGAGATGTGGCTGCCATACTTCTGCGGATGGGAGAGCGAGCATGACGAAGCGGCTTAGCAGTGCTTGTCTGGCCGTGGTTCTCGCGACGGCGGAAAGCATGAGTGTGGCTATCGCTCAGATCGCGGTGATCGACGGGCCGAACCTCGACAAGCGGCAAGAGGACGAGCAGCACAGCACCAAGTCGGATGAAGCCAAGAAGGGCGAAACCGAGAAGAAGAAAAGCGTCGTCTGCACCTATTCCAACAAATACCGCTCACAGATGTTTCGCCGGTCACCGGCCGAGGCGTTGCAGCGCGACGACGGCAACGTGAAGATGATCCGCTACTATGCGCAAAAGTACGGCGTGCCCGAAGGCCTGGCGCTTTCCGTCGCCTATCAGGAATCGCGCTTCGACACATGCGCCGGGAGCCACACCGGCGTCAAAGGCGTCATGCAGCTGACCAAGGGCACTGGCAAGTCCATGGGACTGGACCGCGACGTGAACGAGCAGAATGTCGAAGGCGGTGTCAAATATCTCGGTATGGGCGTGAAGCAATGCGGGGCGACGAATTACAGCTGTCTCGCCTCCTTCTACAACGGATCGAACGCAGGCGAGCAAAGAGCGTGGGCCGGCGGCGTCGGCCGTTGGAACAGCTACTTCAACGACTATGTGTCGAGCGGCAAGGCTCCGGCCGCCGCGCCGCCACCGTTCTCGATCGTAACGGCCGACGGCGCGGGCGGCACGGCCCAGGACACGGCCATGGGCACGGTGAGAAAGGCGGCTGGCGGCCTTGATGCAAGCTCATCGCAGATCGGCGCCAACAATGCGGCGATCGACGCTCTGGCGGGCAATGTTGGCCAGGTGACCGAGTACAAGGACGCTTGGGAGCTGAACTCGTCGGCTCGGGGGATCAACGCCGATGTCACCAACCAGTACCTCGCCCAGGCGGGGGATTTTACGGCGTTGCTGGGCCAACTTCTATCGTTGACGAACGTTCAGGCATCGCAGTCGGCCAAACTTTTGCAGCAGCCGAAGAGCGGCTCTCCAAACCCGTTCTCTTGTGATCCCGCCGAACTGGAACGGTTGAAGATTGATCGCGGCCGGTGGTTACCATGCGCAGTTGAAAACGCGCGGTCGAGCTCATCCGACAGCCGCTCGATGATCATCACCAACGACCCTGCTGGCGCTGCCAGCGTCTTCGATTCGCTACAGCAATAGGAGGCTGACATGAAGAAATTCGCGATTGCCGCCAGTCTGGCGCTTTGGGCAAGCACGGCCCACGCACAGATTGCCGTCATTGATGGCGCCAATCTCGATGTCGCTCGCAAGAATGCGGACAACACCAACTCGATCATGGACTCCAACAAGGATATCTTGAAAAAGAGCGAGGAGATCCTGCAGGCTCTCAGCGGCAGTCGTGACGGTTCGCTCGGCATCGGACAGACGGGCCTTGGCGGCAACATGTCGATCGCCCAGGCGCCGTCGTTCGGATCGATCCTGAACGGCGGGGCGCTTTCGTTTGGCGGCCTTTCGCCCGAAATCCAGAAAATCGCAGGCGCCCTCATCAACGGGCTCCAGCTGGTGAAGCAACTCCAGCAGATTGCCGGCAAGGAGACCAGCGCCGTCAACACGGCCTATGGCGGCAGCGTCAATGTGGCCTCGCTGCTAAGCGCATTGACCTCGCAGGCTTCGCAAGGCGTTACCCAGCGCCAACAGTCTTTGCAGTCAGCGAGCGGGCAGATCGGGCAGTCGCAGGACGTCAAGGGGTCGGTGGACCAGAACACACGAATGCAGCTGGAAAACGCGCGCGCCGTCAACGAACTGATCGGCGTCCAGAACGGCGCGGTCGCGGCCCTGAATGAGAAGCTGAAGGGAGATCTTCTTCGCCAGAGCCAGGTGCAGAAGATGATGACACCGCGCACCGTCAATCCGTTTGCGGAATTCGGCAAGAGTGGGGGCTGAGCGCTTGTCGAGGCGGATGCTGCGCATATGCGTTGTGCTTGGGCTCGGCGCAGGGCTTTTTGGATGCGCAAATCGCGAACTGAAAGCGCCGTGTGGCCCTTTGGCGTATGCCCACGCCGACGAATGCGGCGCGCTGAAGCCGGTCAATTCAACGCCGTTCGCCAGCATCATTGACGAGGATCCATGAACGGTCTGGCCGCAAGCATCCTCGGTGGCATTGACAACATCGGAGAGGACTTCGTTCGCACCGTCTATATGCAGTTGGGCAATGCGATGGGCAACGTCTTCACCCTCATGCTCACCCTCTATATCGCGTGGTGGGGTTATTCGATCCTGAGCGGGCGAGAGTCGATTTCGCCAATCGAAGCGGCCTATCGCCTCGGCCGCGCGGTCATCATCTATCTGCTGCTGACCGGATGGGGCACATTTTCCGCGACGATCTATCAGCTCGTGCAAAGCATTCCCAACGAGGTCGGTAAGGTAATCGTCGGCGCCGTGTCGCGGGCCACCGGCAATCAGCTTAGCGACCAGGCGGCAATTCCAGCGCTGATCGACAACCTCTACCAAGGGGCGCAGGACGTCGCCAATCAGGTCTACAGCGGATCCTTCTATGACATTTTTGGCGCGCTCCTGTCGTTGCTCGTCCTGCTGTCGGCCATCATCTTCGCAGCGCTTGCCATTGCCGCGATCATTGCCGCCAAAGTGATGTTGTTCATCACGCTGGCCTTGGCGCCGATATGGATCATCCTTTGGCTTTATCGATGGTCCTCGCGCATGAGCGAAGGCTTTCTTTCGCTGACCACCTTCCTGATGATCCAGCAAATCCTGATCTACGGCTTTCTCGGTTTCTACTTCTCGCTCGTCAATGCGGCGCTGAACACCGCCACGTCCGGCGGAGCGACCATGGACAGCAAAATGTCGCTGGTGCTGCCGCTGGTGCTGGTGACAATCATCGGCATCTACGTTCTCATGCAGATACCCTCGATTGCCTCGATCCTGAATGGCGGCGGCTACCTCAGCACCGTTGGAGCCTACAATCCTTATAGAAACTTCGGCAGGAACGCCGTGCGCTACTCCGGTGCACAATGGGCCGCAGGCCGCGCCGCTCGCGGCGCCCGGCAGCTCGCGACCAACAGTTTCCGAACTGCGCGAGCAGCGAGGGCCGACGACGCAACCCGGACCGCTATCCAGCAAGGTGCGCGCGATAACTCCAGGCCTCTGGCGTAGGCGAGAACACAACGATCACCGATCGCGGCGTGGATCAGAATGCGTCGCGCAAACGAGGCAATAGTAACGTGGCAATGCCAGTGGAAACAGCTGCTGACCGCAGCAGCGAACTCGTCGACAAGCGGTATTACAGGGCGGGCGCGACCTGGGAAGACGACACGCACAGGTCAATGCGTCGATCCCGTACATTGGCCTGGATCGTCAGCGGCGTTTCCGGACTAGTGGCGGTGCTGTCGCTGCTGGCGCTCGTGCTGATACTGCCGCTCCGGCAGTTCGAACCATATGTTGTCGAGGTCGACAAATCGACGGGCTACCTCGAGATCATGCGCGCGCTGAAGCCTGGAGATTTGTCCCAGAACGAGGCCGTCACAGCGGCCAATCTGGTGCGCTACATCAGAGCCCGCGAAACCTACGATTCCCGTGAACTGAAACAGAATTACGACCTGGCACAGCTCTATTCGACCGACGCCGCGTCCAAGGATTTGACGTGGCTTTTCATGCCTGCGAACCCGCAATCGCTGGACAAGATCTTTGGCCGCAATGTCACTGTCTCGGTCGAGATCAAGTCGGTTTCCCTGCTCAATCGCAATACGGCCTCGGTGCGCTTTGCCACGACGACGCGGCGGGACAATTCGTCCACGACCGACAATTGGGTGGCGGTCATAAAATTCCGCTACACCTCAACGCCGCTCAAGAACGAATGGCGTTTCGACAATCCGCTGGGATTTCAGGTTACGGATTACCGCCGCGACCAGGAATCGGCCCCGGCCGCGGGAAGCCTGCAATGAGATGTCGCGCGGGTCTCGTCCTATCGGCCGCCCTTTTGCTCGGCGCCATGCACAGCGCGGCCGCACGCGATGGCCGCATCCGATATGTCACCTTCAACAATGACGACGTGACGTCGGTGCGCGCCGCTCTTGGCATTTCCACGATGGTCGAGCTCAGTCCGACCGAAGTCATCGAAACCGTGTCGGCTGGCGACACGAAAGGCTGGTCGATCATCCCCACACGCGGATCGCGGTTTCTGTTCGTGAAGCCGCTGGAGCGCGATGCGTGGACCAACGTCAACGTCGTCACCAACCGTCGCGTCTATTCCCTGCTGCTGCAGGCCACTGACAATAGCCGTGACCGAGCATCCTTCCAGGTCCGGTTCAAATACCCTGACGAAGATATCAACGCGCGCCTGCTCTCACAGGCCAAGGAGAGCGCCGCCGATCCGGATTTGCAGGACCTTAACTATGCCGATCTCAATTACGACTACGCTTACAAGGGCGACGACAGCCTGAAGCCGCGCACCGTATTCGACGACGGCACCAAGGTGTTTCTGGAGTTCAAGGGTGATATTCCGGCGATTTTCGTTGTCGACGACAAGCGCCAGGAGTCGCTGGTCAACGTTCGCACGCAGGGCAAATACACAGTCATCGACAAGGTCGCGCGGCAATTCACCTTGCGGGCCGATGGCAAGACGCTCTGCCTCTACAACCGGGCGCGGCCCAACGCTATCGATCCGGTCGAGCAGGTCTACGGTCCAACCAAACTGACACGCGGTTCCACCCTGTTCGGATCGAGCGGAGGGCGGTGATGACTCAGATCGACTATAACCAACTGGACGGCAGCCCAACAGTCGCGCGCCACGGAGCGGGCGTGGGTACCAAGGTCGCTCTGGTCGGCCTCGGCGTGGTGCTTGTAGGCGCGCTGATATGGCTGAACTGGCCTCGAGAGCCGATATCGCGCGATGTTCGCAGCGAGGGCGAGGAAAACTTCAACCCGCCGGAGTTTCGCCCGCCGGCGTTGAACGAGCCGCCTCAACCTGCCGACGGCACGATCGACCAGATCGTGGTGCCCCCGCCCGCCGCCGACCAGAATGGCACGCAGCAGGCTGACAATGTCGATCAGACCGTGCAGGAGGGCGGCGACCTTGATGCGCAGCGGCGGGCGCTGGAGGCACAAATGGCGGCCGAGGAGGCTCGCCGCAAGGCCGAGGCGGAAGAAGCCCGCCGCAAGGCCGCGGCTGAGGACGAAGCTCGCCGCAAGGCTGAGGCCGCCGAGCACGAAAAAGCCGTCTGGGAACGCCTGCGCTCAAACCAGATGGTGACGAATGATCAAACCGGATCGACAAATGCCGGCGCCCAGGCGGCACAGGTCGAAATCGCGCCCGACGGTCAGATCGTCCCAGTCCCCGGCGCCGACAGTGATCCCAACAAGGCCTTCCTGGCGCAGTCTGAGGCAAGTTCTTCCGGCATCGTCAAAGCCAGGGCCTTCCGGCGCACCGATGCGTTGATCCCTGAAGGAACGATCATTCGCGGCTATTTGGAAACCGCTGTTAACACCGACCTTCCCGGTGCCGTGCGCGCGGTCGTGCGTGAGGATGTCTTCTCGCTCGACGGCAGGCGGATCCTCATTCCGAAGGGCTCGCGCCTGACCGGAGAATACCGCTCGGGGCTGGCGCGCGGTCAAAAACGTGTTTTCATCGTCTGGACCAGGGTCATTCGCTCGGACGGCATTTCCGTCGATATCAAATCGCCTGGTGCAGACGCGCTCGGCCGCGGCGGCATGGGTGGTCGTGTCGACACGCACTGGGTTGAACGGTACGGCAACGCCATCATGCTTTCCGTCGTTGGCGGCGTCTCTGAATATCTGTCCTCGCTTGGCGATAGCGGGCAAGATGGCCAACAGCGCCAGGTGTCGACGATCGACCCCGTAACCGGTGAGACCACGACCGTAACGTATGGTGGCAATGGCTCGCAGCGCGACGCCCGCGGCATCGCCTTCGACAAGTCATCGACCGCCTTGCAGCAACTCGCGCAGGAGGCGTTTCGCGACACGCAGAACATTGGCCCGACAGTCTACGTCGACCAGGGCACATCGATTGTCGTGCTGGTGCGGCGAGATCTCGATTTCTCGGATTTCTACGCTGATCCCATTCAGGAAGAAGTTGCACGGCTGAAGGCCGGTGGGCGGCCGAAGTCGGCGATCGATCCGACGCCTCTTTACGAGACGCCAAAGGATCATTTCTATCCCGGCTATGGGAGCCCGGTGAAATGAATGCCGTGCATCCCCTCCCCGACCCTTGGGTGAGAGCCCCGGTCCTGCGCGCTCATCTGGAGCCGATATGGTCCTATTTGAACGAAGATGCGGTGTCCGAGATTGCGATCAACAGGCCGGGTGAATTGTTCATCGAACGTCTCGGTGCGAAGGAAATGGAGCATGTCCTCAAGCGCGAGGTCACACCTAGCTGGATTCGTAATATTTCGACGGGCGTCGCCTCGGCGACAAATCAGGTCATCAACGAAGAAAAACCGGTCCTGTCGGCCGCTCTACCCTCGGGTGAGCGCATCCAATGCATCTTGCCACCCGCGGCTCCCGAAGGCGGGGTGATCTCTATCCGCAAGCAGGTCATCATGGATATGAGCCTTGATGCCTACAAGGATCTCGGCGCCTTCGAGAACACGGCGATGGGCGCCGGCTTGGCGTTTTCAACGGAAGAAAAGCGGCTTGTCGAAATGCTGCATGACACGTCGCCGATGGACTTCCTGCAATATGCGGTGCGCAACCGTGTCTCCATAGTCGTTTCAGGCGGCACATCGACCGGCAAGACGACGTTTTTGAATGCGCTCTTGAAGGAGATTCCGGTCCATGAACGGATCATCACGATCGAAGATACCCGCGAGCTGAGGCTGCCGGCTCCCAATAACGTCACCCTGATAGCCTCGAAGGGCGACCAGGGCCTTGCCAAGGTCTCCGCGCAACAGCTGCTTGAAGCCTCCCTTCGCATGCGGCCCGACCGTCTGCTTTTGGGCGAATTGCGCGGCGCTGAAACCTTCGCGTTCCTCCAGGCGATCAACACCGGCCATCCGGGTTCGCTCACGACCGTTCATGCCAATTCCGCCCGGTCCGCCTACGAGCGGCTGGCGCTCATGGTCATGCAGGGCAGCTCGGGCCTCTCACGGAGCGAAATTCTTGACTATCTGCGCGAGGTCATTCCGGTGGTGGTCCAGATGGTCCGCACCGAAGGCGGACGGCGCGGCATCAGCGAGATCAAGTTCACCAAGGCGGAGACGATCTAGAGCCCACCTATGCAGAAAGTCGCAACAGCAATTTTCATGGTGCTCATGGCGATGGCCCTGGGCGTTCTGCTCTTCACGGTCGCCTACGCCGCGACTGATTGGTACCGGGCCGGCTCCCACGTCCTGTTCGACCAGCTGAACGCCAATCCGTTGCCGGTTGTTCGTCTGGCCTGGGCTGACGTGACCGCGAGAAATTTTGACCGAGTGCAATACGCCATAGCGGCGGGAGCATTAGGGTTTCTTGCGCCCCTGGTCAGCCTGTTTCTCATGCGCCCGAGAAAGCGCAATGACTCTCGCTTCATGACGATGAGCGACGTATCGAAAACCGGTCTGACGAAAGTGGGCGGCGTCTTCGTCGGTCGAGCCGGCGGCAGGCTTGCCGAAATTCTGTCGCCCGGCCGTGATCAACGTTCCGGCAAGATCCGCTTGACGCAGCGCAAGCTGATCGGCGGCAAGAAATTGTGGATTGATGGCGATGATGTCGGCGGCTTCGTCATAGGGCCGCCGCGTGCCGGCAAAGGCACCTCTCTCATCATCCCGAACGCCTTGACCTGGCCGCATTCGCTCGTGGTTCTTGATCTGCGGGGCGAGACTTATGCGGCAACTGCCGGCTACCGTTCAACCATCAGCCGCGTGGTGCGTTTCGCGCCGGCTGATCCGGACGGCAATACCGCATGCTACAATCCAATGGACTTCATCTCCCTGGATTCGGCGCAGCGCGACATCGACCTTCGCAACATCGCTGCGGCGCTGTTTCCGCGTCCCCCGTCCAACGCGGATCCCTATTGGGTTAACGACGCCCGCCTTCTTTTCACCGGCATAGCGTCCTTCGTCATGGAATCGCCTGCGATCCAGGACGAGAAGAAGACCTTCGCCACGATCCTCGAGATCATGAACGGTGCCGAGCAGCCGCTCCTGGAATTCATCGGCTCGCTACGCGAGGAACGCCGCCGCGAATGCTCGCACTTCACCCTGCAAACCCTGTTGCCATATTTTGAGATGTCCGAGCGGCAGTTTTCGGGAATCTACGCCGGCGTACGCACCGGCATGGCGCCCTTTCTTAACGAGCGTCTGATGCGAGCTACGTCGCGCAGCACGTTCGATATTCGCAAGCTAAAGCGTGACCGGATTTCTCTCTATCTCGACGTGCGTCGCGAGCAGATTACGTCGCTTGGACCGTTGTTCAACGTCCTGATCACGCAGATGATGAACTTTATGTCGGAAAGTCTGCCGCGCCCGGACGAGCATCAGGTGCTTGTGCTGCTGGATGAGTTCCAGAATCTCGGCAAGCTCGAGAACGTGACCGAAATGGCGAGCGTTCTGGGCGGCAACGGCGTTTCGATGTGGTTTTTCGTGCAGTCGCTGAAGGCCGTAGACGAGGTCTATCGCCAGGAAGGTCGCAAGACGCTCATCAACGCTGCTCGCGTGCAGATCTTTTTCGGTGCGCAGGACGTTGACGATCTGCGCTACGTTTCCGAGCAGCTCGGCGAAACGTCGGACGTGCAGAAGGACGTGACACGCACCAAGGCCACGCTGTTCGACACCTATTACACGCGCTCGGAGCACCGCAAGGAGGTGCGACGGCCCCTGATGCGGCCGGATGAAATCCGTACGCTCGACAAGAATAAGGTTATCATAATGCCGCGCGGCGAATTGCCGATCCTTGGCACGCGCAATTTCTATTTCGCCGACGGCCAACTCGCCAAACGCGCGTTCATGCCCCTACCCGCCTCAACCGCCGCTTCGCGAACGAAAAGCCCTGCGTTGGAATCCGCTGCGGCGGTTCCATCTCCTGCGCACCCGACGATTGTGCCGACAGCTTCTGCCTACCGCTCAGGCCTCTTGCAAACGCGCCTGCGGCGCGGCGCGACTTTTGCGGCAAAGGCAGGCCGTCCGGCTCCGCTGCCTGGCCGGCGCGCAATCGCAAAAGGGCGGCTGAAAGCAACCGACGCTGCAGCGGTACCAGCCTATGCCGCCATAGATTTTTCTGCTTTGGCGGCCAAAGCGGTCACAACACGCATAGCGCCCGAAAAGGAAGCAGCGGTTGCGGCGATCCTGAATAAAGTGCGGGCTCTGCGAGCCAACGCATCCGACACCGAGACTTTCGACCGAAATCTGAGCGTAGTTGAAGATGCTTTGCCTGATCTAATCGATGGGTAGGCTAGCATTCCAATGCGGCGTTATCCAGAGAGCGAGCAACGTACCGTTGCACTCACCTGATATCCAATTTGGCAATCTTTTCGCCTTCGAGAACGAAGTTCATCTTGCCTTTGCCCTTGAAACCGCCGCCGTTCACCCTGACTGTCACGACATAGCCAGCACAAGAAGGGGCGGCGCTAACAGCCTCCAAGCGAGATTGGACTCCGGTATTATCGGTCCTATCCCATGCCGCTATCCCTGCATGCCCTTCAAATTGACGTCCCCAGTCCTGAGCGAGGCGTCCGGTGCGAAGCATGCCACGACGGCCGCGGCATCGCCGCGGTTTGAGCTTTCGAAGAACTGCTGAATCTAGGGTCGGATCTACACCGTACGCTGCTAAGACCTATTACAAGCTGCCGTTCTCATAACTTCAGAAGGCACGCCCAGGCAGAGCGAAAGGACTTTCGCGCCGCCGGCCTATAACCGTCGCTCACGGCTGACCCTGACCTCCGCCGGACCCGTAAATGTTTCCGGTTGCAAAACTCGCATCGTCCGCTGCGAGCTGGACATAAATCGAGGCCAGCTCTGCCGGTTGGCCCGGCCGCTTGAGAGCGGTGGTGCTCCCGAATTCCTTGTACTTCTCCTCCGATGCCCCGCCGCTTATCTGCAGAGGCGTCCATATCGGCCCAGGCGCCACGCCATTCACACGGATGCCTTTGGGTCCGAGTTGCTTGGCTAGAGACTTGACGTAGTTCATCGTAGCCGCCTTGGTCTGAGCATAATCATAGAGCTCGGCCGAAGGGTCATAGGCTTGTTCCGAGGTCGTGCCGATGATGCAGGACCCCGGCTTCAGATGCGGCAGCGCAGCCTTTATGATCCAGAACGGCGCGTAGATGTTGGTCTTCATGGTCGCGTCGAATTCCTCGGTCGTGATATCCAGGATCGAGGGTTTCGCCTGCTGTCTGCCAGCATTACACACGACGACGTCTAGCCCGCCGAGTTGCTGCAAGGCGTCGGCTACCAGCTTCTGACAAAAAGCTTCGTCCCGAAGATCGCCGGGAAGAGCAACACCGGTCCGGCCGGCATCTCGTATGAGCTGTATGACCTCGCGCGCATCGGGCTCTTCCGAAGGATAGTAGTTGATAGCCACATCCGCGCCCTCTCGCGCATAGGCGATAGCGGCAGCCCGACCCATACCGGAATCACCGCCGGTGATGATAGCCTTGCGGCCCGCAAGGCGACCGGATCCCTTGTAAGTGGTTTCGCCATGGTCCGGTTTGGGTTTCATGTCACGCGCCAAGCCCGGCCAAGGTTGGGTCTGCGCCTGAAAGGGCGGCTGCGGGTACTTGGAGCGTGGGTCTTGCATGGCTGATCCGTTGTCTAGGGGTTTAGTGGTTGTTTCCTGAGCGGCAGCTTGCGCCACGGCGCCCGCGGTCAGGCCGATCCCTACCGCACCGACAAAATCTCGCCGGGAAAATGAAGAAGGAGTGTTTTTCGTCATCCAATTTCTCCGCTGTTCAAATCGCCGAACTGCGGCAGGTACGGTAGGTTCCCTGCTCTCGTGAAAGTTTTGCGCGAGAGAACCGCGCGCAAAGCCAAGCCGCTGAGCATGCTCGCCGCGACGTTGCTGCCCATCACGCAGGACGCCTGCGACACCCGGCCTTTGCGGAGCAAACCGCGGCGCGGATAGCCTCGTGCGTCGGCGCACACAAGGCCCAACAATCCTTCGCAATCATGGCCGGCCAGACCGTCGATGAGCCAGTCTGGTGATTGGTCCGGGTCGAGCGGTGTTGTTACGCCGTTCTTCGTCGCGAGCGTGGGAACATGACATGACTGGTTCGTCGCTCCGGCTTGACTAGTCTAAGGGCGGCGCGGAACGAAAGCGCAGAAGTCCAATGCTGAACTTGCCGAGAAATAGGCCTGGACTTCACCAGATTACCGGCCGATCGATCTCGCCGTTGACGCAATGGGCTACGCCGTCGGCACCGTCCGTTGGCAGGGCGTCATGACTGCGCTTACCCCTACTGCGATTGCTTTCAGAACGTCGGTGCCCCGCCTAACGCCGCCGTCAAGAATGATGGGAATCCGCCCGGCTACCCGCTCGGCGATGGCGGGCAGGGCGTCGATGGTCGCCGGCAGGGTGTCGAGATTACGCGATCCGTGGTTCGAGACGACTTTAGCATCAGCACCTGTTCCAATAGCCTGTTCGGCATCATCAGGATCGAGGATACCTTTCAGGACAAGCGGTAGGGTTGTTAGGGAACGCAGCGCTGCTATGTCCGCCGAGGTCGGCATGGCCGCTGCTGCGCAGTGCCAACTTTGAGCAGGCCGGTGTTCTGGTCGTTGAGGTATGGCGTTGCGAGGTCGTCGGGAATTTTGAAACCTGCCCGGAACTGCCTGCGGCGATCGCCTGGCGTTGGCATTTCGATAGTCACACTGACGCCTTTGCGCCCAGTGCCGCCATACGCGTTACAAATTCAGCATTGAAAGTGCGGTCGCTTTGCCAATAGAGGAGGAACCAGACTGGAGGCTGGCTCACTGCCAGGCAATCTTCGACAGCCGCCGATGCCGTGAGCGTGATCCCGGTATCAAGTCTTGTCGCATCGCGCAGCACGCGCGCCTTCAGCTTGATGCGGCCGAATGCTGCTTCATCATCACGCTTGGTGATTTCTTCGCCAGCACCGGCGGCAATGAACTCGTAAACAGCGTGCAGCAATGCCTCTCGCGCATGCGGCATGGACCAACCCGGTCCAACGGTCAAGCTCAAGAGACAACATTCGCGCATATGGCCGCTGGCCGCAAGGCGACGGCTGGGTACGCGGGGCAACGAACGCCTGTGACCGAGCGGCAGAAACGGGGCCGACAGCGGAATAGCGGCTTTTTGCGTCCGAAGACGAAAGCGGACGTTCAGCCAGTGGGCGGACGTTCTCTGGCGGCTAGTTGCGCATTGACGCGAGTGCTACGTTCCCAGCAAACCCACGTGGCGTCGTTGGGTCCAGGAGGCATTGTGGCGCGCCCGGAACGAAAGCTTGTGGCGGTTTTCGCAGCCGACGTAGCTGGCTACTCGCGTTTGATGCGGGCCGACGAGGCCGGGACTCTCCTTCATCTAAAGGCACTGCGCGCCGAAGTGATCGATCCAAAGATCGCGCAATTCAAGGGTCGGCTGGTCGGCACCGCGGGCGACAGTCTGCTGATCGAGTTTCCCAGCGCGGTCGATGCGTTGCAGTTCGCGGTAGAGACGCAAGAACGCATTACGGCGCGCAATTCGGATCTCCCCGCAGACCGGCGCATGGCCTTCAGAATGGGTGTCAACGCTGGAGAGGTTATCCTCGATGAGACGACGATCTACGGTGACTGCGTTAACGTAGCCGCCAGGCTGGAAAAGATCAGTGAGCCCGGAGGTGTCGTCATTGGACGCAGCGTCTATGATCGGAAAGATCCCCTATACGCTCGTCGACCTGGGCGAGCATACGATGAAGAACATTGCTGGGCCCGTGCATGCCTACCGGGTCCGAACAGAAGAGTGGGTTGATCCAGAACCTTTGGCGTCAATCGCTTCAGCGGAGGATTTGCCGCTCCCGTTCAAACCATCAGTGGCGGTACTTCCTTTCACAAATATGTCGGCGGACCCAGAGCAGGAATATTTCTCCGATGGAATCGCCGAGGACCTCATCACAGAACTCAGTCGCAGTCAGAGTCTTTTCGTGATCGCGCGCAATTCCTCGTTCGCTCTCAAGGGTCAATCCGTAAACATCACCGAGATCGGAAGAAAGCTCGGTGTCCGATATGTTGTCGAAGGAAGCGTTCGAAAGGCCGCTGCACGCGTCAGGATCACTGCGCAGTTGATAGAAGCGGCTACTGGCAATCACGTCTGGGCCGAGCGCTACGATCGAGACATCGAAGACCTTTTCACGGTTCAAGACGAGGTGACAGAGAGGATCGCCTGGGCACTGGTCGGCAAGGTAGGCGCTGCTGAGATTGTTCGGACTAGGCAAACGCACACGAGCCTCACCGCATATGACGCGTTCTTGCGCGGCATCGATGCTACGAGCCGGATCACCGAAAAGGACACCGTCGCTGGTGTCGAGTTCTTAAAGCTGGCTCTTGGCTGGGAGCCTGATTCAGCGCGAGCGCATGCATGGCTGGCGGACGCCTACGCGGCCCTCTCCGCTTTCAGAGCTGATGAAGAGATGAAGGCATCGGCCATGCAGTCGGCCTTGCGGGCTATCGAACTCGGCGACGCCAGCGGACTGGCAGAGGCGGTCGTCGCCGCTTTGCATGGATGGAAAGGGGAGTTCGAGGCTGCCGAGACTCATTGGCAACGCGCGCTCGCGATGGGCCCGACATACCCGATCGTACTCGGCTGGGTCGGGTACATCTGCCTTTGGAGCGGTCAACTCACGAAGGCCCGCGAGATTGGCGAGCGGCTCAGACGGCTGAGTCCGCTCGAACAACGCGACGTCCACGAGCTACTCGCATTTACTTACTATCTGCTCGGTGAATGTGAGGCTTCGCTGGATTCGTTCCGCCGTTGGGACAACAACCATTATGATCGCGGGTTCGCCAATTTGGCTGCGTGTTTGGGCCAGCTCGGACGCGCCGAAGAGGCAAGATCGGCTTGGGGCAGATGCCTCGAGCGCAAGCCTGTAGGTGACTACAGGCGCGGCTCTCCATATCGACGTCAGGAGGATGTAGAGCACTGGCTAGATGGCCTGCGGAAAGCAGGCATTACGGATTGACGGATGACCGATGAATAACCAGGGGGTTCATCGGAGGCGCAACTGCCGTCAATTACTGACCCGGGACGATTTTGGTCCAGGTGCAAGTCGCCACGCGCTGCGTCTCGGCTCGTACGGAAAGACGATGCGCGGCGTCGGCATGCGACTGATGTTTGGGCTGTTGGACACGGATGGCGACGGATCCCTGTCCGAGGACGAGGTTCAACGCACGGTCAGCAGGGTGTTCAGCAGCATCGACGAGAATGGTGACAGCAAGATCGATCAGGACGAAATCCAGTCCTTCATGCATGGCTCCAGCACGCACGGCCCCAACAGCGGGGACATGCCGTAGCTGCCTTAAAAGTGAAGGCCCTACTCCAGACGGCGCGGCGAGCGCCCGGCCGTCGGGCGCGAAGGAGTGTCTCTTGGCTGTTATGCGCTCGGCGGCCCTATCCAGCACATTTCCAGCTTGCTGCCAACGCGCTATTCCCGCAGGCCAACCAAACGCCAGCCGTCGAAAAACGGCCGCGCAGTGCTCATGCTCTTAAAGGGAGAGTTCGCTACCAAGTCAGCTAATTTCCAATTTGGATTGCCGGCAAGAAATAGCCGGGCTTCCTCCCGTGCCTCAGGAATGCGGCCGGCAAGGGCAAGCGCGACGACCAGGTGCTCCCTCGAACCCGTCCCGTAGGTTTCGTCCCGGCTCAAGGTCCCAACAGCTTCTTCGTAGTGACCGGAGGAAATCTGCGTCATTCCCATGATCCAGAAATACCAACCGGGTGGACGAGGATTCAGGCGGAGCGCCTCTGCACAAGCCATCAGCGCTGCTTGCGGCTTACCTAAGTAGATTTGAAGCTCACCCATCCATGCAACTGCATCCGCATTGTTGGGATTTAGCCGAACGGCAGCATCGAATTGGACCTTTGCTTCATCCCAATTGCGCTGATAAAGCTGAACGCAGCCCAGGATCCTGCGAGCGTGGGAATCGCCGGGATCGATTTCAACGGCTCGTTGTGCGTGCACCAGAGCCTTTGCGCGGCCAGGGTCCTGTGGCTCACCCCAGACGATCCAGCCAAATAGCAGTGAGACGGCAAGATTGCTATGCCCCTCGCAGTAGTTTGGATCGATCTGAATGGCACGTTCCAAGTCAGCACACGCGTCACGGTTGTCTGATCTGGAAATGTTGCATTTGCCTCGCGACCTAACACAAAGATCATAGGCTTCGAGATTTGAAGGTCGGGAACGGGCAACAATTTTCTTTTCACCGAGCTTGCCGGAGATCGCTTCGACGACACGTCGCGTGACCTCGTCCTGAAGGTCGAAGATGTCGGCGACATCGCGGTCGAAGCGCTCAGCCCAGACATGGTTGCCGCCTTCCAACCCATTGATCAACTGCACATTGACACGCAAACGTTTCTCGGATCGCCGTGCACTGCCTTCAAGAATGTACTTGACCCCTAGATCTCGAGCGATCTGACGGACATCACTGGGCTTGCCCTTGTAGGCGAAGGTAGAGTTGCGGGCGATTACGAAGAAGCCTGGCACATTTGAGAGGTCGGTGATGATGTCCTCCGTCAGCCCGTCAGTGAAGAACTCCTGCTCCTGGTCGCCACTCATGTTGACAAAGGGCAGCACTGCAATCGACGGCTTGTCAGGCAACGCGAACTGCAGCGAACGCTTTTCCGGCACAGCGTGCTCCGGTTGTGCGGTAGGCTTCGCCTGGGCGGGGACGCCGACTTGCAGCGAATAGACTCGGACCGGATCGGCGATGTTCTTGAGTTGCATCGCACCGCGATCGTTGATCGCGAGATCGAGCNAGCGAATAGACTCGGACCGGATCGGCGATGTTCTTGAGTTGCATCGCACCGCGATCGTTGATCGCGAGATCGAGCCTTGCCTTGACCTGCCAGTACGCTTGCTCGGAAAGACAGATATTGCCAGGTTCGCAGATGCCTTCGAGGCGTGCGGCGATGTTGACGCCATCCCCCATTAGGTCGCCATCGCGCTCCTGCACAACATCGCCCAGGTGAATGCCGATCCGGAACTCAATGCGACGATCGTCGGGCACCCCGGCATTGCGCTCAAGCATGGCATTCTGCACTTCGATCGCGCAGCGGACTGCTTCCACAACGCTGCTGAACTCAACGAGGCTGCCGTCCCCTGTGCGCTTGACGACCCGTCCACGATGAACAGCGATGGTGGGGTCGATGAGATCGCTGCGCAGTGCCCGCAGCCGTGCCAGGATGCGATCCTCATCGGCGCCGGCCAGCCGGCTGTAGCCGACCACATCCGAGACCAGGATCGCTGCTATTTTGCGGGTCTCCCTCATATCGTGCTGCTCCGGGCAGCCTGACACCAATGCCAACCTGGGGTAACGGCAAGCTTGCCATTCTCGCTCATCGCGCAACCTCCTTCGCGATGAGGATAGCAGGAGACTGAGAGCACGAGGTAAACTTTTGCGGTGACGTCGGCAGTCCGACGATGTGTGTTCAGAGGTCGGGCCCCGCGAGAGTTAACTCACCACCTATTTTGCAAACGCCGCAGGCACTGCTATCCTCTGGCAGATTTTGCCAATACCGTAGGATCTGGCGAACCTGTGGACCAGTAGGTAGAAAGTGAATCAAGCATCTGCGCATCGCCGCCTTGCCGTGATTCTTATTGCCGACGTCGTCGGTTACTCGCGCCTCATGGAGGCCGACGAAACAGGGACACTCTCGGCCCTCAGAGAGCGTAGGAAGGGAATCATCGAGCCTCTCGCCCGTGGGCATGACGGACGAATCGTGAAGTTCATCGGCGATGGTGTGCTTGTGGAGTTCGCTAGCGCGGTTAATGCCTTAAGGTGCGCTCTCGACGTGCAGAACCGGATGGCCGAGTCCAACGAAAACCTGGATGATCGCAAACGGATCCTATTGCGCATCGGGCTAAACCTCGGAGAAGTCGTTGGCGAGGGATCGGACATTTTTGGCGATGGCGTGAACATCGCCGCTCGCCTTGAAGGTCTCTCGGAACCGGGTGGTATCTGCATTTCTGGCAAGGTGAACGACGAAATTCGGGGCAAAGTCGACGTCTCGGCCATGGACTTGGGCGAGGTGAAGCTCAAGAACATTACACGGCCGGTAAGGGCTTTCCGCATCATGTTGGGTATCACCCCAACACCGCAGGACGTGTCGCGGGAACCGGTCGATAGCAGACCGTCGATTGGCGTTCTGCCGTTCACTAACATGAGTGGCGATCAAGAGCAGGAGTACTTCGCCGACGGTATGACAGAGGACATCATCACTGAACTGGCGCGCAATCGCGGCCTGTTCGTGATCGCACGGAACTCGTCCTTCACGTTCAAGGGAACCGCCGTGGACATCGCAGAAGCAGGGCGAAAGCTTGGCGTACGCTACTTGGTGGAGGGCAGCGTTCGCAGGGTTGGCAAGCGAGTGCGCATCACGGCACAGTTGATCGAGGCAGCGACCGGTAGTCACGTCTGGGCCGAACGCTATGATCGTGAGCTGGAGGACATCTTCGCAGTTCAGGACGAAGTGACTCGAAGCATCGTCGCCGCCGTTCCGGGATATGTTGAATCCGACGTCGTGAAGGCATCGCGGCGCAAACCGACCGAGAGCTTGGGCGCCTATGATCGCTATCTGCGCGGCGTAGAAATCACAAACCGCTG
Source organism: Mesorhizobium sp. LNHC209A00 (assembly GCF_000502915.1). Classification (NCBI taxonomy): domain Bacteria; kingdom Pseudomonadati; phylum Pseudomonadota; class Alphaproteobacteria; order Hyphomicrobiales; family Phyllobacteriaceae; genus Mesorhizobium; species Mesorhizobium sp. LNHC209A00. The sequence continues at coordinate 28,692 of NZ_AYWT01000029.1, forward strand.
GCGCAATGACGACATCCAGCAGGCCATAGCGGAATTCGAAAGCGCGGTGAAACTGGACCCGACCTTCGCCCGCGCCCATGCTCTGTTGGGCCAGATGCATCTGCGTGTCTACTGGCAAACACTGGCCCCGCTCGCGTTGCAATCAGCAGACAAGGAAACTGAACTCGCCGTGCGGCTCGACGGCGGGGATAGTAGGTGTTTGGGTATCCGGGGGGCGTGTCTTATGCTCAACAGGAACTTCGGCGAGGCGTCTCAAACCTTCCAGCGTGCCCTGCAGTTGACACCTGATAACGCCGATCTCAATGACATGGTGGCGTACTACCTCCTTTGCACAGGTCAGGCGAGCGATGCTATCGAGAGATCACTCAAAACTATCCGCGCCAGCCCGCTGTTCCTTCCGGCCTCGCTCAGTGAGACTATGGGCATGGCATTCATGATGACGCGACAGTACGAGGAGGCGATAAAGTCTTTTGGTGCTATAAGCAGCCCCTATTACTATATCCACGTCTATGCGGCTGGATGCCTGGCGAAGCTCGGGCATCTCGATGAGGCGCGGGCGCATGCCCGTTTGGCAAACAAAATCAGACCAGATTGGCCTAGCGTAGATTGGGGCTATCAGTACACAAAAGAAGAATATAGGGAGCACGAGCGCGAACTGGCCCATCTGGCGATGGATGTTCTAGCGGACGAACGTCGAGCGTCGGTCTGACTTCCCCATCGGGTCAATCCTTGTTTTCTCCCCGGCTTTTTTTCAGGCCTCGCTCCGGCGACGCAAAGACCGCCACCCACCGCCGAACTACGCCTCTAGTCCGGCAGGCCCGCAAGGCGCCAGCCGTAGACGAATGACTCCGCTGCAGTCGCACTCGTAAAAGGCAAATTCGTCGTGAAATCGGCGATTTTCCAACCTGGATTCCCTGCAAGAAAAAGACGGGCCTCCTCCCGTGCCTCAGGCATGCGATCGGCAAGGGCAAGAGCCCCAATCAGGTTCACCCTTGAACCGGTCCCATATGTTTCCTCGCGGCTCAAGGTCGCAACAGCATCCTGGTAATGACCGGTCGCAAATTGCGCCATCCCCAAGACCCAAAAGTAGGCATGGTTCGGACGGGGATTTAGACGAAGAGCCTCAGCACAAGCTGTCAACGAGTCCTGCGCCTCGCCCAAGTAGATGTGAAGCTCAGCTAGCCATATTCCGGCGTTTGCGTTGTTGGGGTTCAGTTGAATAGCAAGCTCTAAAAGTGATTTTGCTTCATCCCAATTCCGCTCATACAGCTGAACGTATCCAAGCGCACTGCAAGCGTCTGAATCGTGGGGATCGATTTCTACCGCGCGTCGTGCGTGCGTGAGAGCATTTGCTTGGTGGGGGATCCGTGGTTCTCCCCAATTAATCCATCCAAATAGCAGTGAAACCGCAAGGTTGCTGTGCGCCTCGCAATAGCTTGGATCAAGTGCAACCGCGCGTTCCAACGCTGAAAGCGCCTCTCTGTTCTCAGACCTCGACATAGCCCATTTTTCTCGTGACCTAACGCAGAGATCGTAGGCTTCGAGATTTGACGGCCTAGACCGGGTAGAGGTCTTGTTCGCACCAATCTTGCCGGAAATTGCTTGCACGACGCGACGCGTAACTTCATCTTGAATCACGAAAATATCGGCGAGATTGCGGTCAAAGCGTTCAGCCCAGACATGATTTCCACCACCCGCAGCATCAATCAACTGCGCATTGATCCTGAGACGCTCGGCCGAGCGACGCGCACTACCTTCAAGGATGTATCTCACCCCTAAATCCTGGGCGATCTGACGGACATCGGTAGGCTTGCCTTTGTAGGCGAAGGTGGAGTTGCGGGCGATGACGAAGAATCCGGACACATTCGACAGATCGGTGATGATGTCCTCTGTCAGCCCGTCAGTGAAAAATTCCTGCTCGGAATCGCCACTCATGTTGACGAAGGGCAGCACGGCGACCGAAGGCTTGTCGGGCAGTGCGAGCGGCTGCGAAAGCTTCTCCAGCACAAGGGGCTCACTTAGTGTCGCGGGCTTTGCCTTGGAGGGAACGCCGACCTGTAGCGAATAGACTCGGACCGGATCGGCGATGTTCTTGAGTTGCATCGCACCGCGATCGTTGATCGCGAGATCGAGC
>NZ_AYWT01000030.1:0-28365 GCF_000502915.1 Mesorhizobium sp. LNHC209A00
GCCGACATGATGAATCAGATATTCTCCCCGATGGGAATCCCTCGCGATTCCATCAGGTCAGATTATGCTCTAGTCTAGGTCGTCGGTAGTTGCTGTGTCTGGTGAACGCCCGAGGAATGTCGCCAGCCGTCCGATATCGCGGAGATAGTTGCGCTGTGTCTCTCGTGAGAAACGCAGCATGTTCATGTCGTCGATCAGCCGCTGGCGCAACGGGCTGATCGCTGCATCGAGAATGAGATGGTGCATGGTCGCGCTCCTTGTTGAAGAAGCCCGCCATACTCTGCTCCAGCTGAACGAAGCTCAATGCGAGCCCGATGATCGGCTCTTGGTCTCTACCTCAACCCGATGCGGGCTGCGAGCAATTGATTCTGTTGGTTTATATCACTCTCCGCATCGTGTGATTTTCCAGTGCGTTGGCGGCAATCAGAGGCAAGTCCTTGGCGCTGATTCTTTCCACCATTGTGACCAAGGTCATCAGGTGATCGCTCAGGAATGAGTCGAACTTAGCCAATGCCGGTTGCGCCAATCGTGCAGCAAGTTCTTCTCCGTCTGGCGCCGGTGAACCAGCTATGTCCTGCAGCGTTTCCATGGCTTTCCCGGCCTCGCATTCTTGAAGCTCAATGGCATGACCGAAATGCGATGCTTTGAACTCCCGGGCCAGCAACGCCAGGGTTAGGGTCTGCAGCTTCCTAGTTCCGACCCAGGGGAAAATCAGGACCCCCTCCCCATGCGCTACGATTGAACGGCTATCCAACTGCAGGTCCAGGAACGAACTTCGCGCCTCATCCAGCAGCCGGTTCGCGGCAGGGTCGAGATAGGGATAGGCCCCATCGGATGCGAGAACTGTGCGCATCGTTGCCACTACGTGATCGTGGATCGCCGCCCCCTTACCATTGAAATGCGGTGGCTTTCCAGCCCGAGTCGGCTTGACCATAATGACACGGGCACGATCGTCGATTTCTATGACTTGCCAGCGCCGCCCAGCAAAAATGATCGTTTCGCCACGTGCAAGCGGAGAGCCCAGTGGATAGGTGCCGAGCGTGCGTGCATCGTGAATGATCCGATATTCTCGTTCCGTGGCGAAAACAGCATAGAATTCGTACGATTCCGTGATCTTTTCCCCGGTCTCTCCGATCATGAGCAAGCCTTCAGGAGACTGCTCGAGCAACTGGTTTTCAGGCGTGGCCATGCACCGAAGCAATTCGGCAAACAGCGTCCTGTCCACGGCTCGGAAGGGGCCGCGCTCGCACAACAGTTTCCAGGCGACCGTCGGGCTTACGCCCCCGGTCTGCACTATCAGCGCCATCACTTGATGGAGGAGCGTTGAAAGATGCAGCCCAGCTTGCAATGGCGGCTCACACCATCCCGCCCGCAGGCACTCGACCATCGCAATCGACTGAACCAGATCCAGGCGGAGCCGGTCGATTGGGTGTCTTCCCTTGCCTATGGGAGGCTCGATGACGAACATACGCAGCGTTGCGGGCTTTCCGGCCCTGCGGCCGGATCGGCCGAGGCGCTGGCGAAGTGACGCAACCGAGGAACCCGGCCCGATCTGCGCGATTGTCTCCACCTCGCCAATGTCGATTCCGAGTTCCAAGGTAGTGGTCGCGACCGCCGTGGTCGGGCGCGGATCGTCTCGAAGCCGCGCTTCGACCCCCTCGCGCATGGCCCTTGCGAGATTGCCATGATGCGGGAAGAACTCATTTGGAAAGCTCGCTTCGTCGCACATCGAACGCAGCATGTCGGCATAAACCTCGACATTGGCGCGAGATCCGGCAAACAGCAGATTGCTCTGGCCGCGCAGCAGACGAAACAAGTCGGCCGCAAGCGCCGCTGGGACCGTCGGTTGTTCGAAAGGTTCGGCCGACTTTCTGGGCGGATGGCCATCGTCTGTAGTGGCCGTGAGATCGCCCAGGGCGATGCCATCCAGCAGATAACCCCGGATCTGCAAACGGACCCCGTTTCCCTCGTCCTCGCCTTCCACGATCGTGACGCTGGCCCCTTTGCCGGGCCGCAGCGCCTCGGCAGCCAGAGTCATGTCGCCAAGTGTTGCCGACAGCCCGATTCGATCGATGCGGTCTCGCGCGGTCGCCACTTCGATCCTGTTCAGGATCGACTGCAGCTGCATGCCACGTTCGGTGCCGATGAAGGCATGCAACTCATCGATGACCACCGCATCCAAACGCGAAAATATCTGCGCTACCTCACCGCCTCTGCGGACGAGCAACGCCTCCAGCGATTCCGGAGTGATCAGCACGATACCCGACGGTCGCTTTCGTGCACGGGTTTTGGCGTCCGCCGACACGTCGCCATGCCATTTGTGCAGGAGGACGCCGCTGCCTTCACACAGGCTTTCCAGCCGCCGGTGCTGATCGTTGATCAGCGCCTTCAGCGGGCTGACGTAGAGGATGGCGAACCCATCGGCGCTGCCTGCGTGCTCGGCATGCCGGGTCAACAAGGGCAGGAAGGCGGCTTCGGTCTTGCCGGCGGCAGTGCGTGCCGAGATCACGACATCGCCGCCCGCGAGTATGGCCGGAATAGCTTTTTCCTGGACATCCCGTAGCGACGGCCATTTCCGCTGCCAGATCCAGCGTCTGACGGGCTCGGAAAGCGTGTCAAATGCGGAGGGTTGCAAGCTCGTCGTCCGCTCCGCCTTCGGCGTCATCGATGGGCTGGTCGCCTGCACTGCCTCGATCTTCCGCTACGTCCACTGCGCCGAGCATGTCTTTCCAATCTGTGCCGGGGTTTTGCTGGAGAATCGCGAGCAGATCGACGAAGGCTTTCACCGTGTTGCGCGGAGTTCGAAAATAGGCCTCGCCGATCCGATTGGCGCAATGGTCCATGAAAGCATGGAGTGCCTCGTCCGGCACCAACCATTTTTCCTGATCGCCGGCCGCGAAGACGTCGCGCAGCCGCTCCAGGAGATGGTAGAGTTCCTCGGGCGTCAGGTTCGGCAGATTGACCACCGGACCGGAATAGTCGGCCAGGCCATTGCCGGCAAAACTGTTTCCGGCGAGGCGGGACTGCAAGGCCTCGTAGGAGTAAAGGCCGCGCCGCGTGTCGAGCAGAAATTCCGGCGTTCCGCCCAGAATGAAGCCGATACCCTGCGTCGTGCCCTGCAGGACATCGTTGAAGATGCGCAGGATCTGCTCGTAATTCTGTTTGCGGGCCTGGGCGCTCTGCAGCTTGTAGAGGTTGACGAGTTCGTCGAGGCAGACCAACAGGCCGCCAAAACCAGCGAGCCTTGTGAAACGGGCGAGCAGTCTCAGGCCATCGTAGAAGGACGCGTCATCGATGATGGTGCGTACGCCCAGATCGCCTCGCGCCTCGGTCTTGGTCGTGTATTCGCCGCGCAACCAACGCAGCGCGTCGTCCTGCAAATTGCTATTTCCTTCCTCGTAGCCCCGCGCATAGGCAACGATGACGGTTGCGAAATCATAGCCACCGACCATCTCGCGAAGATCGCCAAGGCCTTCCTTGATGGCGATTTCAATAGTCGTCCCGCTTGAGGAAGCGCGTTCGGATGCTTTTTGTATGTAGCTTTCCAGAATGTTTCTGAGCGCGCCTCCGTCCGGAGCGGTACGGGTCGCAAGACTGGTGGCGAGCTCGGCATAGAGCGTACGCGCCTGCCCGCCGGTGGCGTGGATTCGGCGATCCGGAGAAAGGTCGGCCTGGCAGACGGCAAGCTTGCGCTGAAGTGCGATTTGCCTGATGAGAAACAGGAAGAAGGTCTTGCCGGCACCATAGGCGCCGATGACGAGACGAATACTCGACCCGCCGTTGCCGATCCGCTCGATGTCCTGGATCAGCGCTTCGATCTCGCGCTGGCGACCCACCTGAATATGCTGGAGACCGATGCGCGGCACGACACCGGCACGCAAGGCGCTGATAATGGTGTCTCGATCTCTCGGTTTGATAGGTGGGGTTTGTGTCGTCATGCTGACATTCCTTCGAGAGAGACGGTGAGCGACGGAGACTGGGCAGTAGCCTCGGAAAACAGGATGGCGTTGACGATGACAGGGTCCTCGCCGTCCAGGATTAGTTCGTCGAAGCGGTCGAGCGACCAATCGTTTACTGCTTGCTTCGCCGCGCCAGGCATCAGATCGGCACCGCGCACCAAACGCTCAAAATCCGAAGCCGTCCAAGTTTCCTGTTCGATCAGTTGCGACAGGAGCCAAACATAGCGTCGCTCCAGCCCGTCGAAGCGCGCATCCCCATTGGACGTCTCGATTTCCTCGGTCGCGGGCTGAAGCTCGATCGGCGGCTCTGCTTCGTCCTGGAAGATATCGGCAAGGACGCTGGACGTGCTCCGGGTTTCACGTCGAATCGCATCGAGACGCGAGATGTCGACGCGCGTCGCAGGTGCTTTAGGAGGCGCCGGCGGCACCGGAATGCCAGGCGGCTGGATCCCGGCAGGGATAACCAGGGGAAGATCGTCAATGCCGTCGCGCGGCCTGTTCTGCGGCGCAACACCCCCCTGCAGTCGCAAATACAGTGAGTTTTGGTCAAGACCCATCAGCCTGAACAGTTTCTCGAGCTGCGACACTTCTCGTGCGTGGAGGGTTCCATCTGCAGCAGCGATTGCCACCAATTCATCGGCAAGGTCTTCGTGGCGGTCCCCTGGCACGTCTCCTATGCGTTTGGTCCAATCCACCACGCGGCTGGCATCGGCTGCGCAGACCCTGAGTTCGGCTTTGAGGCGTACACGTTCGTCCCTCGACAGACCGGGCGCCTCGTCAATCTTGCCGGAGAGCCTGCGTTCCTCCAAAGGATGGAGGAGGCCGTCGGCGAAGGCGATTACCATGCCGAGCATGATTGACAGTTGCATGGGGCGGTAGTGGTCGCCGGGCTCGAGATCAGCTTCGGCTTCGCGTTCCAGAGCAAAGACCATCGCCGGCTCGTCTGGTTTTGCCGACTTCAGGGAGAAGGAAGGATCGGCGGTGTGGCCATAGCCAAGGGCGGCCAGAATTCCTGAAAGTTCCTTCTGCTTCGCTCGCGCGGCAATTTTGTCGGGATCCATCCCAGCCAATTCAGCCAGTTTCTGAATGGATACTAGGACGTCATTACTCGCCAGTTCCTGGAGCCGCCTCAATGGGTTGCCAGCGAGCGTTTGACAATTCTTCACGCGCAAACCCAAGGGCAACTGAGCCACAGCCGCAAGGCTAGGCCTCAGTCCCTCCGAACGGCCGAGCATGCGGCTGTAGTTGTCGAGCCGATCCGTGCAGTCGTCGAAGATGCGGCGCGCACCGCCTATCGGTTCGCTGCGGTTTGTGATGTCCGGCAGGTCACCGCCAAAGGGGCGGATTGCAAGATCGAACGTCCCGCTGCAGGCACGGTAGTTGACCTTCAGTTTTCGTACTCCGGCGGCCGGAACGCGCACACCATTTGGATATTGCTTCTCCACCGCTTCCGCGAACAGCTCTCGCAACAGAGTCTGTGCCCGTCGCGCCGGCGTTCGCACCCTCGTTTCGGGGTCGGCAAGGACGTAAGCCAACAAAAGGTCCGGCTCGATCGCCTCTCCGCTGCGCATCCGCATCCCGAGGGCGACCTTCAGCATAATCGGGATCTCGTAGCTATTTTCCTCGACCTCCAGATCAAACTTTTCTGGCAATCGAGCCGATTTCAGCTGGTAGGCCGAAAGCAACTCACCAGCATAACGCTTGAACGAACCATTCCCTCCATACACCTGCAATAGCCGGCAAACCTCGGCAACGACACCATCGGCGTCGGGTGGGCTTTCCTCCAACATGAGGCGACGTTCGATACCGTAGAAGTAGAGGAACACGTATCCGATATAGGCGTCGGGATCGGATCGCGATCCGGCAAGCCAGTCCAGAAAGGATTTTCGCGCTGCGGGCGAAATGCTCGAGTAGGACGGCCAATAGCCCATCGTCTGACCCAGCGGATCGCCGTGAGCGCCTACGGTCAATCTCGGGTCGATCAGGCAGTTCTCCGGGTCGGTTGAACTGCCCTGCCTCGGCAGGTGCTCGCCTACATAGATCATGCCGCCGGGAATGTCATGGCTTCCCACCATTGCTGCTGTATTCGCAGGAATCCAATGTGCCGACTGGCGGGCGGTGGGGCTCGCTCGCACTGCGGGTAGCCCGTCGAACCACCGCGGCTGGTCCGTTCGGGCCGTGTTGGGAACAAGCATAGGGCCGCGTTGCCGAATGAAATCCGAAACCTGAGCATTGTCCGATGCGAGCGATCCATCGGTTGTGGTCGTTGCCGGGATGACCTTGGTGGGTTCAATGCTTTGCCAACCCGTTTTCGCGGGAGCGGTTGAAGGATTGGGCAGTGGTTTGGGCGGTCTAATGGCTCCGCGTTGTCTGATGAAGTCGTGGACAGCTCTATTATGTGCCGCGACAGAAGTCGCAATATCTGATGGTAAGGCTTGTTTCTGTTCGACCGGTTGTCTTCCAACTGCAATATTGGCTGGAACGATCAGATCGTTCCGAACCAGGAGGTGCCTGTTGCTTCTGGCCGATTGGTCGAGACCGCTATCGAATTGGCTGACCTTGCTTTCGGAATCCGACGGCTGCGTCTGATCCGTTGCGGCCGTAGGGGGAATGAGAACAGGACCGCGTTGTCGAATGGATTCCGCTATCTGAGCACCATGCGATGCGAGCGATCCCGTTGTCGTTACCGGGGTGACCTTGGTGGCCTCTATGCTTTGCCGACTCGTTTTTGCGGGAGCGCCCGGCTGCTTGGCTGAAGGATTGGCCCCTGCTTTAGGCCGTCGGATTGCTCCTCTCTGTCGGATGAAATCGTGGACGGCGGCGTTGTGTACCGCAAGAGAAGCCGCAATATCCGCCGGCAGGACCAGCTTTTGGTCGACTGGCTGCCATCCAGCAGCATTGTTGGCTGGAATCATGCGATCGGTCGGGACATGGAGGCGATGCCTATCGGTTCTGGCCGACCGGTTGGGAGTGCGCTCAGGTTCGCTGCGCTTGCTTTCGGATGCCGTTGGAACCGACTCCGCTGCTGAATTTCTTCGGCGTCTCCGCAGGAAGAAGAACGCAGCTGCGACCCCTAGCAGGCTTAAATAGATCAAACGCGGCGTTGAGGTCGTTGGCCCCTCTCTGACCTTGTTGGGCTCCGGTGCCAAACGATCGGATTTGGCTGACGCCCCCTCGGTGTGCGCCGGCAAAGGCGGCGCATCGTGAACATCGCCATCAGCTTGCCCGGCTTCCGCGTTACTTGTCTGTGGAGTTGTCTTTGTGGGAACACCAAGTTGCTCCAAAGGCGACGGGTCTATGGGCGTCAACAGGCCACGCGTCACTTGGGGTTGCGGAAAAAGCGCCGCTGACGTCGCTTCGTCCAAAGTACCAGTCTGAGGAAGATTGCTCGCTTTCTGGAAAGCCTTGAGCGCACTGATGGACCGACGTCCCCAAATTCCGTCAGCGGTCCCGAGATCGTACCCATGTTCAACAAGCGCCTGTTGAACCTGCCGCGCAGAATAGCGGGCTACCTGGGCAGTTGCGGTGCCTGCAACACTTAGCACTGTCGCCAAGGCGACAGCCACCGTCCAATGAAATGGCAACCTCATCCCGTTTACCCCGCCCTCCGGTTCTGAGCATAGCTGGGATGAGTTCTTTTGAGAACTCGTGCAGAAGTATTTCCGGTTCGAGCGGGAGCGGACGTTTGTGGGCGAACCCTGCCCAAGCAATCACTTGCGATGACGGGTGCCTTTGAGGTCGAAGCCGTCTGCGCTACCGGGGGAGAAGCCAGGAACCTGCCAATCAGATGACGAGCTTCATGGCTACGTTCTTCCTCAAGACCCACGGCATGGCTTGCTCCATGGTGACAGCGGATTCGGAATATCCATACTCTTTGTGGGTTTCATCCAATTGGATGCCCCTTGCGACGGCCCAATTTTTGAACTCGGCAGCGAAACCGCGTATGAGCGCACGGACCATCCCTGCATAGGGCTGATTCGACTAACCGGATAGCTTCATGTCACCGATGCGCAGCAATGCAGTGCAGTCCGCAGGAAAGCCCCTCTGCCAGAGCGTCGTGCCAGACGCGACGCGCGCCGTAGGTGGGATCGCTGCTCTTGAAGCTTCGGTCGATCCTGGAAACGAGGATCTCGTCATGCCGCGAGCGAACGCTGGGGCTGCGGTTGAGCCAGGCATGGAAGCCCGAGCGGGATACATCCAGCGCACTGCACAGCCATGCCACCGGCCAGATGCCCCGGTGCCTCGCGATGAAAGCAAATCTCACGTCACTTCCCCTCGCGAAGTAGGCTGCGGCCTTCCTAAGAAACAGCCACCTCAATCTCGCATGGAACAGCTTGCAAAACGAGGCCCAGCGATTTGGCGCGCCGCTTCAGATTGGCGGCCACGCGGCATCGCTGACATCTGTTTTGCGCCCAGGGCACGTTCTTTGCGTAACGCGCATTGACCAGAATGACCTCGAACCCGTGCTGCTCGAGAATCTCGTAGGCCGGGATCCAATAGACCCCCGGTGGATTCCATCGCGCACTGGTCACGCCGCACGCTTTGAACCAGTCCGCCAGATCATGCAGGTCTTGCGTGAATGTGCCAAACGCTCGCACTGGTGTGTCTGTGCAGGCCGGGTCGACCGCTGCCATGTGCATTCTTGATCCGATGTCGATGCCAGCGGCACCAACATTGACCGGCTTCAACTCCGGGCGGTCGCCGGTCGTCATCTTGGCATCGCATCGAACGGCTGATGCGGGAGAACGGCCTCCCGGCACGTCCACGCCGGCGCGGACTGCCGAAGGACACCGGCGCGGCGGTGTTGGACAATCTAAATGCGACCGCGCGAACTCCACGGGGAAGCGACGGATCGCAAATCCTCCATCAAAATTGTGGGCGGGAGGGTCTGGGCTATGCCTATCTTCATCTTCCTAATGGGGATCGCCGTTGGAGCGGCGTCATCACTCTCAAGTTCGCATGCACCCATGGACCACGTTTTTTTACGGAGACTGCGCCTCCAATAAGCTGACGGTCGCTACCTCCGAGGTGCGAGGGTAGCATAGGCTGTTTCTACCGCGCGCAGGCGGGCAACGGCCCGTGACAGTTTTTTAGGATGTCGCGCTCCGCCTATTATGCGAAACGCTCGCTGGGACCGGCGGCAACGCGGTCAGGATCAAGAACCTAGCTGCTCCAAAACGACACTAAGCGCTAACCTTTGTCCAGTGTGGAAGATGATTGCCTTCTTGGTTTCTCAGACGCGCCGGCGCCCGGCAGACCTTCCTTTCTGGCCTTGGCAAACGCCCGGTCGCCTTCCAGGAACCCGACCAGCATAAAGGGGATCAGTTCCGCCACCGTTTCGGACTCGCCATAGGTCTCACGGTAAAGTGCGGCATAGTCGTTGAGTGCTTGGCTCAAGTCGGCGGCAACGGTGATGGTGATCTTCGAAGGTGTCCGGTCCGGAAGTTTTCCGAGTTTTAGGTTAGCCATGAAGTCCTCCTGTTCACCCCGTGTATGGCCGCAACACGAGGTCCTTGTGGACGATGACGCGCAACGGCCAACCAGGGCGGACGGTGATCGTGGGTTGGACGTTCAGGTTCTTTTCAGTGATCCGTTGGCCGGCTTGGCTGACGTTCTGCTGGGTGGATTCACGAATCGCCTTGACAAAGTCGCTTTCGTTTTCCCCAAAGGTCAACTCGGTACCAACCCCCAGCAATGTGGCCACGGCGATGCCCTTGATCAGCTGCCAAGTATGGAAATCCACCTTGTCCTCGAGCCCGGCATAGCCGGCCGCGTCGGTCACGGGCAGATTGTCGATTTCGATCGATGAGCCGTCCGGCATCACAATGCGTTGCCACACCAACAGAGCGCGCCTTTGGCCAAAGGCTACAACGCTATCGTAGGTGCCGATCAGCCGTGAGCCCTGCGGGATGAGCAGGATGCTGCCGGTGACGCTGTCGCGCACATTCTCGGTAACCTGCGCGACGACGAGGCCGGGCAAGTCGGAATTGATGCCGGTGATCAGGCTTGCCGCAATCACGCTGCCGGCCATGATCTGATAGGGCGAAGCCGGCGTCTGCAGCGCATGCGGATTGTAGATCCCGCTGGTGTTCCGTTGATCGATAAAATCGAGCTTGCGCTGTTGGTTGTTCTGGTCGCCCTCGGCCGGGGCGACGGAAGCTCGCGTGCCTTCGGTATCTGGCTGCTGAGGCGCCGTCTCGAAAGGTGAACGTCCGCCCTGCCCATTGCTAAGAGCTTCCGTTTGCTGGAGTCGGTTTTCGATGCGGAACAGGACTTGCGACTCGCGCGCTTCAATGGCTTGTTGTGCAAGCCGCTGCGCCTCGGCGGAAACGTCTTGCCCGGGCGCGATGCCAAGCTGGCGCTGGTGCTCGAGAATAGGACGGCCGAGATCCCCGGGCAGCGGCGGTCCAAGCACCGGAGCCTTTGGCTTAATCCCGGAATAGTCTTTAGGCAGCGCTTCGAGTCCCTCGGCGGTCGGCTTGCGGTCGGTGCTGTAAAGCTCTTCGGCCTGCTGCTTCAGGCGCAACGCAGGCCCCTGCAGCGCCATCATCGTGACGCCAAAAACGGCGCCGGAACCAACAGCAGCGATCGCGACGATTATGCCGCGCCTGAACCGCACCGCTCGGCGGGGCGAGGCTCGCAGCTGCAGCTGTTCGGGATTGAGCTTCGGCGGAGCATTCGGATGGGAAGTATCGGTCATGAGCCTCCCCTCACCTGCCAAAACGCGAAAACAGCGAAACCCGCCGCGGCGGTTGCCGACCGTCGGTTCTCGTAATGCGCACCACCTGCTGCTGTTTGGTGCCCAGCCTTAGCTCGGCCGCAGCAAAGAGGCGATCGACGATGTAGTAGTTGCCGTGCATCCGATAGTTGACGAGCTGGTTGTCCCCGTCAGCACCGACGATGAAGAGCGGTGGCGCCTCGCCCTGATCGATGCGCTTCGGGAACTCTATGTAGACCTTGCTGCCATCATCGAAGGCGCGCGTCGGTCTCCACGGCGGCGTGTCGCCGGTGATCGAATAGCGGAAGCGGATGTTTTCGAGTGCTACGTTCGAGGCTGCGGGCATTTCAGCCTCTGCCTGAGCGTTGCGCCGCCGAAGCGCCACGAGTTGGTCTTCGCTGTAAGTCCAGGAGAGCGCCGCCATGGCAGTTTTCTCAGTGCTTTGAAGCTGCAGGTGATAGGATCGCCTGTCCGTCGTGATGACCAGATTGGTGGCAAGCCCCGGCGCGAATGGCTTCACCAACACATGAGTGCGCTGGTCATCGCCTGAGCCACTAACGGTGTCACCGATCACCCAACGGACCGTATCGCCGGCTGAGACCGAGGTCAGCTTCTCGCCCCACTGCAATGAGATATCGGTGACGCGCTCCGGCGCGGCGTAGAGCTGGTAGAGCGCGCCGTCGGCAAAGGGGTAAACCTGCACCGCATTGACATAGCCAAACTTGGTGGGTTGTTGCGTCGCCGCCTTGTTGGCATCGGCGACCTGTTCTTCCGGCGAGCGCTTATCTGGGGCGGGCTTGCCGGGTGCGGGCATCAACTGACCAGGCAACGGTAACGGTTTCGGCACTTCCACGACCTTGACCGGCTTCTCCGGCGCCTTCTCGATCGCGGCTGGTTTGAAGTCCTCGTGGTCATAGGAAATCTGAGGCGGCGGCACTGGCTTCGAGGCACAGGCCGAAAGAACCGCAGCAGACGCCGACAGGATCAAGGCAGCACGAAGCAATGGGGCTCTATTTGTCATTGGCGGGCTCCTTAGGGGAAACGGGGGTTGGCGCGGCGCTGTCGAGCTCGCGCGACCAGTCGATGGCGTTGATGAAGACGCCGAGCGGGTTCTTGCGCAGCTGCTCGGTTGTCCTAGGCGGGCGGATGAGGATCGTGAGGATCCCGATCCAGCGCGTCGTGCTGGCGAGGCTGCCGCGCTCGAACACCTGCTCGGTCCATTTGACCTGGAACGAGCTGTCGGAAGCCCTGACCACGCTGGTCACCTGCACTGACACGCTGCGCGTGCCGATTTGGCCGAAAGGGTCGTTCGCCTTGGCATATTCGTTGAGGAAGAGCGCCGCTCGGTCGGTGGCAAAGTCGTAGGCCGACAGCCAATTCTGCCGCACCAGAACCGCATCGGTGGAAACCGAACGGACATTCTGGATGAAGCGGCTGAGATGCCAGGCGATCTGGGCATCGTCGGGCTGGTAGTTTTGGACTGCCGGCGCGACCGCGTGCGCCTCGCCAAAGCGGTCGACCTCGACGACATAAGGCACGACGCGGCCCTGCATCGACTGCCACAGAAGCCCACCGGAAAGCCCCGTCGTCAGAGCCAGGCAGCCAAAGGCCATGAAGCGCCAGTTCTTGGCCTGGACGCGCGCCGTGCCGATGCGCTCATCCCAGAGTTGGCTGGCCTTCTGGTAGGGTGTTACGGGTTCGGGCGTCTTTCCATAACGCTGAACGGGTCGCTTGAAGAGCATCTAGTCTTCCTTGTCATTGAGGGAGGGATTGGCGCCGCTTCCGCCCCGATCTCCATCGCGCACCGCCTGCGTGGCAGCATTGCGATGGGCGCGTGCGGTCTGTTCGGAACGCAGACGCCTTGCCCAGACCGGCGCGGGGTCAGAGGCTGCAGCGGGCGAGGTTCCTGTCTTTGACGCGGTCGGCATGCCGCCGGTCGCGGTCCAGCCGGCATCGCGACCGGCGTCGGCACTACGGCGGAATGGTTCTGCTGCGGATCGCATTCCCCGCATCGCGGCGCCGCTAGCGGCACTCGCAACCCCATGCAGCCCAGCAGCTACCCCGGACAGCCCGGACTCGGGCGATGTCGCGCGCCCCGTCTGCCAAGCGACGGTGGCAGCGGACCCCATGGCGGCGCCGGCACGGACTGCGGCGAGGCCGCCGCCTGTTGCCATGCGCGCGCCGGCAAACGCAGCGCCTCCGGCAACGAGCGTTGATCCAGCTGCGGCCGCCGTTGTTCCAAGTGCCGCGCCGGCGCCAAGCTGCGGCGCGCCGGAAACAAGACCCGAGGCAATCCCGGGGCCGAAAATGCCGAGCCCAAGCAGCGCCAGCGCACCCAGTACCTGAGACATGGCCGCCGCCAGGTCCGGCTCCTGGCCCTGCAGGGCGGAAGCGAACTCGCCAAAGAGCGTGGAGCCGATGCCGACGATGACGGCAAGCACCATCACCTTGATGCCCGACGAAATCACATTGCCGAGCACGCGCTCGGCCAGAAACGCCGAGCGGTTCCAGAGCGCGAAGGGCACCAGGACGAAGCCGGCCAGCGTGGTGAGCTTGAACTCGAGGATGGTGATGAAGAGCTGGATGGAAAGAATGAAGAAGGCGATGAGGACCAGGAACCAGGCCAGAAGCAGCACGAAGATGGTGAGCGCGTTACCGAAGATCTCGGGGAAGCCTACTAGCTGGCTCGCTTGATTGAGGAGCGGCCAGGCGCCCTCGAAGCCGGCCGCGGCAATGCGGCCTGGCCGCAGGAGACTGTCGGCGGACAGGTTGCCGGCCGATGCGTTGATGCCGAGACCGGCAAAGGAGCGGTAAATTATGTCGGCGAGGTTCTTGAAATTGTTCAGGACGAAGGCGAAGGCGCCGACATAGAGCACTTTGCGGACAAGCCGGCCAAAAACGTTGGGTTCGCCGCCGAACGCCCAGACCAGGCCCGCGAGCGTGATGTCAATGCCGATCAGAATGGTGGTGAGAAAGGCAACGTCGCCCGAAAGCAGACCGAACCCACTGTCAATGTAGCGGGTAAAGGTCTCCATGAAGCGATCGATGACTCCGAGGTCGTTCATGTCGCCGCCTTCCTCGTTGTCTTGAAGAACTGCCGATCAGTTGCCGGGATAAGCCGTGCCGGTGCCCAGGAAACGCTTCGTCGTCTCGCGAGCGGCTTCCTCGGACTGCGCCTTGCGCGCCGCATCCTCGGCCTCGGCCCGGAACTGGGTCGCAAGCAGCGTCTGGATCTGCATCTGCTGCTTGGTCGAAAGCGCGATCAGCTGATTGGTGGCCTGGCTTGCCTCGAGGGCACCTGCCGCGCCCTGACTGCGATTGACGAGATCGGTAAGCAGGTCACCATCGGCCTGCACGTTCTCGACGATCTGCGACTGCGCGCTCATGGTCTGGCGGAACGCCTGCATGGCGCTCTGCCAGCGCTCGCGCGCGGCGCTCGCCACATCGCTGACCTTGATGGTGGCGTCGTAGCTTTCCGGATATTGCCGGCGCCACTGGTCCTGCAGCTTGTCGAGATCGAAGCTCAGGCCGCTCGCCTGGGTCATCAGACCGTCAATCCGTTGGAGCGAGCCGGTAAGCTGGCCCACGGAAGAGAAATCCAGGCGCTGAAGGTTGCGCGCCATGTTCTGCAGCATGGTCGCCTGGTTCTGAAGCGACTGGATTTGGTTGTTGATCTGCTCCAATGCGCGTGCTGCCGACAGCACATTCTGCGTATAGTTGGACGGGTCAAACACGATGAGCGCATAGGCCGGCTGGACGTAGTCAGCCATCGGTTTGGCGATCAGGGAAACGGTCACCAGGCTAGTAAAAAGGCGGCGTCCGATCATGACGATTGCTCCTTGTTAGGTTGAGGAAATTGCTGGAGAAGCTCGGCAGCCCAATCCAGGCCGCGCGCACTGAAGAAACGGGCGGCAAAGCTGCCCTGCCCTTCTTCGGAAAGAACATTGTCGATCAGGGTCTGCGCGGCCGGGTCGGAGGCGCCGCAAAGCGCAAGAGCGATCGGGCCTAGCCCGAGTTCGAAGAGGCGATTGCCGCGGCGCGACTGCAGATAGTAGTGGCGCTTCGGCGTGGCGCGGGCGACCAATTCGATCTGTCGCTCATTAAGACCGAAGCGCTCATAGGCTGCCCGTGCCTGCGGCTCCACCGCACGATCATTGGGGAGAAAAATGCGCTGCGGGCAGCTCTCGATGATTGCGGGTGCGATAGAAGAGCCGGCGATGTCGGCAAGCGACTGCGTCGCGAAGATGACGGAGACGTTTTTCTTACGCAGCACCTTCAGCCATTCGCGGATGCGGGCGGTAAAGAGCGGGTTGTCGAGATAGACCCAGGCCTCGTCGAGCATGAGCAGCGTCGGCCGCCCGTCAAACCGGTCCTCAAGACGATGGAACAGATAGGTGAGCACAGGCAGCACAGCCCCTTGGCTGTCCATCAGCTCCTGGGTCTCGAAACACTGCACACCCGAGATGGCCAGCCGGTCGTCATCGGCATCGAGCAGCCGGCCGAATGGACCGTCGAGCGTGTAGGGCATCAACGCCGATTTGAGCGCATTGGACTGAAGCAAGACCGACAGGCCAGTCAGCGTGCGTTCCTGCGCCGGCGCGGTGGCGAGGCTGGTGAGCGCCGACCAGATTGCCTCCTTCACCTCCGGGGTGACGGTGACATTCTCGTGGGCAATGAGGCCGGCGATCCATTCGGCTGCCCAGCCACGGGTTGCCTGGTCGTCGATGTTGCGTAGCGGCTGAAAGGCAAGCGCACCATCCGCACCCAGCGGATGGTGGTCGCCGCCCATGGCAAGCGTGGCGACGCGGGCCGAATTGCCTTTGTCGAAGACATAGATTTGCGCGCCAGCGTAGCGTCGGAACTGCAAGGCGATCAGGGCAAGCAGCACCGACTTGCCGGCACCGGTCGGCCCGACAATCAGCATGTGGCCGACATCGCCGATATGGGTCGAAAGCCGAAACGGCGTCGACCCGCTGGTTTCGGCGAAAAGAAGCGGCGGAGCGTGATCGCCGGTGACCTCAGCAAGATGCTCGTTCTCCGCTGGACCTGCCCACACGGATGACAGCGGCATGAGATGGGCAAGGTTAAGCGTGTGAACGAGCGGCTGGCGAACGTTGGCGTAGACATGACCCGGCAATGAACCAAGCCACGCTTCGACGGCATTGATGCTTTCGCGAATGGTGGTGAAGCCGAGCCCGTTGACGATCCGCTCGACGGCGCGAAGCTTTTCCGCGGCGGCTTCACGGTTGTGATCCCACACCGTCACCGTTGTGGTGAGATAGCCGAAGCCGACATGATCGCCGCCCAATGCCTGCAGTGCTGCATCGGCATCGAGCGCCTTGTTGTCGGCGTCGCTGTCGACGAGAGGCACCGGTTCGTTGGTCACCACCTCGCGCAGGATAGCCGCGATCGATTTGCGCTTGGCAAACCACTGCCGGCGGAGCCGAGTCAGCGTCTTCGTGGCTTCCGGCTTGTCGAGAGGAATGAAGCGCGTCATCCACCGATAGGCGAAATCTTGGTGATTGAGCGCATCGAGAATCCCTGGCCGGGTGAGGTTGGGAAAGCCGAGAACGGTGAGCGTGCGCAGATGCTGCTCGCCTAGCATCGGCTCCAAGCCGCCTGTGAGCGGCTCATCGACAAGGACAGCGTCAAGATACATTGGGGTTTCCGGCACGGCGACCGGATGACGGCGGGTCGAGATCGTGCCGTGCAGGTACGTCAGGGTCTCGGCATCGTCGAGCGCGCGCACCTCGGGCACGAATGCCGAAAGAAGATCGAGAACGCGGTCAGTCTCGTCTCGGAACCGGGCAAGCTCCTGGCGCCAGTCTCTTTCCCCTCCCAAGTCATGCGAGTCGACGAGAGCACTTTCCGCGCGCGCCTGGCCATCCGGTGGCGGCATGAAGACCAAGGTCAGATGATAGACGCTCTCGAAATGCGCGACCTTGCCCTCGAAGGCGCCGCGCCGTTCCTCGTCCACGAGCCAAGAGGCGGCGTCGGGAAACATCGAGCTCGGATAGCCCAGCGCTACAACGCGCTCGGCCTCGAAGAACAGCGCCCAGC
This sequence comes from Mesorhizobium sp. LNHC209A00, assembly GCF_000502915.1. Lineage (NCBI taxonomy): Bacteria > Pseudomonadati > Pseudomonadota > Alphaproteobacteria > Hyphomicrobiales > Phyllobacteriaceae > Mesorhizobium > Mesorhizobium sp. LNHC209A00. Next base: position 16,738 of record NZ_AYWT01000030.1, read on the forward strand.
CAGAGTCCAGCCTCCTCAGCGCATTGTTTGCCAGGGCGCAAACGCCGATGAGCTCAGCTTCCGTCGCGCTTTCAAGGTCGGGGCCACGAAACCGCAACGTCCGCTGAAAGCTGCCGTCCTTGTTGAGGACGATCCCAGGCGCAACCAGTGCTGCCCAGGGAAGATGGTCGGCAAGCCGGTCGGCTTTGCCGCGGTATTCAGAAATATTCAACATTCGAGCCAGCCCTTCTGGCGAAGATGGCGGACAAGCACGCTGGCAAAGTCCGGGTCGCGCCGTGCGGCAAAAACCGCGAGCGTGTGTCCGGCCACCCAAACCACCAGACCGCTAATCCACTGCTGCAGGCCAAGGCCGACTGCGGCCGCCACCGTGCCGTTGAGGATCGCCAGCGCCCGCGGCGCACCGCCGAGCAGGATCGGCTGAGTCAGAGCCCGGTAGACGGGCACCTCCAATCCTTCGATATGCTGCTCTCCGACGGCCATCAGACGAGCGCCCCGCCACCAAAGGAGAAGAAGGAGAGAAAGAAGCTCGAAGCCGCGAAGGCGATCGACAGGCCAAAGACGATCTGGATGAGCCGGCGGAAACCGCCGGCCGTGTCGCCGAAGGCAAGGGTGAGGCCAGTGGTTATGATGATGATCACGGCAACGATCTTGGCCACCGGCCCCTGCACCGATTCCAGGATCTGCTGAAGCGGCTGTTCCCAGGGCATGCCGGAGCCGGCAGCGTGAGCCTGGGCCGTGAGAAGAAGCGCGACGGCGGCGGACGAGAGAAAGCGAATTTTCCTGGGCATGAGACGACCTTTCAAAGCTGCTGGAGTTGCGGAAGGGTGAGCGGGGTGACGGCGTAATCGCCGCTGCCGTCGAGACCCGTGACCTCGGCGATCGCGTCAACGCGGCGCGCGGGCCCTCTTCCGGCAATAAAGATGACCAAGTCGACGGCATCGGCGATCAGCCGGCGGGGAACGGTGACAACGGCTTCCTGGGCGAGCTGCTCAATACGATAGAGTGCGGAGCGTGCCGAATTGGCGTGAACCGTGGCAATGCCGCCGGGATGTCCGGTGTTCCATGCCTTCAGCATGTCGAGGGCTTCCGCGCCCCGCACTTCGCCGACGATGATGCGGTCGGGTCTAAGCCGCAGTGTCGAGCGCACGAGATCACCAAGCGTGACCGACCCCCGCCTCGTCCTCAAGGCAACACAGTCCTCGGCTGCGCATTGCAGCTCGCGGGTGTCCTCAATTAGGATCACCCGCTCATCGCATTCGGCGACTTCTGCCAACAGCGCATTCGCAAGCGTGGTCTTGCCCGACGACGTGCCGCCGGCGACCAGGATGTTACGCCGCTCACGGACCGCCTTCCTCAGCGCATCGGCCTGCAGCGGGAGGATGATGCGATCGGCGACATAGTTGGCCAGCGTGTAGAGTTTTGCTGCCGGCTTGCGGATGGCAAAGCATGGCGCCAAGACGATTGGCGGTAACAGGCCCTCGAAACGCTCGCCTGAGGGTAGTTCGGCACTGACGATTGGGTTGTCCGCATGCGCCTCGGCGCGCACGTGAGAGGCAACGAGGCGGACGATGCGTTCGGCCTCGGAAGGATGCATATGCACGCCGGTATCGACCCGGCCTTCTCCCAACCGGTCGAGCCGCAGCGCGCCATCGGGGTTGACCATCACCTCGATGACGGTCGGATCGGCAAGGGCCTCGGTGATCGCGGGGCCCATGGCTGTGCGCAGCATGGCGCGGCGGCGGTGGTCGGCTGCGGGATGAGAGCTCATCCTTCGCCTCCATTGCCATTGCCGTTGCCAAGCAAGCGCTTCCCGGAGGCGATCTGGCGACCGACCTGCTCGACGAATTTGTCAAAGCGCTCTTGGGCAATCGCCTGTGTCGCCCGATCCGGGACCGGCGTGTGGGCATGAAGCGTAATCGAAAAGCGTATGAAGAGCGCCAGGCTCTCCAGGATCACCTCGACATCGGTTCGGATATGGTCGAGGTCGCGGGAATGACGGTCGAGCCGCCTGCCGTAGCGCTGGTCGAGTTCGTTCTCGCCACGCCGCTCGATGAAGGCCTCGACCGCTTTCGCGACGATCGCCGATTTTGTGGTCGACGGGTTGCGACTGAGGGTTTCCAGCTTCGCGCTTAACGCGGGTTCGAGCAGAAACTGGTGGCGAATGCGATGGGGCTTCATGGGGCTCGTTCCGACTGGCCGGCGCTGATGCGCCGGCGGCGGCAACGAACATCGTCGAGATCCGCAAAATCGCTTATGGGCGTTATCTACGCCGAGATACGCCTGAGCTGCGGAAGCGCTTAGAAGCCGGGGATGATGTCCTTGTCGTCGCCCCTTCCCTCGTTGATACCGTAGGCGCTAGACGCGGTGGAAACCCGGTCCATGACGCGCTTGTCGGCGAGTGCCTCGGCGTCATCGTCCGCCAGATTGAAGAGGTCGTCTTGATCTGGCTCCTGAGAGACGACGACGTGTTCTTCAGGCAGGCCTGGATGACGCTGCTGTTGCACGCCGCCCTCTTCTTCGATTGCCGCGCTGGCGGTTTCGGCATCGGCAGCGAGACGGCGGTCAACACTGCGGACCTGTCCGCTCCAACCGTCCGGGCGCGACGCAGGACAATCCGCGTAAAGACCGTCCCGCAGCACCGGCGCTGGCAGCACCCGTTCGGTGAAATTCGGATCCTGGTAATAGCGCAACTTCTGGGCGCGGATCGGCGGCAACCCGGAAACAAGGATTAATTCGTCAGCTTGCGGCAACTGCATCACTTCGCCAGGCGTCAGCAGCGGGCGAGCAGTCTCCTGGCGACTGACCATGACGTGCGAAAGCCAGGGAGCCAGCCGGTGGCCGGCGTAGTTGCGCATGGACCTGAGTTCCGTCGCCGTACCGAGCGCATCCGATATGCGTTTGGCCGTGCGCTCGTCGTTGGAGGAAAAGGCAATGCGCACATGGCAATTGTCGAGAATGGCGTTGTTCTCGCCATAGGCTTTGGAGATCTGGTTCAAGGATTGCGCGATCAGATAGGCGCGGATGCCGTAACCCGCCATGAAGGCGAGCGCGGTCTCGAAGAAGTCGAGGCGACCAAGAGCCGGAAATTCGTCTAGCATCATGAGCAGTTGGTACTTGCGGCTTTTCTTCGGGTCACCTTCCAGCCGCTCCGTCAGTCGCCTGCCGATCTGATTGAGCACCAGTCGCACCAGTGGCTTGGTGCGCGAAATATCCGATGGCGGCACCACTAGATAGAGCGACATCGGTCGTTCCGCATCCATGAGGTCGGCAATGCGCCAGTCGCAGGCCGATGTTGCCGAGGCAACCGTCGGATCACGATAGAGCCCGAGAAACGACATTGCGGTCGAGAGAACGCCAGAACGCTCGTTCTCTGACTTGTTCAGCACCTCGCGAGCCGCCGAGGCCACGACGGGATGGACCCGAGGTGTGTCCGCCGTGCCGAGGTGGTTGGTGGTCATCATCCGCAGCAGTGTCGCGGTAAACGAGCGTTGCGGATCCGACAGGAAAGTGGCGACGCGCGCGAGCGTCTTTTCTTCTTCCGCGTAGAGCACGTGCAAGATGGCCCCGACCAAGAGTGAATGACTAGTCTTCTCCCAATGATTCCGCCGCTCCAGCGCGCCTTCCGGATCGACGAGAATGTCCGCGATGTTCTGAACGTCGCGGACCTCATCTGAACCCCTGCGCACTTCCAGCAGCGGGTTATAGCGCGCCGTTCTCGAGTCGGTCGGATTGAACAGAAGGCAGAAAGAGAACTTCGACCGCCAGCCGGAAGTCAGCTGCCAGTTCTCGCCTTTGATGTCGTGAATGACGGCCGAGCCGGTCCAGGAAAGAAGCGTTGGAACGACCAATCCCACGCCCTTGCCCGAACGTGTCGGCGCAAAGGCCATGACATGTTCCGGCCCGTCATGTCGCAGATAGTGATCCTTCAGTTTGCCAAGGAAAACGCCGGCCGGCTCAAACAGGCCTGCCTTCTCGATTTCCCGAGCAGCGGCCCATCGTGAGGAACCGTAGGTGGTGACCAACCCCCTCTGCCGCGCGCGCCAGAGGGAGCCAGCTATTGCGGCCGCACACCCCAAGAATCCGCTGGCTCCGGCAAGCATGCCGGCCTTGTCGAAGACCTCAGGCGCATAGGCGTCGAAGTGAAACCACCATTCGAACAGTTTCCACGGCTTGTAGATCGGCCGGGCCGCCGCGGCAAACCATGGCGCGCCAAGCTGCGGCTGATAGTCCAGCATGTGGGCGCACCATTGCGTTGCCGCCCATACGCCAACGATGACGATGGCGAACACAACTACGATCTGGCCGACAAGGAGCTTCGTCGGTGTCACGGGCACAGCCTCCACTGTTTGGTAGTAGATGGAAGCAGCATGACGTGACGTTTCAGAATATCGAAGATACCCAATATACGCGCCCGTGCGATGCAGTGAACGTTGCAGGCTTGGAAGACTGGGGCGCCAAGAAGTGTCATCGCGAAGGGCGACGAGCGAATGACTTGTATGGGCCGGGAGCGGACCGACTGGTTTCGGCCAGCAAAAGCTGTAAGGAGCCTTAAAACGGCGCCTTCGATGCTAAACTGAAAGCCAAGAAATCGTACAGTATGGCCGCGATTTCATTGATCAGCAGTCTGCACGTCGATTTTGAGGAGTAGCCGCTTCTCTGGGCCTGCCCCAGGCACGATTTACCATTTCGTGAACCCGACGCCACCGTCGTAGGTAGCTGGCAGGTACAATGTGCCTAGGCTCATTCGACCACAAGCCCACGAATGCCCAAAGCAAGCGAACACGATACGCTCCAGAGTAGCGTTGTAGTGGTCTACATCATACAAATTTGATTTGCTGTTCAATGCTATGATTGGGTTTGCCCAAGCCCCCGTCTCCTTCCGGGAATGACGCAGCTGAACTCAGCGTCCGAGATCAACTGCATTCACGGCTCCACTCTGGAAGTGGCGCCGTTTCTGATCCGATCTCAAAGCAGGATCTGGATGGCTCGCAGGTTTCCGGCCGCCTTGTTGGACTGCGTGCCCTATTTCTGAGGTCGAAGCCCGATCACCGCGATCGATTCGTTTACGCGACTTTCGCTCAAGGCCTCTGAGAGTTGCAACGATGCGACCAGCCTCTTAGAGCCTTACCGACGCCCTCTTGGCCCATCGGGCTTAGGCATTTGATGAAATTGGTTCCAATCTCCTTTCACGAGGTCCGGAAGTGCTGATGTCGCCTCCTCGGCGAAATCGCGAATGACCTGGTCGTCGCCATCCCACCCTTTAGGGTCTATTTCCAACACGGTTGGTGAATCGGTGACTTCGAAACTCGGATCCGATTTGGAACCTGTTTTGCGAAGAAAGGCCGAGCAACCCTTCACGGGCCGTCCGTCAGATTCTCTCAATTCGAGGTATGGCAGAACGAACAAGCCGCCGCCATGGAAGCCTATCTTTCGGCAGACAAACATCTGTAGGGCCCAAATCCTTGCATATTTCCCAACTGCGTTCTGAAATGTAATTTCGATGCCACTTATTGGCATGAACAGATAGCGACCAATCTTGATTTGGGATCCAATCCTCACCTCTTGAACGATGGAGTTGATGGCACCGTCCGTGTGGATTGCAGCGGCTCCCGCCTGGAATTGTCGCGTCAGCGCCGCCAAAATCGCCGCGGCGACCGCATTGATCAGGTCTTCGGATCTTGTGCGCTCGGCGCTCTCCTCGAGCTTTCGCTGCGCTTCTGTTGCCGCTGTCTGCTTGAAGTCTTCCAGCGCGGTTAGACCCCGCTTTGAAAGCCCCGATCCTCCACCATTTCGGATGCTCTGGAGCTGGTCGAGGCGCATAATGATAGTGTCCATGGTCGATATCCGCGGAAGCGGGCAGATCATTTGCGTAAGCAGCAGGCGAAGGCCTTCCAAGCCAGGTGCGGCGAGCATCGGGGCATATTTCGGATCGCTTAGGCTCTCTCGAGGCAGCCGAACGCCTGTGAAAAGAAACAAGATGACCTTGCCAAGCGAATAGACATCGGCGGCAGCCGTCACATCGAGCTGCCCGCCGTGCTCGAGCTCCGGCGCCATGAACAGCGCCGGCCCGACAACTTCGCCCGACGGGGTATTGCGTTGTCTACCGTCCTCGATCAGGCAAATGCCGAAGTCAGATATCCAGACTTCATCGCCATTGCCGGTTAGTAGGATGTTGGCTGGCTTGATATCTCTGTGAATGATCGAGGCGTCGTGCGCAGCCTTGAGGCCCGCCGCTACCTGCTTCGCAACGCCGAGAGTGCGCCCAAGATCGCCGACGAACTGGGCCGCCGATTTGCCGAGGTCTCCCCCTTCTGCAACCGGCATGACGATATACTGCTTCGTCCCGTCCTGCGGCTGTGCGTCGAGAGCAGAGTGATCCAGCAGCTCGATCACATTCGGATGCTTCAGCCGCTTGATCGCGTCCACCTCATTGCGGAAGCGGTCGGCCCGCTTTGGGTTTAGAATGCGCTTGAGGGCGAAAGGGCCATCGCCCGGGTTTTGCCGATCGATGACCTTTATGACGTGACCTTGTCCTCCTTCGCCAAGGTTCCCTTCTATCCCCTCCCACCGATTGCCGTAGATTCTAGCCATTCTTCACCCTCAAGCTGCTCAATGCTCGATCACTACTCGCTCGGTCGCATGTTGAGCAAGCTCCAATATCCCAATCCCCCTACAGCAGCGGCCATAAATGCTAATATTCAAAAGCCGGGCTGCCAATTGACACCTGGCCGGACAAGCAGCACAACCGCCGCTTGGGCTTGGAAACTTCTTATGTGGTCCGATTCGGATACCGACGTCGATTTTTTGAACTATTCGGAAGTTGCGGAGATGGTCGTAGACCTTCTCTCTGACCCGAAATTGTTGCCACTTTCTGTCGGCGTGTTCGGCGGTTGGGGAATCGGAAAGTCAACTACACTTCGCCTTGTCGAGCGCGAATTGGACAAGGCTCCGGATCGCTATCTCGTCATCAAGTTCGATGCTTGGATGTATCAGGACTTCGACGACGCGCGCGCCGCGCTGATGAGCGTGATCTCCGGGGCGCTCGTAAAGGCTGCCCCCCCTGCCCTGAAAGACCGAGCGAAGTCGTTGATCGGGCGCGTGAACAAACTGCGGTTCTTGGGCGTGGCGCTTGAGGCCGGCGCCTGGGCTATGGGTGTGCCCACCTTCGGAGCGATCTCCAAAGGTGTGACAGCCGCGGGCGCGCTTTTTTCGGGGTCGGAAGACGACAAAAATCTCGAAGCCGTCAAGGATGCCGCCTCAGACGTAGAGTCACGGGGCGCGTCGCTGTTGCGCGAGCCGGAAGAGAGGGGCCCGCCCGACGAGATCGACGCATTTCGCGCAGAATTCAAAGGTATTCTCCAGGACCTCGGGAAAACGATGGTCGTCTTCATCGACAACCTCGACCGCTGTTTGCCCCGAAACGCCATCGAGACCATGGAGGCTGTGCGGCTTTTCCTGTTCATGCCCAACAGCGCATTCGTTGTGGCCGCTGACGAGGACATGATCCGACACGCCGTCAGTCAACATTTCAACAGTCCCTCGCAGCGCCACATCACCGACTATCTGGATAAGCTGATCCAGGTTCCGGTCAGGGTGCCAAGGGCGGGCATTCAGGAGGTCCGGGCATACCTTATTTTGCTGCTTGCGAGCCGGTCCGATCTGGACGACGCGGCAGTCGAGAAACTACGGCAATACCTCATCGACCGGCTCCGGACCTCGTGGAAGGATGATGGCGACTTCACAATCGAGGAGATGCTGACTCAGTCAGGCGTGCAGGCGTCGAAGGAGCTGGCGGCTGCGTGGGACATGGCCGACAGAATGGCGCCGATCCTGGCTCTGTCGCCCGGCGTCTTAGGCAACCCCCGCACCGTGAAGCGCATGCTCAACGTGGTGAGGATGCGGGCCAACGTTGCTCGTCGCCGCGCGATGCCTATCGATGAGGCGATGATCACCAAACTGGCGTTGTTCGAGCGTTGCACCGACATCGATGCGACGGAAGAGCTCCATAATCTGATCAACGCCAGTCCCCGCGGAAAGCCCGCTGTCCTGGCCAGCCTTGAACAAGCCAAGCCAGGCGAAACGATCGCTGACTTGCCCGAGAAATGGACGAAACATGCGCCATTTCTGATGGAATGGGCGAAGCTGGCTCCTGGCCTGGCTGGTGTTGATCTGCGGCCTGCAGTCTACCTCGCCCGTGAGACTGTTCCGCTTCGCATGCGATCCGGTTCTCTCGCCGGCGGCGCTGCAAAAGCCGTCGAAACGCTCCTTCAGATCCGGTCAGTGTCTTCGCCCGCTGCCAAGGCGGCGTTGGACAGCCTGCAGCCAGGGGACATGATCCTGGTGATGGAAGCGGTCATCGAGGTGATGAGAAAAGACTCTGATTGGTCGCGGGCACGAATGGATTTTCGGGGAGCGACATTGGTTGCCGACAGATCTGCAGCCGCGGCCGAATTGCTCAACCGCTTTTTCAGATCATTGCAGCTTCCAAAGACCCCGGGATGGGTCTCAACGATGCTCAAGGACAAGGCGTGGTGGGAGGAGTGAAAAAAGGGCATGGGGACATCTTCATCAGCTAAGGGGCGCAAGAGCACCAGCCCAATGGTCCCGCCGCACGCCGACGCCAATCCAGGCCAACCAGTGCCTGCGCCAGAGGGACAGCGGTTCCGGGGCTTTCGTACAGAGTTCGGCCGGGCTGTGGCCGGCGCCGGTGGCGGTTCGCTTTCAGCCGCGCTGGGCAAATATGCGCGAAACGCAACAGGAGGTGTCGCAGTCGGGCCGAGGCGGTTTGGTACTGCATACACGGCCGGCGGCGCGCTCGTCGGGGTGCTCAACGATCTTCAGCAAGGCGGGACTGGCGCTGAGTTTGCGGGAATAGACCTATCATCGCTCAATGGCCGTCCCTTGGCCGAGGCGATTCAGGCCATTGCGCAGGCACTCGCCCCGGAGAATGCAGACGCTGACCTCATCCGGATAGCGGTACAAGAGGCCTTGGCCGAAGTGTTGCCCGAGACCGCGTCGTTCGAACCTGCCGACCTTGACGACGATGCGTTGATCGCCGTCCTAATCGAGTTTTTCACGAGGATCATCTTTCAGGACATTGTCAACGACGCGGGCGACGCCTGGAACAAGGCTCCCGACCAGGATCGCACGATAGAGGCGGAGAACGAACTCTTCGACATTATCCATGCCGCGGTCGACCGGCACTTGTCGCCTGCTTTGGCCAACGGGATACAGAACATGACGCGGGCACAAGTTGAGGCGCAAGAGCGGCTAGCCATGGACGCCATCTGGGCCGAATGGGAGGGCAATGAGTGACGCTGTGCCGCTTTTTTTTGGACAAGAAGACTTTTCCCGCCGACTGCCCGCCCAATGAATTGCACGTTCTCCTTTATGGCGGTTCAGCCCCAATTGCAGGCGCCGTCGCCATCGGAAACCAGGTCAAAGACCTCTTTTTACGTTTCGGAGTGCAGCCGTCTGCGACGGCGGTGGATTTTGTATCTATCGCGCTTGCCGTCACTGCGGCCGACACATTCGTGCTGAGAGAGGACGCCGCGGACAGCTGGAGCAGGGATATCGAAATCTGCCTGCCGCTGAGAACTCCAGGACCGTGGAATGCGGTAAAACCCCGGCTCCAGCGTCTGCTCAGTTTTCTGAGCGGCGATCAGTGGCGTTTTCACTTTGAAGGCGGCGGAGAGGCTCCTCCCGTTCCCTCAGTCATCCGGCAGCATCAAAGTCGGATAAACCTTGTTGCCGGTGATCTCGTTTCTCTGTTCTCAGGCGGTCTGGACAGCACCATTGCTACGTTCCGCCTCGTCGAGGACAGCGCCCGCCCGATCCTGGTATCTCATGCCTACACCGGCGACAAATCGGTCCAAAACGGCATCGTTGGACGCTTGCCGCAGACCCTTCAACACGTATCGGTCAATGCCTGGCCAAACTCGGAGCGCACGTCGGAGATATCGATGCGCTCCCGAAGCTTTCTCTTCATAGCTATTGCTGCATTGGTTTGTGACGTGAAATCAAGGCTGGTTGGCGGCCGGCCGATCCCGCTGCAAGTCCCGGAAAACGGTCTGATTGCACTGAACGCACCACTAACGCCGAGACGGATCGGGTCGCACAGCACGCGGACGACGCATCCTTTTTTCTTAGACGGCGTCCAGGCTATTTTTGGGGTGGTCGGCATTCCGGCTACGATCGACAATCCATATGCGACCTGGACAAAAGGCCAGATGGTGCGATCGGTGAATGGCGTACAGCTTTTCCAAGCCATTGCCTCGGAAACGGTCTCGTGCGGGAAATGGAAGCGGGAGGGCCAACAATGCGGCCGCTGCGTTCCCTGTCTCATCAGGCGCGCGTCTCTCTACGAAGGCGACGTGGATGACAGGACACTCTACCAATCTGCCAGCCTTCTCGACGTGATGACCGTCGAGGATACTCGTGACGACCTGGTCGCCATGCTTACTGCCGTCAAACGCCTCGACGGTGCGAATCTTGACGCCTGGGTCGCCCAGTCAGGGCCTCTGCCTGCCGATATCGATCGCCGATCGGCCCTTGTCGATGTCCATCGACGCGGTCTAATGGAGGTCGGCAGATACCTTACGGACAGTGGCTTCAAGATGTGATCGATTTTCATTGCCATCTCGATCTCTATCGGTATCCCGAGCTTGCGGTCGAAGATGCGGACAAATCAGGGGCCTATGTCCTCTGCGTGACCACGACGCCAAAGGCGTGGAAGTCAACGTCAGCATTGTGCGCGAACCGGGCACGAATCCGCACAGCCTTGGGACTGCACCCCGAGCTCGCCCTTGAGCGCGAGGGGGAATTGCCCCTGTTCAGGCATTTTGCATCCGAGACAAGGTACTTTGGCGAAGTCGGCCTCGATGGCTCCGAGCACCTGCGAACCTCGAAGGCGGCTCAAGAGCGGGTTTTCTCCGCTATCTTGGCCATCGCAGCTGACCTCGGCGGCAAGATCCTGTCTATTCACAGCCGCCGAGCCGCTGACGAGGTTCTGGATTGTCTATCCAAACAGGCCGCGGCCGGCATTCCCATCTTGCATTGGTTCAGCGGATCTCAACGACAGCTTAGGCGGGCGGTCGACCAAGGGTGCTGGTTCAGCTGCGGCCCTTCCATGTTGAAGTCAGAAAATGGGAAGGCGATTGCAAGAGCCTTGCCGCGCAACCGCGTTCTCACGGAGACCGACGGTCCATTCGCTCTAGAAGGCAGCCGGCCACTTCAGCCAAGGGATTCCTGGCAAGCATTGAAGATGCTATCCGACATCTGGCAAATCCCCGAAGCGGAAGCCGCTGGAATTCTCAAAGACAATCTCGTGGCGCTGACAACGGGAAAGTCCTAACGGCGGGACGGCGCTTTGGTCGGCCACTTCGAGGCTGAGCGATCTGCTTGCTTTTACCTCGCCGATGCGGGAGCTTTTGGGCCGTGTATGGACGGCTCTCCGTTGGCAAGGGATTCTTTGAGCGTTGCCGTTGCTGGTTGGTGCGGCCATGTATCCGACCTGTAGGTGCGGCCTATCATGTGCCGCTGGCCATAATGCCATTCGCGCGTCTCAGGTCCCGATCGTAAGCTCGCACTCGAGGTGCACGGCCCCAGTGGGTTTTCCTGATCCGGCGG
>NZ_AYWT01000031.1:0-26992 GCF_000502915.1 Mesorhizobium sp. LNHC209A00
CGATTGCCGGCCTTGGAGATACTGCCGAGCCTCTCCTTCCCCCCGCTCGAGTTCTGCTTCGGCACGAGTCCGATCCATGCCGATAGACAGCGCCCCGACTTGAACGCATGCGCATCGGCGACCGTAGCCACGAATGAACTTGCCAGCAGCGGGCCGACGCCTGGGATGTCCATCAACCTGCGACCAAGCTCGGTCTCACGAGCGTCCACCGCATCAGAAGCGCGGTCAAGACAAAGTCGCAGATAGGTGGCCATTCGGCAAAGGAAGCCTTTTTAGTCATTGATTGCAGCATCTCCCATTCTCTTCTTGGCGGCATTCCAAGCTCCACGCTCGCGACCGGCATCATGACGGCAGCGGCCCTCGGGAGTTCTCCTCTGCCTTAAATGGCGAAAGACGAAACGCGCGTATCGCTGCGGCTTGTAGCCAAGAGGGAAAGTCAACTCGCGTTCCGAACGACCCTGACTAAGAGTGGCGGTTTAATGCAGTTGCCGTCGTACTCGAGGATACGCTTACAATTTTAATGGCATTTCGGCCGGAATCTTATCACGCGCCGTGCGAATTCCACGTCAAAGACGAAACATGGAGGTGCGAAAATGCAGTTTTCGAATTGTTTGAAGTGGGTCGCGGCGGCGGCGTTTGGTCTCGGTCTTTCGCTGGTTGCCGGCACGAGCGCGCAGGCAGGAGAAATGCGCAAGTCGCGCGATGAAACGCGAACTGTTTATCTGGTCAAGTACCGGGTCAACGGCATCGTGCGGTATAACAAGAACCCCGCGATGGTCCATAAGGTCTCGTTCTTTCAGTACCAGCAAAGCAACCCCTACGTCTGCACCCCGAGCGGTTTCGGTCAGAAGTCGCGTTGCTATATGCGCACCTTCAAGCAGCCGGACGTGTGATTTGCGGTAACATCTGACAGTATGGCCGCGCCGGGACAGGCGCGGCCATTCTGCGTTTAAGGGAAGTCCAGGGCATCTAGAGCTGTTTGATGACCCGATTGCCCTTCACAAGCTTGCGCACGCCGTCATTCTTTCGCACCGGATTGTTGCGGAAGACGTACCACTGGCCACCCAAGCTGGGCCGTTGATAGACGACGCCATCCTTTTCGCGATGCAGAAAGCAATTAATGGCGCCGGTTCCTCGGTCGTTCTTGGAGGTCCAGAGCGCACGCATGCAGAGCTGGCCGCCGCTGGTTACATACCAGTCGCCTTCGCCATAACCAGTTTGCGTTCGCGCCACGAAATGTTTCCGGCCGTGCTCGTTCTCGGGGAAGTATCCGGCTCCGTTCTTCTCCCACAGCCAGGTGCGATTGGCATAAAGGTGCTCAACCGCATCCGCCTTCATGGGAGCTGCGGCCGCAGCGAGCCTGGCGGTGTCATCGACAGCCCGCTTCGGCGCTGCGGCGGTATTGCCCGCCGAGAGGATGAGCGCGACCAGCGCCGTACTTACAACAGTAGAATGGACTGACGACATTTGCTTGTTTTCCGATAGGTGGGAGAGAGAAAGGTCCGTCCGCAAATCGCGACGACCAAGTGATGAGCGGGTCAATTCGAAGTCGGTTTAGCCGCTCCGTTGGTTTCGGTCGTCAGATTCAGCGGGTGGTCTGCCACGCGCCAGTCAGGCCGCCCGACGTTTCGCGGCCAAGGATAGACTTCCACGTCGTTGAAGTAGACCACGGCAGTCATGGCGGGGAATTCGGCATGCGGCTTGTTCGCATCCGAAGCCCAGTTCCGCACGTAGCTGTCGTTGCCTTCGTAGCCGAGCTCGGCTATGGCAATGGGCTTGCCGAAACCGGCCACGCGGTCGTAGCCCGGCTTCGTTCGCTCCACGAATGTCGTATCGTGACCGACTTCGAGCTTGTCGTATGGCTGATAGCCGAAGACTGAGAGGCCGATCACGTCGACGTATTTGTCACCCGGATAGTAGGCCTGAAGACCCTTGTCCCCTTTAGGCGACCACATGTATTTGGCATTCGGCAGGTCCTTGCGACAGACGTCAATCACGTGCCTGTAGGCCTTCACATAGCTGTCCGCATCCCAGAACGCCCAGGTGAACTGGCCGGTCTTGTCGTCCATTTCCTGCGCCCAGCGGATGGTAACCGGACTCTTCAGCTGTGCCGCCGCAGAGCAGATCGCGGACATGTTAGCATCGTAGCGACCAGCAAGAATTCCGCTCAGCAGGTTCTCCGGGCTGACGCGCCAGTCGCGGGCCCAGGACCAGGGCTCGATGGTGAGCAGCAACGACCGGCCGCGCTGCTTGGCATAATCGTCCGCAACACTAAGGGTTGTCAGATCCACGTCTTCCCAGGGAAGAAAGATATGCTCAATCTTGGAGTTGGCGTCGTTGGTATAGTCTCCATGCGGATCGTAAGCGCCGGGCGTTACGGCATCAGCCGCGATGAACGGACGCTTATCTTGGAACGGGTTCCGACTGTCCACACTGGCGCCGGAGACGCCACTCGCCGCGTAGACAGCGCCCGAAATGACCACACCCCCAAACAGGAGGAAGGTTGTCTTCAACAAGCTATTCACAGTATTCTCCTTTTTACTGTTCAGAGATCTGCTCTCAGTCGAGAGCAGTCTTCACAGCCAAGATATGAGTTGACACGAGGTCCTTACGGACCAGGTTTTTTGCCTCGTCCTGGTCGCGAGGCTGGGCATGGCGAAAGACGTACCAGCTGCCATCTGGCTCGCGCTTCTGATAGATGGTCCCGTTATCGAAGCGATGCGAAAAGCAGGTCATCGCACGGGATCGGCCGGCCTTGGAGTGCCACGTCGCATTGAGACACATCTGTCCTGTCTCCGTGATAATCCAGTTGCCTTCGGCCCACGACTTGCCGGTGTCGTCATCGACCCAAGCGCTGAACCGCCGACGCTCGTCCACCAAGTAAGCCGCGCCACCTTTCCACCGCCAACTCCTGTCGTGGTAGAGTTCGTGGATTTCGGCCGGCGTCATGACCCGCGGCGCCTTGGGCAGCACGACTTCCTGCGCTGAAGCACTCCCAGCCGATCCAACAAGCCACGTCAGCGTAAAGGCGCCCAAGGCGTTGGCGAAGCGGTTGAAGCGCGACGTGGTTCTACGTGTTAGCAACGGAGCCTCCAATGCTCTCTGAAAATGAGTTTGCTGCGATGTCGATGCTGCTTGGAGACCCGCATGGGTGCGCGAGCCCCTGCCAGTTGTCTCCTGTCGGGGGGTTGGGCGACCAACGGCCGAAACCCGGAACCCGAGGGCTTCGGCAACGCCTGGAGCGAAGGCGTTTCTAAGATCTATCAGGACGGCCTGACGCATGACCTCTTTCAGGCGCGCCAGATCGAGTTTGCGGATGCTGTCCCATTCCGTGATGACGACCACGGCGTCCGCACCGCGCGCGCATTCATAGGCATCGTCGTGGAGTTCGACGTCCGACAGGATGCGGCTGGCATTCTCCGCGCCGATCGGGTCATAGGCGCGGATTTGGGCGCCGAAACGCTGCAGCGTCTCTATCAGCGGAACCGATGGCGCGTCGCGCATGTCGTCGGTGTCGGGTTTGAAGGTGAGACCCAGAACGGCGATCGTGCGGCCTTGCACGTCATTGTCGAGAGCATCCATGACCTTCAGGGCCATCCGGCGCTTGCGGGCTTCGTTGGCCGTCACGGTTTCTTCGACGATACGCACCGACACGCCATAGTCCTGGGCTGTACGCAGAAGCGCCATGGTGGTGTCTTTCGGGAAGCACGAGCCGCCGTAGCCGGGGCCCGCATTCAAGAAGCTGGTCCCGATTCGCCTGTCGAGGCCGATGCCCAGCGCCAGTTCGCCGACATTGCTGCTAACCTGCTCGCAGAGATCGGCCATTTCGTTGATGAAGGTGATCTTGGTCGCGAGGAACGCGTTGGCGGCGTACTTGATGAGCTCCGAAGTGCGGCGGCGCGTGACAACGATCGGTATCTTTTGAGACTCGAGCCGAACTCCGTACAGCGCGACCAGGCACTCCTCGGCGAGCTTGTCCTCGACGCCGATCACCACCCGGTCAGGCTCCACCGCGGCTCCCTTGAGGGCTTCGGCAAGGTTGCATGTGAAGCTCAAATGGCCGGCAACCGAATTGCGCTCGACCAGCTCGTCCAGGCCTGGCTCGTAGATGGGCACGGCGCCACGCCGAAGCGCTTCGATCTTCTGGACGTCCTTGTCGACGCAGACGACCTCGTTACCCCAGGCTGCGAAGCAGGTGCCGCTCACCAATCCGACATAGCCGGTTCCAATGATCGCAATTTTCATGTGAACACATCCCCTTATTATTGCTTATTGTAGACTTTGTTCGCCAGCATCGCCTTCGCGCCAGCGTGGACTGAATATGGTCTTGTGCGTATCGCGCCCGCCGACGCCTGCGCCGGCCACGGAGAAGCGATCGTCGAAGAGCGTGAAGCTACGCGTTCCCCAAGCGAGCGCCTCGATGCCGTCGCGACCCCTTTCGGCGGTTGCGAGGGTCGGCAGCGTGACCAGAGCGAGCAGGCTGGCCGCGAGCGCTGGCTGATAGAAGCGGGTACGGTAGCGGACCGTGTTTTCGCGTGCGTGCTGCACTACGATCATGACCAGCAGCAGGATGTAGAAGCACGCGTTTATGATAGCGAAAACGTAGAAGCCGCGGGTCTCAGCGTCGTCCCGGACGAGCAGCACCGGCAGGATCGATATCAGCACCACGAACAGGTATGGCGCCAGAATCCGCAGCGGCAGCGCATCGACATCGGCCGCGCCCTTGGGAGTGACGCGGAAGTCGACGAAGGTACCGGTCAGCCAGTCGCGGGACGCCGCGAATGTTCCCGCCAGAACCCAGGGCCAACGGGCTAGCAGAAACAGCATCGCCTCCCAGCTCAGGATTTTGCCGTCGGCGGGCCGGAACGTTCCGCTTGCCCGCCACCAGAACGCCAGGAAAAGTATCATCAGCGACTGCGGCATGAAGTGCTGCAGGAAGTTCGGGTAAGTCACGCTGACGAAATTATCCCCATGTGCCAGGACGATCACCGGCAGCAGGAACATCATGGCCAGGAAGAAGGCGTACAGCGGATACCAGAACTGCGAGAACACGAACTGCACCTTCAAGTGCAACGGCATGCGGCCGATCAGCTTCGGCGTATACTGGAGAAGGATCATCACGAGGCTACGCGACCACTGAAACTCCTGCGTGACGAGGTCAGCAAAGGTGCGTGGGCCGTCGCCATGTGCGATGGCATCCAGCGCATGCGCTCCGCGCCAGCCATGCGCGTTCATGAAAAGGGTCGTCGAATGATCTTCAGCGAGTTCGGGGCCCAGGCCACCAATTTCCTTCAACGCAGCCGTACGGACCGCATAGTGCGATCCGATGCAGACCGTCGCGAAGCCCCCGTTGTAGCCGGCCTGCAGCGAACCGTGCATGCTTGCTTCGACATAGAGCCGTCCGCGGGCGGACCAGCTCTCGTGTGCATTGCGGTCGCAGATGCTGGGCGCCGAGACATAGCCGATAGCCGGATCCGCAAACGGACGCAGCATCTGGAACAGATAGTCCGGCTCGGGAACGTGATCCGCATCGAGCTGCGACACAAACTCATAGTTCGCGTAGCCAAAGTGATCGTAGAAGAAGGCGAGGTTGCCTTCCTTGCACCGCGTGCGGCGAGGCCAGGACTGGCGATGATAGTCGGCACGCCCCTTGCGCGTGGAGACGAACACGCCGTGGTCGCGGCACCAGGCGAAGGTTTCGGGCGACGGATCCTCGTCGGCCAGCCAGGTGTCGTGCGGCACGTTCTGCGACAGCATCGCAAGCAAGGTTTCCGCCACGACGTGAAACGGTTCCGACGAAGCTTTCGTGACTACCATCGCAACGCGGCTCCCCGTCGGGATGCGCAACGGTCCGGCGGGCTTCCGCGCATTGAAGAAGATGGTGATGAAGTAGACCGGCAGAACGGTTATCCATGCCAGCAGCGCGCTGACCAGGATTGATCCGAGAAGGTGGATGTGGACGGCGTCCAGGATCCACCATTGCCAGAAATAGATCAGCGCGGTCGCCCAGATAGCGACGCCGATGACATATTCGACGCGTTTGCGGCCGGTGAAAATCGGAACCATCAAGGGCTCCTCCCTTGTGGGCATGTCGAGCCGGGACTTTTTCATCCCCGTAGCTCGAGGCCGAAGGTGGGAGCCGCGGAGCGGATGATCGTGTCCAGGTCCGAATAGACCGCAAGAAACCCGAGCTTCTCGGCCGCGAACGAAGGGTCCGCATAAAGCGCCGGTGGGTCACCGGCCCGGCGAGCACGCATCTCGATCGGCACGTTGCGGCCGGTGATACGGCTGATGGCGTCGAGGATTTCACGGATGGACGTCCCGCGGCCGGTACCAAGATTGACCGCCAGATTTCCACCGTCGTTGCTGAGACGTTCGACCGCCAGAACATGCGCGCGAGCCAGGTCGATGACATGGATGTAATCACGGATGCAGGTGCCGTCCGGCGTATCGTAGTCGTTGCCGTAAACATCGAGAAAATCGATCGTGCCGGCAGCAGCCATCAGCGCACGTGGAATGAGGTGCGTCTCAGGATCATGAGCTTCTCTCAGCTCGCCATCGAGATCGGCGCCGCATGCATTGAAATAGCGCAGCGCCACAAAGCGCAGGCCGTAGGCCGCCGAATAATCGCCGAGCATCTGTTCCGCGATCAGCTTCGTGCGGCCGTAAGGATTGATGGGCTGCTGGATTTCCTGTTCCTGGATCGGCAGCTTGTCGGGGACGCCGTAGGTGGCGCAGCTCGAGGAGAAGACCACGTTATGCGTGCCGGTCATGCGACATGCTTCCAGCAGAGACTGCGTGCCGGCGACGTTGTTGCGATAATATTTGGCAGGGTTCTCGACGGACTCTCCAACATAGGCAGAAGCGGCAAAATGGATGATCGAGCACGGCCTGTACTCCTCGATCGCAGCGACGAGGTGCGCTGTGTCTAGGATCTCGCCCTCCACGAATGCTCCCCAACGCACCGCCGCGCGATGACCCGTCGAGAGATTGTCGTAGACGACGGGCTCATAACCCTGCTTCGACAGCAGCTTGGACGTATGGCTGCCTATAAAGCCTGCCCCACCGACCACAAGCACAGTGTTCGCGGTCATTTTACGCAGCCTCGACGAGCTTCGCGGAGGTGTTGGTCAGCTGACGCTCGAAATAGGTGATCGTCGACCTCAGGCCCTGTTCCAGTGCGACAATCGGCTCCCAGCCGAGTTCTTTCTTGGCAACCGAGATATCGGGCCGGCGCTGGCGCGGATCGTCGACCGGCAGCGGGTGGTAAACGATCTTGGACTTGGTGCCCGTCAGAGCGACGATGCGCTCCGCCAGTTCACGGACCGTGAACTCGCCCGGGTTGCCGATGTTGACGGGTGTGTGGATGGCCGGCTCGGCGTACATCAGCCGGTGGAAGCCCTCGATCAGGTCGTCCACGTAGCAGAACGAACGCGTCTGCGACCCGTCGCCATACATTGTGATGTCCTCGCCCTTGAGGGCCTGGACGATGAAATTGGACACCACACGGCCATCGTCGGGACGCATGCGCGGACCGTAAGTGTTGAAGATGCGCACCACGCGGATGTCGAGACGGTGCTGCTTATGGAAATCGTAGAACAGCGTCTCGGCCGAGCGCTTGCCCTCGTCGTAGCAGGCCCGCGGACCGAACGAATTCACGTTGCCCCAGTAAGCTTCCGGCTGCGGGTGAACCAGCGGATCGCCGTAAACTTCCGAGGTGGAGGCCTGGAAAATCCGCGCATGGTTGCGCAAAGCGAGTTCCAGGAGGTTGAGTGAACCGATCACACTCGTCTTCATCGTGTGTATCGGGTCAAGCTGGTAATGCGGCGGCGAAGCGGGGCAGGCCAGGTTGTAGATTTCGTCGACCGGCAGATCGAATGGCTCGACAATGTCGTGGCGCACGAAGCTGAACCCTTCGAAACCCCGCAGATGGCGCAAATTTTCCAGCCGGCCAGTGGACAAATTATCAACGCAAAGGACTGTATGGCCCTCGTTCAGCAAGCGTTCACAGAGATGGGATCCGAGGAACCCTGCACCACCTGCTATGAGTATCCTGCGTTTTGAAGCAGACAGAGAGTTGAAATTCTTGGAACTGAAAAATATACTCATTACCGACTTCCTCACTAACCCCCAGAAAATTACGTTCTGATCTTCGTTGCTCGTGAATGCCCCGGAACGATCCTCAGCTATCTTCCATAACCAACTGATGCCTGAGTTAGCAGCTTGCCCCTGGGGGCAGCGATATCGGGAAATCCGGATACTTATCAAAACGTCCATTTCTCGGACGATCTGCCAGGTAAATTGCGCGATGCCGTCGGCTCCCCCGATGCTGGCGGCAACGGCCGGGCTTCCAATTGATGCCGCAGATGCTCCGATCTGCGGTTGGGCGAACTTCCCGCAACCATCACCGCCGTGTCAGAGTGCCGGCGCTTCTACCCTCGCCGCCATGCCGTGGCCGGTGCGAAACAAGGGGCAAACTGCATCGTATCGAAACGGCGCGCAGAAAGTCCGCGAACGAACAAAACTAGGAGAACTTTAACGAAAACCGTTCTAAGCCTTGGGTTGGTCGCATTCCGGGTAGTGACTGGACTGCAAGATGCCTGAAGAAAACAAAGCGCCCCCTGCTACGCCAGTGCCCTTCGAACGCCGACGCTGGCTGCGCGTGTCTCAAGAGCCTCTCGGCAACGACGAGAACACCGCGCAGTCCCTCGTTGCGCTACGCTTCGAAACGGATGGCCTACCTCGTCCTGAGCAGTTCCCCGCCTGGCGGGCACATATCTCCTCGCTGGCGGAAGCGCGGCTGCCGGACAGCGTCGCACCGGAAGATGGGTTCTCCGTCCGGCAGGCGGTCTGGAACCTTGGCGGAATGTTGCTCTTGCAACAGAGCGTACCTGCCTTCAGCTACGAACGCTCTGCGGAAATGGTACGGTTTAGTCCCCTCGACCACTGGCTGATTACCTTTCTCAGGACCGGTCGCTCATGGACCGGTATCGACGGACGGGTAGCCGAGAACGAGCCCGGCATGATGGAGATCCGCTCGCTTGGCAACCCCTTCGGGGGGCGTGCTCTGGAGTCGGAGGCACTCACGCTTATCGTTCCGGACGATCAGTTTGCGGACCGCGGTGGCCTGCCGCCAGCAACCAGCAATACCGTCCTTGGTGGCCGCAGGGTGAAGCTGATGTACGATCACATGGTTGGCCTTCAGACCAATCTTAGTAGTCTCTCGCAGGATGACCTGCCGAGCATCAAGAGTCGCCTGCTGGAAATGATCTTCGATACCGTGACGCCATTCCTAAATCGCGGTGGTGACAGCGAGCGTGTATCGCAGATCGGCTTGATGACGCGGGCGCGGCGCTTAATCCGCAAGAACCTGATCTCGTCGGACCTGACGCCGGAGGCTTTGAGCCGCGAGCTTGCCATATCGAGAACACGGCTCTACGAACTCTTTGAATCTGTTGGCGGTGTTGCGAAATACATTCGCCAACATCGTCTTCTGGCGGCCCACAGAATGCTGGCAGACCCTTCCGACCGGCGAACGATTACCGAAGTGGGCTTGGCGATAGGCTACGACTCGGCCGCGAATTTCAGCCGCGCCTTCACGCAGCAGTTCGGTTACAGTCCAAACAACATCCGCATACATCGCACGAGCCCTAATGCCCAGTTCGATGCGCGTGTCGAGAATAGTGCCGTGACCTTCGGTGGTCTGCTGCAAATGCTCGGAGTGCGTACATGAGGTTGATTTCAAGGCCAACTTGGTGACCCAACCTTAAGAAGCGACAAGCTCACGTCAAACCTCGTCCTCCGATCGATTTCAGCCGGCTAAACCGCCGTTCAGAGATCGATGCCAGTTCTTGCAGTGGCTGAGTCTGCTTGCCAGGGAAAGGAAAGCCACAATCCGCCCGTGGGCCAAGCGGGAGGCTCAGATCCGAGGTGTCATCGAGTCGACCGTCGGAATGTACGGTGATCTGCAGGGCATCGCCGGCAAGGTGATGCAGGAGATCGCGGGCTTGGAGGTCTTGGCCATAGAAAGAGGCCTGGCGAGATCATCCGGCCGACCTCAAGGTCGTCGATGGCGCCGAGCGCATCGGCTGAGCTGGTCCAGCGGAGCGGACTTGCGCCGGCAGCGATGTTCAGTCAAACCATAGGGCCCAGTTAGAGCCGTTAGTCGAGCCGGCACTCTCTGCTCAGTAGGCAATTTCGGCTCCGAACGGCGCTTCGATTACACCGCGATCGGCTCCCCGGTGAACCGCGCGGCACGGCTCGAATCGACGACCAAGAAGCTGGGCATCCCCTTGGTGCTTGGACCCGGCTTTGCAGCGGGAGCATCGATGCCGGTCGTCCAGGCGGGCGCCTTTGAGTTCCAAGGTTTCAAGGGCGAGGTGCCGGTTTTCACCGTTCCGGAGATGCAGATTGCTCACCAAGGTATGAGCCGCGAATTAGAGAGCCAACATGGTGAGCAATCTGGCGCCCCTGCCGTGGTGGTTGGTTCGCCGCCATCCGTGCAAATAGCACCGCCCGATGTTGCACCCCGAACCCGAAGCACACGCTGACTGGATCCAGCGGATCGCAGGGATGCCGACCTGCATTGTGAATTAAAACTAAGACCGCTGGGAGGCCTGAGGCGAGGAGGATGCCAAGTGCTGAAACGGTCAGTCGTCATCACCATCGACAATGACGCCCTCCTTAAATGTGGGTCGTTGAAACGCGGCGCGTCGGTGGAGC
The DNA here is from genome assembly GCF_000502915.1 of Mesorhizobium sp. LNHC209A00. Classification (NCBI taxonomy): domain Bacteria; kingdom Pseudomonadati; phylum Pseudomonadota; class Alphaproteobacteria; order Hyphomicrobiales; family Phyllobacteriaceae; genus Mesorhizobium; species Mesorhizobium sp. LNHC209A00. The sequence goes on from NZ_AYWT01000031.1 coordinate 10,723, forward strand.
GAAAAGGCTAAAAAGGCAAAACATCATGGTTGTAGCAGACATGCGGTACGCGGCGACTGCATGCTGGAGCCGAGTACTCGCTTAAAGGGCGGGACAGGCCCTCCGGGCGCCTCAGTTCTGCTGAGGGCGTTTGATCGCGTCAGCTATGGCCAACAGCCGCACGCAAAAGCGGACCGTCGGCCCCAGGCCAAGCATTTTCCACTTTGAGGCGAAATAATTCTCAACTATGGTTCGCCAGGCTTAAGGCAGGGGGATTGCCGATGGTTTTGTCACGCAGGGGTGTCGTGCTCGGCGGCCTGGCGGCGGTCGCGGTCGGTGCGACGGGCAATATTGTTCAAGCCGCGACGGGAAAATCCTTTTTCGCCGGTACCGCGAGTGACAACAATTTTGTCTATCGCAAGACCAACTTCGCCAAGATCGACAAGAGATGGCATCGCCAGATTGTCAAGTATTTCAGCAGCGAGACGGTCGGCACCGTCGTGGTCGATACCCGCCACCACTTCCTCTACCTCATCATGGAAAATAAGACCGCCATCCGCTACGGCGTCGGTGTCGGCAAGGAGGGCTTCAAATGGTACGGCCGCGCCACGATCGACCGCCGCGCGCTGTGGCCGCAATGGGTCCCGCCGCCCGAAATGCTTAAGCGCAGGCCGGAACTGCCGCCCATGGTCGCAGGCGGCGCGCCCAACAATCCGCTCGGGCCGCGCGCGCTCTATCTGTACCGCGACGGCGCCGACATCGGCTACCGCCTGCATGGCACGCTGGAGCCATGGAGCATCGGCACCGACGCTTCCAGCGGCTGCATACGCATGTTCCCGGAAGACATCATCGACCTCTACCAGCGGTGCCCGATCGGAACCGCCGTGGAGGTCCTGCCGCACATCGCCGACCAGGCGCCCGCTTCCATCACTGTCGAATGATTGGCGCCTCATGAACCGCATGATTGAAAACACGCGCCGGCTGCTCGCCATGGGCCTGCTGGTGCTGGCCGCATCCTGCTCGACAAGCAACACGCTGGCCCCCACGCCCGACGTCACCAACGCCGAGATTGCCGGCTTCCAGAACGTGCAGCCAGGCAGCGAGGAGGATTTTATCCTCAATGTCGGCCGCCGCACCTACTTCACGCAAGGTTCGGCCGCGCTCGATTCTGTCGCCAAGGCGACCCTCGACACCCAGATCGCCTGGTTGGCAAAGCATCCGCGCTGGCTGCTCAAGCTGCAGGGTTTCGCCGACGATCCCGGCGCAAGTGAAACGGCGCTGTCGCAGCAGCGCGCCGATGCGGTGATGGGCTACCTCGCCGCCGGCGGCATAGACCGCAACCGCATATGGGCCAAGGGCTACGGCAAGGACAGGCTCGTCCGCGACTGCCCCGACGCAGCCTGCAGGTCGCAGAACCGCCGCGTTGTGTCTAATTTGCGCGATGAGAGGGACGAGTCGTAGGAGCTTGTCACCTATCTAGTATACGAATGAGGATGGATGTCAGACAGCTAGGAAGAACGCAAGAGATGCCTTGTCGCCAAATCCTCTCTCTGCTGGATGGCTTCGCGGTCGTGTTGCTCTTCGACCGTCTCAGCCTCATGAGAATTCATCCGTGTGAAAAGAGCCTCGCAGGTCGGCGGGAGCGGGCCTAACAGGTAGCAGTCCTCATTCCCACTCAACACAGTTTGCCACGAGCGGAACCAATTGCTTCCTGAACAGTTGTTCAGATTGGCGCATAATGTTTGCGGCGTACGTTTTCAGCCGATCGGCGTGCCGTGGCGTTGTTGCTGGGCCTTGGCGCACAGCCGGCGTTCGCCGTTTGTAACATTTCCGATGCGAAGCTCGAAGAAGCCGTCCTCAAAAGCGCGGAATTACGCAATCCGAACAATCGCTATCTCGTCCGGGACCTGCGAACTCTGAGGGATGCGGCGTTCCTGCTTTGGTCGTACGGCTTACAAGACGATTGCGAACGTCTGCTCGCCAATATCCGGCAACTGATCGCCGCTCCCTCGATGGCGAAGCTTGGGGGCAACGACGAGGACCTGGCCGATGAACAGGTAGCCGCCGAAGAACCACAGCAGCATCAAGGCGGTAAGGTTCAGGGCAATCGCGGTGCTCCAGGCGAACTTCCTCTCATCGACATAGATGATCTTGGGCCTGGCCTGCGTGTAGACGAGATTGTCGGCTCTGAAGTTCGCAGTTCGGACGACAAGATCGTTGGCGAAGTTCGCAACGTAGTAATTGGAACCAAGGACCGATGGGACTATGCGGTCATTGCATCGGGGGGCTTTTTCATCGCCGGCAAAGACAGCATCGTCGTGCCGCTTCGGTATATGCAGGTCAATCAGGAGCGAAACAGCTTTTACCTACGCATCTCCAGCGCCGATGTTAAAGCCGTTCCGTTGATGCCCGATCAGGAATATCGCTGGCTTGCAGATGAAGCATGGCGAGCGAAGAACGACGCCATCTTCCGGAGTCTGATGCCTGACCCGGTTCGATATGGCTCGCCCGTAGATCAGCAGCCCACCACCAAAGCTCAGTGACCGTTAGCGCTTGTCAACATCGTTGCGACACTCCGGGAAGGCATTTGTCAATTTGGGAATCAGATTGCGTCTCGGCATGATTGCGACCCGAACGACCGCAACGGGAGCGGAAAGCGGCCCCAATTCGTTTGCTCGCCAGTGAAATTGCTTAGGTTAACCGCCGCCCAGGTCGGTTCGAACCATCGAGGGAATAGAAGACCGGCAATGCAACTAGTCGCTGGCAAACAATAATCGCAATCCGAAAACGAGCGCTTGGGAGAACCGCCATGCATCTGACGAACGAGAGCATCATAGTCATATTGGTAGTCGGCCTTATTGCCGGATGGTTGGCCGGAAAGATCGTGCGGGGGGCCGGCTTTGGTGTGATCGGGGACATTGCAATCGGAATTATCGGCGCGTTCATAGGAGACTGGCTGTTGCCCCGCTTAGGCGTCCATCTCGGGAGCGGAACGATCAGCTTAATCGTCAATGCCACCGTCGGCGCAATTGTACTTCTCCTAATTATCAGGTTGATTGCTCGAAGCGGTCGTTTCGGCGGAGGATGGAGAGGTCGATTTGGCCGTTGGCGGTAGCACTCGTCGAACCGACCTGCGTTGAAAGAGCCCATCTGGATGATCATCGCTCGATCTGGCTTGTTTTCCCCGCGGTTCTCGGCGACACGCTGGATATCTCGTGTTCCGCGCGAGACGAGGCCGTCACGATAGTATCGACGGAGAGTGGCGGGCCGCGTGTCGAGGAACCAAGGGTCGCTCGGGGCCACGGGAGCAAGCTGCTGGAGCGCAGCGTCGCAGGGCACTTGCGCGGGGCCATTTTCTATGATTGCGAGGCAGATGGCCTCGTGGTCACTTTGAAAGTGAACCCGGACCGCCTCGCTCAATGAATATCACGACGTCGGGATCGGCGGCGAAAGAGGGCCCTTGGCGCCGTTCCGGCGTCCCAGATGAGAAGAATCGGTTAGTTTAAAAGCAGATCACGCAACGACGCGGCTCTCGCCGCATTGGTCATAGGGTTTAGCATAGAACAGGCTGCCCCCGGCAGATCTTTCAGCCCACCGCGCATTGTCCGGAATCAAGACGATCTTACCAGGAGGCCATCCTTCAGCGCGCCATGCCAAGGCACCGGATTGGTATTGCTCCCTGATCACTCCCGGTGATAAGGAACCTCCTCCTCAGGGCCAGTGCTGGAATGGGCAAATATCGGGAACACCGTCAGTCGCGGAGCCAGGGCTTCGAGGGCGATAACCATCATGAGAGTTCGGAACCGACTTATTTCGACCGCAGGCCAGCACCACCCCAGCCTTCGTCAGCGACGACCTCCGTACATGATGCTGAGGTACTCTGGTTGAACGCAGAAAAGGGTTTCGGCTTCTTGAAGCTCAGGGATGGTTCTGATGCCTTCATTCACCTCTCGAAGGTGCAGGCTGCGGGGCATGACAGCCTTCCCGAGGGTGCACGGCTGAAGGTCCGAACCGAACACGGCCAAAAGGGGGCTCAGGTTGTCGAAGTAGTTTCTGTGAGCGTCGAAGACGTTGCTTCGAAGGTTGCAAAGCGTCCCGCCGAAGCCTCAGTTCCTTTGCAGGAACACGAGGGGCAGGAAGCCGTCGGCGTCGTGATGCGATACGATCTAAACAAGGGGTTCGGCTTCATTGCGTTAGATGCCGGTGGGAAGGACGTGTTTGTTCATGCGACTACTCTAACCCGTAGCGGAGTTGACAGCCTCGAAGTCGGCCAGAAAGTGATCATCACTTACAGCCGGGGTCATAAAGGGCTGGAGGCGCGAACAATGCGGCTTTGCTGAGTGGGCGCCGCATCCAAGGTCAAGCGCTATGTCGCCCAAAACAGTGCGACGGTGTAACCCTGGGGACCGGTAACGTGATTGAGACCGAACAGGATCGGTGTCGCTGAAGCTGACGGTGGAGTGGCCGATGACAAACGTAGTTGCGCTGCATGGCGATAAGCGGTGGAAAGCCGTGCTTGAATATCAACACGAGAATGGACCGATCAGCATCGAACACTTCCTTGAAGAGATTTCCGAGCTGCACCTGATCATGGAGCACGGACCCGACTGGAACATGCTTATTCGCTGCACAGTCACGCTGAACCGGCCGGACGGTGGTGAAGACCAGAATAGTGTCGAAAAAGCCTGGCAAAACGAACGAGGATCAGGTTGACATTCCCGCGACTGGGAATTGGAACCCGTATGTTGGCTACGCCGAGCGCGCCAGGGTACTCGGCCTGCCCGGGATTTTGATGGATGCGGAAGGCATGCCGGCTTTGGCTTTGCCCGGTCGCGTCAAGAACAGCACTGGTTCTGTTTCGAGCACAAGGCGGACGGTGAACGGTACCTGTGACGTCCAGAAGGCGAAGCGCCCGAAGGCTCTCCACATTGGCGTTCGCGTCGTTGGGTATGGACGCCCTCACTCATGCGCAATAAGGATGGCAATGCGGCCCGCCGTGGGCTTGCATGTTCGCCGCAGCGGCGAGTCAGGTGACGAAGACGATTGTTCAATGACGCAGCGCCGGGCAGGTTGGTTTTCCAATTCAACGTTGCGCAGCAAAAGTGTCGATATCATAGGGGATGGTCATGAGCGACAACAAGCCGAGAGCCGACGTTACTAAGGATTGGCAAGCAACGCANGGTGAGATCTACGGCATTATTCTCCTTCGCCAGAACAAGTTCGACCAGGGACACCTGCCGCTGATCATCGGCCTTCTGGTCGGCATCGCGATTTTCGCAATCGCCGGCAACTTGTTGTGGAAAGCGGCCAACAGGCACGATCCCGCCCGTGCATCCGATAGGGCGAGTTTCTTCTTCCAGAACCAGCTTGGCGCCATCATCACGCTGATTGCCTTCCTCCCGCTGGTTTTCCTGATCCTCACCGACAAAAACATGGATCCGCAGACCAAGAAGGTTGCCGGCGGCCTCGGCGCCGCGCTGGCCGTGCTCGCGACGGTCATGGGGATCAGTTTCAAACCAACCCCCATCGGTCGAACAGTACACCCAGGATATGAACGCATGCGCGGCCCAGATCAAATCGGGGCAGCCCACCACCGCCTGTTAGCCTGACGTCGCCGCCCAGGCGCAGGCGATCGCCACGGACAGCGCCGCGGTAACAGCGGCGACTCAGGACCCGAGCCACCCCACTGGACAGGATGTCGTCTACTGGATCGCGCCCGAAAACGGAGCCGCGAAGTCCTCCGAGCCGCATGTTTTCCACCTCTGCGCAGGCGTCAGTCCGCTCAAGGACAAGACTGTGAATAGCGGCTCCGTGACGGAGGCGTACGCACAGAACGCCATCCGCATCACCAAGCAGATCGATATGGAACAGAAGCAGTGCGGGTTTACAGCCAAAACCAGCACCAACTGAACACGCCCTGCGCTCCATCGCGTCACTGGTCTTGTTGAGAGGGAGCTGCAAGCACCATTCAACGGCCAATAGCGGAAATGCTAACCTGAGCAGCCGAAACGATGCCAGAAAAGCTTGTAATGATCATTCGTCATGCCGAAAAGCCGATCCCAGGCGCTCGCGGTCGTCACCCGATGGCCAAACAGAGCTGGCAAGCCTAATAGATTGCGACCACACCCGAAGGTTGGCAGCGAGAGAAGAAGGCATGGGCTCCGACATAACCGAAAGTCTCAAGGGCATAGAAAAGAGCCATGCCTATGGCCTATGCGTCATTGGCTTCATGGTACCGGGTGCTATCGCCTCGGGCATTACTAGGAGGCCGCAATATATTTTTGCCACGACGCTGTTGGGGCTCGCCAATTGCTCCCGTATCGCCCCGAAGCTCCGCGACAAGCTATTCAGCCGGACGACGCGGATGACGCCGCGCGAGTTCCAGGAACTCGCGCGCCAAGTGATGCTGGCACATCCTAGCCTTTCGGAAGATGCCGCCCTTGGTCTCATTGCCGATGCCCGCAGGGACTCGGCAAGCAAGCCTAGCCGCTACCGGCGCGCGCTAAACCGTCCATAGCCGATGATTCCGGGCTTAACCCATTGCGTCGCGGGCCGCTTCATCCCGTTGGGCGCCGGCCCTGCGTGGTCCTGGACGCTTTCGGCTGGTATCACTCGATAGCAAGGCTGACTCTATGAAAATAAGGTTCTCGCCGTTCACAAGGCTATCCATGCTCCTTCCGTTGAACAAAGAGTACACGAACGTCAGGCAGCCTCGGCCCGGAAACATGAAGTCGTGCGGTTCGACGACAATGCACGGCACCTCCTCTAGAATCTTGCCGCAGTCGCGAGTTGCCTGCAGTTCGGCGCCTTCGATATCCATCTTAAGCATCACCAATCTTGTTCTGGGCAATTTGGCAAGAAGGCTCCGTAAGGTGATCGACGGAATACCTTGCCCGTCTGATACTGATCTGGCCCAGGAAGAACTCTCGCTGTTCACAAGCGCAACCTCGCCGTCATGACTCCAGAGCGCGCCGTAGACAGGTATAATCCGCTCTAAACCCGCGCAGTTTGACGTTAGCATTCCAAACGCTTGACGGTCCGGTTCAATGGCCATCACGATGGCATCGGGATACTGGTCTCCAAGGAAGATCGACGAATAGCCAACGTTGGCGCCCGCATCCACAATCACGGGTACCAGTCCCGCTTTTCTCCATTTTTTCGCGAGGCGGTTGAGCGCGGCTTGGCCTTCCTTACCGACTTCGTATTCGCAATGCCCAAGAACTTGGGAGGCGACAAACAAGTCGCTGTCGGTGGGTCTGATCAGCAATTCATGATTGCGCCAGCGAACTTTCATCGCCGATCGGATCCTCAGCACACGGCGAAGCAGTACCGAGACTGATTTCTTCCAGCCTATGGCGCGCACCAGGCCATCAATATGATAGAGCTTCGAGTAGTAGCTCAACTCTCAATCCTCAACGTCCAAGGGCGCAGCAACGCCCAGCAGCGGCTATTTATGCGTTAATGCTAATATAAGTGGAACACATCCAAATGGACGAAGCAGAGTCGCCCTGCAAATGATCAGGGAAACCATCGAGGATCATTGCCCGCCGGGCGTGCTCATCAGCGAGGAAGCAGTGAACTGCATCTATGGCCCGACGCTCTATGGCGAAGCGGAGGCGATTTCCGCCGCAATTGTCGCAACGGTCCAGAGATTGCAGTTGCGATCGACCGTGAAGCCGCCGGCACCGAGCATCAGACGCATCAACTCACTCACAACACCGTCCGATTCAATAAGCTTTAGCTAAAATGGTTCCGACTGCAAATGGCGGGCGCGATGCAACAAAGCCCCGGGGACCACGTTGCCACCCAGCGGAATGAGGCGGCGATGACGAAGTACCAAGCGGAAGAGATCAAGGTCACACGGTGGTGTCATCGGGCATCGTCGTGGAGAACGATCCGATGAAGGCCGCCGAAGCAACGGCGGGCCAAAGCGTCTCACCGAGAGCGTTACAGGATCATTGGTTCCGGGTGGTCGATGAAGAGCAGGCCGCCGTATACGAGTACAGCTTGGCCGGCTCTGACGAGCGTCCAGACCCCGCAGAATGGAAGGAGCTGTCGGACCTTGGCCCGCGCAATCTTGGTGGGCTTCCCTCTTGGCCCATACAGATAACAGTGTAGGCCATCGGCGCCCCCATGCTTTGCCAATGCCAGAGACCTTGTTGGCATCTGGTGTATAGATCATGCCGACCCGCTTTGATCCTCACTTGTCGCACCGCAGTTTAGGGACGATGTCGTCCGCCATTGCGGGAGCATCCGGGCCGAGCCGGTCGCGCAGCATCTCAAGGTCAAGCGTTTTGGAGTGGGCATGCGTGGCAGTACGCTATCACCTTCATCCTGGCGTCGATCAGCGTTTGATGCGCAATACCAAGTCGTTGGGAACGCACCCCGCCTCCGGCGCAATCGGATGGAGCATCACTTACAACGATGGCGCAACAGGACTTGCGGGAGTATTTGCGCGAACAACATCGGCCTAGCCGCGCCCAATTCTGCTCTCGCAAATCCTAGAGGGAAGCGTGGCGCCAATCCTCCTCGCTACCGCGATGGCTTCGGCGTCCCCGCGAGATCCGCCCTTTTCAGGGCCAACAATTCTGACGCGATCAGATCTGTCCTAAGCGCGAGTTGCTGATCAATATCCACTACCTGTCTAAAGGCATGGTAGGCGCCCCACCCTAGGGTTGCCAGACGATCCCTATCACGAAGCACGGCCTCAATTTTCGCGGCCGACGCTGCGATATTCTCGTCAATCAGCAAGATATCCTTGCCGTCCTTGAACCCAGGATTCAATCCGAGCGGATCATTTATGAAATTGGCAACTCCGTGGAAGCCGGCTTCTAAACACGCGCCGGTAGGGAATCCGTCGAAGGCTCCAGGGGTTAGAATAAACGGTCTGTTGACCGAGACTATTCCGTCCATTCCTGCGTAGAACTCAGGGAAAAATTCACTTGGTTGCCGTCCGTAAAATTTTACCCGATCCTCGATACCCTCCAAAGGCACGTCATTGACGTTGTATTCACCAACGACGTGGAACCGCAGTTCAGAGATATCGCGCGAAAGAGCTTTGGCCAATTCCACGAAATAATCAAAGCCTTTCGATCTGATGTCCCCGTTATATTTATGCGCAACAAAACATAGGTCTAGATTATGCTTGTCCCGTGGAAACATCTTCTTGTCTAAATTAAAGTCAAAGGTTCGCGCTCCCTTAAATACGCCGCCAAATAAATAAACGATTTTCTCGCACTCGCAACCTATGCGGTCAGATTTTATATAATCGCGGGTTATGGTTTGCGTGGTTATGACTTTCCTGCAGAGCGGGCTAGTGAGTACCGACCTCAATTTAGTATCCGTGCCCTCCTGGTTTAGTTCAAAGCCTCCGCCGGGGTAAAGTTGCAGGATGAACGGCAGGCGTCTGTCGGTGAAGTGCGGAAGCAGTGCGACTGCATTATTCAAAAACGTAACATACGCGATCGTTCCAGAAATCTGCGGCGCGCTGTTCATGGTAAAAATGCGCGACTTTGCACTAGAATCAAATTTGAGGCTGCCAGCTCCTCAAGAAAAACTCTACCGCTGAGCCAAGCTCCCCACCCCTCCAATGAGATAAGGGCCGAGTCAAAAGCACCCATCAAATGCTTGTATTCGGTTGTCCTGAACGGCGAGAGCGAAGATGGCAAAACGTCATCGAAAAGCAACACGTCGTACGATTTCATCAGATCACTCACGAAAAGCAGCCAAGACCCACGCTACCCGGTTGCATCACCTAAACCGATCTAATCAGCCTGTGCATTTCTTAGGCAAAAGGCACAAAGGACTGGTAATCCCCCTTGGTCCAACTTAGAAGAATAGGACGCCCCTCGAGCAAATTAGTCATGACTTATAAAGCTATAATATACGGAGCTGGCGGCCATGCCCGTGAATTGCAGTTCCAATTGCAGGCCGAAGGAATAGCCACGCTCGCCTTCGTTGACGATTTCAGGTCTGGTTTTGACATCGAAGGCATACCGGTGCTTTCACGCGAAGCCGCCTCCTCACGTTTTCTGGACGCCCGCTGGTTCGTGGCAATCGGAGATAATGCCGGCAGGAAGAGCGTCCTTGCTACGCTTCGAAATCTGGGCCTTCCGGCCGGCTCATTCATTAGTTCGCGTGCCCTAGTTTCTCCGTCTGCAACCATTTCGGGGGCGGCACAAATCTTCGCGAATGCCGTCATCTCAGCCGGTGCAGCGCTAGAGGATAACGTGATCGTCAATTTCGGATCCGTCCTTCATCATGATGTGAGAATAGGAGCTGATTCTTTTATAGCTAGCGGCGTGACGATTGCTGGAAACGTTAAAGTAGGCTCAGGAGCTTGGCTGGGCGTCGGCTGCACAGTAATCAATGGGACATCCGACCATCCCCTTAACATTGGCGACAATGTGGTCGTCGGCGCACAGGCGTGTGTAGTAAGTAGCATCAGCGATCACGAAATCGTGGTCGGCGTGCCAGCAAAGCCAAGGTCTCACTAGTGGCAAACACTCCGATCTATGTTGCACGCCCGATCGTGCCAAGGCTTGACGATTTCATGGGGCATTTAGCGCCGGCATTGGGGAGCCGGCGGCTCACGAATGGGGGGCCGATTTCAGCCGATCTCGAACTACGGTTGGCTGAGCTCTTTCGTACGAGGTACGTCAATCTCGTGAGCAACGGGACAGTTGCGATCGAGATCGCTGCCAAGGCGCTGAATTTTCGGAGGAAGGTCGTTACCACACCATTTACGTTTGCAGCGTCCGTCGGAGCGCTAATCTGGATCGGTCTTGACCCTGTGCTAGTGGACATCGAAGAAGATTACCTCACAATTAGCCCAGACGCCGTGGCGTCAGTGCTCGATGATGATGATGTAAGCGGGATTTTGGGGGTGCACGTCTACGGGTGCCCGTGTGACGTCGACGCTTTGTCAGCGATATCGGATTCGCGCCGAATTCCGATGCTCTATGACGGTGCCCATGTGTTTGACGCGACCTACAATGGCCGTCCATTGGTCAACTACGGCGATGCTACCACAATGAGTTTTCACGCGACGAAACAGTTCAACACTGGAGAGGGCGGCGCGGTGGTTACATCGTCGCTAGAGGTGAATTCGCGTGTGAGCATTCTGAAGAATTTTGGTATTGAATCAGAAGACTCGATCTCTCAGGTTGGAATAAATGGAAAGATGAGCGAGCTGAATGCCGCTTTTGGCTTAGCCAATCTGAATGCGCTGTTTGAGGAGCGCTCTCGGCGAAGCGCCGTCGTCCAGATTTATCGCGACGTTCTTTCGGAGCACAAAAAAATTCGCATCGTTCCTCAGCGGCCAGGAACTGTTGGGTCAAGCAGTTACTTTGCAATTCGTTTACCTGTGGAAAATGGCTTTCCGCTTAGAGATAAGGTTTATCTGCAGCTGCGCGACGTCGGGATTTACTCAAGAAAGTATTTTTATCCTCTTATCGCTGATGTTGAACCGTATACCCAGCACATGTCGCAAAAGATATTCGATGTGCCGAACGCCAGGCGCGCATCGATGGAAGTGTTGACCCTTCCTTTGCATGGAGGCATTGCAAACGAGGACGCAAACTTTATCGCGAAGGCTGTCATGGATGCCATCGATGAATAATCCGCCCATTACTGTCATTATTCCAACTTACAATCACGAGCGGTATATTGAGGAATCGGTCAGAAGTGTCCGTAGTCAATCTATTATTTTGTCATGTAATGTTATAATTTCTGATGATTGTTCTACGGATAATACCGTTGACAAAGCGATCAAAGCGTCGGAAGGAGCGCCTAACATCACAATCAGGAGGAACATTAAGAATGCTGGTGTTATGGAGCACTACAAACTGCTCTCTAAGTTAGTTGATACTCCTTACTTGGCCATTCTCGAGGGCGACGATTATTGGAGTTCGACCGACAAACTGGAGCTCCAAAAATCTCTTCTGGACGCGCACCCAGGCGTTGGTCTTTGCTTTTCGGCCTGCTTGGTGGATGACGAGGCATCGGGAACGAGTTGGCATCACCCCGGATGGCCCGTTGATCGGCATCGCGTCGTTCAGCTTCTCGACCTGCTCACAAGCAATCCGATCGCTACGTTTTCGAACTGTTTCTATCGGACGCAGCGGTTCGTCGAGGTCGTGGATCGGGCGAATGTGAAAAGTGGCTACGATTGGCTTTTGAACATGACAATAGCGGCGAGCGGAGGCGCCCTATTCGCGGCGCGGACGAGCACCGTCTATCGACTGCATGCCAATGGCACCTGGACAAGGCTTGGATCGGAGCAAAAGCGAGCGGAAATCATCAAGTCGCTTGCGAGCTTAAAAGACAATGTTGATGTTTCTTTCGATGCTTTCATCGACGCCGCGATGACACGAGCTCTGAATGACCGCTAAACCACTGATCTCAGTTCTTATTCCGTCGTACAATCACGGGCACTTCATTCGAGCGGCTGTTGACAGCGTTTTTGCGCAAACCCACAAAAATCTGCAGATCGTGATCGTGGATGATGCATCGACTGACGGCTCTGCAGACATAATAAAAGCTCTAAGCGACAAACGGGTCGCTCGCCGGATCTTGCCCGAAAATGTCGGCGCTTGCACAGCTATGAATATAGGTCTGTCGATGTGTGAGGGGGCCTATATCGCCGTTTGTAATTCTGACGATATATGGGCGGCCCCTACCAAGCTGGAACAACAGCTTGAGAAGTTCAAAAACGCGCAGCATGTGGCTGCGGTCTTCTCTGACGTTGAGTGGATAGATGATTTGGGTGCTCCACTGTCAGACGCGAATGCCCCTTCATTTCACGAGGTGTTCAAGCAGCCAAATCGGTCACGCTTTACCTGGATTAGGGATCTGATCGAAGGTGGCAACCGCCTCTGCCATCCGTCTGCGCTCATTAGGCGAGAGGTCTACGAGAAGGTCGGCCTGTACAACAATTTTTATAGGCAGCTTCCTGATCTGGACATGTGGTTAAGGGTTTTGCAGCACTATGAGATTTTCGTGATGCCTGAAAAGTTGGTAAAATTTCGTATACACGCCAACAATGCGAGCCGTCCGAGCCCCACAATTAGCAATCGCTCAATAAATGAACACAGGCTTATTCTTGCGGACATGATGCGGCACATCACCCCCGAAAATTTCTATGGCGCATTCGGATTCACCGATGTGCCGCCGAGTACCGATCCGAACAGAGTGAAATTCGAAATCGCTAGGTACCTACTAGACCATCGGGGGCTCTACGAGAGGATGTTCAATCAGTTAGGATCAGAAATTCTGCTCGAAATCCCGGAGGAAGAGACAATTCGGGGAGGGATATCCGCTCATAAATTCCACGAGAAAGTAGGGCGCGACTCGCCGTGGATCCCGCGGCCGGAAGGGCCGCTGGTTGCAGAGACAACTACCGTCGACCTTTTCAAAACAATCGTCAGGCGACTTAAAGTCGGCGTCCCTCGACGTCTCTCGGCGATCGTTCGGCGCTAGCTGCTGCTCTCAAGCACTACTAACGCCCGACGGCATTCACGTCGGCCAGGACTGCGCAATCCGGCTGACAGCGTTATCCTCAATGGCCCTGGCAGAGTCTCTGTTTAATCTCGGAGTGCTTCCTTGGCGCATTTCCTAGCAAGCGAATTGAGCTTTTTAACCGCGTTCGGGTGTGCTGCCCCAAATTCCTCGATATCGGCCCATTCCAATTTGCTCTCGTGGGTACTTGCGAAGATGCGACCTCGACCAGAGGCATTCAGGAAGTGCGCTCCATAGTGGTCCGCAAGGTCGCGCTCTACCGCGAGGAAATGTTCGCTGTCAGAGCGAATTGCCATCGAGTTCCGAAATGATCTGAGGCCCGCCAATTCAGGAACCTCGGCCTTAATTGCGCAAGTGTTTTCCAGGAGCCATCGATGGACCCAGGGGCCTGGCACTTCGCCTATATTCAGGAGAGCCACGTTTAGCATTCGGTTGGTTTCTAAAGTTTCAAAGCCAACATGCCGATTTGGAAAAGGATTCGAAATATCCATCCCGCGAGTAGGTATGCCGACCACATTCTCCCAGAAGTGGGTGAACAGATCGACGCCTTGGTCAAGCACGTTGTTATAGGCGACGAAGACGGTGCGAGACCTTCCAAATGCGGTGGCGCACCGTTCCGCGATTTGCCGATAATTCCCCAGGTTGTGCCGTGCCGGATCCTCAGCGAAAGATCGAAGCCGGACGATATATGTCTCGGTAGCGAAGCTGTCAGCCCAGCCGTGCTTTACGAGCTCTTGGGTAAACGATCGCAGAAAACCCGCCATTTCCCGGAAATAGACTACCGCAAAGGCGCTACGTTCAGGATGCAGGTTGGCGAGAGCCGCCATTCCCCTGGGGGACAATTCGGAAAATCCCTCCGACGATATCACAATATTTTCGCTATGGCTTTGGAGCGCCGCATAGTCAGCTGCGGCTGCACCAAGCGACGGCGCCTCGAGATCCCCAGCTAACGAATGATGGGCATAGTCACCGATCTCTGCCCTGACATTTGGATAAACTATACCCTCAGCCAAGAGCCTAGCCTGGTTAGTGCGTGACAATGACTGAATGTGCGTTGTGCCCGTTTTGGGGGTACCAAGGTGAAAAACCGTGGCTCGCTCGTGCTTCTGGAGTCTTCCAAGAACGGGAAATTGAGAGGTGGCTTGAAAAAGGGACATGCAGGGCTCTTGATACGAGCGCACAGCGACTTGCTGTGCGCGGGCAGAGAATGTGCGGGGTTCTAGGTTGGCTGTGCAGAGCCCGCGGGGGGCGTGGCGGCTCGCTGTTGGAGTCTCCATTTGCTGATCGGCCTCTCAATGTAGCGCCAAAGGGGGATCGCGACCAGAAGTGAGGCTGCCCCCGACACGACAAACAAGATGATTGGGTTAGCTGGTATCCACCCCGCCATCATGTAATGGACGCAGATTTGCTGGATCGGCCAAGCGAAGACGAAGACACCGTAGCTGTAATCGTTTTGCAGCTTGATCGAAAACGGTGCGAAGGCGCAGACGTAGATCAAAGCGATAGGCATCGCCAAAAGGTAGATGAAATAGCGTACCTCCCAAATCGTGACGTCCCAGATGAAGCCAAATTTCCACCATGCTTGCACGAAGTTCAAGACGTCACTGGATACGTGTGGCGTGAATAGCAGGGCGAGAACAGCTATCGCCGGAGGGCCAAGGCGAGCTATCTCGATGTTTTTCTCAAGCCGGATGAAGGCGCCGCAGACGAATAAGAGGACCAAGGGCGCGATCACAGTCTGGCCGTTGCTGGCGGACTTCATGTTGACAATGATCAGCAGAAGACCGACCACATAGACAGTTCCGATGACGGACGGTCGCAGCAGTGCCATGATGCCGAACAGCGCAACGCCGACGTACATCAGGACTTCCCAGTTGATTGTCCACAAGCTCCCGTGGATGATGCCTGCCTGCGGTTGGCCGGCATAGTCGTTAAAATAAGCAGCCGCGGCGAGCGCAAAAGCGTGGCTAACAATCAACGCAGGAAGCAAACGAGCCGCGCGGCGAAGCACAAAAGGCCAGCCTGGCGAGCGAGCCCACGATCCGGCGATTAAGTATCCGCTGATCACGAAGAAGCAATGCACGGCAAAATTGCCGAGCGACCTATTCATGATGATCGGCTCAACGGGAAGTCCCAGCATCGGATAGGAGTGACTAAGGACGACACTGAGCGCAGCGATCAGACGAATCGCTGTGAAATTATCGCTGCTCGGACTAATCGGTGCGTTCGCGGTCATGACGGGAGGCTTTCATACCAATGCATCGCACAAGGGTCCTCGCTGTAAGCGCGCATTACCGCTGTTTCACACAAGTCTCAATCTAATTTGAAGATTTCCCGCTAATAAGTAGATCAATTCCTGGCGCGGTAGCTGATCGGGGAATGGCTGGAGGAAGCCGGCATCGAGTTCCTGAATCACGGGAATCCTGGTGTCAGGGACAGCATGTCGATCATCGAGAAGCGAACACGGCCTCCCTCCCTCCCGCCGCCGCACCGATGCACGAGCGGCGGCCTCCAGGATCATCGCAGGACTTCATTAGTCGACGGGATTGAGACGTCTTGCGGCTATGGCTTCTTTGGGGCCGTGTATGGACGGCTCTCCGTTGGCAAGGGATTCTTTGAGCTTTGCCTTTGCTGGTTGGTGCGGCCATGTATCCGACCTGTAGGTGCGGCCTGTCATGTGCCGCTGGCCATAATGCCATTCGCGCGTCTCAGGTCCCGATCGTAAGCTCGCACTCGAGGTGCACGGCCCCAGTGGGTTTTCCTGATCCGGCGG
>NZ_AYWT01000032.1:0-25713 GCF_000502915.1 Mesorhizobium sp. LNHC209A00
CGGCTTCCGTCATATCGGAAACTTGCCCGCGATACGCTCCAGGTCGGCGAAGACGCGGTAGCGACGCTCGGCATGGAGCTGATCGATCGCTTCCTCGAAAAACCGCTGATAGTTCATGTCCGAATTTCCTTGTGTGCTCGCCGTTGTGCCGCGGGCGTCGGCTACACCGTAGTTGGCAAGGGTTGGACGTAGGCCCTTGAGGAACGGACGACCTTGATTCATGTCAAAATCACGACACCGAGGCTCCTTGCTCAGTTCGATATGAAGCGATGCAATGATCCGCTGCGCAGCACAGAACGCGTCACGCCGCCAAAGGTCCTCTCCAGTACCCGGCTATGACCGTAGCCACCGAGAACAATGAGATCTGCCGCGATATCCTGTCCGATCTGCAGGAGGAGTTCCGCCGGTTCGGAGCGGCGCGCATCCAAGATTTCCGATCGCGCCTTCACCCCGTGGCGCGTCAGATAGAGTTCGACATCCACTCCATTTTCCCTGGGGCCAGTATTCCCATTGTCCACGGTGGCGATCACGACATCCCTGGCGGTCATCAGGAAGGGCATAGCGTCGACGACGGCACGTCGCGCTTCCCGGGTATCGTTCCACGCAATCAGGATGCTTTCGGCCTTGATCGGCGCCAATGGGTCCGATGCCACGAGTATCGGACGGCCAGCCGCAACGATGAGACTTGCCGGATCCAGCATACGATGATGGTCGACCACCAGATCGGCCAAAGGCGAGCCAGTGAGGATCAAGTCGGCGGCACGCGCATTGACCGCAAGTTGGCGCGTGGGATTGCCTATCTCTCCGCGCCACGATGCACGATTGCTGCCTTTGACTATGCTCAGGAATTCCTCTCTCAGGCAATCGAGGCGACCTTCTATCTCCTCCACCTGACACCACAACGCCTTGGTCGCGGCCTGGTCATCAGTGCCGGTCGGCAGGACAAAATGCGGCTCGGCAGCGCAGAAGCCAATCAGGTCGGCCTCGAGCCGTTGAGCAAGATCCCATGCCATCGCGATGCGTGGCGCGGCGATCGCGTCCGCGTCCAGTTGAACCATGATCGTCTTGAAAGCCATCGCGTCATTCCATCTGCGGTTGACGCGACTTGGCCATCAAATAGAGGGAGTCACCTTGATGCGGGTCAAACGCGCAAACGAAACCGGTTGGTGCCGGCACGCTCGTACTGTGCGCAAGGCCAGAGGGTTGATCCTGATCAAGGACATGACCACGAATGGCGTCAACGTCGCGCTGTGGAGATCCAGAACGGAGTAGTCGATAATGCACACCCAGCCCGAACCATCCCCATTCGGCACACAATTGTTGCCGATTGCGGGAAATGGCCAGAAGTTCTTCCTTGCTGCCGCGTCACTTCAAGTGCACGCCTTCAAGGCGATGATGCGCTACAACGTCGAAACGCTGGCATTTTTGAAGCATCGTTGCGAACAGGACGTCAAGCTGGCCGACGATCTCGTCACCGGTCCGGAGTTCAATGACGCTTTCGACATCTTTGCTGCTTTCCTGCAGAATGCGACATCGCAATATGTCAGCGAAGCCGGTAAGGTCGCCACACTGACCTCCAGGCTTGCTTCGGAAACGGCCAAGCGGGTTCGCGAGGAAGCCACAACCACGATCGAGAACATAGCGGCGAGGACAGTCGCGTAGCTCGGCAATGCGGAGGTCGTCAAACATGACCAACTTTTGCAGGCGTCGTTTTCTGCCGGCTTCCGTCCTTGCACTGATGCTGTTCGGACATATGCATCAAGCCCTGGCCGATAGCTTAACTGATCACGGAAAGGCGTTGGTGGAAGTCAATTGCGCCCGCTGCCACGCCATTGGAAAAACCGACAAGAGCAGCCATCCTGACGCTCCGGCGTTTCGCACCTTGTCAAAGCGATATCCGATCACCGATCTCGAGGAGGCCCTCGCTGAGGGGATTTCGACTGGCCATCCAGACATGCCCGAGTGGATCGCCAGCCCCGACCAGATCGACGCAATTATCGCTTACATCAGCACGTTGCAGCAACCGTGATCGGGGCTATGGACGCCGCAGCCCACCGAACCTGACGCCTCCATTGCACAATGGAGGCTATCGATCTGGTGGCTGTTAACGCGCAAACAAACCGGCCCGTACCAAGCTAGGGCAACATCCTGTCAGCTGCACGGAAGAACGACCGAGCATGCGCCACGATCTGGGCCTCTGTGGGATGATCGGCAGGTTCGACGCCGATGATGCGATCCTTCAAGTAGGCATGGTGGTCGCGTATATGCTTTGCCAACTCGTCTTTTGCCGATCCTGGCCCTACGATCAGCCATTCCTTCGCCGGCTGCAGCGCCGCGACGATGTCCTGGTAGAAGGACTGGTTTTCCGGTGCACGCTTGCCGTCGACGGTGCCCGCCTTGTTGTGGGTCTGATGATGCGCAAGCGTGGTGGCAAGCCTAAGGCTCTCGGCCGATTCACGATTGAAGAAAAACACCTTGGCTTCGCGATGGTCCAGCCAGGCAACGGCATGTTGGGTCTGCATATTGATACATCCTTGAGGCTATAGTTGAGGAATGAGGGCGATCAACCGACGAGACGTCCTCACGCGGGCTAAGACTCCAGCGTCGCCAGGATCGAGCCGGGCTCGATGACGGTATTCGCAGTGGCGACAATCGTCGCCCGGCCATCTGCCGGCGCGACAATCTCGTGCAGCGCGTCTTCAACGCGAACTTCGGCTATTCGCTCTCCGGCCTTGATTGTGTCACCGCTCGTAATGAACCAGCGCTCCAGGATGCCCTCCGGCAACATGCTGGACATCCACAGGGATTCATCGACCTTGATGTAGTGCATCGCAATTCTCCCTATGCCAGCGAATGATATGCGCTCGCGCGGCACGGTCCTTGATCCCGATCAATCGGCGTACGACGCAGGGTGCTGCAATCGCGCGGCGTTTGACGGCGATCAATTTTCTGATGCGGCAGCTGTCCTAAGGATGGCCGGAGTCGACGGAGTGAGGCCATGAAGCTTTATAGAGAAAGGCAGCCGTCGCGACGAGCGTCCGATCAGATTGGCGCTGCGTTCGCGATCAATTGGGTTGCCGGCGCCGTGCATGTGATCGGCACCGATGCCGATACGGCGTCTGCCGCAAGAACTGCTAGCCACGTCAGCCCGACGCCCGGCAACGCGCGTGCTGTTTCGGCGATTCCAGAAAATGATGCAGATCAATGCGCAACGCATCGTTTGCGAAGATTTTGATGCGATGTGGAACCCTATCCTAAGCGCACCGTATGGTCGCCATCTCGAACTCGCCGTCTTCGACGAGGAGGGGGCGCATGCGCTGGTATTTCCCTGCATAAAGAGCCGCGAAGGTTGGAAAAATGCCGCCACCGGCGCCCGTGTCGACATCCGTCCGACCCACTGGCGCGAGTGGGAAGAGGAGAAGGTTCAGGCCAGCACCGGCAACCCTATCGAAGGTTCTCCCTAGGGTCGGGATTCCACGATCAGCGCCATGCGCACGAGATGTGACAGGCTGCTTGCGCCCATTTTGCTCATGACATTGGCCCGGTGGATTTCGACCGTGCGCGGACTGATCCCCAGATCGTAGGCAATCGTCTTGTTCGGCAGGCCCGAAACAAGTCCATCCAGCACCTGCCGCTCGCGTTCTGACAAGGTCGACAGACGCGCGCGGATATCCGCAGATTGGGGATGCGCCGCGTTTGCCTGGTTCCGGTTGGCAAGCGCGGAGCGGATCGCCTCGATCAGAATTTCGTCGTCGAACGGCTTCTCGATGAAATCGGCAGCGCCTTCCTTCATGGCCTGAACGGCAAGCGCCACGTCGGCATGGCCCGTCATGACAATAACCGGAATTGTATGTCCGCCCGCTCTGAGCTGGCGCAGGAACCCGATGCCGTCTATGCCCGGCATGCGCACGTCGGTTACGATGCAGCCGTCGAGATGGCCAGTCGCCGTTGAGAGAAAAGCGGTGGCCGATTCGTGCAGGCGTACTGCGAAGTCTGCTGTTGCCAGAAGAAAACCGAGCGATTTGCGGACGTCGACATCGTCGTCGACCACGTGCACTAGATCACTGTCGGCCATTTGTGATCTCTTCCTTCTCTACGATGCGCAAGGTGAAGCGGAAAGCGGTTCCGCCGGCCGGCATGACCTCGGCCCATATATGGCCACCGTGCGATTCAACGATGGTGCGGCAAATGGAAAGGCCGACACCCATGCCTTGCTTCTTGGTCGTTACAAACGGCTGGAAGAGCTGGGCCGAGACCTCCGGCGCGAGACCTGGGCCTGTATCGATCACGCTCACCTCGGCCATCCCATCATCCCGGGCAATGGTTGTGACTTTCAATTCGCGGCGCGGCGCGTCCTGCATGGCTTCCACCGCGTTGCGCATCAGGTTGAGCAGAACCTGCTGAATCTGGATGCGATCGGTCAAGACCAGTTCGGCGGCAGGGTCAAGCTTGTAGCTGACGAGAAGGTTTATCTCCCGCGCGCCGACCAAGGCCAGCGATGCGGCTTCCTCGATCAGCATCGGCAGCCGTTCGACCTGGCGCTCGCTTTCGCCCCTGGCCACAAAATCCCTCAGGTGACGGATAACGTCGCCTGCCCGCAAGGCCTGCTCAGCTGCCTTTTCGACCGCATCCCGAAGCACAGGCGCATTCTCGTCCTGGCTCTTCTCAAGCAGCCGACGACTGCCTTTGAGGTAGTTCGTAATCGCAGTCAGTGGCTGGTTGATCTCATGGGCAAGCGTCGAGGCCATTTCGCCAAGTGCTGTAAAGCGCGCCATGTGGAGGAGCTCCTGCTGCTGCTCCTGGATTCTTGCCTCCGCCCGGTGGCGTTCGGTCAGGTCGCGGCAGAAGCCGGTAAAGAAGCGTCCGGTCCCCGGATGCATCTCGCCAACGGAAAGCTCCATCGGAAAAGTCGTGCCATCCTTGCGCGCGCCGGTAACCGTCCGGCCGAGCCCGATGATCCGGCGCTCTCCTGTCGTCAGGTAGCGAAGCAGATAGGCATCATGCTCGTCGCGGTAGGGCGAGGGCATCAGCATTTTCACGTTTTGACCAATGACTTCGCTTGACTGATAGCCGAACAGCGTTTCGGCAGCGGTGCTGAAGGACTGAATCCCACCCTGTTCGTCGATGACGACCATCGCGTCCGGCACTGTTGCCAGGATCGATCGCAAATGGTCCTCACGCAGCCTAAGTGCTGCGTTTGCAAAGGACAGATCGCTGACATCCGTGCCTTCAATGAAGATCGCGGTGATACGGCCATCGTCGGCCTTGACCGGCTGATAGACAAAATCAAGGATGCGCTCCTCGACCGGCCCGTCGGCTTTGTTGCGAAGTCCAACCTTCACCCCGTGGCCGATGAAGGGCTCGCCGGTCGTGTACACATGGTCCAGATGTTCGAAAAACTCATCCCCTTCGAGCTCGGGAAAGGCGTCCCGTACTGACTTTCCAATCACGTGCCTGTGGCCAATCAATCGCTGGTAGGCGGCATTGGTCAGCTCGAAAATGTGACCTGGCTCGCGCAGGAGCGCTATAAAGCCCGGAGCCTGATCGAACATTTGCGACAGCAGTGACTTCAGTGTCGTTCCGCCGGGCGACAAACTGAGCGCTTCGTCTTTGATCACCTAAGCTTCCTGGGTTCGAGACGGTCCCGCCAAGGCTAACTATCACTTCTCGCCGCCCACGCAAAACGGATCGAGCCGACGATTTCGGGCGCAGATGCAGTTGGCGGATGCATTTGGCGATCTTTGACGCGCATCAAGGCATTGGACGCGGGCGAATGCAATTCATCACGCATTCCATCGTTCAGCGAAAGGCGTCCGCAATGTTTTACAAGTCAATCATCGTCAACCTCGCCATCGATGCGCCTCCTGCACCCATTGTAAATGCGGGGGTCGAGCTCGCGGAGCGGTTCGGAGCCCGTCTGATCGGCCTGGCGGCTGCGGATGTTGCGCCCTTGGTCGCGACCGGCGAAGGCATGGTCTACGAAGGCGAGATCATGCAGATCCAGCGGACGGAGATCGAAAAGCGGCTTGCCGAACTGCGTGCCGAGTTCGAGAGGCTGGTCCCTGCGTCGATCTTTAGCGAATGGGGCCAAGCTGTTTGCAGCCCAACCCGGTTCCTCAGCGTTTCGGCCAGGGCGGCAGATCTTATCATTACCGGCCAGGCAGGAGACAATGTCTTTCGCGCCGTGGATGTCGGCAGTCTGACACTGGGAGCCGGGCGTCCGGTTCTGGTCGCCGCGACCAACGTCGAGCACATCCTTGCAAAAACCGTTCTCGTGGCGTGGAAGGACACCAGGGAGGCACGTCGAGCAATGGCTGATGCATTGCCTTTCCTGGCAAAAGCCAGCGAAGTCGTGATCGTCACGATTGACACCGACCGCGACGAAAGCATTCGTGACAGCCTCGCCGATGTCGCGGTTTTTCTCGAACACCATGGCATCAAGGCACAAACCGAGCTGATCGCCGGTGAGGCTGATGGCGACCGGTTGCTGACATTCGCACGCTCGATCCATGCGGACCTGATCGTCTCGGGCGCCTATGGCCATAGTCGGTTGCGGGAATGGGCGTTCGGCGGCGTCACCCGCACGCTGATCGAAGATACTGGCATCAACCGCTTCATGTCGTACTGATGATAGGCGAAGCCAGCCAGCAATCCATCTCGCCACAGGACGGTGCCTATTGGTCGATCGAGACCAATGACCTTCTGCTGCGTTTTGAGACCTCAGTCTCGGGGCTTGCTTCCTCTGAAGCGGCATCGAGGCTGGCAAAATTCGGCCGAAACACACCTGCGTCGACGTCAAGCACCTCGGCCTTGGCAGTGTTTGCCCGCCAGTTCCGCAGCCCGCTGGTCCTGATCCTCATTTTCGCGGCCAGCGTGTCGGCCTTCGTCGGGGAAGGCCAGGAGGCTGCGATCATCGGCGCGATCGTGCTGGCAAGCTGTGTCCTGAGCTTCACCCAGGAGTTTGGTGCGTCGCGGGCGACCGAAGCACTGAAACAGCGTATTTCGCGCAAGGCTATTGTGTTGCGCGACGGCGCCGAGTGCTCGGTCGCCGCCGAAGAGATCGTGCCGGGCGACCTGATCCGGCTTTCGGCCGGAAACCTCATCCCTGCGGACGGTATCATTCTGGACGCGCGTGATTTCAATGTCAGCGAGGCCGTGCTGACCGGCGAAACGTTTCCCGTTGTGAAGGAACCGGGCAGGACGCCGCCAGAGGCTTCCCTCGCACAGCGCAGCAACGCGGTCTTCACGGGCACATCGGTCCGCAGCGGCACCGCAACCGTGCTTGCCGTGACGACCGGCTCCCACACGGAAATTGCATCCATCGCCGCCGCCCTCGAGCGAAAGATCCCCGAAACCGGCTTCGCCCGAGGCATCAGGCTATTCGGTTATCTGATGACCGAGATCATGCTGGCGATCGTCATCCTGGTGTTCTTCGCCAATTTGCTGCTGCATCGACCCCTGATTGAATCGCTGCTGTTTTCGCTGGCACTCGCTGTCGGCCTCACACCGGAGCTCCTTCCTGCCATCATCAGTGTGACGCTGGCTCGAGGGGCTCGCGCCATGGCAGCCAATGGCGTCATTGTGCGCCGTCTCGATGCCATTGAAAATCTGGGCAGCATGGATCTGCTGTGCACCGACAAGACCGGCACGTTGACGGAAGGCGTCATCCACCTCGACGGATGGCTTGATGCCGATGGCAATCCGTCAGCCGATATCCTGCTTTGGGCACGTCTCAACGCGACTATGCAGACCGGTCTGAAGAACCCGCTGGACGAAGCGATCGCTTGTACGCCGGGTGAGGGCGCATCGTTGGCGCCCTTCACGAAGGTCGACGAGATCCCTTACGACTTTATCCGCAAACGGCTGTCTGTTGTTGTTCGGACCAGGGACGCCGAAGACCTGCTGATCACCAAAGGCGCAGTCCAAAATGTCCTCGATACCTGCAGCTTTGTGCGAACAGCCGAGGGGCTGGAAACTCTCGATAAAATGCACCGTGCGGCAATCGACGAAAGATTCCGACGCTGGAGCGCGGACGGCTACCGCGTTCTGGGCCTGGCAATCCGTCGGGTTGAGAGCGCGAAAACGTTCAGCCGGAAAGACGAGATCGATCTCGCCTTCGCGGGCTTCCTGCTTTTCCTCGACCCGCCAAAGAAGGGCGTCAAGGAGACGCTTGCCGAGCTCGCCCAGCGCGGCATCGCGGTAAAGGTCATTTCTGGTGACAACCGTTACGTTGCCGCGCATCTCGCCCAGGCGATCGGCTTGCGCGCCGACAGAATCATGACCGGCGACGAGCTGTCTAAATTGACCAAGAGCGCGCTCTTCGCAGGCGTGCAGCACACCGACCTCTTCGTAGAGATCGACCCAAACCAGAAGGAGCGCATCGTTCAGGCCTTGCGGAGCAGGGGCCATGTCGTTGGTTACCTTGGCGACGGTATCAATGATGCGCCTGCCCTTCATGAGGCAGACATCGGCATCTCGGTCGACAGCGCTGTCGATGTCGCGCGCGAGGCGGCCGATATCATCCTACTCAAGCAGGATCTGGGCGTGCTTGTGCGCGGCGTCGACGATGGCCGCAAGACCTTCGCGAACACGATGAAGTACATTTCCATCACCACCAGCGCCAATTTCGGCAACATGATCAGCATGGCTGTCGCCTCGCTGTTCCTGCCTTTCTTGCCGCTTCTGGCCAAGCAGATCCTGCTCAACAATTTCCTTTCTGACGTTCCTTCACTCGCCATTGCAAGCGACAACGTCGACCCCGACCAACTGCGCCGGCCTCGCCACTGGGATATCCGTTTTGTGCGGCGGTTCATGATCAGCTTTGGCCTGGTCAGTTCGCTGTTCGACTTCGCGACCTTCGCATTCCTTCTTTTCTTCGCGCACGCCACGGAGGCCGCATTCCAGACCGCGTGGTTTGTCGAGTCGTTGCTGACGGAGCTTGCCATCGTGCTCATTGTGCGCACGCACAGGGCTTTCTGGGCAAGCCGTCCAAGCCCGTTGCTTGCCTGGCTTACACTGGCTGTCGGAATTATCGCGATCATGATCCCCTATCTGCCGTTTGCAGCTTGGTTCGGCTTCGTGCCCTTGCCTCTGCCCGTGCTTGCCGGGCTTGTCGCAATTACCGCGCTCTATCTACTCGCCTCCGAGGCGACCAAGCGCTGGTTTTTCGGACAAGAGAACCGCAACTCGCACCGGAAGAGGGCTGGGCAGACGATTGAAAGAGGGGCCAAGCCTCATGCAGCCTACCCGAGATCATAGGCCGTGCGGAGGCTTGAAGCGATGACGAAAGAAGCGCAGGCATTCTGCCTATCGAGGATCGCGCAAGTGGCTGCAGGTGCTGCTTGTCCATCCTGGAGGCCCGTTCTGGCAAAGACGCGTTCTTGGCGCCTGGTCGATTGCCAAAGGCGAGTATGACGAAAGCGAGCTGCCCGAGGCAGCGGCACGGCGCGAATTCAGCGAATGGACAGGCAGCCTAAGGGAGCCCTGCTCACTCTGGGGCAGTTGCGCCAGCGAGGAGGAAAACTCATCACGGCATTCGCCTTCGAAGCCGACTTCGATACCGCGACGTTGCGCAGCAACCTGTTTGAGATGGAATGGCCGCCACGCAGCGGTCGGATACAATCCTTTGCCGAGGTCGATCGTGGTGAATGGCTGTTTTAGCACTGGCCAGGGACAAGCTGGTTGTCGGTCAACGGCCTTTTCTCGACCTCCTCGTCGCTGCGGTTCAGCGCCCAAGAGGTTGTCAGCTGATCGCTCGTTGATCGAGATCAACGCCGCCCGCCGCCAACATGCCAATGATGGCCAGTAGGCAGGAGTGATCACCATGACCTTTCTCGATTACCTGATTTCAGTTGATGCCAGAACCGCCCTGATGGACCGCATGATGCGGAAGTTGGGCGTCGACAGACATTTGAAGGTCGTGGCAGACCATACGGCAGTCACGAACCGGGCGGTGGACCGCTGCCGTTCCTGCGGGCATCAGGATGAATGCTCGGTCTGGCTCGACGAACATCAGCAAGCCGATAACCCGCCGGACTATTGCCGCAACAGCGACCTGATCGCTCGACTGCAGCATGCGGCCGGCCAACGCTAGCCATTCGAGCACTCAGCCTGGACGATATCGTTCTGCCCGTGTTTTGACGAGAGTCAACGCAAACCGCGTTTTGCAGTTGATAGGTTTGCAATCCACGGGACCAGGCAGTTGAACACTTTATTTTTTCTGGAGGCATTCCTGCTCTTTGTCGCACCAGGGCCAACCAACGCTCTTTTGCTGACGGGGAAGGTCAAGCGAGAGAAAGCGGTCATGCGGATACGGGATTTACGCTGCGTCCCTTCGTGTCGCGCGATACTATTCAGATAATCGTGCCGATGAACATCGAGCCGCGCGCTCTGTGGGAATCTTCTGGGTTGCGCTACTGGTGATGACAGCTGCCACCGGATCGGTGTGGCTTTTGCTGGGTCGGCGCTTCAGCGGTGGCAAAGCACTGGCAGAAGAAGTTGCGGGCGCGGCGCGTATTGGCTTTGCCCTGTTGCTCCTTCGACCGTTGATAGCCTGGTCGCGCCCTAAGCGCGGCGAAGCCTTGGGCGAGGACTAGCAACACGGAGAGGCAATGGTGCCTCGCTGCGGATCAATGGTCTGCTCCGCTATGAAACAAGGACGACCGAGACGGGATCAGCGCAGAAGAGATTATCCTTGACGGCATTGACGCCGGGGACGTTTTCGGCAGCGACTATCGCTGCCTGGCGCTCACGTTCGTCGAAGATGGCGCCGCTCAGTGTTACCACACCCTTGTCCACCATCACATTGATCAAATCGTTGCCGGCCCATCTCTGCCTCGCAAGCTCAGTAGCGATGTTGTGGCGAATCTGTTCGTCATCAATGACCGTAGCGACACCATGGGGAAGAACGCCGAGCAATGCCCGCAGAAGATCAGAGTGGGTGATGATGCCGACGATTTTCCCAGCTTCGACGACCGGAATGCGTTTGACATGGTGACGCGTCATGAGCTCGACGACTTTCGCGAGCGATGCTGCAGGGGATGTCGTGACGACATCTTGCGACATCACCTCCTCAACCCGTCGACCATTGGCGCGGACATATTCGTCGGCGGCCTTTCCGGGGCTGACGAGAAACTCCAACCAGCGCGAGCGCTTGCGCTGCGTGCCCAGTTCCCCGCGTCGCAGGAAATCGCCCTCGCTGACGATCCCCAACAGCTTGCCATCGTTGAGAATGACGGGGAGGCCGCTGACCTTTTTGGAAAGCATCAACCCGGCAGCCTCGGCGATCGATGCTGACGGGTCTATGCAGACGACTGGCTTGCTCATTATGGCGTCGGCTTGCATGTTCGCTCTCCGGAGTTTTCCAAACCTCCGGCTTCTTAGAATTCCCATGCATGAAGCGCCTTGATCTGAATCATTTTGCCATCGACGCAAATGGTCCAAATGTGGGTCGCGAATGACGGGCGCCTGCCGGTCAACCAGCGATCGCGGTCTTGGCGACATTCACGCCAAGCTCGTAGACAAGCAGTCCACCATAGTAGGCCGTCGCCGTGACCAGCATTGCTCCGCAAATTTCGATCAAAGGGATGGCGATCGTTACAGCGCGAAACTCGCGATTTCGGGCCCAAAGTGCGAGCCTTACAAGTCCCCAGATCATAAAAGCAAAGGCAGTGATACCTCCCAGGCTTTCATGGATTTCCGCGACATCGCTGCTGAAGCCGGCAGCTTCGGCGTGATCCAGGGCAAGACCGCCGAAGAACCATGTCCCAATTGCAAAGACTCCGGCGGCCATGGCCAAAAACGTTGAGATCGTGCCGGCGCCCGATTTCCTGGTGACGGCGCTGCCGCCTGCCAGCGCCACGATGTCGATAGCTGCAAGCGTGTAGATCAGAACGATAGGAAAATGAACAAGAACGGGGTGGATGTGCTGTATCGGAATCACGAAAACTCTCCAGAAATTGGCAAGAGACTTTGATAATTTGCCGGCTTTGCAGCGAGCCCTGGCCCGCGACATTGGCAAGCGTCATGTGCTGTGGTGGGCCATGCACAGCGAAGGGAAGACCTAGTCGTTGTCGTCGGCTTCATCGCCTTGCTGGTCGTCACACGCATCGTCGCTACCCTTGATGGCCTTCGGGGCGGAGGCGTCCTGCATGGGGATGGCCTGCAGATCGATCGGACCGGATGGGACAACAGACGATGACGCCCCACATGATCCTTCGTCCGATTCAGCGGCCGCCGGCAGGGCAAAGATCGTGAGGCTTGCAAGTGCTGCAAGGACAAGCATGGAGTTGCGCATGGTCTCGTATCCTTCTCAGCGCGGCCATGATTGGACGCGATGATGCCCTGATATGGACCCTTTGCTTGCTGTGGGCTGAGGATAACTGACAGCAAATTGAAAGCTGCAACGTGCGACATGCCTTGCCGATGAAAAGACAATGGAAGCGTTTGGCGGTGCTGGGTCTCGCGGGACTTGTCCTGGCCATGCCTATCGCTGCTCGTGCCGACGAGGACGATGACGGCGACCATGACCGGGCGCGGGATTTATACGAACGCGGCGAAATCAAGGGCCTTGCCAATATACTGGACGTTGTCCGCGCCAAAGCTCCTGGCGATGTTGTTGGCGTGGATCTCATCCGCAAGGCCGACAGATGGGTCTACCGCTTTCAGGTCGTGGGTGCCGATGGCCGGCGAACGACCGTCGACGTCGACGCCGGGGCCGGCGTCATCATGCGCGATGGGGAGGGTGACTGATGAAGGTCCTCCTGGCCGAAGACGAGCCCCGTATCGCTGCCGATATCGCGACCGCCCTCAAGGCATCCGGAATGGCGGTCGATATCGTAAAGGATGGTGAAGCTGCCTGGTTCGCAGGCGATGTCGAGAACTATGACGCCGCGATTCTGGATCTCGGATTGCCCAAGCTCGATGGTCTTACGGTCTTGAAACGTTGGCGGGCCAACGAGCGCAGGTTTCCGGTTCTCATCCTGACCGCAAGAGGCATGTGGACCGAACGCGTCGACGGCATCAATTCCGGTGCTGACGACTATCTTCCCAAGCCTTTCGAAATGGAAGAACTGCTCGCCCGGTTACGGGCAATCCTGCGTCGCTCGGCCGGCCAGGCGGCACCCGTGTTGAGGTCCGGGCCGCTGCTCTTGGACACACGCCAGATGCGCATTTCGCTACGCGGCATCCCCATTGCGCTTTCGCCACTGGAATACCGGCTCCTGGCGTTTCTGATGCACCACGCCGGCCGGGTGGTGGCGCCGACCGAACTTGCCGAACATTTGTACGATTCAGGCAACGACCGCGATCCGAACACGATCGAGGTGATCGTTGCGCGCCTGCGTCGCAAGCTCGGGAGCGGCGTCATCGAAACGAGGCGCGGATTCGGGTATCTGATGCCCGACGATTCCCGCTGATGGGCAACTCGATCCGGTTCAGGCTCTGGTTGGCGGCAACGATCTCGATTCTGGTTGCTCTTGCCGTCGCCGGCGTTGGATTGCGCTATCTATTCGAACTGAATGTCGAGCGGCGCGTTGTCAGCGAGCTGACAGTCGACCTGAACGATCTCATCGGCGCGACTAATTTTGCCGCCGATGGCCGTCCTTCGGTCCAGGCGACCTTGGCCGACCCACGTTTCTCCATTCCCTTTTCCGGCCACTACTGGCAGGTGCAGGACACTGGTTCCGGCAATCTTGTCCGCTCGCGTTCATTATGGGATGCGACGCTTGCCTTGCCTGATCGCGCAACCAACGGCGAATTCAGGGAGATCAAGGAATTCAAGGGGCCACAAGGGGAGCTCACCATCGCCGTCGAGCGCACGATCATCGACGCCAGTGGCCGATCGTTTCGCGCTGTCGTGGCGGAAGATCATCAAACGGTGAAGGAATCCATCGATGGGTATGTCCGCGATCTCGCGCCAGCCCTTGTTTTGCTCGCCATTGCTCTCATGGCGGCCTTCTTCATCCAGATCACCGTCGGCCTTGCGCCTCTGGAGACCTTGCGGGTTGCGGTCAGAAACGTGATTGCGCAGCGATCAGCACGGCTCGATGTGGTGGCGCCAAGCGAGGTCCAGCCGCTCGCGGACGAAATCAATCGTCTTCTCGATGCCCAGGAGAAGGCGCTTGCGCGAGCCCGCTCGCGCGCCACCGATCTGGCGCATGGCCTCAAGACACCGCTGCAAGTACTGTCGGCCGACATCCGGGCCTTGCGCAAGAAAGGTGAGACGGATCTGGCTGACGAGATCGAGAAAAGCGCCGGAGCGATCCGGCGCCATGTCGAGCGGGAGCTCGCGCGCGCCCGCCTTGCACCCGGCGTTTCCGGCAAGGCATCCTGCCTTGTGTCGGACGTGGCGGCTGGCGTCATTGCCGTCGTCAAACGGACACCAAGCGGCAAGCAGCTTTCGTTCAAGCTGGATGTCGCGGAAGATCTGACGGCGCCAATCGACGAAGGCGACTTGTCGGAAGTTCTCGGCAATCTGGTCGAGAATGCCGCGCGCTATGCAAAATTGTCAGTTCGTGTCGGTGCCTCCACTGCCTGGGACGAGGTGACCGTCAGTGTTGCTGATGATGGCCCAGGTATACCGGATGCTGATCGGAAGTCCGCGCTCTCGCGCGGTGTCCAGCTCGACAGCAAGGGCGGCAGCAGCGGTCTTGGCCTGGCCATCGTTTCCGACATCGTCGAAGCCTATGGTGGACGCCTTGCCATGGCCAACGCCGATCCGGGTCTGGTGGTGACCATTTCCTTGCCGCGACACAGATGAGTGTGCTTCAGGCAAAACCCGGGAAATAGTCGACCTTTATCTTCGAGCGGCGAACGCCCATGGCCAACAGCTTCTGGCGCAGCGCCTTGACCATCGCCTGCGGGCCGGAAATGTAGAAGGTGCGCTCGAGGTAGTCGGGTATGGCCAGACGTATCAGGCGCTCGTCTATGTATCCGAGATGTTGCCCGCGCTCGCCACCGCGCGCGACAGCGTGGATCGTCTTGATGCCAAGTTCCTGCCTGGCCGCGCCAAGCACGTCGCGATAAGCGATGTCTTGCTGCCCTTCGGTTCCGTAGAGGATGACGATCGGTCGCCGCTCCTTGCGGTCGATGAGATATTGCAGCATCGAGCGGAACGGCGTGATGCCGATGCCTCCGGCCAGGAACGCGATCTTGGTTTCACGCCGGGCGGGCAGCGTGAAATTGCCGGCCAGTTGCGCGGCATGGATCGTGCTACCCGGCTTCATGGTCATCAGCTCGCGCTTGAAGGCACTTGATTGCGGATAGAACTTGACGCCGAGTCGAACTGTTTCCTCCGTCGGCGCCGAGGCGACTGTGAAATAGCGGCGGTTGCCGCGATTGTCGGCACGATCGAGGCCGAGCGTCCATTCGAGATATTGGCCGGCCTCGAAGGCGAGCTTCTCGGGCGACCGGAAGACGAAGTCAAAGCTGTCGACGGCCGATTGCTCGATGCGTTCGAGCGTCAGCACGAAGCGTCCCTTGGGGCCAGCCGCATAGGCAAACAGGTTGCCGGCAAGCAGCGCCAGTTCCGGCGTGAAATAGAACGACCCCATATGGACGTTGGGAGCGCACAGAAAGCCGACAATGGCGGCAAAGGCAATACGCGGCCAACGCATCGTCGGCGCGGTCAGCGGCTCGGTCAGCATCACGAAGGCAAAGAACAGCAGCGGCGACGAACCCAGCGTCTCTGCAAGCGCGGTCCAGTACTGCGACGGGTCCGTGGTCGCCAGAATGGTCGCTAGCGCCACGAAAACGAAGGTCAAGACAAGGTCAAGCCGGTGCAGTTTCCGGACAATAAGCATGCCGCCAATGAGCACCAGCGGAAGCAATGGCAGATTGCCGCCCACCCACCACGTGGCTGGTTGGTCGAGCAGCAGCGCGGACAGCGCCACGCCCAGCGCAGCCGGGTTGAAAAGGTGCTTCCGGCCGATGGCGAAAATGAACTTGGATGAAATCGCCCAGACGGACGCGAATGCCACCGCCGCGATCCCCTTTATGTCCGTGACCGCAACCGGATCGAGGATAAGCGCCAGGATGAGTGCGGTGATGTAGACGGACTCGTTGTTGGCCGGGACTGCGAAGGCATGCGCAAAGACCTTGTTGGTGATCCAGCAGGCGGCCAGCGCAAGCGCCGTCGTGAAGGCAAGCGCAATCGGATCATGTGGCACCAACTTGACGAAGCCGAGCACGAACGCTGCGCCGACCAGTGCCATCAGATAGTACAGGACCAGCCTGTACATGGTCAGGTGATCGAGAAATCGGTCGATGGTCTTGATCATGGCAGGCAAAGGGCTCCGAACCCGGTTGTCGGCGTGGCGCGGCCATTGGCGTCGACGAGATAGCCCTCCAGGCCAGGCGCCTGCTCGATGAAGAGAATGCCGTCCCGACCCATGGCGAACGCCGCGGTAGCGAAACGATCGGCTTCGAGCACATCGGCGCCGATGACGGTCAGGCTGACGATGTCCTGGATCCGACTGCCAATCCCATGTGGATTGTAGATGTGTTGACCGCGGACATAGGTGCCGGAGGTCGCGACACCACGACCGCGGGGATAGACGATCTTTAGGATCTCGTCCGGGTTGAAGGGATTGCGGATGCCGATGCTCCAGTCATGACCCAAAGCATTCTTGCCGCAAGACTGGATATCCCCGCCGGCCTCGATAAAGAAATCGCAGATGCCGGCCCGTTGAACGATCCCGGCCGCATTGCGAATTGCCCAGCCCTTGACGATGCCGGAAGGATCGAGCGACCCGTCGGGTTTACGAATATCGAAGTATCCATCCGTCTCGTCTTTCGTCTGTCTGGCGAGAGCGAGCACTTCCATCATCTCGCCACTCCAGTCGACGACAGGCACGTCGCCGCGGTTGATGGCCGTGATCTCGCTGTCGGCCCGGTATGTGCTGAAGCGCCGGTCGATGTGCTCGAAATAGCCGAATACCGCGTCGATCAGTTCACCGTTCGGCGCACCGCCGACGTCGACCGTAATGGGCATGCCCATCAGAATGCGCGTTTCACGCATTTTACTACGACGACGCTTTCTTCAGCGCGCCGCGCAGCGACTGGATGAAGGCCCTGCTGGTTAGCGTCGCACCCGAAATAATGTCGACATTGGCGCTTTGGGCGCTGATCGCCTCGTCGCGCAGCATCGGCAACGCCTGCCTGTTGATGTTGATGGAGGTGCGGCGATCGGAGGGATATTTCAATACTTTCAGCGCCGTAAGCTGCCCGCCCTGTACGAGGGCCTGAATCTGGATGATGCCGTAGTAGGCATCAGCGGGCGGGCCGGTGTAGACGCCGTCGGCATAGCTCTTTGCGGCCAGCTTCATGCCCACCCGCACGACACGTGCTGGCGCATCCCGATATGCCGGCCTCGGCTGCGGAACTGGCATGTAGACGGCAGGAGTTACGGCGAATGCAGGTGCTGACGCCGCAGGATCGGAGACAGCCGGAGCCACTGGCTGAGCCGGTGGCGTTGGCGATGGTTGTGGTGCCACCGGAACCACAGTCTGCCTGACTGGATCAATTGGCCGTTCAGCGCGCTTTGCTATCCCTGGCGTCGTTTCGCGAGAAATCGGGGACCTTGTGCTGAACCGGGGATTGAGGGGTGCCGGCAAGGTCCGAAGCCCCGGCAAAGTCGCAGCGGATGACGACTCTTTTGGCTGCACGGAAGGCGCTTGGGCTGCGTTGGCCGGCAGCGCTTCGCCAAGCATATCGTTTGCCGGATCCTTGCCGGCCTGATCCCATATATAAGCTCCGGAGGCGGCGATCACGAAAAGTGACAAGGCAATCTGTTTCATCGGCATTGTGTTTCCACGTTCAATCTTGCGGGGCGATCCTTCTGGTCCGCTCGGATGCAATATCCCACGACCAAGCTGACAACGGGCTGTCAGCCGCGTTAAAGCTGCGAGGGCCCCTGAAAGGGCAATGGGAGACAGGAAGTTGATTTGTCCTAAATCAAGACTGTCGCCTAAGCCGCAAGGTAGGACGGTCCTCTTAAGGGAGATTGTTGCCTATGACCGTTGCCAAGGAGCCGACCGGATATACGGCAACGCAGATTGTGTTGCATTGGGCGATCGCGGCGCTGATCATCCTGCAGCTTTTGTTGGGAGAGGACATTAAGCCAGCTTATCGGGCATTCTCGCGCGGCATCGAACCGGCGGCTGGCGACATCTTCAACGCCACCATTCACGTCTATGTCGGCTTGACCGTCCTGGTGCTGGCGGTCTGGCGCCTTGCCGTCCGCTTGCAGCGTGGCGTCCCCGTTGCCCCGGCAGAAGAAAGCGTCGCTTTGCAGCGGATCGCGACGGCAACCCACTTCATGCTTTACGTGTTCATTTTCGGCATGCCGATAACCGGAGCTTTGGCATGGTACTTCCAACTTGCTGCTATGGGCGACATCCATGAACTCGCCAAGCCAGTTATCATCGTTATCGTCTCCCTCCATGCGGCGGCCGCTCTATGGCAACATTTTTATGTAAAATCCGGCGTGCTCATCAGGATGCTGCGGCCGGCCGCCCGGCGTGCGCGGTGACATCATGAGCCGCCTGCATGCGGAAAACCATCTCGTCTCGCGCATAGGCTGGCTGCGGGCCGCAGTGCTTGGCGCCAATGACGGCATTGTGTCGACGGCCAGCCTGATCGTTGGCGTGGCTGCAGCCAATGCCGCGGCCTCCAATGTCTGGTGGCCGGCATAGCGGGTTTGGTAGCTGGCGCGATGTCTATGGCGGCCGGCGAGTATGTCTCGGTCAGTTCGCAGTCCGACACCGAACGAGCCGACCTTGCCCGCGAGAAAGGAGAGTTGGCCACGCAACCAGACTTCGAGCGACTGGAACTTGCCGACATCTATGTCAAGCGGGGCGTGGAGCCAACGCTGGCATTGCAGGTCGCCGACCAGTTGATGGCCAAGGACGCGCTCGGCGCTCATGCACGCGACGAACTCGGTATTTCGGAGGTGACGACGGCGAGACCGATCCAGGCGGCGCTGGCCTCGGCGGCTGCATTTTCGGTTGGCGCGGCCATGCCATTGGCGATGGTGCTTGTTTCACCTTCAGCCTGGCTTGCAGCAACCGTGTCTGTTGCCTCGCTCCTATTCCTGGCTGTGCTGGGTGCCATCGGCGCGAAAGCCGGCGGCGCCAATGTGATGAGGGCAACCCTTCGCGTCACATTCTGGGGTGCCCTGGCAATGGCGCTGACGGCCGGCATTGGCGCCGTGGTTGGTACCGCCATCTGATCTGGTCCGGCTTCGATCTCGGTAGATGCAACGAGCGCCATTTCTTGCGCAAGAGAATCCGGCCCTTCAGGTGTCAGCGCTACGAAGTTGCGAAAGCGCAACGACGGAAGCCAGAGCCGCATTTATGAAGACGCTTCGCAAATCGCGGAGACTTCATCGTGAAACAGCGCAGTTCGATCAACCCCGACATGGTCGTCGACGAAATCATGAGGAAATGGCCGGCAACGGTGGCGGTGATGTTGAGACACAACATGCTCTGCGTCGGCTGTCCGATCGGCACATTCCACACAGTGACTGAGGCGTGCCGGGAACATCAGATCGATGAGGACGACTTTCTCGTCAAACTCGAAGCGACTGTTCGAGGAGAATGGTGACGGTCAACCCTTGTCCCGGTTCTCGGCCAGAACCACAAGACGATGTGCATCCTTGACCGTGACTTTCTGGCGCCCGCTGAGGATTATTCCGTTGTCTTCCCACTTGCTCAGCAGCCGGCTGACCGTGTGCAGCGTCGTACCCGTCATCTCGGCGATGTC
Organism: Mesorhizobium sp. LNHC209A00; assembly: GCF_000502915.1. NCBI lineage: Bacteria > Pseudomonadati > Pseudomonadota > Alphaproteobacteria > Hyphomicrobiales > Phyllobacteriaceae > Mesorhizobium > Mesorhizobium sp. LNHC209A00. Next base: position 19,762 of record NZ_AYWT01000032.1, read on the forward strand.
CTGCCTCGAGATCGGAAAATCGATTTCGATGCCGCTGTCGGTCTTACGGCCGGTCTGGTTCGCCAGCCGCAACAGCGCATGCGCAACCCGCTGCTCCACCTGTTCCGTGGACATCTCGACTACCCGCGTCTGGGTCTCCTGCAGCCTGGTTCCAACCGTCTTGTATGTGGTTGCCCCAAACACCGGGAACCGGCGCGCCAATTCCGCCCATAGAGAATTGGCCCAGGCCAGCACCACGCAATCCACCGCCGCGACAGCGGTGGCGGGGTAGGTCGTCCGGCCCAGCGCTGCGGCGACGCCAAAGATCTCGCCTTCGCTGATGTATCTCGCGATGACCTGCTGTCCGTCAGGCGTGGTGCGGACCACCCGAATGTGCCCGGCGATCAGCACGAAGAAGGAATGGGCCTCGGCTTCCTGCTCGAAGATCGTTGAGTCCTTGGCATAGCGTGACGATCGAGCGCCTCTGAGAAGCTCGCTTTGCTCTTCGGGCGCCATCCCTTGGAAAAGGGCCAGCCGTGATATCAGCGATCGGTCTAGCGCAACCAAGCGAATTTCCTCACGGCCTTTCCGCATCAATCGTGCGGCAACCCTTTCTTATCCCGAGTTTGCGCCAGCGCAAATTGTCCTCTGCCGCATCAGGCTAAATGGCATGGAACGGCGCAACGCCGCGAAGACGAAACAAAGGACAAATCGATGAAACTCTCCATCCTCGCCGCCGCAATCTCCCTCCTCGCGCTCGCCGGCGGTGCAAGTGCGGAAGAGCACGTGGTGCAAATGCTCAACAAGGGCGAAAAGGGCGCCATGGTTTTCCAGCCGGCCTTCGTCAAGGCCGCACCTGGCGACACCGTCAAGTTCGTTCCGACCGACAAGACCCACGACGCCGAGTCGATCAAGGGCATGCTTCCGGATGGCGCTGAGCCTTTCAAGGGCAAGCCCAGCGAGGAAATCACCGTTACGCTGACGAAGGAGGGCGTTTACGGCGTCAAATGCGCGCCCCACTATGGCATGGGGATGGTCGCGCTGATCGTTGTCGGCAAGCCGGCCAATCTCGATGCCGCCAAGGCAGTCAAGCATCCTGGCAAGGCAAAAACGGTGTTCGCTGACCTGTTCACCCAGATTCCGGCCAACTGACCACCATACAGTCTGCCTGCCGTAAGGGGGCGGGGTACGGGCCGGACGGACCGAGGGCGGCGGTTCATCCCGCCCTTTTCATCTGAGGATGCAGTCATGGCAGTTTCACGCCTGCGGAGCTATTCCGGCCCTGCGGTTCTCTCCTTTGGATTCAGGCCCTTCTTCCTCCTCGGGTCGCTGTATGCCGCGCTCTCCATTCTGCTCTGGCTACCGATGTACGCAGGCGAGCTTGTTGCCCACAGTGCGTTTGTCCCGGTCGACTGGCATATCCACGAGATGCTGTTCGGCTATCTGCCGGCGATCGTTACCGGGTTCCTGCTGACCGCCATCCCGAACTGGACGGGCCGGCTGCCCGTGCGGGGACCGCCGTTGCTGACGCTGGTTGTCCTGTGGCTTGCCGGCCGCGCCGCTGTCTTCTTCTCGGCGGATATCGGCTGGCAAGCCGCCGCCGTGATCGATGGCGCTTTTCTGATTGCGGTCGCTGCGGCGGCGGCACGCGAGATCGTCGCCGGACGCAACTGGCGCAATCTCAAGGTGCTGCTGCCGCTTGCCGTCCTTGCTGGCGCCAATGGCGCGTTCCACATCGAGGCGCACCTTCAAGGCACATCCGACATCAGCCGCAGGCTCGGTATGGCTGCGGCGATCATGCTCATCTCGCTGATCGGTGGGCGCATCATTCCGAGCTTCACGCGCAACTGGCTCGTCCGCGAAAATCCTGGCAGGCTGCCTGCGCCGTTCGACCGTTTTGACATTGCATCACTAGCCATCTCAGCCGTCGCGCTGGGAGCATGGTCTTTCGCCCCCGATAACAGTGTCTCAGGAATGCTTATGGCCGTCGCCGCACTCTGCCAGGCTTGGCGTCTGTCGCGCTGGGCTGGCGAGCGCACATTGCGGGATCCGCTCGTGCTCATCCTCCATCTTGCATATGCCTTTGTTCCGGTCGGTCTCGCCCTTGTCTCGGCGTCGATTTTCTTCCCCGATGCCGTGCCGGCGGCGGCGGGACTTCACGCACTCGGAACGGGTGCGGTCGGCGCGATGACGCTTGCCGTGATGACCCGCGCAACGCTCGGGCACACCGGGCGAGCGCTCAAGGCTGGAACAGGCGCCTCGTCCATCTTCGTGGCCGTCCTTCTCGCTGGATCATTGAGAATCCTGGCCGCCTTCGTCCCCTCTGGCGCGGTGATCGACATTGCCGGTGCGGGCTGGGTGGCGGCATTTTCCGGCTTCATTCTGGTCTACGGCAATGCATTGATGACGCCAAAGGCGCGGTGAGCCGGCGGGGAGAGCAGGCCACCGTCGGAACGCGAATGGAGCAGCCGCTTCAGATTGTCAGGCAATGCCGAGATGGCCGAGGATACGGTTCACCCATCCTCGATGGTCGAGGACCAGCCTGAATCCCAGATTGTCCGGAGGCGTGCCAACGGCACAGCCGCCGCTCTTTCCGTCGCCGACGAAGTTCGACATGTAGGCTCGGTGAAGTCCCTCAAGGACGTGGACGCCGCAATTGTCGACCGAACTTGCAACACCGCTTCCATCGGCAGCCAACGTGGTGCGGACATAGCAGGTCGAGGTCCACTCCCAGACGTTGCCGGAAAAATCGGCGAGGCCCAGGGAATTCATGCCAAAAGAGCCACGGCTCCTGGGCAACGGGTCCGGTTTGCGATTGAGGTCCACCTCGGCCTTGTAGCTGGTGAGCCAACGCCTGGCGGGGTTGCTAGCGTCGTTTTCGACGCCCTCGAATTCGCCGGCGAACCGCTCCGCCGCGGCAAACGCCCATTCTTCGTCGGATGGCAGCCGCCATTGGTCGCCGGTCACGTCCGAATACCACCGGGCGTAGGCATTGGCATCGAGATAGCTCACACCGGTCACAGGCGCGCTGACTGGGATCGTGCGCATTTCCTGTGGCGGTGGGCAGCTGCCAGCCGCGACACAGGCCGCATAGTCGGCCGCGCCAACTTGATAGGTCATGATTTCAAGAGGGGTGTTGAATTGTCGCTTGAGGCGGGGATTGGCTTGCGGGCGTCCATCCTTGAGGAACTCGCCCGGCGTCGGGTAGGTGATCGAACCGGAAAGCAAGACAACCGTCATAGCGGTGGGGTGGGGCTGTCGATCCCCGAAGACCGCCGGTACCGAGAGCCCTACCTGGATAGCAGCGGCGGCCAGGCTAACTGAGGCAACCTTCAGGATGTAAGGAGACATGGCTTTTGTCCATACCCCGGACAGCGTCGCTGTCCGGGTAAATTGGAGTGCCGTCAGTTGGTGGCGATGGGTTTCGGCGCCTCGACCTGCGTCATCAAATCATCATTCCACTCGCCCTCGACCATGAAGTGCGCGGTCGCCCCGAGTTCCACGGCCTCGATCAGATTGTGATTGACGTAGGCGTAGACACCCGGCTGCAGGAACGTGTAGAGCGCCGAGCCCGCAGAACCACCGCGGATGAACCAGGTTTCCAGATCCTTGGCCGGGGGATTGGCGAATTTGCCCTGTTCCCAGACAAAGTCGCCGTGCCCGCCGATCAGATGCGGCCGCGTATCGCGGTTGGCCTGCGAATGCACGATCAGCACGGTCTCGCCGACCTTCGCCTTCATGGCGTTGTCGCCCGTCAGCGAACCGACCTTGCCGTTGAACACGACGTGCGTCGGGATCAGCCCGCGCATGACCTTGACGATGTCATCGTAACCGTCGCCCGCCGATTCGTAGCTCTTGAAATTGCCCTTCTCGTCGCGCGGGATGTAGAAGTCGCTCTCGCCGATGTAGAAGATCTTGTCGTACTTGACCGGTCCACCCTTGTCGTTCCTGAGCCCGTTGCGCGGCAGCACCATGATGGCGCCGTTCATGCCGGAGACGACATGCCACGGGATCATCGGTCCGCCGGGGGCACAGTGATAGACGAACGTTCCCGTTCGGGTGGCCTTGAAGCGCAGCGTCACCTGTTCGCCGGGATTGATCAAGGTGAGGGCGCCGCCGCCGAGCGCACCGGTCGCGGCATGGAAGTCGATGTTGTGGGCAAGGGAGTTGGTATCAGGATTGATGAGCGTCAGTTCGACATAATCGTCCTGGTGCACGACCATCAGCGGGCCCGGGATCGAGCCGTTGTAAGTCATTGCATTGAGCTGCGTCCCGTCGGCGTCGATGACCATCGGTTTTTCCTCGATCGTAATGGTGAATTCGACGATCTTCGGTCCGCCCTTGGCCACCTGGTCGTGCGGATGCACGAACGGTGGCGAGACGAGCTTGATCTTTTCGCGGGGCAGCCCGCGAATGTCGGCCTTCGTCACCGTTGCCGGAAATGCGGGCAGCGCGGCCACGGCGGCGGCACCAATCACCGCTCCGAAAAGGGTTTCGCGTCGCGTGATCATGTCAATCTCCTGTCTCTACCGTTGCGGATGAGCACAAGGTATCTGACCTGACGCAGCGTCTCTTTGCGCTGGCGCAAATTGGTTAGTATTAATCGGAACAACAACGGCCCTCGGACTGCGGCAATCTTGTGCGCCAAAGTTTTGAGATGCAGCAGCGGCTTTCTGCAAGCGTCCGCAGTCATTGGCTCCTGAAGATCAGTGCCCGCATTGTCTTTACAGAAGATCAGAATTCGCTCGGTGGCCAAGCCTACCAAGAAAAAGGGCAACGGCCATCGCATTTCCGTCAGGACGGGCGTCGTCGTTGCCGACAGCGTGCTCGCCAACCATGACGGCGCTATGGAACTCGCAGACGACCTCATGTCCAAGGGATGTGGGAAGGGAGCAGAACCCCGATGGGACTCTGCCTGGCGCGTTTTCACCGCTACGAAACCATCACAGAGAACGGATCCGTATTGAGGAAGAGGCCGTCCTTGACTTGCCCGACGCCGGCAACCTTCTCAGCCGCAACGATCGCTGCCTTCCGTTGACGCTCNGAAGAGGCCGTCCTTGACTTGCCCGACGCCGGCAACCTTCTCAGCCGCAACGATCGCTGCCTTCCGTTGACGCTCATCGACAATTGCCCCTCTCAGTTCGACAAAGCCGTTGCTGACCCTCACATCGATCAAGTCACCACCGCTCCAGGTTTGTGGCTGCAGCTCGGCAAGGATAGCCTTGCGGATCAGGTCGTCATCGGGTGGCGGGGTGCCCTGTTTTGGTATGGCGCGGATCAGGACAAGCAGCAAATCAGTTCGCGTGATGATGCCGACGACCCTTTCCCGATCGACAATCNTATGGCGCGGATCAGGACAAGCAGCAAATCAGTTCGCGTGATGATGCCGACGACCCTTTCCCGATCGACAATCGGGACATTGTTGATGCGATGCTGCATCATCAAGTCGACAATATCTGTAATCGCGGCGCCAGGAGGCGCCGAGATGACGTGTGGGGTCATCACCTCATGGATGATCCGTCCGTTCGATCGCATATAGTCATTGGCGGTTGTACCCGGGCCAAGATCAAACTCCAGCCAGCGCGGACGCACACGCTGGGTGCCAAGTTCCTCTCGACGCAAGAAGTCGCTTTTGCTTACAATGCCAACCAGGGTGCCGTCGCTGTTCGTTACCGGCAGGCAGCTGATTTTGTTTGAAAGCATGAGCTCGACCCCTTCGGCGATCGTCGCGTTCGCATCCGTCGTGATGACTGGCTTTGTCATTATGGATTCGGCTTGCATCCTCACCCTCCTGATCTTTCGTCAGACGACGATAGGACATCCCGACCCGCGGCGCTTTGATCTGAGTCACTTGGAACGAGTGGCATTCTCCGCGCCTTCGTCGCTGTCGACGAGAATGCGCTCCGCCGCGCCATCGAGATCCTCGTACTGGCCGCTTCTCAACGCCCAAAGGAAGCCGGAGAGGCCGAGTGC
>NZ_AYWT01000033.1:0-54676 GCF_000502915.1 Mesorhizobium sp. LNHC209A00
GTGATCGCCGCTTTTGAATAGTCATCGCAACCTCCAATGTCAGAGTGTTGCGACGACCGTTTGAATCCGCCTTTTGACCCGCGATCAGAATGATGCACGCAGCCGGATGGCGGTTTGCGTCCTTCGACTGCGGCGGTCAAAGCCGCCAGCGTGAGCCGTGCGTCGATCGAGCGGCTGATGGCGTATCCGACAACCCGCCGCGACCAGGCATCCAGGACAACGGCAACATAGGCAAAGCCGCCGACGACGGTGACGTATGTGATGTCGGCCACCCAGAGTTGGTTTGGCCCATCGCAGATGATGTCCCGGGCGAGGTTCGGGAAGATCGGCTGATTGTGATCGCTATCCGTGGTCACCGTGTAGCGCTGGCGCATTCTCGGCTGAAGGTCATGCTCGCGCATCAGGCGGCGGATCTTCTTGTGATTGACGATCATGCCTTTTTGCCGAAGACCGGCTCGGACACGGCGCCAGCCATAGTGCTCGAACTCGTTACAGATCGCTGCGATCGCTTCGACGATCGCGGTGTCGTCGGCCGTCTTCTCCGGACGGTCGTAGTAGGTCGAACGCGAGAGGCCCATCAGGCGGCATCCTTCGGCGACGGAGAGACCATGGGACCGGTGGTCGCGGATGTAGGCCCGTTTCTCTGCCGCGGTCCTGCATGCAGAGCCCCCTTTAGAAACTCCAGTTCCAGTGCCTGTTTGCCGACGAGCCGTTCGAGCGCGGCAATGCGCGCCTCATAAGCCTGGAGAAGGTCAGCCGTTGCGGCATCCTCATCGAGAGCGCCCGCCTGAAACTTCTCGACCCATATCCGGATCAGATTGCGTGAGATGTCGTGGCGCTTCGAGAGGGCATGCAGGGTCTCGCCGCCGAAATACTCCTGCGAAACCTGCCGCTTGAAATCGACGCTGTGGGTTCGGTGCTTTGCCATGGGCCTTCATCCTCTGAAAGCCCGGCAAACGGTCAAATCAGCGGCCTGACTCTGTCCGGCCCGCAGGGCCCACTCCACACAGGGGCAATCGGTTTCCTCCTCAAGGCGTATATAGCAGGTTGGGTGTGTAGTCCGGACGTCCAAGCTCCTCATAGGACCTCGGCCAGACAGCCAGCAGACCACGGTTCCCAACTGGAAAGGGAGAATACCTGAATTCGCTAGAAGATGAGTCGCGGTTCTACTAGCCGGGCTCGACCGGCGGTTGCGCGCGGGCAGGTCCGGCCCGCGCACAACCCTGCCAAAGGTCTTCGCTGCCAGCGCCTGCTTCTACGTGCCGGCCATCGCGTCGTTCGGTCGTCAATATTTGTTGTAGATCGTGAATGCTTCGGTGCCGTTCAGCTTTTCCATCTCCTGCATCCAGCCGTTTGACCGGAACGCGGTAGGGCTGATTCGGCCGCAATGTCGTGTTGACCTCCTCGTCCAGCAGACCTGCGGGTTCGTCTCTCTGCGCCAACGGCGCTCCTCCAGGATCACATTTCGCTCGGTCTTGATAACATCCTCGTTGAGGATGAGGTTGGGCGATTGTTTCTGACTTGCCCTTGAACTGGTCCAGCAAAACGCGCGCGCTATCGATCGCTTCCACGCTGGTCGCATCGATCAACCCCTCGACCCTCTTGAAACAATCCAAATCGAAACTCCTTCATGCGCTTGCCAAGCCGTTATGCTCGAAGGCAGTTCCGTGAACTACCCGGCCTTTGACCTGCGGCACGAGCAGCGGTCGGCCTTACGTCCCGTGCCTCCAAACACGAGCCATCGACGTGGCGCTGAGGAGCGTTGGAAGAAATTGGGCGCTTCCGGCCACGCTCGAGCGGTAGTGTAGGACAGTGCTTGCTGGCGGCTACGCTGACAATGCGCCAGCTGATCGGGGCTTAACAATTTTTCGCTTTTTGCTGCGCCCAACTCTCGGCTATGACTCGGACAGGCCTAATGGCCTGCCCACGTTGCATTGTAAGAGAAGGAACAAGTATATGCCGACTGGAACGGTAAAGTGGTTCAACAGCACCAAGGGGTTTGGATTTATCCAGCCCGACAATGGCGGTCCGGATGTTTTCGTCCACATTTCCGCTGTCGAACGCGCGGGCCTCTCGACCCTCGCTGACGGCCAGAAGATCAACTATGAGATCGAGCAGGATCGCCGCACTGGCAAGTCCTCCGCTGGCAGCCTCAGCAAAGCTGGTTGAAATTTTCTCCTGCGTCCTGGCAAGAGTAGGCACGTAGGTCCTCACGGCCGCTCGATGGGACCGAGCAAAAACTGAGGGCAGCAGATTGCTGCAGGCGTCGCGAATTCCTCATGAAACAAAGTTGTTTGAAAGGAAGGCGGGGTTGGCCCCGCCTTTTTATATGACGCGCAGATTAAGCCGATGGCTGCAACGCTCCAGAACGAATCTCGATTGCCGAAATCAAGCCGCGACCTTCTTGCGGGTTCGCTTCGTCGGCGCAGGCTCCGGCGCTTCCGGCGCCTTCGGTTTGCGGCCGAGCCCCATCGTCTTGGCCAATGTCGAGCGCGCCGCGGCGTAGTTCGGCGCGACCATGGGATAATCCGCCGGCAGGCCCCATTTGGCCCGATATCCATCCGGCGTCAGCCCATAGTGGGTCGACAGATGGCGCTTTAGCGATTTGAATTTCTTCCCGTCCTCAAGGGAGATGATGTAGTCCGGTGTCACCGATTTCCTGATCGGGACTGCAGGCGTAAGGGCAACCGGCTCTTGCGCAGAGACACCTCCGGCCGTCGCTCTCAGAGCCGTATGCACTTGGCCGATGAGGGCAGGGAGATCCCCCACCGGGATCGGATTGTTGGAGACATAGGCCGACACGACATCGGCGGCAAGCTCAATGAGGGTGTCGACGTTTTTTCCGGCTTCTTCTGTCATGAAACTCTCCAGGCGGTGAAACATAGTCAGCGAAGCGTCGCTTCATAGGGCCGGTTGCCGCTGAAAGCAACAATGTCTCGACAGCGTTATTGCCAATGCTCATCCAGAAGCGACATCGATGCGCCATATTTCCCGTCGTGACCGCTGAGCCACTCGTTGTTGGCGACCCTGCCGTGGTGCGTGGCGCGTCCCGGCTGTAACTTTGCGCCGAAGTTGCTAGTAGTCGAGGCTAAGCGCGCTATTTGTGTCCCGCTTTACTTCTTTGGACTGTGAAATCGAGGGATCGTGATTGCTTGCTGGTGGGCGTCAGGACGATGGACGTTCATTGGCAATGGCCAAATGTAAGTTCATCGCCCGGTGAGCCGCTCTTCCAAGGGGCTGGGAACCGCCGCTGGTAACCAAGGACATCAATGTATTTCGAGGCGTTTCTTAGCCGGTCCTCGAGAGACGGCAATCCTTGCGGACGACACCTGTTCCACGAATCGAACAGCGCGGCGACACGGGCAGCTTCTCGAATCTGGAGCGGCTTCTCGCAAGCTGGCGCCGTGCCGAGAGGCCGGGCAAGGACAGTGCGTCGCCTGCTTCAATCATACGCGTCAACCAGCCAGCGACGCTGTCCCATACGGAATCCCGCGACCGGCCGTGTGATCTCGCCGGTAGTCGCCCCGGCCCTCTGCACGAAACTCGGGATGTGCTGACGATCAACAAGGCCACAAAGTCGACGTCCTGAAGCAGGGATCACATGAGTTTGCCACTATGCGCAGGCTTGCCATGCGCTTCCGCGGCATTTTGCGGGGCCTGTGAATTCGGCAAGCTCGACACTTCGATCGACGTGGCGTCAACTCCGGGCTCGTCGCCATCACGCGTTTCGGTCTGGTCCTACGCCGTGACGTTGACGCCGTTCGCGATGCCATTGAACTACCGTGGAGCAAGGGCCAGGCGAAAGGGCTGATCAACCGCCTGAAGACGATTAAACGTACGATTTAGGCAGAGCGGGCTGCGAACTCCTTAGGGCACGCATGCTGCCACTCAGCCGGCCTGATCACCGCACAACGCGAGGAAGAACCTGGTCAAGTGCAAAGCGACAATTGCCTCGACAGCGGGTCCCGGAAGGTTTATGCTGCCCAACGTTACCGCAATCCGGAATGGCCATTGAGTACCTTCACGAGTGAGGGAGTGGAACTGCTTTGTCGGCCAAATTGTTGACGGAACGCCCGGCGCCCATTGTTGCTACATGTCTAGATTCTTGGGGCGTTTTGGATGATGCAATCCACCATCTCACTCCAAAGGGCAGTGGAATCTGGAACAATGTCGCTTTTGTTCGCACGACATCCTTCGTGCCCGATTGGCATATCGTCTTTAACTCTGCTTCTCTTTTTGGGCTCCCTGTTGATATCGAGGCGAGCCCAAACAGGACAATTTTTGCAATCGGCGAACCGCCGACGAAAGCTCATCGCGCGTTTCATGAAGGGCAGGGGAAAAATACTATCGTCCTGACGTGTGACGCAGAGCTGGCTGCTCGGCAGAATGCAGCGCGCCGATTCGTTTTGTCTCCACCTATCACTCGGTCTTGGTCTGTAAACAAGACATATGACCAACTTCTGGTCAGCGAAGTCGTGGATAAGCCGCTTCGGCTCTCATGGATTACCAGTGACATCGCCCTGCTTAAAGGACATCGATATCGGCTGGCGTTTCTGGAGCGGCTGAGAAAGGAGGTCGATTTTGACCTGTTCGGCCGAGGTTTTCGGCTGATTGGAGATAAATGGAACGCACTCGCACCCTACCGTTACAGTATAGCGTTCGAGAATACTCGTGCTGATTACTATTTTACAGAGAAGCTTATGGACTGCTTCGTTGCTGAAACAATGCCGATCTATTACGGCAGCCCGGCAATCAGGAGGTTCTTCCCTTCGGACTCTATGGTTCTGATTGACCCAGAGGACAAGAACGTAATCCCAAAAATTCAAGAAATCATCGACTCGGACCTCTGGAAGGAACGTCGCGACGCAATAAGAGAGGCGAAGCGGTTGGTCCTCGAGAAATACAATACGTTTGCTTATCTCGCGGGCTTCATCGAAAGCGTTGAGGATAAACCCTTACCGCCGGAAATTATACACATCGATTCGCCTGAAGTCGATTTTGCAATGGACGAATGAAGTACTCCAACGCTCGCTTCGCGTGCCCGGCGGTTGGTGGTCTGGCGAGATCGGTACGGAACGCTCGGCGGAGAATGTCTGCTGCGCAGACGGCCGGCACGGGCGCACGAGGTCATGCGCCCCCGGCTACCGCTGATCAGACGAACTGGGGAAGGCCAGGAACGGAATTGAGGACCTCGTCCACGAGTTCGTCGCCGGCATGTTCCTTCGCGCAGGCGATCGTCTCGTTGGCGAGGCCGGCGATCTTTGCCATGCTCAGACCCTCACTCATCAATTGCTGGCCGAGCCCCATAAGGCCGCCACCCTCTGGGTCGTCTCCATGATACTTCGCGACTAATTCTGAAGCTCCCGGAATGGCCTCGATCATGCGCGCAACGGGACCGTCGGCCGCGTGGCTTTGCAGGAAACCCAGCATTAACCCAACGGCCTTCTCTGCGACAGCCGGGCCGATGCCCGCACCAGTGGCGATGCGCGGTAAGAATTCTTCCATGCAGGGTCTCTCTCTCTTTAATGAGGTTTACACGGGGCCCGTCCGGCGCCCAGCGCCCTTGGCCGAACCACAATTGAACTCCACAAAAATAGGCCGGCGGAAGTGCTATTGCGCGTAAAACCGCCTCTGTCAACGCAAGCTGCGTCGGACGTGCGTGTTTCGCAAACCGGAGATTCATTCCAATTCACTTCATTTCGCATTGGCAACCGCACAGATTGCGGTGGCTCGCTTATGGGCCAATGCCCCGCGCCCGTCAAATTATGATGACAACGTGGTCATCGCCTAGGATCTGTGGATCAAGGTGTGAGGCACTTACAGCCGGTGGACCTGCTCAAGCGCCGCGCCGACACAAGGGCTAGATTGGCGATACTGCGCGTGTTGGCCATGTCTTTCCTCGCGTGATGGGATGTTCGTAGAAGCGGAGCTATATGCCGGTGTGACGTCGATAAGGCGAACCGGCTATTCCGACCGGACATCCATACTGTCGCATAGACCGTCGCTGCTTAGGTATTGAGACCGCCATCGCTGGTGACATCACAATGTGCAGTCTGCGGGTGTCGATAAGGCCGATTCACGCAATCAACAGGTCAGGAGGAACGAATGTACCCTGAGGTTTCAGAAGCTCACTTTTCGCAAGGCGTGCAGCGCACATGGTGCAAGAGATTGCCAAGTCTTGCAGATGCTATCGACTTTCTAAACGATGGCTGGAAGATCGCAGTGACCGAATCTTCGAAGCGCACTCAGTGCGTGCTTTGCTACATCCAACCGGTTGCCGAGCAGGGATACTCCTCCTCCCTGAAGTCCAATCGAGAACAGCGATCACTTCCAAGAGGGTCCCAGCTCAGCCGCGAAAACAGGTGTCAGACCCCGACCCTCTCCCTCAGCTGATCTAGCTCAGGGCGTTCATGATCCGCAGATCGCATAGTGGCTGCGTGCACGACGCAGGAAGACCATTTATGAAAATCCTATTCAGAACGATGGCTGTCACCTTGCTGGCACCCACCGCCTTTGCTGCGGATTCGATCCCCGCCGACCTCAGAGATACGGCATTGGCCACCTTCAGCGCTTTGCCATCCACCACGCCGACAGGCGCCAACAACCCGGTCACCTCGGAAAAGATCGCTCTCGGCAAGGCACTGTTCTTCGATCCACGCGTCTCGGCGTCAGGCGTCTTGTCGTGCAACTCGTGCCACAACCTGGCCACCGGCGGCGACGACAATCACGAAACCTCGATCGGCCATGGTTGGCAGAAGGGACAGCGCAACGCGCCGACTGTACTGAACGCTGTCTTCAACATCGCTCAGTTCTGGGATGGTCGTGCCGCAGACCTGAAGGCTCAGGCGAAGGGACCGGTCCAAGCCGGCATGGAAATGGCCAATACACCGGGCCAAGTCATCGCCACGCTCAAGTCCATGCCGCAATATGTCGAGTGGTTCGATGCAGCTTTTCCGGCTGAAGCGGATCGGGTCACCTTCGACAACTTCGCCAAGGCAATCGAAGCCTTCGAGGCGACACTGGTCACGCCGGCCCCCTTCGACAGCTTCCTGAATGGTGATGAGCTTGCCATGACTTCCGAACAGAAACAGGGCCTGGCGCTTTTCATGGACAAAGGCTGCTCGTCCTGCCATGCCGGCATCAACGTTGGTGGGCAAGCCTATTACCCATTCGGCCTCGTGGAACAGCCCAGCGCCGAGGTCCTGCCGGAAAAAGACAAGGGCCGATTTGCGGTCACCAATGCAGCCGATGACTACTATGTTTTCCGCGTGGCGCCGCTGCGCAACGTTGCACTCACCGCGCCATACTTTCATTCGGGCAAGGTTTGGGATCTGAAACAGGCCGTCGCTATCATGGGGACCACCCAGCTTGGCGTAGTACTGGCGGACGAAGAAGTTGACCTGCTTGTTGCCTTCCTCAACTCGCTGACCGGAGAGGCACCCGAGGTCGCCTATCCCATCTTACCCTCCGAAACGGCGACAACGCCCCGGCCTGTAACGCAGATCTCAGGAAAATAAGGCCAACTGGCTGCGGACATCGCAATCGAAAATGATTGCGGCTTCTACTTGGGCCACACGAATTGCCACGTCCATCTCCGAATTGGCCGGACACGCTAGCAATACCCGAAACCTGCCACCTCGCCCGTCGTCTGCGCGAATCAACTGGGGAAGCGGACAGACGCGCAGCACCATATATTGTCGCCGCCTGAGCGAACGTGCCAAGCAGTCTACTTTGAGAAACGACGTGTGTACGATTTGTTCGAGGCGCGGGGCCTGTATGTTCCCAAGGACCAATACTATAGCGTAGTGTCACATTCATATTTCTGCGGGATGAGGACACGTGCCGAAGGAAAATCGCACATTTTCGCCGAGTGGCTTATTTCCAAGAGTGTGATCGGTTTGGCATATTCCCGGCCGACATCCGCCAGCCGGCAACTCCCCACACGGTGAGGAAGAGAAGCCTCACGCCTGCACTTTCTGCCGGAGCGCGCGTGCTGCCGCGACCATGTTAATGAGGGCAGGGCGGACCTCCTCCCATTTGCGTGTTTTGAGGCCACAGTCCGGGTTTATCCACAGTTGGCCGTCGGACAGTCGCTCCCGGGCAAGCATGACTAAGTCCGAAATCTCGCCGACTTCCGGGACGCGTGGTGAGTGAATGTCATAGACGCCGGGACCGATCTCGTTCGGATATTTGGAGCTCGTGAAGGCGTCCAGCAGTTCCATCTTCGAGCGCGACGTCTCAATCGAAATGACATCCGCATCCATTCCAGCGATCGCGTCGATGATCTCGTTGAACTCCGAATAGCACATGTGGGTATGGATTTGAGTCGCGTCCTTTACACCCGTTGAAGCGATCCGGAAGCATTCGACAGCCCAGTCGAGATAGACTTTCCAGTCAGACTGGCGCAGTGGCAATCCTTCGCGAAACGCGGCCTCATCGATCTGCACCATCCTTGCGCCCGACCTTTCGAGATCCCTCACTTCGTCGCGGATGGCGAGCGCGATCTGGCGGCAGGCTTCGGAGCGGGGTACGTCGTCGCGAACAAAAGACCAGTTGAGAATGGTGACTGGGCCTGTGAGCATTCCCTTCACGGGCTTTTCCGTAAGCGACTGGGCGAATTGCCACCAGAGCACTGTCATCGGATTGCGCCTCGATACGTCGCCGAAAATGATGGGGGGACGCACGTAGCGCGACCCATAGCTTTGTACCCAGGCATGCTGGGTGAAGGCGAAGCCAGACAGCTGCTCGCCGAAATGCTGTACCATGTCGTTTCGCTCGAACTCACCGTGCACCAGCACGTCCAGCCCGATCTCTTCCTGCCAGCGAATTGCAGCCTCGATCTCCTTCTTCAGGAACGTCTCGTAGTCGACATAGCTCAGCTGGCCCTTCGCATGAGCGGCCCGCGCCTTGCGTACCTGCGGCGTCTGCGGGAAGGACCCGATGGTCGTCGTCGGGAACGGCGGCAGCCCGAGTGAGCCGGCTTGGACTCTGGAGCGCTCGGCAAAAGCGCTCTCTCGTCGCTTCGCGCTGTCGTCAATGCTAGCGATCCGCCCCTGAACAAGCGGGTCATGGATCCTCGTGGATGTCACGCGCGTGGCGGCAGCCTCGGCAGACGCTTTCAACGAGCCAGCCACCGCATCTCTGCCTTGGGACAGGGCCCGGGCCAGCAACACCAATTCGTCGGTCTTCTGGGCCGCGAAGGCGAGCCACGAGCTGATGTCGGCGTCGAGTTCCGTCTCCATGCGCAGGTCGATCGGCACATGCAGCATCGAGCAAGAAGGCGCGATCTCGACGCGGTCCAAGGGCCAGCCGGCGACGATCGGTTTGATGCGGTCGAGAATGGCGGGCAGGTTCGCACGCCAGACGTTGCGGCCATCGATCAAGCCAAGCGAGAGCACCAGATCCTTCGGAGCGAGCCGACCCACCGTTTCCAGCTGCTCGGGAGCGCGCACGAGATCAATATGCAGCCCGGCCAGGGGCAGAGAAACCGCGGTTTCGAGATTGTCTCCCAGATGCCCGAAATATGTAGCCAGCATGATCTTCAGCTCGGGCGCGGCTTTCGACAGCTGGCCATAGGCGAACTCGAACGCAGCTCGTTCGTTGGAGTTCAGATCGAGGACAAGCGCTGGCTCATCGATCTGCACCCAGTCGGCTCCCGACAGCTTCAGCCTCTGCAGGAGTTGCTCGTAAACAGGCAGCAGCCGCGGTAGGAGCGCGATAGGATCGAACCCTTCGGCAGGCGATTTCGCCAGCTTGAGGAAGGTGATGGGTCCAAGGATGACTGGGCGTGTGTGAATGCCGAGAGCTTGGGCCTCGAGGAAGTAATCGACGGGTCTTGTCGACGAGAGGGCGAACGTCTGATCATCATCAAGTTCCGGCACAATGTAGTGGTAGTTTGTGTCAAACCACTTGGTCATTTCCATCGCGGTTACACCGGGCCCATGAGCCGCCTCCTGGTGACCAGCGTGTGCACAATCCTCCTTCTGACCCTGGTTGCCGCGCGCCATTGCGAAGTAGATGTCAAGTGGGACCTCGCCGCTATTCCAGCCGTAACGGGAGGGAATGGCGCCGACCATGGCTGCGGTGTCGAGCACATGGTCGTAAAGCGAGAAGTCGTTTGACGGGATTTTCGACACGCCGCGATTGCGCTGCTCTTCCCAGCTAGCGGCACGGAGCGCCTTCGACGTCGCAAGAAGGTCGCCAGCGGACGATGTTCCGGACCAGTAGCTTTCAAGCGCGAATTTCAGTTCTCGCCGACGACCGAAGCGCGGCACGCCGAGCGTTGCTACAGGAATTTGCTGAGAGTCAGTCATGTCATACCCCGATGGTTGGGGCGTCGATGACAAGGAAGGCGCTAGCAGGCCGGCACGAACGCCGGCTTGCAGCGGCCACCGAGACACCCCGCCCGTGGACGTAATTCGCCGTGGCAGGTCTCCTGGCTCGCGGGGTCATAGCCTCTACCGGTCTTCCCGAGGGTATTCGCCTCAGTGACATGAGTTGGTTTGGCTCGCCGCTAACAGTTGCGGGGGCAGCGCCGGCATCGCACCGGCTTCCCTCTTAGCTCCGTTGCGGCAGCGCCGCACGCGAGAACCACGACACGCAGACAATCACAGCAGTCCGCTCTTTTGTCAATGACGCATAACGAAATGTTTATGTCGTTATGTGATCGCGCTTTTTCGCTTGTCTAACATTGTGAAATATTCAGTCTCCCATTGGCGGCGCTGCTCCGCCGCCACCATTGTCCAACTGGCGGATTCGTGTCGGGCTGCGACGCAGCTTGGGTGAACGACCTGTTCTCATAGATTATTGGCATCCACTCGTCCGTGCTTGGCAGAACAACAAGCCGAAGTTGGCCCGTCCCGTCCTGTAATGAGATTGACGAGGATGAAGCCCAGCTGCCAGTTCCGCTGGTCCCAGACCAATGCGAACCAGTCTGCCCGCATTCGGCATCCTTCGCTGCTACGCGGGACGTGATCGCAAGTTCAAGTGCTCCGACGGTCGCCGCGAGTTCTCCGTTACCTCAGGAACCTTATTGGCCTTCCACATCGAATGGCTGTCGATATGAGCGAGGTTTGACACAGTTCGGCCACTGCGATGATCGTCTCAGCAGGGCAGCTGGTTAGTTGCTCGCCCACTACAGCAACCCAGCCCGTTCCGCCTCGCGGCGCAAATTCTCCCTCGGCCTTGGGCCGATCTGCTGGATCACCAGGCCGGACACCAGCGAGCCAAGGTCGCCGCAGGTCTTGAGGTTGCGTCCCTGCGTGTAGCCATGCAGGAAACCGGCGGCATAGAGGTCGCCGGCGCCGGTGGTGTCGACCAACTCGCGGATCGTCGTCGCCTGGATGGTGACGGTCTCGTGGCCGCGCACGATAACCGAGCCTTTTTCCGAGCGTGTGACGGCGGCGATCTTGCAGTCCTTGCGGATCTGCGCCACCGCTTCGTCGAAGGACGAGGTCTGGTAGAGCGACTTGATCTCATGGCTGTTGGCAAAGACGATGTCGACCGTGCCCGAGCGCATCAGTTCGAGGAACTCGTCGCGGTAGCGGTCGACGCAGAACGAATCCGACAAGGTCATCGATACTTCGCGACCGGCCGCGTGCGCCAGTTTCGCCGTCNACGACGCTCTTCCGATCTCGAACGCATGAGGTCGAGGAATTCGTCGCGGTAGCGGTCGACGCAGAACGAATCCGACAAGGTCATCGATACTTCGCGACCGGCCGCGTGCGCCAGTTTCGCCGTCTGCCGGATGGCTTCCTTGGCGCGCGGCGGGTCCCACAGATAGCCCTCGAAATAGGTCACCTTGGCGCCGGAAGCCTTGTCGGCCTCGACATCCTCCGGCCCGAGTTCGATGCAGGCGCCGAGATAGGTGTTCATCGAGCGCTCGCCGTCGGGTGTGACGAAGATCATCGAACGTGCCGTCGGCGGCTCGCCCTTGAGCGGCCTGGTGTCGAAGGCGACGCCTTGCGCATGAATGTCGTGGACGTAGATCTCGCCGAGCGCATCGTCGGAGACCTTGCCGAAGAAGGCGGCGCGGCCGCCGAAGCTGGCGACGCCGGCCGCCGTGTTGCCGGCACTGCCGCCAGACGCTTCGATCGCCGGGCCCATGCGGCTGTAGAGCAGTTCGGCGCGATGGGTATCGATGAGGTTCATCGCACCCTTAATGATACCGTTGGTCTCGAGGAATTCCTCGTCGCACTGGGCGATGATGTCGACAATGGCATTGCCGATGCAAAGCACGTCATAATCCGGCATCGAAGTCTCCGCCAAAAACCAGCCGGCTTCTTGCCACGCCGGCCGGGCGCGGGTCTGCCCGGTGGAAATGGGCTTTCCGCTTGCCAATCCGTTCGCCGGCGGCTCTCACGGGGCGGCGAGTCCTGCCTCGCGACGCAATTCGTCCGCCCTGTCTGTCTTCTCCCAAGTGAAATCAGGCTCTTCACGGCCGAAATGGCCATAGGTCGCTGTATTGCGGTATATAGGGCGTAAGAGATCAAGCATCTTGATAATGCCTTTCGGTCTGAGATCGAACAACTCGAGAATGAGGCTCTCGATCCTGCTTTCCTCAACCCTGGCTGTCCCGAACGTGTTGACCATGACGGAAACCGGACTGGCCACGCCGATTGCGTAAGCAAGCTGCACCTCGCACACGTCCGCAAGTCCGCTAGCGACGATGTTCTTTGCGACATAGCGGGCCGCATAGGCAGCTGAGCGGTCAACCTTGGACGGGTCCTTGCCCGAGAAGGCGCCGCCGCCATGACGACCCATCCCGCCATAGGAATCGACGATGATCTTGCGTCCAGTGAGACCGCAGTCGCCGCGCGGCCCGCCGACTACAAACCGCCCCGTCGGGTTGACCAGAATTCTGATGCCTTCCGTCTCCAGGTGGGTCGGCAGGACAGGCTTTATGATTTCCTCAATGACGCCCTCGCGGACAGTCTCTTGCGAGACCTGCTCGTCATGTTGCGTCGACACGACGATGGTATCCAGCGCGACCGGGCGCAACCCCTCATACCTCACTGAGACTTGGGATTTCATGTCAGGACGCAACCAGCCAAGCTGTTGTGCCTTCCGGACATACGCCTGCCGTTTCGTCAAGCGATGAGCGAGCTGGATCGGCAAAGGCATCAGGGTATCGGTTTCGCGGCATGCGTAGCCGAACATGAGGCCCTGATCTCCCGCTCCCTGCTGGAGGTCTTGCCCTCTTCCCTCGTCAACGCCTTGGCTGATGTCGGGCGACTGCTCGGTGAGGGCATGAACGACGGAGCAACGCCGGCCGTCAAAGCCGACGGCCTCGTCGTCGTACCCAATGTCGAGAATCGTATCGCGCGCAACTTGGCTGTAATCCACCTGGGCATCGCTGGTAATCTCGCCAGCCAGAACGACTATCCCTGATTTTACCAACGCTTCACAGGCGACGCGCGCCTTGGGATCTGTGCGGAGGATGGCATCGAGGATGGCATCCGAGATGTTGTCGGCCAACTTATCCGGGTGCCCCGCGCCAACCGATTCGGAAGAGAACACGAACTGCCTAGCCATGAATACCTCGCTTCGGGTGTTGGATGTGGTATGGGCATTTTGACCCACCTTACTTGTCGCAGATGCCCGGGACCTCGAACGCAGCGCACAAGTCGGCAACGTCTCTTCGCACGCAGGCATGGAGATCTTCGTCGTCTGGCCGCTGGAGGACGGAGTCAATGAAGCCAGCAATCTGCATCATTTCCACATCGCGCATGCCCATTGACGTCACTGCTGGCGCCCCCAGGCGAATTCCGCTTGTGACCGCCGGATTCCGCGGGTCGCCAGGCACCATATTAAAGTTTGTGATGATTCCTGCCTTTGCTAGTCGCTCGGCATAGGCCTTGCCCGATAGTGGCCGATCGCGAAGATCAAGGATCAGCATGTGATTGTCCGTCCCCCCGGTCACCAGGTCATAACCTCGCTCAAGCAGTGCATGCGCCAGAGCCTTGGCATTCTTGACCGTCTGTTGGCCGTAGCTTCGGAAGGACGGGTTCGCGGCTTCGTGCAAGGCAACCGCTAGCGCAGCGATGGCATTCATGTGGGGCCCGCCTTGCAGGTGAGGGAAGACCGCCCGGTCTATTCGTCTGGCGAGATTGTATTTGCTCTTTGTATGATACAGGGCCTGATAGCGATCTTCGTTCCTTGACAAAATGAAGCCACCGCGGGGACCGCGGATCGACTTGTGCGACGTGCTGCTGACCACGTCGCAATGGCCCACGGGATTCGGGTGCGCTCCCGCGGCAATCAGGCCGCTGATGTGCGCAATGTCGGCTACGAGATAGGAGTTCGCTTCCAGGGCGATTTCTGCCATTGCCGCGTAGTCAAAGACACGCGGGTAAGCAGTTCCGCCGACCCAAATGAGCCGCGGCCGTTCCCGCTTGGCTATCTCGCGCAAGCGGTCATAGTCAATCTGCTGTGTCTTTTCATCTAGTCCATAGGGCACGCGTTGATAGTCAGTTCCGGAAAAGTTGATGGCCCAACCATGAGTCAGATGGCCCCCTTCCGGAAGGGGCAAGCCCATGACTTTGTCACCGGGACTCAAAAGCGCACGATAGACAGCCTGGTTGGCCGGCGAGCCGGAATAAGGCTGGACGTTGGCATGCTCGCTGCCAAATAGTGTTTTCAGGCGCTCAATGGCCAGATTCTCAAGCTCATCAACGATCTCGTTTCCAGCGTAGTAGCGCGCACCGGGGTACCCCTCGGCGTACTTGTTCGTGAAAATCGAGCCGTTCGCTTCCAGAACGGCCGAGGACGCAAAGTTCTCTGAGGCGATGAGCTTGAGGGTCGTCCGCTCCTGCCGCTCCTGTTTCAGAAGCAGCTCGTGAACGCGGCAATCAACCGCGGCCAAGGAAGACCGCCCGTGGGTGTCGGGCTGTGCGATCGCGCCGTCGGCGGAGTTGTCCATGGTCGCTTCGCGCTCCAATTGGATTGACCTATTTCACGATCAAGCACGCGGTCCCCTTCGGCCGCGTGTCTCGTGCCGCTTCGAGCCGCTGCAGGTCCTGTTTATGATAGCCGTCGCGATGGGGCAGGAGATCGACCAATAATTGGACCAGCCCGCCGTCGTTGGATCCTGCGTTGAGACGGTACGAGCGCCACGGAGGCTGTCCGTTGCAGCAAAGAAAGTCGGCTCTGGCGAGCAGCCGGACGTGTCGCGCAACCCGCTCTCGACACACGCCCAGAATCTCCGCTAGCTCGCAGACAGTTAGGTCCGCATGCGCACAAAGGCCCAGGATCCGAAGGCGGTCAGGATGCGCTGCCATGCGTAGGCGACTAACCAGTGTCATCATGGCTCAGGACCAAGTCCTACCGAATTTCTCATTTCGCGTTCTCCACAGAAGTTGCAGATTTCGAAGGGTGTCCAACGACCGGACAAATCTCGGTGGCCGTGACGACCGGCGATATCCTGTGTCGAACAAACAAATGGGCGCTCTTCTTGGGCCTTTAGCCGAAATTGCAAGCAGTTCGGCGAGTCGAAGATAAGCGGGGCCACGGTTTGGAACCACTGACCTCAGACGTTGCGAAAGCCTACCATTCACAGCGAGCCGGAGTTGCTAAGAGTCTATGAATTTCCTTGAAGGATCTGTTGCAACGTTTGCCCAGCCTGGCCTGCTCCCGGTTTGCAGCGGTCATGGTCAGCGATCCATCGCCTCTGCGAGCACGATCAGGAATTTGCCCTGCATCGCATCGCTGATCAGCTCCTGAAGGCCGGGACGCAACAGCGACGCGCCGCAGATCGCGCGGTGGGTATTGCTGTCGACGACTGTCCAGCCTTGCTTTTCAGCACGCAAGCAGCAGAGCTGCAACTGATCCTCGATCGAGGCGTCTCGGTGATTGTCAGTTGAGTAGCGAGCGCCAAGCGCGACCTTCATGAGGCGGCCCCTTACTCCGGGACCCGGTCTCGCGTTTGGCTATCCGTTTCGGCTTGAACGAAATCCCGTGGGGCCTGTCGCGCCAGCAAATGGACCAGATTGACGAAGCGTCGATCGGGCTTCGGCGACGCAGGCACAGCCGATTCGCGGGCGGCGCCGGCGACCACACGAAGCATTTCGGCTGTTGCACGTTTCGGTCGCGCTATGATCGCGTTCCTGTCCTGACGCGAAATACTCCTTTTCGCGACAAGGATGCCGAGTCACAGTGCTTCGACAAGATGGAAATTCTTTGTGATCAATAACGCGCGTCGCGCAGGAGCCAGTGCTGGCCGATGACGGGGCACCTTGTGCTCCGAAAAAGCCATGGCTATATATCCGGATAGAGAACGGAGGCACGCGATGGGCAACACTGCACAGAAGAGAGCCATCGAGAATTATCGCTCTCGCCTGGCTGAGCGCGGCATCGCGCGGTTCGAGATCCAGGCGTTCGACGCAGACCGCGATCTACTGCGAACTCTTGCCCGAAAATTAACGGAGAGCGGGCCGGATGCCCGACAGCTTCGTCGGACCATACAGCAAGCCGTGGCGGGTGAGCCACCGAAAGCGGGCAGCATTCTCGCCGCATTGCGTCGCTCGCCTCTGGTTGGCTCCAACCTCGACCTCAGCCGGCCGCGCGAAGAGGGGCGCGAGATCGACCTGTGACGCGCTACCTTCTTGATACCAATATCATCAGCAACGTCATAAAGCCGGAGCCTTCGGGCTCGTTGCTGGCCTGGATGGGCGCGCAGAAGGACGAAGACCTCTTCATTGCTTCGCTTACTGTCGCCGAAATTCGCCGAGGCATCCTAGAGAAGCCGAAGGGGAAGAAGCGCAGCAGCCTTGAAACTTGGTTCGAGGGCTCCGAAGGCCCGCAAGCGCTGTTCGCTGGCCGCGTGCTATCGTTCGGCGAGAAAGCCGGCCTCGTGTGGGCGCGGCTGATGGCCAACGGCAAAGCCAGAGGCCGTTCGCGGAGCGCCCTAGACACAATCATTGCCGCTATAGCTGAAGCCAACGAGTGTGTCGTAGTGACCGACAATGAAAAGGACTTCGAGGACGTTCAGATAATCAACCCGCTCCGTAGCTCTGGAAGCCAAGCGGGTGATGATAGCTCCAACGGTCCGGCCGATTCAATTTGAGGATTTCAGCGGCACGGAGTCCGAACGTCTCGTGTTCGCCTACCTTTAGCGATGGCTGGATTGATCTTGCTTAGTTCGGCCAGGGGCGTCTCTTCCAGTTCCGCTTTAATGCCATCCCGGTTCATCTAGTCAGCTCGATCTACCAACAGTTCGCACGCACGAGCGCCGCGGACAAGGCGCGATTGCAGGGACTGCGCGATATGCGTGTCGAGCTCGTCCATCTTACACTCGATCTCGTCTTCGAAGGCCTCTCGCCAAACGCCACTGTAGTCGATGCCGCGCGCGGCTCGGGGCCTTCTCATCGAGGCTTTCTCGCGACTGGTCTGGCGCGCTACCAATGGCAAGTTCGCCCGCCGGGAACTCGTCGGTCTGTACGCCCAGCTCTGGGCGTCCACATCAACTGCGGAGCTCTTGGCATCGCCGTGTTCTGCCTTTAGCTGGCAGCTCTCGAGCTCGACGAGCAGCCGATCAGCGACACCCGCGACCTCAAGTTCGACCCGGTTAACTCGATAACACCCTATTGGCAGATTCAGTCGGGAGGATCTGCCCACTCCGATCACAAGCCGATCTTTCGACCCCGTGGTCGGGAATTCTCCATGGACTTCGTGAAGAAGGAATGCAGCGCCGAAAGCCAGAAGCGCTTCCGATCCATCGACGCCCCTTCCGAGACGGAGCCCCGATTAGGCATTCCTGCCACTCTATCTAGCCGACCCCCGTGGCCGCGTTGCCGATCGGTGCGCACTGGTCGCCTACATCGCCCCGGCACGTGAAGATCGTCTCTGCTGACGCTCGTTGACAATTCAGGCCGCCTCCGGCTGGCGTTTGATCAGCGTCAGCGTCAACCAGCGCGCGGTCAGCGCCGGCTTTTTCGAGCCCTCGATCTCAATCGTCACGCCCAGCGCCGTCTGCACCCAGCCCGACGGCCTGACCTTGACGTCGGCCAGTACGAAACGGGTGCGGATGCGCGATCCGGTTTTCACCGGCGCCAGGAAGCGAAGCGATTCGAAGCCATAGTTGACACCCATCTTGCAGTTTTCGAGCGGCCGCATGGTCTCGAAAGTCATCGCCGACAAAAGCGAAAGCGACAGGAAGCCATGTGCGATGGTGCCGCCGAACGGCGTCTCGCGCTTGGCGCGCTCCGGATCGCAGTGGATGAACTGGTTGTCATCGGTGGACTCGGCGAACTGGTCGATCATCCGCTGCGAGACCACCCGCCACGGCGACACGCCGACTTCCTTGCCGACGCTGGCCAGAAGCTCGTCGAGACTGATCGGTTCCAAGCTAATGTCCTCCATTTCAACCGTCCGAAGCGCGAGCGGCTTCATTCCGTGAACAGTGTCAGCCCATGCTGCACCGACTGCCGGCCGTCCATCGGCAGGCTGGCCCCGGTGAGATGACTGCCGTCACAGCTGCACGAATAGAGCGTTCCGCCGGCATCTCATTCGGCGCACCGATGCGGCCGATCCGAACATGGCTGCAGACGAGCCGGCTTGTACTCGGTCGCGGTGCGCGTCCTGCAGGCCGCCGAAAGCAGCTCGTCTTGCTACGGATGATCATTCCGCCGGCGCCGCTATGCGGTATTGTCGCAGATTGATAAAATCAATTGTCTGGATAGGAACCATCCGTGTCTCGAATGGTGGAGGAGTAGTCCAGCAGACGGGGTGGCTTGTGGTCCTTTTTGAAGCTCGCCGACCTCATTGGCCGCTAGCTCTGAGCCGGCAAGAAGCGCCAGTTCAATGACATTGGGTGTCCACACGGCAAAGCGGCATCAGATGCTACTTCATGATCCGGGATGGCGCTTGCTTCAAGAAGCGCTCGGCCTGACGTGGAAGCCAGCACCGGATCTGGACTGTCGATATGCGCCCGATATTCGCGCAGCACAGCGGCAACCGCAGCGACGATGATCTCAGCCGTTGCGAGCATGCCAACCTTGGTGCCGGCCACTCTGTTAGCCTGAAGCGCAGCGCGCATCTGATCCGTCACCAGACCGGGTTGCGTAACTTGGATTTCCAAGGCGTCTTCCTGGGTTTGCACCGTCAGCGCGCTGACAGCAAGGCAGGTGCGCACGTCAAGGCAAGCGATCGTCTCGATCTCGCGGGCAATTCCAGCCCCACCGCGGGAATCTGACCCGACAACAACGAGCAGATGCGGTTCTCGCCCCAGCGCCATTGTTCTGTCTTTCGATCCATTCTCGCGTGCGCGCTTCTGGGGCGTCGCTCAGCGCAAAGTCGGTGACCTCGGCTGCGCTTTCCGCGCCAGCCTCGAAAAACGCCTTCGAGCCGGTCAGGTTGAGGCCGCCGATGGAGACCAATGGGATCGGCGCGACCTGGTGCTTCCACTCGCTGATCCGCTCGAGCCCTTGCGACGCCCATTCATCTTCTTGAGGCTAGTTGGATAGACTGGGCCGAGCGCCACATACTCCGGCTCGGCCACTGGCGCCGTTTCCAGTTCGGTGTGATCGTGGATCGAAAGGCCGAGCTTCAATCCGGCGTATTTAATCGTCAGCATCGGCGGCAGCCAAATCCTTTTGACCAAGATGGACGAAGTCGCAGCCTTCCTCGATTGCCGTGCGCCAATTGTCGTTGACGCTCACTTGGCAACCATGGACCGCGCAGGCGTCGTTCGCGCGGCGGATTTCCGTCTGCAGTCCCTTCTCGTCCATATCCTTTATCCGGAGCTGCAGCAGACTCACGCCGAGCGGCGCCAGCCGGTCAACCCAGCCGGCACGTCGAAATTCAGATAGAAGGGATCGAGCTTCATGAGAAGACAGCCCTGCCGACCGTCGGTGAGTAGCGCGGTTGGAGCATTCCAGTGCTAGCTTCACGAATGGCATCGACCGCCCTTGCCGAACGCACGCGCCATGCCGACCGGATCGGCCGCCCTCGGGATCGCCGTGTTCAGGAGCACGGCGTCAAACCCGAGCTCCATGACGTAGCCGCGTACGAGGGCCGTCCGAGCCACGCATCCACAATCAAACGGAATGTAGGGGAAATGTCCGCGCATCAACTGGACCTCGGAGCTCAACGCTTCATCGCATTAGAATGAGCGTTCGAAACGAAGGACACCGCCGACACTGCTCTTCTTGTTGGCATTGACCCAGTTCACTTCGGAAGCTTTCACCTTTCCGACGGCGGAGCCTCCGTAGCGGTCGTAGTCGAGTTCAGCCGTAACTGTGAAATCTGGAAGAATAGCATAGGCGACGTTCGCAGCGACACCATAGTTCTTGAGCTGATCACCCGAGAGCTGAAGGTTGAACGAAGTTGTCTCGTTGAGCTCGTAAGTGGCGCCAGCCCAGAAAGCCCAGTTCCCGCCCCAAATCTTATAGAAGCCGCGACCATGAGCGTCGATCGCGTTGATGGAGTCGTCGTTGAGCTTGCCATTGGAACCGTAGCCGAACATTCCGAACAGCAACAGTTCGTCGGTGACATTGATGTCGACACGGACCTTAGAGGCCACCGATTCGTAGTTGCTATCATAACCAGCAACGCCGGTGATCGCTCCCCAGCCATGTGTGTATTTCAAGCCGCCGACTATGTGCGGAGCGTAGTTGTCGATTGTGCCCACCACGCCTGAGCCTTCTTCGAGCGAAACCACGGCGGAAAAGCCGTTCGCGGCGTCGAAGTAGTACTGGACCACATTGGTATCCAAAGCGCCGTACGGAACCGGCGTCTGGTTGAGTACGTCACCCGCGCCGCCAATAAACATGTCGAAGGCCGACCAGTCCTTACCAACTCGGAGGCCACCAAGCTGAATCCAGGCGAAAGTCAAGATGCTGTCTCCGTTGAAGGCATAGGACCGAGAACTGTCCGAAACCGAAGTGTGGCGGCTACCGAAATTCACGCGGGTTTCGGTGTAGGTCTTCAGCGTGCCGAGTTCGGTCTCCTGGCCGGTCCAAGCTTTCAGTGTGAAGCGCGTGTTGTTTTGCCATGTACCCTGATCCTCACCAGTCCTCACATCTGAGGTTCTTGCGTGGTAAAACAATCCGACATCGCCCAAGCCCACGTAGTAGCTAAGATAGCCGCCGATGCGCAGGCAGGTCTCGGTGCCTGAAATATAGACGTAGCTGGAGCCGTAGACGTCGCAGATCTTGAGGTACTCAGTGGGATCAGGCTCGGGGACGATGATCACGGCGCGAGCGTCGGAAGCGGCGATCAGTGCCGCAGTTGAGCCGAGGAGGAGGCTCCCAATGGTCATTGTTGATCTCCGCCTAAATAGTAAAAGGAATCGAGACCGATAACTGATTTTTGCTAAGCAAACGATTGATAGCGAATCAATCTTAATCTAGGAATGTTGCTGCATCTGCCACTTAGGAGAATTTAGAATGTGGTTGAGACTTGCTGTCACATTTATTGAGTAGTTATCACTCCAGACGATCATACAACATTTTTGTACAATCACCCTTTTCACTCCGCGGCGGGCTTCACAAAGGGTGCTACTGCAAATGACGTGCCACCCTGACGACCCAGCTGCGGCTTGAAGCTCAAATGTGCGGGCGGACCTTGGTTCGCGCTTCTGTTCTTTTTGCCTTGCGGATCCACCCAAGCACGAACGGCAAACGGTTCGTCTGTTCGCTTGGCGACAGTTTGGCTTAATGGCGACGGCATTGTTTGCTGTGAGCCCCGCCGTTGAGGCATCATGCGGCGGCCACCGCTCGGTACGACGCCGTCACTTTGGCGAGCTGATGGTCGATAACCACGCGCCGCAGCCTTGCACCACTGAGTCGGTAGGCGCCAGCCTTGGCATTGCGGCGGACCTGACGGTCGCGTCGAGAAGGTTTTCGTGCTGAAAGCGGCGCGGCACAGCTAATGCTTCTTGCCAGCAATTCACACAACGAGCTCATCGAGACGGCAGAGATCATTATGGGCGGCGATAGCTGGCGTGCAAAGTCTGGACCCAACACCGTATTGTCTCATCGGATGCGGCATCTGCGCTCAGAAGAGTCTCCCACGCGCAGATGAAGGGAAGGGACGTCGAACAAAACGGTGCGCGTGAGGGTTTCGGCGGGAACACCATCGTCAGTCGCTGACCGAGTGCGCTCAGACCATCGCTGTCCAGCCAAGACTGAAC
This sequence comes from Mesorhizobium sp. LNHC209A00, assembly GCF_000502915.1. Lineage (NCBI taxonomy): Bacteria > Pseudomonadati > Pseudomonadota > Alphaproteobacteria > Hyphomicrobiales > Phyllobacteriaceae > Mesorhizobium > Mesorhizobium sp. LNHC209A00. The sequence goes on from NZ_AYWT01000033.1 coordinate 22,130, forward strand.
GGCGCCCATTGCTAAAAATTTCGAGCCCAAAGCGGAACGGACTGACATAGCGCAAAGACGCAGGCGAGCGCAGCGGTAAGGTTGGATGTTATCAGCATGGGACGGTAACCGTTGCAGACCACGAAATTTCGAGAGGCCCGGCTGCCTTGGTACACTATCTATCCGGCTGTGTCGGAGTTCTCTGGGGCGGTCGGCGCCGAGGCTTATGAGGAATGGCTCAGGAACCTGCCGGCTGATGATCCGGTGTCACTCTATCTGCACGTTCCGTTCTGCCGATCAGCCTGCTGGTATTGCGGCTTCCCAACCACCATCACCCGCCGTGATGCGCCCATCCTCAACTATCTGGCGGCGCTGCGAGACGAGATCCGTCTGGTTTCGGAGCGAGTGCCGAAGACGTTGCCCGTGAGCGACATACATTTCGGCGGCGGAACGCCGTCTCTCATCGGACCAGCCGAGTTCCTCGCTCTGATGGAGTTCCTGCGATGCCGCTTCGCCATCTCGAAAACAGCTACGGTCGCCATCGAGATCGATCCACGAACACTCACGCCCGAGATGGCGGAAGGCTTGGGAGCGGCCGGCGTGAACCGCGCGAGCCTGGGCGTACAGAGCTTCGATCCCATTGTTCAAAAAGCGATCAACCGAATCCAGAGCGAGGCCCAGACGTCGGCTGCCGTGGAAGTGCTGCGCCGGCATGGAGTAAGCCGCATCAACTTCGACCTCATCTACGGCCTGCCGCGTCAAACGGTGGAGTCGTGCGTCGAAACAGTGAGGGCGGCGGTCGCCATGCGCCCCGACCGGCTTGCCTTGTTCGGCTACTCGCACATCCCATCCCAAGTAAAGAATCAGCGCCTCATCGAGGCGGAATTTCTTCCCGACAGCGCTGCCCGCGCTGAACAGTATGCGGCTGTCGCCGTGACGCTGATTGCCGCCGGCTACCGACAGATCGGGCTCGACCATTTCGCCTTGCCGGACGACGAGCTCGCGCTGGCACAGGAAACAGGTCGCCTGCGACGTAACTCGTTGGGCTACTCGGCCGATACCTGCAGAACCCTGATCGGTTTCGGCGCGTCGGCTATCGGCCGCATCGGCCAGGGATACGTTCAAAACGAAGCTACACGGGATTCCTACATCCAGCACATCGCAGCTGGCCGACTGGCTACATCGAAGGGCCATCGCCTCACAGACGACGACCGCGTGCGAGCCGCAATTATCGAGCGATTAATGTGCGATTTCGAGGCTGACGTGCCGGCAATCTGTGTCGCCCACGGATCTGATCCGATCCGTCTTCGCGATTCGGCTGAGCGCTTGGCCATGCTGGCCAAGGACGGGATAGTGGACTTCGAAAACGGCTTTGTCCGCGTACGGCGGGAGCATCGCTTTGGGATTCGCGCTGTCGCTGCCGCATTCGATGTGTTTAGGGATGGCGTTACGTATATCCCGCAGCAGCTTAATGCGATGCAAAGCACGACATAGTCCGGCATCAATGTCTCCGCTTGGAACCGCCGGCCTACTTGCCACGCCGGCCGGGCGCTGGTCTGGCAAGTGGGCTTTCCGTTTGCCAATGCGTTCGTTCCCGGCCCTCACGGGGCGGCGAGTCCCTGCCGTGAGCGCCTCACCCGCGAGGCTACATGGCGGCCGTGGAGATTACCTCAGCAGCGGCGCCCGATCGGAAACCTTAGTACCTCAGCGCTTTGGCGTGGCTGCTTGAACTCTTCGACGGCAACCGCCTCAATTAGCAGGTCCAAGGCTTCGCGGCCCCTTTGACTCATCGGGTCATCCCCACAAAGGTAGTCATACGCTCGATCTAAATGCACTCGGGCGGCGGAAAAATCGCTTGTCATATCATAGAACCCTCTCTACCCGCCCGCATTGCCGTCTACGAGGTGAAGGTAGTGCAATCGTCAATATATACAGAAAAATTTGAAGCAAATCGGAGATGATCATGGAGGCCGAGTTCCCTGACCTGATGCCGCCATCGAGCCCGCCGACGACCACTCGCTGGCGCTCGGTCGCTTCATAAATGCCGAGCACCCCGTCCCGAGACCACCTCTGACCTCCCTCCTTCGATGCTAGACGCGTGGAAGACATGGCTGCGCCGCCGCTGCGAGAAAGGGGTGTCCCGTCGCGCGGCGGCTGCATAGTGGGCAGCGAGCGCCGGGAGCTAATCGGCAAAGCCGCGTGTGGCGATTTTGCATAGCGCGCAGGCGAATCGCCACGCCCGTCCAGCATGTCCGATGCCGCGTAGGCCGCCAGGATCCCTGAGCGGAGTGCATGCACGATCCCGCGTGATGACAGTGGATCGGCACAGAACAGGCAGTCGCCCGCCGCGACGCAGCGGTCACCGGCGGCGGGATCGATCGTTGCGGTTCCCGCCGCCTTGATCATTGCTGGCGGTCTCGATTGCGTTGGGCGGCACGAGCGGCGCGACGGACTGCGTTGCGGCTAAAGCGCGGTACCAATGTCCGGCTTTGCGCAGTTCGCTGCCCAGATCCGGATCGGTGAGGCACGCGCAAGTCGGCGCTGTACCACCAGCCTTCGGGACGCGCCTCGACGACCATGCTGCAATCGCCCGGTGCGCGGTCGAAAAAGCGTGTGTAGGCGGCAAGATGTCCGTGCATGGTGAGCTTGGCGCCGAAACATCGGGCCAGCCTCCAACTGGACCGGTCGCCCAAACCACGGCGCGGGCAACGATAGCTTCATCGGCCAGCTTGAGCAGCCAGCCTTGATCGTCGCGCACTGCCGAACCCACGGCCGAGCCAAACCGCGTGTCCACACCTGCCGCCTTGGCCGCCTGTACCATCAGCCGGTCGAATCGCGTCCGGTCGAGCTGCCAGCCGGCACCGTAAGCGGAAAACATGCCGTGCCGCTCGCTGGGAACTTCATTGGCCCACACCGAAACAAGCGCACGATTTTCAACGAAGCCGGCCTCGGCGAACGGCGTCCAGACACCAAGCTGACGCAGCAGCCCATTCGCTACTGCCGGCAGCACCTCTCCCGGCTTTGGCCGATCATGCCTTCCTGCTTCCAGCAACAGCACGCTCCGCGCGGGTGCATCGTTGCCAACGCCAGTCCGGATGTGGTCGCCGCCGAACGTGATCGTCTCAGCGAGCTGGCGGGACAAAATGCCAACCTCAAGATAGCGTTGGCCGGATCAGCGAGGCGGACTGAGGAAGACTTTAAATTCAAAAGGTGACACGCGGCAATAGTCGCGTGCCGCTGTAGCCCCAGGCTCCGCTTCACCGTGGGGACCGATCGGTCGCACTCTCAGCCTGGGGTTCTTCTCTGCCACCCATCATCGAATTTTGGTGGATTGTCCGTCTCCCGCACCGGTTTGAGCGCGATAGACAAATCGCGTTTTCTGTGCCGGCCGGGCTTCAATGACGGAGATGGCGAAAAGCTGAGTGCTCGGGCTTGCGGGCCGAGCTTGTCGGCCGCTCGATGGAAAGGGTCATTTGAGGNGCTGTGTACATGGCGCCGCTGCCGCATGAGGTCGAGGAAGGCCTCGAGATTTCTCTCGGCTATCAGATATTCGACCTTGACCACGATCGGGCCGCTTCTCGGCTTCAGATTGAGAGCGACAGCTGGGGCATCGAATTCCTCCAGAGGATCGGGCTCGGAGTCGCGGCGCTCTCGAAGCGGAAAGAGAACGCCGGCTGTAGCGACGAGCAGCAGGGCTCCAGCGGAGCCCTCCAGCGCCCAGGTCAACGAATGGTTTTCGGCCACCGTGCCCCACACCCAGCTGCCGAGCGCGATGCCGCCGTCTATCAAAGCATAGTAGATCGAGATGGTGCGCCCCACGACCCAGCGCGGGCTCGCCAGCTGCACGCTCACACCAACCCCGGACCAGGCGGTCACCCAGCCCGCGCCGCCCAAGGCGAGTGCAATTGCCGCCACCCCGATCGAAGATGTCAGTGCCAGGGAGAGAGAACACGCCGCACAGGCGACGCAGGAGAGCCTCATCAGCCTTTCTTGCGACAATCTCCGTCTGAACAGGCTGTTGGAGAGGCCGGCGAAAACGGCACCGGTCCCGAAGCCAGCCATGAGCGCGCCATAGGCAAGCGGGCCTCCTCCCAGCTGGTCGCGGACAACCACCGGCAGCAGCGCGAGTATGGCAATGCTCGCCAGGCCAAAGAGGGTTCCGCGCGCGATCGCTGCCTTGATTTCCGATGACATCGCCGTGAAGCGCAGCCCGTCATAGATCGCCGTCCTCATCGACTCGCGGGGAAGAGGCGACGAGCGAACCTTCCACTTGCAGCGCCAAATAGTGGCCAAGGGTACGAAATAGGTGAGCGTGGTTACGGCGAATGCCGCCATAAGGCCAAATGAGGCAACCACAATGCCGCCGAGCGCCGGACCCACAGTCCGGACGGTGTTGAAGCCAACAGAAAGCAGGGTGACGGCAGCGGGAACATCGCGTCGATCCACGATATCGCCAACCGACGCTTGCCAGGCCGGATCATTGAGAGCACCGCCGCTTGCGATCAAGAAGCTGAAGCCGAGGATCATCCACGGACTGACAAAGCCCAGCGCCACGGACGCGGTCAGCATCGCGGACGCAATCATCATAAGGCACCGACCGGCGAACATGACCCGGCGCCGGCTGAAATTGTCGGCGAGAGCTCCGGCAAAAACGGACAGGACGAAGGCGGGGAGGTTCGATGAAGCCTGCACCAGCGCAACCATCAGATCGGAAGTTGAGATCGTTGCCATCAGCCAGCTGATGGCAACAGTCTGCATCAACCAGCCGAGGCTTGAAACCTGCGTGGCGAGCCAGATCGAGCGAAAGGTGGGCTGCAGAAGTGGCCCAAAGGTCGTTGGTGCAGCCAAATCTTCGTTTGATCCAGCCACCCTACTCATTTTGCGATCCTTTGCTTTCCGTTATTGTCGATTCCCATGTAATCTAGGCTGAACCGTGGCGGATGGAAGAATAGATGGACCCATTTGTCTCCGACGATGTGGCCACAGTTCCTCCTGACCAGTGGTCTGGCGGCCGAGACGCAGAAATGGGCCGGCTCACTCGCCTTCGGCGACATGTTGCTGAGCCGGAATTCACATGTCATTTGAGGCATCATGCTCGTTCGACGCGCTGCCGAGCGATTTTTCGCGAAACGCTACCCTGTTCTTTTGTTGGAAACTCACTCATCAGCGGCGTTCGATGCTGAGTGTGGCTTCCGAAAAGTGAGGACGCTTGCAGATCTTTGACAGGATCAGTTCCCTGATAGATGCACACGATTGCCAGGCCGCGATCGAAGACGCGCGCGCCCTGCTCCTTCAGTTCGGACAAAAGTCTGATGCGCTCACACATGCGATCGACGAGTTTCTGCTCGACCTCATGACATTGGCTTTCATCGTCGAATGTTACGGACGCGGCTTTGAACTTTTGGCGCGAACGCTTGCCCGTAGAAGGCTGGCGAAGGTCAGACTGTTGTCGGGAGGGGTCGGCCGGGCAGAACGGGTTCCACCGCAAAGCCTCAAGTTGCAAGATCGAGTTTGGAAATGTTTGCTGCTCGTACGGTGATGGGCGAGATCCTTAAGCGTATGTACGGCGGCATGATGGACGCTTGCAAGCATCCAGACTAGATTATCGCGAAGCTAAAATAAGAGGTTCGATCCAGGGCGATGCTCAATAGCCGCGCCATTCTGGTTCAGCCGGGCGTTACATCGCCTCGCCAAGCTGAGGATGTATTGGTCGCGAGCAGCCGCGCGCCAATTTGGAACCCACGACCATATGCGACGATTGGGCACTGTCCGAAAGAAGGCCGAGAACTGTTGAAAGTGCGCTAGATGGAGATATTCTGAATCGGAACGGGGGCCTGGTTCATCGCCAAAGCGAGACATGGATGAAAAGCAGATCGCGCCCAACGCCTGATCCAACCTTTGCAACGGAAGTCCCCTGGTCGGAAAGCCTAACCGCATATGATGACAAGCATTTCGAGCTCTATTTGAAGCTCATGGACGCTTGCGCCGACAGTGCCAGCGAAGAGGAGATGGCGCTGGATGTACTGGGTATCGATCCGGTCAAAGAGCCAATCCGCGCCCGTAAGGCCCTTCGCAGTCATCTCAAACGGGTGCTCTGGTTTATGCATGAGGGCCATAAGGAACTGCTTCCAAGCCGACCGCCTCAATAACTGCGGCGCCGAACAAGGTTGCCCGAGAGATCAGGTGGCGCCCTCGGGGGATGCGAGGACACTTGAAAGCCGCAATCGGGTTATCATCTCCATACTGCGTATGTTCGGCTCCGCACGGCAAGTGCCCTTGAGTCGAGGAGGAATGCACATGAAGAAGAAAGTTCATCTGGAAGCCTGCTGACCGATGCCTTGGGGCCCATAATCGGGTCCCAAGTTGTTCCCGACGAGCGTTGCGAGGGGCGGATGCAGGACCAGCCGGAAATCGAGCCCGGGCGTGAAACGAAGTCAACAGGTGCGAGGTTCGGCCTGCTGGGTGTGGCTGTGTTGGCCGTAGGCGCCTTCATCTGGACCGGCTTCGGCGAAGGCATCCAGCAGGGCACGTCCAACGTCGTTCGGACTGTCATCGACAAGAGCATGCAGCGCCTTGGGCTCGGGCAAGCCCCCAACGCTCTTACAGAGGGCGAGTGGTATCTCTCGGTGTACTACGGTCCCGACTTTACGGATGTCACCCCCGTCGGCCTGGGGCACCCCTTCAAGGTGACATTCACGTCGGCCCCGGATTTGTCTGGCACCTACGAGAACGTTGCAGGGAGCGGCTCGGTAAGCGGCTTTGAACGACCCGGTCAACTCGTAATGACCTACTCCGGAGCAGATGGGATGTCCCATGGAGTTGCCATTCTCCAAGACATTCAGACCCACCTTTCTTCCAACAACGTCGAGCATGATTACGTGGGAGCCGTTTTGGTCCACGCTTGCTATAAGGCGGACACCCAGCAGTGCGATGCCGCCAAATCGCAATATAAATTCTGCAGGGCGATTTTGTCGAAAAACAGGGAACCCGACAAGGATCCTTCCCTCAAAGGTTACCTCGACGAACCATGTTCGGCTTTTCAGAACGATCTGAAGCTGAAGCTTAGCCCGACGGCACAGCTTTAGGCACGAAGGCGCTCACCAGGGTCGCAGCTCAAAGAGAACGGCGCCCTTCGCCGGGGGCCGTCCGTTCCGCATCCCGCCTGACGGCGGCGCGTTGCTGATGCTCCTACGGCCGCCCTGTTGAGCCGGTCTCAGGGCCACGGTCTTTCTCCTGCACCGATCTGACTTGGTCCCGCTGGCGGGCATTTCGGTGCTTCCGTTTTGTACGCTCTTCTTTCTTTGGCCGCTTCGCGGCACGGCTGCGCCGACATGGATGTGCCTAGCGGCACCTTTCCTATGTAGCGGGAAGAGAGGCGCGCGGCCCTCTCTCCCCACCCACTCAAACCGGCCTTTGCTTTGCTCCAGCACTGCGGGGCCAGATCCGGCGGCCCCCGCCGCGTTGAAATGCCTCGCTCCTGCGGCCTCACACTCGCCAGGAGGCACAAGTGCGGTCTTATGTAGCAAACGCACCAAAGGCCCCCCGCTGATGCCGGGGCTAGGTCTGCTTGTCCTGCTTTTCGCGTCGCTCTTTATCGCGAGCGGACCGAACTATGCGGCGGTAATCGACAATCCATCCGGACTGAAGGCCGGGAACCGCTTCATCTCGACCGTCAAGATTTTCCCCACACGCACGGCGGTCTCTACAACGGGTCTGGATGGTCCAAACATGAACAAGAACGGCGTGTCCATATCGATGTTGCCGGTCTTAACGTCGAAGACGGTTTGATATTCAAGGATGCCTTCCAGAACAAACCCCAAGCCGCCTTCGTCCTTGGCCTTTGGGGGGCTGCTAACAACTCCAAGCGAAAAGTCGTCCTCGCTGCCTGCGCCGATCAGTTTCGCAATGCGTACTTTGGCAACGCTCATGCCAGAGATGTCACCAGTTGGTTTTTCATCGAACACAACGCCTGTGGATCTGTGGAAATCAGCCGTGACATCGAATGCCGGACTATTGCCAGCGTTTCTAATCCTAAGGATCAGTTCCGGGTCTATTCCGCCTTTGAAAATGGCTTTCCCGCTAATTACGGAGAGATAGGCGCGGGTTTGAGCCTCGCCCATTTCGCGAGTGATGCCGATAGCGTCTTCCGCCGCCTTGGCGCTTCGTTCGGCCTGAATGGCACCAGTTTCGGTATGCTTGGCGGCCTCTCTCGGATACAGGGCAGCGGCTATAGCGGCGAACAGAGTGAAAGCTCCCACAACGGTACCGGCGAAGATCAGCCAGTAGGAGCGCATGGTCCAATCCGCCGACTCCTTGGCGGCATCGGCAGCCTTCCATTGGGCGCAAAGGTCGGAATTGCGATTGTCTTGTCCGGCCTCGCAGGGTGGATTGGGGTTTTCGGGTTTGTTGGCGCTCTCGACTGGAGGCTGACTTACTGGCGGCGGACTGGGCGCGGTCTGCTTGTGTTGTTCGGGCTTAGCCTGTTCTGCCTGCCCGCCGCTTTCTGGTGGTGAAGCGGCTCCGAGTAAAACTACTCCCATAGCCGCAATGAGGATGCCCCGATAGCCTCTAAGCATTGCAGTAAAAACGCAGCACTAAAGCCCCCCCGGCTTATTTTGTTGTTTAAGTTACGCTCCGTCTCGTGAATGTCCATAGTCGCCAATTTTTCCGCGAGCTGGGCATAGGTGACGCCCTTCCGCTTCAATTCTGACTTCAAAAGGTTCTTGGCTTTCGTCTCGTATTCGACGGTCTGCGGGTCCTCCTTGCGTGCCATATCCTCGCCTCAAAAAATACCATCACATTCGATGATATATGCCCTTGTATTTGATTGATGAAAGTCGCATATACGGTGAACAATATCACCGGATATGATGACAATGGCCCAACACTTCCTCCTTTCCGCCGAAAGCCGCACCCTTTCTCAAAAGAGATTTCAAGGGCGGCGAGGAAAAGGCTTACGACACGTTCAAGCGCCTTCGTTGGGCTTCGGCGCAAGGCGAGCCTGTTTGCCCGAAATGCGGATGCCTGGATCATTACGACATTCCGACCCGTCGCAAGTTCAAGTGCGCCGCTTGCGGTGCGCAGTTCTCGGTTACGAGCGGCACAATCTTCGCCTCGCGCAAGCTGTCGTTTGTTGATCTGCTCGCCGCGATCTGCCTGTTCGTCAACGGAGCCAAGGGGCATGTCGGCGGTCCAGTTCTCTCGCGATCTGGACGTTCAATACAAGACCGCGTTCGTGCTGGCTTACAAGCTGCGCGAAGCCCTGTCGGCTGAAACCAAGAACGAAACCCTCAAAGGCGAGGTCGAGGTTGATGGCGCATACTTTGGTGGCGTGGTGCGCCCTGAGAACCGCGTAGAGGACCGCAAGGACCGCCGCATGAAGGAGAACCAGTCAGACCGCCGCCGCGTTGTAATCGCCCTTCGCGAGCGCGCCGGCCGCACTTTGACGTTCATCCGTCATCGCGAAGAGCGTGTTGATGGCGTGTTCGTATCGGTCGAGCGAAGGATAGGGGCAACTCTCGGCATCCCCGGATTTTATGGGAACCCACCAAAAAGAGCGCGCGGGAAGTTGGTGCTTTTGCTACATAAGACCGCACAAGTGCATCCCCATGCCTGACTGGCAGTGCGCTTCGCCGCAGGAAGAGTCCCGTTACTTTCCCGGCCTGGCAGGGCAGCTTGTCTCGGCGCCGCTGAATTCCGATCTGCAAAGCGGCCTCATCCCGTCACGCCCTGTGAAAAAAGGGCAGGAGGGCTACGGCTTCCATTTCAGCGTCAGCCGCTGAACGCTTGAGCCGGCTCTACGGCTATTCGGCTGGGGTTTTCCGAAGCTTTTCTAACACAAAGAGCTTGCCCTGGCGCACGGCGTACTCGATTGATTGCGCCTTCGCCAGATGTGCCGCAATCGAGCTGGCCAGCATGCAGCCCGTCCCGCGCATCGATGCGGCAAGACGCGGCGTGTCAAAGCGGACTGGTTCGTGATCGGGGCGCAACAGAATATCGGTTGATTGCGGTCCCGATGCATGGCCGCCCTTGATCAGCAGAGCCCGCGCGCCGGCTGTCAGAAATTCCTGGCCTTGCCACACTACGCCGTCCTCATCCACTGCCCGCTCCGAGCCAACAAGGAGTGCCAGCTCGAAGAGATTGGGGGTGACCAGACGGCAAAGGGGCATCAGGTCGCGTTTCATGGCGGCGATGGCGCCGGCTTCCAGGAGCGCCCGGCCTGACGTCGACGCCAGCACCGGGTCGAGCACTGCCGGCACCTGCGGGTTTTCGCGCAGCACTCCGGCAACCGCAATGACGATCTCCACCGTGGCGAGCATCCCGATCTTGATGGCCGCCACTTTGTTGGCCTGCAACCCCGCACGCATCTGACCGGCCACCAGACCGGGTTGCATAGAGTGGATTTCCATGACCGCATGGTGCGTCTGCACCGTTAGCGCGGTGACAGCAAGGCAGGTGCGCACGCCAATGGAAGAGATCGTCTCGATATCGCGTGCTATTCCGCCTCCACCGCTGGAGTCAGATCCGCCGACCACGAGCACATGCGGTTCTCGCCTCAGCGCCATGGCTTTGTCTTTTCGATCCATTCTCGCGTGCGCGCTTCGGGATCGGCATTCAACGTGATGTCGGTGACCACCGCCGCGCTGTCCGCACCAGCCTCGAAGACACCGTCGAGCCGGTCGGGGTTGAGGCCGCCAATGGCGACCAATGGGATCGGCGCCACCCGATGCTTCCACTCGCTGATCCGCTCGAGCCCTTGCGGCGCCCATTTCATCTGCTTCAGGACGGTGGGATAGATGGGGCCGAGCGCGATATAGTCGGGCTCGGCAGCGATGGCCGTTTCCAGTTCTAGATGATCGTGCGTGGAAAGCCCGAGCTTCAATCCGGCGTACTTAATCGCCAGCAGGTCGGCCGCAGCCAAATCCTCCTGGCCGAGATGGACGAAGTCGCAGCCTTCCTCAATTGCCGTGCGCCAATAGTCGTTGACGATCAGTTGGCAACCATGGACCGCGCAGACGCCGTTCGCGCGGCGGATTTCCGTCCGCAGCGTGGCCTCGTCCCTATCCTTGATGCGCAACTGAACCAGCTTGACGCCAAGCGGCACCAGGCGTTCGATCCAGGCGGCGCTGTCGACGATCAGGTAGAACGGATCGAGCTTCATGAAAAAACCGCCCTGCCAATTGTCGGCGTCGACGGCACGGCGACGTCGCGCGGTTCGAGCATTCCCGAGCTGAAAGCTTCACGACCGGCCTCGACCGCCTTGCCGAACGCACGCGCCATGCCGACCGGATCGGCCGCCTTGGCGACCGCGGTGTTCAGGAGTACGGCGTCAAAGCCGAGCTCCATGACGGCTGCCGCGTGCGATGGCCGTCCGAGCCCCGCATCCACGATCAGCGGAACATCAGGGAAATGTCCGCGCATCGAGCGCAGCGCCGTGATGTTGATCGGTCCGAGAGCGGAACCGATCGGTGCGCACCACGGCATCAAGACCTTGCAGCCCGCCGCAAGCAGCCGCTCGGCAACGACAAGGTCGGCGGTGGTATAGGGGAATACAGCAAAACCGTCCTCGCACAGGATGCGGGCGGCTTCGACCAGACCGAAAACATCCGGCTGCAGCGTGTCATGGTTGCCGATCACTTCGAGCTTTACCCAGTTCGTACCGAAGACTTCGCGCGCCATTTGTGCGGTCGTGACCGCTTCCTTGACGGAGTGGCAGCCAGCAGTGTTGGGCAGGATTCTGACACCAAGCGAGCGGATCAACGACCAGAATTCTTCGCCAGCCCTGCCGCCTGCCATTTCACGGCGCAACGAGACGGTCACCACCGCCGTGCCCGAAGCCCTGACTGCATAGGCAAGGATGGCCGGCGAAGGATATTGAGCCGTGCCAAGAAGCAGGCGCGACGGAAGCTCGGCTCCATAAAGCTCGATCATGGCCTAGCCGCCCTGCATGGGCGAGAGGATTTCAATCCGGTCGCCGTCGTTCAACTGGAATTCCGCCCGGTTGGATTTGTGCACGAGGTCGTTGTTGACGGCGGTCGCGAGCCAATCGCCCTCATAGTCAAGCGCGGCAAGCAGCGCCTCCAGCGTTGTGGCGGCAACCTCATGCGCTTCGCCGTTGACCATCAGTTTCATGAGCAAGCTCCTTGGTTCTGTCTTGACTGAAAACCAGGTCGGCAGCCTGGCGCGCCATGGCGGGAGCCAGGAGAAAACCGTGACGATAGAGCCCGTTGATCGCGATGATTTCACCGTTCGTTTCGACGCGCGGCAAATTGTCGGGAAAGGCTGCGCGGACGCCGACACCGGTTTCAACGATCTCGGCCTCCCCAAAGGCCGGGTGGAGGGCATAGGCGGTACCCAGCAGCTCCATCATGGAGCGCGCCGTGACCGGTCCGCCGGACTGGCTTTCAATCATCGTCGCACCAATCATGAAACGGTGGTCGGTGCGCGGCACTGCGTACAGTGGAAAGCGCGGATGCAGCAGCCTGACAGGGCGCGACAGCGACATATCAGGGGTACGCAGGGTGAGCATTTCGCCGCGAACGCCGCGCAGCCAGTCATTTTGTGCCGCCATTCCCGTACAGTCGATCTGACGATCGAAACCAAAAACATGCTGGGCGTCGGCGCCGAAGTGGAATTCAACACCCGTGGCCGCGAGCTTGTCATGAAGTGCTGCCATCGCCTGGCGCGGATCAAGATGGCCCTCAGCGGGGAAGAGCAATCCGCGGCGGAAGCGGCCGGCTAAGTCGGGCTCCAGCAAGGCAATTTCATCTTCCTCGACGCGCCGATAGCCCGTCGTGCGGCTGGCGAACCGGTCGAGCTCGCCCACATCGCGCGGCGCGGCCAAGACCAGCGTTCCCCGTCGTGCTACCAAGCCGGGCGTTGCGGCGTCCCACCAGTCGGCGGCGTCACGTCCGAGATCCAGCACCGGCTGCTCGGCGCTTTCACGCTCGCACCACGGCGCCAGCATGCCACCGGCGAACCACGACGCATTGCCCCCAAGGGCAGGCCTTGTCTCGGCAACGGTAACCGCCGCGCCGCGTGCGGCGAACTCGAAGGCGGCGGTGAGGCCGGCAATGCCGGCCCCTTTGACCAAGACCTTCATGATGGCTCACGTGGCTGAGGTATGAGCGGTGCGCCGGTCTCGTCCGCCGGCAGGTAGAGATCGCCGCCCTCGCGGTATTTCGCCGCCATCGCCGCCATGCCCTCTTTCTGTGCCTCGGCGCGGATGTCGTGGGAGATACGCATCGAGCAGAATTTCGGCCCGCACATCGAGCAGAAATGCGCCACCTTGTGCGCCTCCTTGGGCAAGGTCTGGTCATGGAAGGACCGCGCCGTTTCGGGATCGAGCGACAGGTTGAACTGGTCCTCCCAGCGGAACTCGAAGCGCGCGCGGGAAAGCGCATCATCCCTGACTTTCGCTGCCGGATGGCCCTTCGCCAGGTCGGCGGCGTGGGCGGCTATCTTGTAGGTGATCACGCCGATCTTGACGTCGTTGCGATCGGGAAGGCCGAGATGCTCCTTGGGCGTGACGTAGCAGAGCATGGCGGTGCCGAACCAGCCGATCATCGCGGCGCCGATGCCTGAGGTGATGTGGTCGTAGCCCGGCGCGATGTCGGTCGTCAGCGGTCCGAGCGTATAGAAAGGCGCCTCGCCGCAGACGGCGAGTTGCTTGTCCATGTTCGCCTTGATTTTGTGCATCGGCACGTGGCCAGGCCCCTCGATCATCACCTGGCAATCCTTCGCCCAGGCGATCTGCGTCAGCTCGCCAAGCGTTTCCAGCTCGGCGAACTGCGCCGCGTCGTTGGCATCGGCGATCGAGCCGGGACGAAGGCCGTCGCCGAGCGAGAAGGAGACGTCATAAGCGCGGCAGATGTCGCAGATCTCCGCGAAGTGCTCGTAGAGGAAGCTTTCCCGGTGATGGTGCAGGCACCATTTGGCCATGATCGAGCCGCCGCGCGAGACGATACCCGTCACCCGGTTGACGGTCAGCGGGATGTAATGCAGCCGCACGCCGGCGTGGATGGTGAAATAGTCGACGCCTTGCTCGGCCTGTTCGATCAGCGTGTCGCGGTACACCTCCCAGGTCAGATCCTCGGCAATGCCGCCAACCTTCTCGAGCGCCTGGTAGAGCGGCACCGTGCCGATCGGCACCGGCGAGTTGCGAACGATCCATTCGCGGATGTTGTGGATGTTGCGGCCGGTCGACAGGTCCATCACCGTATCGGCGCCCCAGCGGATCGCCCACACCATCTTTTCGACCTCTTCGGCCATCGACGATGTGACGGCGGAGTTGCCGATGTTGGCGTTGATCTTGACCAGAAAATTGCGACCGATGATCATCGGCTCGCTCTCGGGATGATTGATGTTGGCGGGAATGATCGCGCGTCCGCGCGCCACCTCGTCGCGCACGAATTCGGGTGTGACGAAATCGGGCAGCGTCGCGCCGAAAGCCTCGCCGTCGCGCTCAAGCTTTCCGCGCAGGATCTCGCGACCAAGGTTCTCGCGGATGGCGACGAACTCCATTTCGGGTGTGATGACGCCGGCGCGCGCATAGGCAAGCTGTGTCACCGCCTTGCCGGCCTTGGCTCTGAGCGGCCGGTTGCGAACGGGAAACTCCGGTGTCAGGCGTTCGCCCACCGCGAATCCGTTGTCTTCCGGCCGGACATGGCGGCCGTCATAGGCTTCGACATCGCCCCGCGCGATAACCCATTTATGGCGAATCCGCGCGAGGCCCTTTTCGATGCTGGTTTCGACTGTCGGGTCGGTATAGGGGCCGGACGGATCGTAGACGATGACGGGCGGTTCGCCCGCCGTCGGATGGACGGAGATTTCGCGCATCGGCACCCTGATCTGCGAGTGGATGGTACCGAGCTTGTGGATTTTCCGGGAGGCGGGCAGCGGTCCCGTCGACACTGCGGGGGTGAGGGCATTCATCTTGAGCTCCTTTGCTCATGCATTGGAGACCCAGTTCTGTGCCGGAAGGATGAAAAGACGCTTCTGTAGACCTGCCGAAACAGGACCTCGGGCGTAAACTCCCGCAAAGCGCTTGCACCGTCCCTACGCCAGTATGAACTGGATCAGGTTCAACGGGTCACTGCGCCGCGAAAGCCAGCAGTATCTCAGCCCCTTGCCGGGACTCCCCTGGTGAATGCCTCAGGTTGAACGGGCCGGCGCGGCTTTGTCAAGCGCATTTGGCCCGCCCACTGTCAAATCAAGGACCGCGTCGTCTTCTTGGCAATCAGGCATCTGCCCCTGCTCTGTTCCACATCCTATTTGGGTGCAAGGCCACCACTCAGCGGAACCCTCAGAGAAGGAAACCGTCCAGATTTGGCTAGACTGCTCGACGATAAGTCCAGAGCTGTGCCGGCGGTATGTTGCGGACGACGAAGTCATAGTGGGAAACCACGTAACGGTCTGGCATCTTGATCACCGGCGACAGAGGTCCGTATGTGATCTGAATCACGGGCCGGCCGGCAGGAATACGGGCGAGCAGATCCTCAACCAGCGCGACACGCTGTTGCATTGGAAAGCTCAACAGCGGGACTGCACTTATAACGCAATCGAACTGTTCACCTTTGCGCTCACCCAGAGCTTCGTCCAGCGCAAATGCGTCGCCCAATCTGAAGTCCACATTCGGGAAGCGTTGCACCAGGCCGTCGTAGAAAATCCTGGAATATTCGACTGAAACCAGCTGGTGCGGCTTGATTCCCCTAGCCAGGATCGCCTTTGTGATGACACCGGTTCCCGCGCCAAGCTCCAGAATTGGCAATCCTGACCGTGGGTTCACCACGCTTGCCATCCGGCGTGCCGCATAAACCGAAGTGGGAATAAGGGCTCCCACGCCCTTCTTGTCCTTCTGCCAGCCTTTGAAGAATTCAACTTCTTCCTCAAACCTTTTGCCGAGCCGCTCCTTCAGTCGCAAAATCATATCTTCTCCTTGCGTCAGCCGCTTACCCAACGTCATGAATTTGGCAAAGCGCGTTTTGGCCAATCTCGACACCCTTTACAAGCCCGTTAAGACTGCTTGCGTGTCACGACGCGGTCAGCATGAATTGCCCCTTAACGCACTTTCATGTTTGCTGGGCCTATGTCTCGCCCTCGCTTGCTGCCCGAAAAAAGTTTCCCGAGCTATGCGTATCTGCCCGGCAAATATCCGCATCCGGTGCGTGATCCTTTGGGCCACAGTTACCGATCAGATCCGGTGACCGTCGCCGTTGGCGAAGCGCTCGGCTCAGATGTGTTTCTCTGGGGAATCGACCTTTTCAACCACGGTTACTACTGGGAAGCCCATGAAGCCTGGGAGCCTCTCTGGCAGGCTGCGAAACAAAGCGCTCAGCACCGCCTGTTCTTCAAGGGACTGATCCTGTTGGCGGCGGCCGGCGTGAAGATCCGTGAGGGAAAGCGGGTCGCTGCGGCGCGCCATGCGACAAGAGCTGCAGGGCTTTTTCGTCAGGTGGTGAGAGTGCCGGGCGGCCTGTTTGAGAAAGCACTGGGAATGACACCCGCCGCGCTCGCTGAACATGCCCAAGCGATCGTAGCTTACCCGGTTGTTCTGCGGGAGCCAAAGCCTGCCCAGCCTGAGCCCGTCTTTGATTTCATACTCGCACCAGTATCCGAGAGCGTTTGATCGGCAATTCAGTGGTCCAAGCTAACTTTGTCAGCAGGAAACGGGGCCTTTGAAAACCGCTCACCACCCGCATGCGTCACAAACAATAAGAGTGCAGTAATGTTTATAGGCAACTCGCGGCCGCTTCGATGTCGATGGTCTGAGGGTCGGGGCTGACCGGTGGCGCTCGTAGCCAATCGATTGATGGCAGAGATGCCGGCCGGGCTTCAATGACGGGGATGGCGAAAAGCTGAGTGCTCGGGCTTGCGGGCCGAGCTTGTCGGCCGCTCGATGGAAAGGGTCATTTGAGGTGGGGTCTCGGCCGCGTGCAGCTGAAAGACACGCTCGTCCAGTTCCTTGTCCACTTCCGTCAGACGATGATTGAGGCGAAGGTAGTCCGTCCAGGTCGGCGTGCGNACGCTCGTCCAGTTCCTTGTCCACTTCCGTCAGACGATGATTGAGGCGAAGGTAGTCCGTCCAGGTCGGCGTGCGAAACGTCTCTGTCCAATGCATAGGCTTCTGCAGGTTCCGCTGGAGCGTCCAGTTCCGAGCACCGACGCGGCTGTGTACATGGCGCCGCTGCCGCATGAGGTCGAGGAAGGCCTCGAGATTTCTCTCGGCTATCAGATATTCGATCTTGACCACGATCGGGCCGCTCCAGATCGGAAGAGCACACGTCNACTTCCGTCAGACGATGATTGAGGCGAAGGTAGTCCGTCCAGGTCGGCGTGCGAAACGTTTCTGTCCAATGCATAGGCTTCTGCAAGTTCCGCTGGAGCGTCCAGTTCCGGGCACCGACGCGGCTGTGTACATGGCGCCGCTGCCGCATGAGGTCGAGGAAGGCCTCGAGATTTCTCTCGGCTATCAGATATTCGATCTTGACCACGATCGGGCCGCTCCTCGGCTTCAAGTTGAGAGAGACAGCTGGGGCATCGAATTCCTCCAAGGGATCGGGCTCGGAGTCGCGGCGCTCTCGAAGAGGAAAGAGAACGCCGGCTGCAGCGACGATCAACAGGGCTCCAGCGGAGCCCTCCAGCGCCCAGGTCAACGAATGGTTTTCGGCCACCGTGGGTGCGGATTGTTCCGCGAATCTGAAAACTATGGGGTCCATCCGTGGCGTACGGCCGACCGCTGGCCTTCATCGCGGCAGTCGCCGCCCGCCGCCTCAGATGCCGCCCATGCAGAGGTACTTCATTTCAAGATAGTCTTCGAGGCCGTGGCGGGAACCTTCCCGCCCGATGCCGGACTGTTTTATCCCACCGAAGGGCGCGGCTTCTGAGGACATGCGTCCTGTGTTGATCCCCACCATGCCATATTCCAGCGCCTCGGCCACACGCCAGACACGCTTCAGGTTCGAAGCATAGAAGTAGGCGGCGAGGCCGTAGATCGTGTCGTTGGCCTCACGCACGGCCTGATCGGCATCCTCAAAGCGAATGATCGGCGCCAAGGGTCCAAAGGTCTCTTCTTGCGCCACCATCATTTGCCTTGAGACGTTGCTGAGGATCGTCGGCTGGAAAAAGTTGCCATCGCTGCCGATCCGGCCGCCGCCACATCGGATCGCGCCACCTTTGGCCAAGGCATCGGCAATGTGAAGTTCGATCTTGGCCAGTGCATGCCCGTCGATCAGCGGACCGATGGCGGCACCTGGATCGAAGCCGTCGCCGACCTGAAGCTCACGGACACGCTCCACGAATTTGGCGACGAATTCGTCATGAACGCCCGACTGGACGTAAAGCCGGTTGGCGGAAACGCAGGTCTGGCCGGCATTGCGAAACTTGGCCTGGATCGCACCGTCGACGGCAGCATCGACGTCGGCATCATCAAAGACAATGAAAGGCGCATTGCCACCCAACTCTAGACCGACTTTCTTTATCTGGTCCGAGCACTGGCGCATGAGCAATCGGCCGACCTCGGTCGAACCGGTGAAACTGATCTTGCGGACCTTGGGGTTGGAGCAGAGTTCGCGGCCGACCGTATTGCCTTCGGAGGCGTAGATGAGGTTGACGACGCCTTCGGGAAAGCCGGCAAGATGGGCCAGAGCAAACATTGCACCCGCCACCAGCGGCGTCTGTTCAGCAGGTTTGAGCACGATGGTGCAGCCGGCGGCGAGAGCCGGCGAGATCTTGCGCGCAACCATTGAGGCGGGGAAGTTCCAGGGCGTGATCGTTCCAACGACGCCGATCGGCTGTTTGATCACCAGCATGCGACGGTCTGTAGAGGGCGGCGAGATCGTCTCACCATAGATGCGATTAGCCTCTTCGGCGTACCATTGCAGATATGCGGCCGCATGCGCCACCTCAGACTTCGCTTCGGCCAGCGGCTTGCCCATCTCCGCAGTGAGGATCGCTGCAAGATCGTCGGTGTGGTCGACGATCAGTTGGTGCCAACGCCAGAGGATGTCGCTGCGCTCGCGCGCGGTCAGTGCGGCCCATTCAGGTTGCGCCACATGAGCTTTGTCGATCGCCGCGCGCGTCTCCTCAACACCCATGTCGGGCAGTTCCCCGAGCACCTCGCCGGTCGAAGGGTTTGATACCTCGAAGGTCCGCTCGCTTACTGGCATGCCAAGAGCCGGCACCCGGTCAATGGCTCCGAACAGCTCGCGCGATTTCAGGTGGCGAAGCATTGGCTCGTACAAGGGCAACGCGAATCCTCCTCGATGCAATTGGCGTGTCACACGACTTTTTGGTTTATCCGCTGGCCTAGGATTTCGCATAGGGCCTCAGTGAGGGGCCACTAGACCCACTCGAATCCACTCAACCGAAACTGATGTCAGTTGTGCGAAACAGTCCGACCATTTCTCGAAACAAGGAGATCGAATCCATGTCGTTGCTCGCGCACTGGAGGGCAAATCGTGTCCTGCCGCGCTGTCAAATATTCCAACTGGTTTTTGCAGTCCAACCGCCCCTGAACGCGCTGGAGCACTGCGCGTCTTTTTTGCGGAAATAGAAGTGCCGAGGTCAGATTTAAAGCTGCCGCAGCGCTCAGTTCAGCAGGGCTATCCCTGATCTATGGCCTTGCTTTGATGGTGGGAGCGCTCTTTGCGGACCATGTCGTACGACTCGATATACGCCATCTCCAGGAGGTATCCTAGGAACTGCAGCCTGTGAGACCCCGCGATCTGATTCAGTTCGCTGAGCATTGCGCTGATGAAGGCAAGCGCCTTGGCCCGGTCGGATCTCAATCCCTTGTCGATCATCGTACGTCCCCACTTCCGCAGATTGCTCCTATATGGAGCGCGCTCTATTCAGTTCAGATGCTTGTGGATGCATGCTTCGATAGGCACGTCCATGCCGATGTCGAGGATTGGCGCGCTGTGCGTAAGCCACCCAATAGAAATGAGGTCGACCCCGGTTGCCGCTACGGCTGGTGCCGTTGCCGGCGTTATGCGACCCGAGGCCTCGGTGGTCGCGCGGCCGTCGACCATTGCCACCGCTCGGGTCAGTTGCTTGACGGACATATTGTCCAGCAGGATGGCGTCGACCTCGGCGCCTAGCGCGATCTCGAGCTGGTCGAGCGTGTCGACCTCGACCTCGACCTTGACCATATGGCCGACCGCGGCGCGCGCCCGCTCAATGGCCGTGCGGATGTCGCCGGCAATGGCAATGTGTTTGTCCTTGATGAGCACGGCATCATCCAGCCCGAAGCGGTGGTTGGCGCCGCCGCCGGCGCGCACGGCGTATTTTTCCAGCGCGCGTAGGCCGGGCGTCGTCTTTCGCGTGCAGACGATCCGTGCTTTCTGACCGCGCACCGCCTCGACGATCTCGGCCGTTGCCGTCGCAATGCCGCTGAGATGGCTGAGAAAATTGAGCGCTGTACGCTCGGCCGCAAGCATTCCCCGCGCCGGTCCACTCACCCTTGCAATGGTTTCACCCGCCGCGATCCTGCTGCCGTCCAGACGTCCAAAACGTATGTCGATCGACGGATCAACAAGCATGAAAGCGTAGGCTACCAGATCAAGACCGGCAACAACGCCAGACTGCCTGGCTCTGAACGCAAAGGCGGCCTTGCAGTCAAAGGGTATAATCGCATCGCTGGTAAGGTCACCGGCTTTGCCCAGATCCTCAAGTAGAGCGCTACGCACGATCGGCTCGATCACGATCCCGGGAAGGGGTGGAGGTGACGTCATCAGGCACCTCGTTCCGCGGGCCGCAGAATAAGTTCGGCCGCAACCGTCATTGCTGAGGCGAAGGTCAAGCGCGAAGACCGGGCCTGCGCCCTGCGTGTGGGGAAGTCCGACCTACAATGCGAGCCGCGGCTTTCCTCGCGCCGAAGCGCTGCAATGGCGATCATCAGCGCGATCAAAGCAGGGTCGGAAGCGCCAGTGTTGCGAACCGCGATCGGCAGCAGCGTTTCCACGGTGTCGGATAGTGCTTGCCCGTCCCGTATAACACCGAGCCCATTGGAGACCGCGTGGCAGACGGAGGAGGGGTCGGGCTGCGGGGGTGACGTTGCGACAAGCCTTGGCCACTGCCAGCCTGCAGGAGCGGCAGCTACGCTTTGCGCGACCCACAACGAGGTCGTCACGGCCTCGGTTTGCGAGTTGCTGGCAAGCCGGTTCGCCCCGTGCAGACCGGTGCAGGCAACCTCACCGCAAGCCCACAAGCCCGACACCGTGCTGCGGCCCGCGGCATCCACTGCCACGCCGCCCATGTGATAATGTGCCGCCGGGCGAACCGGAAGCGGCTCAACGGCAGGATCGATTCCGGCGTCCCGGCAATGCCGGGTCACAACTGGGAAGCGCTTGGCGAACTTCTGGCCGAGGGACTGCCGGGCATCAAGGTAAACACGATGTCCGGTGCCAAGCTGCTGCCATACGGCCCGTGCCACGACGTCGCGCGATGCCAGCTCGCCGCCAGGCGTGTCGCACAGAAAGCGGTGCCCGCACTCGTCGATCAGCACTGCGCCTTCGCCGCGAACCGCTTCGCTCACCAACGGCATCGGCCGCTGCGAAACGTCGAGCGCCGTCGGGTGGAACTGGATGAATTCCAGATCGGCGAGTTCCGCACCGGCGCATGCGGCGAGCGCCAGGCCGTGCCCGAATGAGCCGGCCGGATTGGTCGTGTCTCTGAACAGGGCGCCGATACCGCCGCTCGCAAGAACCACGCGGCGCGTCGGAAATATAATCGCCTGTCCACCTTTTGCCGCCACAACGCCGCTGACCGCCCCATTTTCCACAATGAGCCGGCGGGCTTCCATGCCTTCCAGAATTGTGATCGAAGGCGTTCGCTTCACAGCGATGATGAGCGCGCGTACAAGCTCGCGGCCCGTAGAGTCACCCCCGGCATGGACGATCCGGCGACGGGAATGCGCTGCCTCGAGCCAGAGCCGCAGTGTCCCGTCCCACGAGCAGTCGAAGGCGACGCCCAAGTCCATCAAATTCTCGATGGCTCGGTCCGCCGCATTCGCAACGCGTCTGACCACACTCTCGTCGCAGAGGCCATCACCTGCAGCAAGCGTGTCTGCAAGATGGAGGTCTGGACTGTCGTCAGCGCCGAGGCTTGCCGCCAGCCCGCCTTGCGCGAGTGTGCTGGAGGTTTCGGTCCCGAGCCGCGTCGGGGACAGAAGGTAAACGGGATGCGGCGCCAGATGAAGCGCGGTCATCAGCCCTGCAACGCCAGCGCCGATGATCACGGGCGCTCCCCTGATGTCGCCGACGTCTGGCGTCATACGGCAAGCATCCGCTCGACCGCACGCCGAGCACCATCAACCACTCGAGCATCGATGATCACGATGTGGCGGGTTTCTTGCAGCGCCGTGCGAATGTTGGCGAGCGTGATACGCTTCATATGCGGACAGAGATTGCAGGGGCGCACGAACTCGACGTCGGGGTGGTCGATGGCCACGTTGTCGCTCATTGAGCATTCGGTCATCAACACGACGCGCGCAGGCTTGTGCCGTCCGACGAAATCCGACATCGCCGCAGTTGAGCCGGCGAAATCGGCAACCGCGACAAGTTCCGGCGGGCATTCAGGATGGGCAAGCACGGTAACGCCAGGGTAGGCATCCCGCAGCTCGCGAATGTCGGCTGGCGTGAAGCGCTCATGCACTTCGCAATGACCGTTCCAGGCGATGATCTCGACCGAAGTCTGTGCCGCGATGTTCCTGGCCAGGTATTCATCGGGCAGCATGATCACCCGCTCAACGCCAAGCGACTCCACCACAGCCAAAGCGTTGCCGGAGGTGCAGCAGATGTCCGACTCGGGCTTCACGGCAGCGGACGTATTGACGTAGGTCACGACCGGCACGCCAGGATAGCGTTGCCGCATCAGCCGCACATCGTTCGCAGCGATCGAGTCAGCCAGCGAGCAGCCTGCGCCGAGATCTGGAATGAGCACCGTCTTGTCCGGATTGAGGAGCTTCGCCGTCTCAGCCATGAAATGCACGCCGGCGAGCACGATGATGTCTGCATCGACGGTCATTGCCTTGCGGGCCAGCGCCAGGCTGTCGCCGACGATGTCGGCCACGCAGTGGAAGATCTCCGGGGTTTGATAGTTGTGCGCCAGGATAACGGCGTTGCGCTCGCGCTTTAGCGCCAGAATGGCCTCGACGTCGTCGCTGAAAGCCGCCCATTCCACTCGGGGGATGACGTGCTGGACGCGCTGATACAGGGACGCGGCCGAAGGTATCGTCCCGCTCACCGGCGCCTCCCGTTTATAATCCATTCGACTATAAGGGGTATATATCTAGGTTGACTATAAGCGTGTCAACCCCGGGCCAGAGGCAATTTTGTCCCCGCAACGGCAGTTTCATCCAGCACGACATGGCGAAACTGATAGAGCTTGGCCGGGCGCCCGCCCGTATCCAGAGACGTCTCGCCAGTCTCCTCGACCAGTTCTTGCTGCTCGATGAGCCGGCGAAAGTTAGGCTTGTTGATCAGCCGGCCTGCCAGGGCTTCCACGGTCCGTTGCAGCTGCAGCAGCGTAAACACCGGCGGCATCAGCTCGAAGACGACTGGCCGGTATTTGATCTTCGAGCGCAAGCGCGCAAGGCCCGTGGCCAGGATGCGGCGATGGTCGGCAACCATCGTTGTCCCGGCTGTTGAGTCGGATGCGATCGACCGTTCGTCGCGGGTGGCCTCTGCCACCAGACCCGCCTCGTAAAGCAGCTCATAGCGCTGAAGCGCCAGCTCTTCATTCCAGGGGCGCTCGTCGAGCCCGAAAGCAATGGCAGCCCGCCGCCGCCGCTCACTGTGCGTCGCAGTTTGCTTGGCATCGGCCGCCCAGGCAAGCAGACGCGGCTTCAGAACATCCGCAATCAGTTTCGGTGTTCCGAGGCGGTGGTCCTCCCACGGAAAATAATCGTACCAGCTCCGCCAGGCACAGGTGGATGCGCCGGTGGCATGTTCCTTCCGGGTCAAAGCGAGATAGCTGATGGAAATGACGCGCTGCTGGCGCCCGTCGGCGCGGTCGGCATCAGCGAACGTATAGAGCTGCTCAATATAGCCGAGGGGATGACCAGTCTGCTTCTCGACCCACGCCCTTAGACCTGACTGCAGCGATCGATGCTCCAGCGCGAACGGCCCCGAGGGCAGGCAATCCCCCTGCCCGATGGTGAGGACCGCTGGTTCACCGTCATTGACGGACACGACAACGGCAATCAGCTCCGCTTCGACTTGCTTGGCCTTGGCGGCGGCCCTACCGTTGCGTGTTGCTTTTGGGCGATCTTCCATGGTTGCCTGGGTTGGGCAGAGTTTTCCCTGCGAAGCATCCTAATCGATTTAACCAGCGTGTAACAGGCCATTTCGCCTGTCAACTCGGCTGCTCTATGAAAGGCTTAGACCTTCGGTCTACACCCGGCATGTTTCAGAAGCGACGTTCGCGGCACCTGACCCTGGGGCAGCGCAAGTAAGCCGCGCTCGGCGGTCCGAGAGGCTCTGCCATTGTGGAGTGACCGGGGCCTCAAGTAACCCTGCACGGGGGCGGGAATCCTCGAAGATAGCGGGCGCCGGCTACGTGGCTCGACCCCACGTATTATTGGCAGAGATAGAGCTTAAATTGGACGCCGATCGAGGGTCAGTTTTGGAAACGATGACGTAATTGCTGCCGTCGCTCCTTTGAACGAAGATTCGGCTGACGGCAAAAGCCGCCAACCATTGAGATCGAGGAGGCCGCAGTGAAGCAATATGTCGGGCTGGATGTGTCGCAGAGGGAGACGAGCGTCTGTGTGGTCGACGATACTGGAAAGACGGTGTTCCAGGGAAAGGCGAAGTCCGATCCGGGAGCACTGACCGAGTTACTCCGCAAACGTGCGCCTCAAGCCGAGCGCATCGGATTTGAGACGGGCGCCATGTCCAGCTGGCTATGGCACGAGCTGAAAAGGGTCGGGTTGCCGGTCGTCTGCCTTGATGCTCGGCATGCAAAGGCAGCGCTTTCAGTGCGAATGAACAAGAGTGATGAGAATGATGCCCGCGGACTGGCCGAACTGGTTCGCGTCGGCTGGTATCGAGAAGTGAAGGTCAAGAGCGCAGAGAGTCAGGCCACCCGGTCCATGCTCGTCGCCCGGTCGAGACTTGTCGAGATCCGTCGCGATCTCGAAAATCAGACACGGTCCATGCTGAAGGAATATGGGCTGCAGTTCAGTCGATCGATTGGGTCACAGTTCCGGCGAAAGGTTTGGGAACTGGTTGCCGACGGCCATCCGCTTCGCCCTTTGGTTGAGGCGCTTCTGTCTGTCCACGAGCAGGCCTGCTGTGAACAAGAGAAGCTTGATCGGCAGGTCCGGCATCTCGCTCGTGAAGACGAAACCACACGCTGGCTAATGACAGTCCCCGGCATCTCTTCCCCTTCGCCCATGAAAACGTTTGTGGGATAGCCGGTCGCCTAGCTGAACTGTCCCGAGCCTGAATTCGACACTCTAGCGGGATCTGTCGAGCAACTCCTTGAGTTGCTCGATTGTCAGCATGGGCTCGCGTCGGTGGATCATCGCGTGGCAGTTCGCGCATACCGGCCGCAAGTGCTTCGTTGGTTTAACCTGATACTCCCTCCCGATCTTCTTCAGTGGCACGAGATGGTGTACATGGATAAACCCCTGCCCGTGCGCTCCGTATTTCCTGCCGAAATCCTCTCCACAGGCGACGCAAGCAAGCCCAAAGTGCCGCAGACACGCAGCTCGGGCTTCGACGTTTCGTTCATACGCGTTGACGAAGACCTTTGTTCTAGCGCCCTCCCAAAACCCGTCTTCATCGCCGACTTCATCAGGGAAAAGCTGACCGACTGATCCTGGCTGATCGGTCCAATATCGAATGTTAGGGCTTCCCCAGCCTCTTGGAGCCGGTTGGTAATCCAACTTCGCCAGCAAACCTTTCCGGGCAAATTTCGCCAGTGTGTGCGCTACACGGGAATAGGCACTGAAGTGGGTTTTCGCGCCAATGCCGCCAGCCCCATATTCTTCCTCAATCGCCCTCCACTTGCTTGGATGACGTTGGGCCAATTTCTTGATGAACTGCAGTGTGGAAAAAGGGCGTTGGGTGAGATGCTCGAGAACGTCATGGAATTCATGTCCCGTGATATCTGCTGCCAAAATGCGTTCCTTTGCAAAAATCGATCACGGCGCTCATCCGGCGCCACACGGTGTCAGCAGCCCCGAGCAAAGAATCCCCTGCTACCATTCGACAGGGCCGAAAGGGATTCCGCGGCGTTCCAGCTCAGCCTCGATTTCATCGCGGTGTTGTGCCCAGTCAGCGTATTCAGCTACCCCGTAGTATGGGTCGGTTTTTTGCGGGTTAGCGGCATCGGCTTCCGCAACTTTCTGAACAGACAAATGGAAAGATTTTAGCCCGTTGTCACTGAGCTTCATGATATCCATCGAGACCTCCCGTTTGTAACCCGACCGGAAGTAACCACACGTGGCGCTGACCGACAAGAAGCTCACAAACTCTGGCTATCAAATTTCCCCTAAAAGCCACGGCGGCTCATCCAGCAAAACGTCAATGCCAGTTGCCTGTATCAATTGTCTCGCTTTGGTCTGGTCTCTGACGAAGTTAAAGCCACCTCGGCGCTTCAAAACCGGGGATCGTGCGAGCGCACGCAACCTTCATGCGAAGATCGGTTATGTCCAGGGGGGTGATCTTGCACTGTGGCAGTAGAACGTAGAGGATGGATCACAGGCTTATAGCGACCGGGGATGCAATCGCCGACAAGCTGAGGTCGGAAGGGCCAGCGTGTTCTTCGGATGCCGTAGCCCTCGACTAGACGGCGGCTTCATCCTGGACCGGGTCAAAGGCATTTTCTGGAAAAGGCCCGGGATAGATGACCAATCCCGTCATTCGCCTTTTGCCCGGCATCAGCTTTAGAACTCTGGCAACGATCTCTAGCGCCGCAGTATATGCCGCCAGAGCCTCGTCGCGCAACGTCGCGATTTCACCGAAACGGGCTTCTGGGCTGCAACTTGCATCGATCAGGGACTTGCCCGAAAGGTTGCAGCTGATCAGTTTGGGTGACTGCCTTACGAGTTCATCCAGTTTATGCCCTTGTTTGGGATATGTTCCCGTTTCCCACTGGCGATTATATCCTTGACAAACCAAGCGGCATAAGGTAGAAAGATTCCAATAACTTAAGAACTTTCGCCATGCCCGTTCTCTCCCGCCCTCACTTCCGCGACGAAGCCGCTGCTTTCGAGCATGTCGAGGGTATGCTTTGGCCGTATGGCCCGGTCTGCCATCACTGTGGTTCAATGGAAAAGCCCTACAAGCTGGTAGGCGTTCGCACCAAGCCTTCGAAGAAAAACCCGCATGGTGTCGAGCGCCACGGCCTCTATAAATGCCGCGACTGCAAAGGCCAGTTCACTGTCCGCATGGGCACGGTCTTGGAAGAAAGCCACTTGCCGCTCACTACATGGCTACAGGCAATCCATCTAATGTGTTCGTCCAAGAAAGGTATCAGCGCCCATCAGCTGCACCGCACCTTGGAAATCGGCTACAAGGCGGCTTGGTTTCTGGCACACCGCATTCGCGAGGCCATGCGCTCTGGCGATTTCTCGCCCATGGGCGGCAACGGCAAGACCGTGGAAGTTGACGAGACGTATATCGGCCGTCTGGCTGGCACTCCGGTTAAGCGCGGCGGTGGCGCACACAAGAACTCTGTCGTCACGCTGGTTGAGCGTGGTGGCCGCTCCCGTTCGTTCCACGTCGATACGGCGCGCATTGGCACCGTGATGCCTATCGTTCGCGCCAACATCGCCAAGGAAAGCGCGTTGATGACTGACGAAGCTGGCATGTACCGCCGCGTCGGCCAGGAATTCTCCTCGCACGATGTCGTCACGCACTCCAAGGACGAGTATGTCCGCTACGAAGGCGAAAAGACCGTCCACACCAATACCGTGGAAGGCAACTATTCGAATTTCAAGCGCGGCATGAAAGGCGTCTACCAGCATTGCGGCGAACACCACCTGCACCGCTACCTTGCCGAGTTCGATTTCCGCTACTCGAACCGTTCGGCCTTGGGCGTTGAAGACAATGTTCGCTCGCTGATCGCCTTGAAGGGTGCCGCTGGCAAGCGCCTGACCTTTCATGGGCCTCGTTACAGCGAAGCATGATCACTACCGGAAGCCGGTCCAACTGACGCTACCGTTATGGAAATATGAAGTGCGATGGCGAAACAAAGGAGGAAGTTTCGGTAACGTAACGAAACCTGTGGACGGCGCGTCCATATAGGAAATTTCTTTACTATGTCAAGCCTAATGGAGTTGAAACGGCCTAAAACGCTATATCTTGATTCGTGAGCCCTGCTTTGGTCGAAGCTTCTAGTTCCACTAGGAGTACTGATGTAGGCCCTAGCGGGGCTTTACCGCTTCCTCATCGAATCATTCTTTGGGCACAAACCGCTAGTGCCGATATGGCTGCTCCCATCGGTCAAGGTGCCCGTTTGGCGTTCCTGTGTTCGCCCCAATGTTGAAATTCGGGTAAATCCCGCGAATAAGCCGGTTGATCTCTTTGTAAACTGCTTCTTTCGCCAAGGTGCGCTTGCCTCGCCTTTTCGCCCCGTCCGGTTTTGCCATATGCAGGTCGTTCAGTCTGAAGTACATAGATCCAAGAACTATGTCCAAACCTTGTAGGATGTCGTGCTCATGGGAGTTAACATGAGCAATTTGAGCTTTTGGAAAAAAACGCCGCAACCTGCGAAGGCGCTAGTCTGAGAAATACTACATATGTAATTGCGAAAGCGCTCTATCTTTTCTTTATTGTCCGGCATATCGTCGAGCAACGTTGTAATGAACGCGCGAGATCTAAGTACAAAAGACAATACTGGTTATCCCTATGCTCATTAGTTAGATTTTTCGGTTTGTGATAATTATGGATGAACATATGCGGATATTTATCCGGCCGCTCGCGACAAAAGTCGAAAACAGGCGAATGTACCCGATGTATTTCTGTTGGTATTCCTTCTAACCTTTGTCCACTTCATCTCCCCAAAACTATTGAGTTCCTCTTTCTTCTCACGAAGGACTTTTTCGATAGCCTGGCGATCAGCGGACTGGATCAGAGCGCTTCCATAAAAATTGGAAAAGTGCGGGCCTTTCTTCGAAGATTCACGGCAGTATATGGTGTAGTGCCTTTTAGGCATGCTCGAACCGAGGTGGTGTTGAAATGAACAAACAACCTAACCAACAACTCGGCAAGTTCAAGCGGGGTGCGCGCGAGCTCGAAACCGACCAGTCAGCGAAGGACAGACAGTATCAAAAGTTTGTCGAAAAGGCGCGCGAACTGGAAACCGACGAGTCAGAGGAAGTCTTTGACCGCGCGTTGGAGAAGGTGGTGAAGGCGCCGCCGCCCAAGGATGAGAAGCAAAAAACGTAAAGTTATTTTGCTTTTCGGCTATCCGAGCGAGTTACCTCGACCTCTACGGTTCTAATTGGCCGGTTCTTCGGTGACCGGCTGGATGGTTCGCCTGTTAGCTTTCCATCAATCGGGAACAACATTTCTGTTTGCCCTTCAGCTTTTTTGCGCGACCGCTTTGGCGATGAAAATGCCGGTTGACGTCCTGCCTCAGGCATATCGATCATGCCCGGCAAATCTACAGGATTGGCTCGAAAGAGCATATCAACGGTAAGAATTTGAAGCTTCGGGACGCGCTTGGAAGGTGGACCGACATCTCTTTCCGACGCGGCTTCCTTGACCATTGCTGGGGTTGGAGTGTCAAGACACACCAGAACGCCAATCTCTGCACCTTCGCGCTGTACGACAGACTTAAGTTTGTGGATGGCGTCGACGCCGACATGCAACCCACCCTTCACGGAAACAACGGCTCGATTTGGCTGCTCAAGACCGACGCGGTGATAGCGTATGATGCCATCAATCCCTCCATCTGCACCGGGGCGATCTTTGGGAATGCCGCCGAGCGAAAAGACGGCCCACTTTTGAAACTCCAACCAATCTCGGCCTGCGAGTGCTCTCGCGTCGTCAGCGTCCCTTGGGCGTCCGAAGATTTTGTAACTGTCCTTAATTGGTGGACCGAATGCTTTGACCAAGCGCCCTTCGATAACGTGAATTGCTAGATAGGTAACGTCTATCCCAATCCACCTGCGACCTAAGTTTTGCGAGGCTTCAATGGCTGTCCCGCACCCGCAAAATGGATCTAGAACAACGTCACCCTTATTGGATGATGCCAGGATTATGCGTTCCAGCAGCGCCAGCGGCTTCTGTGTCGAGTAGCCGAGACGTTCGTTGCCGGCGGGGTTGATTTTGTCGATGTCATCCCAAATGTCGCTGACCACCAAACCCTTCAATTCGTCGCGATATCTCTTGATCTGCGGCCAGCCGCCACCGGGCGGCCAATAGAGCTTGCCAGCAGCATCAAGAGCCTCAAGGTTGTCGGCGGTAAACTTCCAGTGCGCACCCTTGGCTGCCGGGTCAAACCCACGCCAAGCTTGACCAGATGAGCCTTGTCGCGTACCGGCAGCAGTCATGCTGTTGCGCCAATACAGGCGACCGTCGCCATCCTGATATTTGTAATATTTATCTAGGTAATCTTCGGCGTAATTGGTGCGCGGATTCGTCCACGTAAACACGTTGCTCTTACTGTAGAAAAATAGCACGTCATGGACAGGACCATAGCGTTTCGCGCTGTTGTGTGCGCTGTGTCTCTTCCAGATAATTTCGTTCTGGAATCGGTCTGGCCCAAAAATCGAGTCAAGGATCAATTTCAGGTAATGGCTGGCTGTCGGATCACAATGCAAATAAAGCGAACCTGTCGAATTCAATACGCGACGCATCTCGATCAATCGCACGGTCATCATGGCCAGATACGCCATCATATTGCTATTTCCAAAAACCTTCTGGAACGCGTCTAGAAGAGCGCCGGCTTCAAGATGTCTATCTGCCGTTTCGTCAATAGCGCGCTGCGCATCGCGTCCCCATTTCCATGTGTCTTCAAACGCATGCGACTGAGCTGGCGATGGACCACCTCGTTTCGTGCCGTACAGAACATTGTAGTTTGCGTTGGAATTGAACGGCGGGTCCAGATAGATCAGATCTACCGACTCTGCTGGCATGGCTCGCAGAACATCAAGGTTATCGCCGAAGTGAAGCTCATTCATAGCTTTTGCCCCCGGCAACAGAGTTGCAGGTTGCGGTTAACTATTTGAGAATTAAGGGTTTGTTAACGAATGACGGCAGCCTAGCCGGCCATTCGCCTACGGCTGGATAGCGCCATAAAGGGAAGCCCGCTGCCTATTCGACAGCGGGCTTTTGCGGACCTGGTTAAGGAGCTGCGGCTGCGTCCACGGGGAAATAACCAATGGCGGGCAGAATTAGTTCCCTACAATTTTATCTACTCCATACCGGCTGGTAGCTACTGCCGATGATCCAATCCACCAAGCCAGCCTCGATCCGCTCGCATCCGGTGAATTCATGTACCAGGCTCGTAGCCAGTTCGCGCCATTGACACTCAGGCGCACCCGTTTCCAAAACCAGAACGTGGAAGACCTTGCGGATAATGTCGGCATCGAACGCTGAGACGGCAACAGGAGCCGGGTCGGCATCTTCCCAACCGTGCGCCACGTCCTCGCGATGACGTTGACGAAGGCGAGTCAGCAGTTCGCGTGACGCTTGGATAGCCTTCCGAGATTGATCCATGTCCCGGCGAAGTGCGGCTCTTCCTGCTATGTAATGATGTCGCAACCTGAAGCTGGTTTCAATGACCGACTGTGCAATCTCTAAATGTGATTGTGCCATCGCGGCCTCCCTTCCAGCGAAGAGAGTTTTTTACACCCTTCGGGATGCCGTCTCAAAGGGAATCAACGTACAATTTTATCTAATGGGAGCGGGGGCCGGCCTGTCAGGACCATATTCCTATTTTCAATCTAGGTTTGTCTACGATATAATCGCCTTCCCACTGGACAATAGCTTTTAGGCACTTTTCGACCATCTGCTCAAAGCACCAGCGAGCATGCCCAAATGATATGCCGTCCAAAAGAGCCTTGATGCCGCGTCTAGATCTACCGAGGCCTCGGCTACCAATCGGTTTTGGTGATGTGTCAGCATTTCATCCTGGGCCATCATCACCCTCGCAAACTGAGCAGCAGCCCGCCGCTCGATGGCGAATACATTCCGCGGGGCTTGCGCCCGTATCGCGCGTCAACCCAATCAAAAATGTGCGCCGTAAGGTGACCTGATGAGGTGGACGGCCTCCGCTCCCGGCATCGCAGTGTGCCAAAGTGTGGCTGTCGAAAGTCACATGAGGGAGAGCCGTCCATGGAGAAGGTTAGCACCACCGGTCTGGATGTCGTCAAGCACGTGTTTCAGGTGCACTGCGTTGACGCGCAGGGCGCAGTGGTTGTCCGCCGGAAGTTGCGTCCTAGGATGTAGTCGCATTCTCTACATCCTTGCCGGCGTGCTTGATCGGCATCGAAGCCTGCGCAACGAGCCATCACTGGGCTCGTATCCTCACGGCTTTGGGGCATGAGGTTCGCCTGATGCCTGCGTCATACGTCAAGCCATACGTGAAGCGGCAGAAGAATGATGCTTC
>NZ_AYWT01000034.1:0-22487 GCF_000502915.1 Mesorhizobium sp. LNHC209A00
GGCGAGGCGGCTCGGCGGCGCGCGCCGCCGGCGCCTGCGGCGCAGGACGCAAGGGGCGCGATTCTGAAGAGTCGCCGCCACGACCGGACTTCGCCACGATGTCCGAAAGCTCCTTCAAGGCGTTGATCTGCTCGGAAACGGCGCGGCGGATGGCCGATGTCGACTCCTTTGCCTCTTCGGGCATCTCGATGACGCCCTTCTTGAGTTCGGCGCGGGTGAGGTCGAGTTCACTCTTGATCGAGCCCGCGGTGCGCCGCATCTCCTCGGTCGCATCGGCGAAGCGCTTGGTTGCCGAATCGACGACGTCGGTGATGGCGTTGCGGATCTTGTCGGCGGACTCCATCGTCTTGCCCTCGGCGTTCTGCAGGGTCTGGCCGACGAGATTTTCGAACGAGCGCATGACCCTTTCGAGATCTTCCGACTTCTTGACCAGGCCGACGGCGAGGTCCTCAAGTGAGGACTGCCTTTCCAGCGTGTGTTCGAGGTTGCTCTGGGCCGAGCTCAACAGGTCCGAGGCGCTAGCCAGCAAGCGGCTGTGTTCATCGAACTTGGTTGCGATCGAGGCGACTTCGCGCAAGGTCGACGACGACAGTTCCGTCAGTCTCGTCGTGTTCGAATCGACCAGACGCGCCGAGCTGGCAAAGGTCTGCGCCGCCTTTTCGGTTGTCGCCGCGAAGCTTTGCGTGCTGCCGGTCAGACGTTCGTCGACCTCGCCGAGGTTGACCGCGGCCTGTTCGATCAGCTGACCAAGCTGCGAGCTGGACTTGGTCATACGGCCGATCAGATCGGCGACGCTGTCGGACAGCGACGAGCGGGCGCCTTCGACCGCCGACAAGGTCTCGGCGGTGCGGCTGGCCAGTGCGTTGACCAAGGCTGCATTTTCGCTGCGCAGCTTCTCGGTCGCGCGCTCCGTGACCTCTTCCATGCTCTTTTGCAATTCCGAGCCGCCCTGGGCGAAGCGCTCGACCAAAGGCCGCGCGGTTTCGTCGAGGATCTTCGACATCTCGGCCGACCGCGCCGCGAGCATGGTGTTGAGCTCGCGGGTGTTGGCGCCAATCGTCTTGGCCGCGTCGTTGGTGCTCTGGCCGATATGTTGTCCGACCGCGGTGAAGGTTTCCGCGATCACATTGGCACGCGATACGAGCTGTGCCTCGGCACTCGACACCTGCTCGTTGAGCTTCTGGCCCATGGTTTCGGCGGTGTAGGCGAGCCGGTTTTCGACCCCAGCGATCTGTTCTTCGACACGGGCGGCCGCTGCCGCCGCGCTCGATGCAAGACGCTCGTCGGCGCCGGCAAGCGCCTGCTCGATTTCGCGGGCGTGCACGGCCAGCTCCTGGCCGGTCTGGCGGGCGCGATCGGCGACCCGCTGCTCGGTGCTTGCAAAGGCGCCGACAATGGTCTGCGCATGCTCGCCGATCGTCGAGGTGCTGTCGGCGATACGCGAAACCAGGCGCTGGTCGGCGTCGTCGAAGATGCGGGCGATTTCGGATGCCCGGCTGGACAGCGCGCCCGAACCCTCGGCGATGCGCGAGACCAAATGCTGGTCGGCGGCATCGAAAATACGACCGAGGTCCGACGCGCGGGCGGCGAGCGCCTCGGCGGATTCGCCGATGCGCATGCCGAGCCGCTGGTCGGCGCTTTCGAAGTTCCGCAGGATGTCGCCGGCGCGGGCGGCCAGCGACTGCGCCGTTTCCACCGCACGGGCGACCAGCTTCTGGTCGGCCGCGTCGAACGTCCCGGCAATCTCGCTTGCGCGGGCAGCCAGCTGATCGGCGGTTTCCTGGGCACGGGCGGCGAGCTTCTGGTCGGCCATGTCGAAGGTGCCGGCAATCTCGCCGGCGCGGGCAGCGAGCTGATCGGCGGTTTCGTGGGCACGGGCCAGCAGCGAGCTGGAGGTGTCATCGGCGCGGGCGAGCAGGGCGTTCGAAGTATCCTCCGCACGGGCGTGGAGGCGACGATCGGCCTCCTCGAAGGTGCGGGCGATGTCTTCGGCCCGGGCCAGCAGGGCGGCGGACGTCTGCTCGGCGCGCTCGGCGATCTTGCGATCGGCGTCGCTGAAGGCCGCACCGGCCTGTTCGTGCAGCGTGCTGGTGACTTCCAGCACCTTTTCGCGCAATGCGCCGGCGACGAAGACAGCGCTCTTCTCGAGCACGTTACGGACGTTGTCGACCCCAGTCGAGAGCGCGCGCTCCATGGTGCCGGCGCGTTCCTCGATGATGCCAGTCTGGCGGCTGAACGCCTGCTCGATCTTGTCGACATCGGCGGCGATCGCGGCGGAAATGTCCGTGCTCCTGGCCGCGATCTGGTCGATGTGGCCGGACAGCGAACGATCGACGTCCTTGCGGCTCTCGGCGAGCTTGCCGAGGTCATCTTCCAGCGCGCGGCTGAGCATGTCGCGGCCTTCGGACAACTTGCCGACATGTCCGGCGATGATATCGTCGATATCGCCGCGGCTTTCGGTCAGCTTCTGCAGGTCAGCTTCGAGAGCGCGCTTGAGAATGTCGCGGCCTTCGGCGAGCTTCTCGACCTGGCCGGCGACCAGACCGTCGATGCTGGAGCGGCTTTCGGCCAGCTTGGCAAGATCTGCCTCCAGCGCACGCTTGAGGACATCGCGGCCTTCGGCAAGCTTCTCAACCTGGCCGGCGACAAGACCGTCGATGCTGGAGCGGCTCTCGGCCAGCTTGGCAAGATCGTCTTCGAGAGCTTTCGACAAGGTCGAACGCTCCTGTACAAGCCGTTCGGCGTGATTGTTGACGTGGCTGCCGACAGTCTCGAGGTCGGCCTCAAGCGCCTTCGACAGTGTCGAACGCTCTTGGGCAAGTCGGTCCGAGTGGCTGTTGACAAGGCTGTTGACGGTTTCGAGATCGGCCTCCAGCGCGCGGGCGAACTGGGCGCGGTCGTCGACCAGTTTCTGGGACTGATCGGCAACGGTGTTTCTGACGGTGCCGAGGTCGGCTTCCAATGCGCGGCGCAGGATGTCGCGGCCCTCGGCGAGCTTCTCGACCTGGCCGGCGACCAGGCCGTCGATGCCGGAGCGGCTTTCGGCCAGCTTGGCGAGATCGTCCTCCAGCGCCTTCGACAAGGTCGAGCGATCCTGAACCAGCCTGTTCATGTGGTCGGCGATGACGCTGTTCACATTCTGCAGATCGGCTTCCAGAACACGTGAGAGCTGCCCGCGATCCTCGGCCAGTCTGTCCGACTGGCTCGATATGACGTTCTTGATCGTATTGAGGTCGGATTCCAGCGCACGCTTGAGGATGTCGCGGCCCTCGGCGAGCTTCTCGACCTGGCCGGCGACCAGACCGTCGATGCTGGAGCGGCTCTCGGCCAGCTTGGCGAGGTCGGCTTCGAGCGTCTGCGACAGCAGGCCGCGGTCTTCCGCCAGGCGCCCGGAATGGCTGTCGATCAGGCCACGTATCCCCGACAGGTCGCTTTCGAGCGAACGGCCGAGCTGCGTGCGGTCTTCGGCCAGTTTCGCCGAATGCGCCTCGATGAGGTTCTTGATACCGGCAATGTCGTTTTCGAGCGCCTTGGCGAGCACCGCGCGGCCCTCGGCGATTTTCTCGACCTGGCCGGCGACAAGGCCGTCTATGTCGGCGCGGCTGTCGGACAATTTGCCGAGATCGGCCTCCAAGGCGCGCGACAAAATGTTGCGGCCTTCGGCCAGTTTTCCAACATGCCCGGCCACCATTTCATCAATGATGGTACGAGCTTGCACCAATTTTCCGGAGTCTTCGTTGAGAGCCAGTGAGAGCCGGTTGCGGCCTTCCTCCAGCCTTTCGAGGTGGCTGCCGAGCGACGCATCGATGGCGGCACGCGATTCGTTGACCTTGCGCAGGTCTTCTTCAAGCGCACGGGCTATCAGGCCGCGGCCTTCGGCCAGCCTCTGTACCTGATTGGTCACCGCCGCATCGATGCCGGCGCGGCCTTCGTCGAATTTCTCCAGGTCCGCCTGCATGGCTGCCGCCATGCGCTCGCGACTCTCGGAGAGCTTGCGGCTATGGTTTTCGACGGCTTCCTCGATACCGACGCGCGCGTCGGCAAGCCGCTGGATGTCGGCGTCAAAGGAGCGCGACACGACGTGGCGGGCTGCCTCCATGCGGCCGGCGAAATCGCTGGCGCGCGCTTCGAGCATGGAAGAGGTCGAGGTGACGATGTCGGCCATGTCGGCGCCGATCTGGGTCTTGCCCTGATCGATCATGGCCGACAGCGTGTCCTTGCTCTCGGCGAAGGTGTGGGCGATTTCACGCGCGCGCTCGACCAGCGTTTCGTTGATCTGGCGGGCGCGGGCTTCCAGCGCGGCATTGAGCTTCTGGGTGCCGGTGTCCAGCGCTTCCGCGCGGGTCTGAAATTCGCTGATCAGCGCTTGGCCGCGTTCGGCCAAGGTGCGCTCGATGCCGTTGAGGCTGGCCTCGAACTCGGAATTGAGGGTGCGCGCGGCGCCGCCGAGCAGCGACACCATGCCGGTGGTGCGATCGTCGAGCAGGTCCGTCAACGAACGGGTCAAGCCGTCCGTGGTGTCCGTCAGCTTGGCGATACGGGTGTCGAGCAGGCTGGCGAAAGCCTCGCCGGAGGTCGAAAGCCGGTCGGTAATGTTGTCGAGCCGGCCTTCCACCGAATCGAAGATCGACATCGAGCTTTCGTTGATCCGGTCGATCAGCGTGTCGCCGGAATTGGTGATCGTCATCGACAGTTTGGTCGACGCATTGAGGATGCTGTCACGGATGATGTCGCTTGCCGCGCCGATTTCATCGCGCAGGGTCTCGTGCGCACCGGAGATCGAGGCGCGGACGCGTTCGGCATGGGTGACCACCGCTTCGCGTTCGCTGCCCAATCCGTCGACCAGCGACCTTATGCGGGTTTCGTTTTCCGAATAGGAACGCTCGATCTGGTTGACCTCGCTGTGGACCAGCGTTTCCAGTTCGACGGCACGGGCAAGGGTGCGTTCGATGCCTTCGCCCATCGCAGCCACCTCGCGGCGGACGGCCTGGCCGATCATCATGACGCGATCCTGGGCCATGTTTTCCGGCTCGGTCAGGCGGAAGGCCACTTCCGTCATCGATTGCGCGGCGATGCGCATGTCCTGAGCGCGGCGAATCATCGTTGCGAAGGCCCAGAACAGGATGACAGGCACGATAGCCGCGACGGCAAGGCCGATCAGTTCGGGGCGGGCAAAGAACTGGTCCAGCGTGCGGATCCGCCAGATGCTCGGTCCAAAAAGCAGGTTCGCCAGTCCGCCGGCGCCCGCGATCCAGGCGAGCGAGACAAAGGCGATGACCCAGTAAATGGTGTTGGAGGCGCGCCTGTTCAGGCTGTGCAGAAGGGTCTTGTAGTCTTTCTGACGATCGTCGTTGGCTGGCGCGAAGCCGGCGGGCTGGCCACCATTGCGCGTCTCGACCGGGCGAAGTTCGGCCGGCTTGGGCGTTGGAGCGGGCTTCGCGGCCTGGGGCTGATTGACGACTGGCGCCGGCTGCTGATTGCGTCCCTCGCGCGCCAGTTCGTCGGCGGCCTGTGATATCTGCGCTTCCAGATCTTCCATCGAAGCCGCGATATCGAGGTCGCCGCTATCGGTATCGCCGCTCAGGTCGAGATCGAGCGCTTTTTCGAGTTCCCTGGCTACGTCGCTGTCGAGAGTTCTGGTCGTCGTTGGTTTCTTCGCCATGCCTTCGCTACCCTGTACTAGCTGCCGCGGGGGCTTATGATTCTGTTTGTCTTACCCCCGCGCAGGAGGCTGAAAATGGACCCTCGTATCGTAATGACACAGGGGGGTAAAGAAAACATGCATTCCGCGGGATACGTAAAACTTTAAATATAAGGTTAACGGAAGCGTGATTTGGGCGCCGCTTTCGCAACATTTTTCCCGGCCATTCATTAACCCGTTGTCCACTGGATTCGCCTAGGTTTTCAGGCGACCGAAGAAAATGGAGTTCGAGTTCATGCGTGGCGAAAGCGGCATTGCCTTCTCGATGCCGGGGGGCGACGTATCGGGAACGAGGCAGTCCCGACCGGTCGATTTGGCACACCTTGCCCGGCAAACGATGGGCGACCGCGCCCTCGAGCAAGAGGTGCTGGCGCTGTTTGTACAGCAGGCACTGTCAGTACGCGACAAAATAGTCGATGCCGACATCAAGGACCGGCTCCTGCTGGCTCATGGTTTGAAAGGGTCGGCCCGCGGCGTGGGTGCCTTCGCCATCGCCGATTGCGTCACCGATATCGAGCATCGCCCGGAGGACGCCCAGACGCTCAAGCGGCTCGGCCGGCTGATCGACGAAGTGCGCGACTTCATCGCCGCCATCAATCGCTGATCCAGGTTTGCGACAAAAACGTCACGGAGCGCCGCTTTCGCACGGCAGTTGACTTGTTTGCCGGAGTGATTATCTCGGGCGAAACTCGCTTTCCCCTCGGGCGAACTCCCTTCGTCCGGGGCGAAACTCCCTTCAGGTGACAAATGACCAAACTGACCTTCATCGCCCATGACGGCACACATTTCGACGTGGACGCCGAAAACGGCTCGACGGTCATGGAGAACGCCATCCGCAACGCTGTCCCTGGCATCGAGGCGGAGTGCGGCGGCGCCTGCGCCTGCGCGACCTGCCATGTCTATGTCGATGAGGCATGGACGGCCGAAGTCGGCGAGCCCGAGGCGATGGAGGAAGACATGTTGGACTTCGCCTACGACGTCCAGCCGAACTCGCGCCTGTCCTGCCAGATCAAGGTACGCGATGCGCTCGACGGCCTGATCGTGCGGGTGCCCGAGCGTCAGGGCTGAAAGCCAGCATGGGCGATTTTTGCCGCTGACGCTTGGCAGCGGGCCGCTGGTCATGCAGTCTCGCCCGGACTTTCGAAGCGAGGCGCATCATGACCGGCATCATCAGCACAGACGTTCTCATTGTCGGGGCGGGGCCGGTCGGCCTGTTCGCCGTGTTCGAGCTCGGCCTGCTGGACCTAAAATGCCACCTGATCGACATCCTCGACAAGCCCGGTGGCCAATGCGCGGAACTCTATCCGGAAAAGCCGATCTACGACATTCCCGGCTGGCCCTCGATCTCGGCGCAAGGGCTCGTCGACAAGCTGCTCGAACAGGTCGCGCCGTTCAAGCCTGAATTCACCTATAACCGCATGGTCTCCAGCCTTGAGAAGCTGGAAGACGGCGGCTTTCGCGTCACCACGGACGAGAACGAGGTGTTCGAGGCCAAGGTAGTGGTCATCGCCGCCGGCGGCGGCTCATTCCAGCCCAAGCGTCCGCCGATCCCCGGCATCGAACCCTATGAGGGCAAGAGCGTCTTCTATTCCGTGCGCCGGATGGAGGATTTCCGCGGCCATGACCTTGTCATCGTCGGCGGCGGCGACTCGGCGCTGGACTGGACGCTGAACCTGCAGCCGGTGGCAAAGAGCGTGACATTGGTTCACCGGCGGGCTGAGTTTCGCGCGGCGCCCGACAGCGTCAACAAGATGTACGCCATGCAGGAGATGAAGCAGCTGGAATTCAGAGTCGGTCAGGTGACCGGGCTCACCGGGGCCGACGGCCAGCTGTCATCGGCCACCATCAAGGGCGGCCCGGATGGCGACATCGAGGCGCCTTGCACCCGCATGCTGCCGTTCTTCGGACTGACGATGAAGCTCGGCCCGATCGCGGAATGGGGGCTCAATCTCCACGAGAACCTGATCCCGGTCGATACCGAGAAGTTCCAGACCTCGGTGCCCGGCATTTTCGCGGTGGGCGACATCAACTGGTATCCGGGCAAGCTGAAGCTGATCCTGTCGGGCTTTCACGAGGTGGCGCTGATGGCGCAGGCCGCCAAGCGCATCGTCAGCCCCGGCGAGCGCATCGTGTTCCAGTACACGACCTCGTCCACGAGCCTGCAAAAGAAGCTCGGCGTCTCCGGCTAGTTATTCCGTCAGGATCGACGCCGGATCGTCGACGTGGCCTCGAAGTTCTTTCTCGGGCATCAACGTCAGCGTGACGAGGCCCAGCCCCAGAGTGCCGGCCGCGACGAGAAAGATCATCACGAAGGGTTCGGCCGATACGACATGTCCAGCCACCCGAACGCCTTCGCCGGCCAGCGGCAACCCAAAGCCAAGAGCCACCGCGCCCAGCATCGCGACCCCCAATGCACTGCCCAGCGAACGCAGAAAGGTAAGCACCCCCGTTGCCACGCCAAGATGCATGCGGTCGACGGCGTTCTGCACGGACACGGTGGTTACCGGAAATGTCGTGCCGGTTCCCAGCCCGATGCAGATGGTCAGGACTTCGACGACAAGCAGCGATGCATGGCCGGCGACAAAGGCCAGCAGGCCCATGCATAGGATGGCGAAGATGACGCCGACCATGGCGATGCGCTTGTAGTGGGTGAAGCGTGGTATCAGGCGGCCGCTGGAAGCGGCGCCGCCCACGGTTCCAAGCAGAAGGCCAAGCATTGCAATGCCCGACTCGCTCGCCGTCAGGCCAAGTATCGACTGCAGATAGACCGGCAGATAGACGGCAAGGCCGACGCTGGAGGCCTGGAGCAGGAACATCGACAGGGTGCCGGCCAGGACGATCGGGTTGCCCAGCACTTCGAGCGAGATGAGCGGTTCGGCCGCCCGCATTAGCCGCAAGGCAAAGGCGCTCCAGAACAGCGCCGAGCACGCCAGGACGCCGATGACTTCAGGCGATAACCAGGGGTAGGCACTGCCGCCCCAGTTCAGCGCCAGCAGCAACAGCGCCGTTGCCACGATCAGCAGCAATGCGCCAAGACCATCGATGCTGTGGTTCTTGGCCGCGATGGGCAGCTTCTTGAGCGGCTTGTTGATGATCGCCATGGCTAGAAAGCCCAGCGGGATATTGATCCAGAAGATGAGAGACCAGTGCAGATGCTCGGCGAAGGTGCCGCCCAGCAGCGGCCCGGCGACGCTGGCGACGGCCCAGGTGCCGGAAAACCACGCCGCGTAGCGCGCCCGCTCGCGCGGCGGGACGAGGTCTCCGACCACGGTCTGCGTCAGCGCGAAAAGACCGCCGCCACCGGCCCCCTGGATCGCGCGACCCAGGATGAGGATGAACATGTTTGGGGCCAGTGCGCTGACCAGCGATCCAGCAAGGAAGATGAGGATTGCCGCGTAGACGGTCGGACGACGCCCATGGACGTCGGAAATCTTGCCGTAAAGCGGTGCCACGGCGGTTGCGGTCAAGAGGTAGCCGGTGACGATCCATGGCAGGTATTCGGCATTGCCGAGCAAGCGCCCGATGGTCGGCATGGCGGGCGCGACGATGGTCTGGTCGAGGGCTGCCAGCAGCATCGACAGGAGGACGCCGCCGATAATGGCGTTCTTTTCGCTTTCGCTCAGCGGCGCGCTGGCGGCCGCCACGGCCTGCTTGTCGACAGCCTGGTCCATAAATCTTCTCGTCCATGCACTTTGCGCTGCCGCATCACCATTGGGCTTGTCTGGTGCATCCGCGGCGCGATCGATCGTGATGCCCGTGCTTCCGGATTGTGCCCTTGGCAACCCTGGATATGTCGTTCCGTATAGGCCGATTTCGACCGTTGCTCGAAAAAAAATCCAGGCTGGCACTACGCTTCCGCCCGGTTGGCTTCCATCCAGGCGAACGGAGGCGGCGAGGAGATTCAGGCCGGCGGCCGTAACTGGCCGCTCTCGATGCGTTCCATCCGGTAACGCAGCAGCCGCAGGATGCGGCTTTCGAAATTGGCGCCTTCGACACGGTCGAACCGCACCTGGTCCCGATCGTGCCTGGCAAGCTCGGCCGCCGTGATCGCGGCGGCATTGACCTTCGCGGCATCGCAATCCTTCTGCGGATAAGCTGCCTTCAGGGCGTCTTCCAGCGCGCGGCCGTGGTTCTGGGCGATCTCGACGTGGCGGTCTTCATGGCGCTTGATGTCGGCGGACAACGTATCCCAGAACAGCCGCACATCGGCGTCGGCTTTGCCCGGGCGGCGCCATTCGGGAAGGATCACCTTGACCTTGACGGTGACGACCGCGTCGGCGATCCGGCAGGAGCCCGGTTGGCTGGCGTAGCTGATGCGTGTCGTGAAAGCCATCTGGGTGGCGCCAGGGTGGCGCGACCCCGTGCTTTTGACCTGGGGCCCGTGTTTGGCAA
Organism: Mesorhizobium sp. LNHC209A00; assembly: GCF_000502915.1. Lineage (NCBI taxonomy): Bacteria > Pseudomonadati > Pseudomonadota > Alphaproteobacteria > Hyphomicrobiales > Phyllobacteriaceae > Mesorhizobium > Mesorhizobium sp. LNHC209A00. Next base: position 10,094 of record NZ_AYWT01000034.1, read on the forward strand.
GTTGCTGCTCGATATCCTCCAGGGTTCTGCCGCCAATGGCGAAATAGCTGTATGTCTTCACCAGATTGGCCGCATCCGCCGGAACGGCGACGGTAAGCAGCAGTGCGCAGAGCAGGGAGCGTATCATCATGTTGCCTCTTCAATCACCTTGCTTTACGGCCTTCGCCGGCGCAACGGATTCGATCCAATGCGGATCACACATCGTTGATGACCCCTTGGTTGATGAGCCCATGGTTGAAGCGCAATGACGGCGGGGCGATGGCAACTGGCGCATGGGCGCCATCTCGAGCTTGGCGGCAAGGCCGTCGTCGTCGGCATCCTCAATGTCACACCCGACAGCTTCTCCGATGGCGGCTTGTTTGATGCTCCTGAACCCGCGCTCGTCCAGGCGCGCCGCATGATCGGGGAAGGAGCTGCCGTCATCGATGTCGGCGGAGAATCGACCCGCCCGGGCGCCGCCGCGATATCGGCCAGCGAGGAGCAGGCCCGTATCCTGCCCGTGATCGAGGCGTTGACGCAGGTCGGCGACGTGCTGATTTCGGTCGACACCTATCGTGCCGACACCGCGCGGCTCGCCGTCAAGGCCGGTGCGCATATCGTCAACGATGTCTGGGGCCTGCAGCGCGAGCCCGACATTGCGCGGGTGGCGGCCGAAACCGGGGCCGGGCTCGTCATCATGCATACCGGACGGGATCGCGACAAGCTGCCCGATGTGATTGCGGACCAGCTGGCGTTCCTGGGAAAATCGCTTGAGATCGGGCGCGGGCAAGGTGTCGCCGACGACCATGTCGTGCTCGACCCCGGCTTCGGCTTCGCCAAGGAGACGGCGGAGGAAAACCTCGATCTGATGGCACGGTTTGCCGAGCTTGGCGCGCTCGGCCTCCCGCTGATGGCCGGTACGTCGCGAAAGCGTTTCATCGGCACCGTCACCGGCCGCGACGCCGCCGACCGGGCGGCCGGCACGGCGGCGACCAGCGTCATTCTCCGGCTCAAGGGCGCGCATCTGTTTCGCGTCCATGATGTCGCAATCAACGTGGACGCGCTGGCCGTGGCGGATGCTATGCTGGCGCGGGAAACCGGATCGGAACGCTGAGCCATGTATGTCATCCGCATGAAGAACTGCGCCTTCTTTGCCCGGCACGGCGTGCTGGACGAGGAAGAAGCGCTGGGGCAGCGCTTCTATGTCGATGCCTCGCTCACCGTCGAGCCCGGACGCGCGCTCGTCGATGACGCCATCGGGGAAACGGTGAATTACGGCGTTGCCTTCACGGTCATCGAGGAGATCATCACCGGACACAGGCGCTTCCTGATCGAAGCGCTGGCGCTGGAAGTCGCGAAGGCCCTCACCGGGCGCTTTCCCCAGATCCGGAAAGCCGAGGTCACCGTTCGCAAGCCCAATGCGCCGGTGCCTGGCGTGCTCGATTACGTCGAGGTGACCGTTGTCTGGCCCGAGTAACACCGTCTATCTGAGCCTCGGCGGCAATCTGGGCGATCCGGCGGCGTCGATGGGGGCCGCGTTGCGCCTGCTCGACGCCGATCCCGATACCGACGTGGCCGCCGTCTCCTCGCTCTACCGGACGCCGCCCTGGGGCAAGCTCGACCAGCCGGACTTCCTTAACGCGGCCGCCGAATTGTCGACGCGGCTGTCGCCGCGGGCATTGCTCGACCTCTGCCTCGATGCCGAGCGAAAGCTCAAACGCGTGCGCGAGGAGAGGTGGGGGCCGCGCCTGATCGACATAGACATCCTGGTGTTCGGCGACCGCGTCATCCATGAAACGGGCCTGGAGGTGCCGCACCCGCGCATGCTGGAGCGCGCCTTCGTGCTGGCGCCGTTGGCCGAAATCGCGCCGGATCTTGCCGTCGGCGGCAAACGGGTGGTGGATCGCCTGAGCGCGGTCGATGCGGCCGGCATTGAGCGGCTGCCGTCGGGCCGGGACTGGTGGCGGCGCTAAATCGCGGATCAGCCGGAAAAACCACCGTCATCCAGGAATGCTTTTTCCTCAGCCGTGGTCTCGCGGCCAAGCATCCGGTTGCGGTGCGGAAAGCGGCCGAAGCGCTGGATGATATCACGATGTTCCAGCGCGTATTTCAGATTGAACGCGGCCCTGGCGGTATGAAGTTCAACCGACCGCTCCTGGTCCGCAAGATCTTCCGAATGTTCGAACGGCAAATAGAGGAACACGCGGACCTCCGGGTCCAGCGCCAGATCGTGGCCGGCGGCCACCGCCTTTTGCGCAAAATGCTTTGCCAAAGGGTCTGTCGCAAACATGTGGCCGGTGCCGCGAAAGCAATTGCGCGGGAACTGGTCGAGCAGGATCATCAGCGCCAGCGAGCCCTCGGCATGGCTTGACCAGACATCGCATTCGCGCCGCGCGGCTGCGTAGTGGAGGTCGAGGAAGCGGTCGCGGAAATCGGCATCGAAAGCGTCGTTCTTCTCGAACCATGAATCCTCGCCGGCGTCGCGCCAGAATTTGGTGATCGACAGGGCTCTGCTGTCCAATTCCATGGCTAATTCCCTCAATCCGCCGATTCGGATTTATGCAGGACGCCGGCCGTTTCCTCGTTGAGCGCCTGGCCAGGACGGCGGGGCGTGGAGAGCGGGGTCGGGATCGGCGTACCGATATTGCCTTTCAGGAAGCGCTGTCCCGAGCGGATGCCTTCGGCGAGCTGGGTCTCGAACCGGGCCGTGTCGCGGCGCCTCACGTCCTCGATCGTTTCGGCGACGTCCTCGGGATCGACGCCCAGCGCCTCCAGGGTCGAGCCACCGAAGACGAGCGCCGATTCGAAGGTTTCGCGCAGCTGATAATCGACGCCGGTGCGGATGAGCTGCAGCGCCGTGCCGCGGTCGAACGCACGGGCCAGCACCGTAAGCAAGGGGAACTCAGCCTTGACGAGTTCTGCGATGCGGATGGCGGCGTCGGGCTTGTCGACACAAATGAGCACGGCCCGCGCCCGGCCGGCCCCGGCCGCGTGCAGGATGTCCAGCCGCGTGCCGTCGCCATAATAGACCTTGAAGCCGAAATCGGCGGCCGCCTGGATCATCTCGACATCGTTGTCGATGATCGAGACGTCGATGCCGCGCAAGAGCAGGGGTTGGCTAGCGATCTGGCCGAAGCGGCCAAAGCCGATGACCAGCACGCTGCCGGTCAGGCCGTCGGCGACTTCGACGCCGTCCAGCGACTGCTCGTCCCGTGGCGTAAAATAGCGCAGGGCGATGATCGCCAGCGGCGTCAGCACCATGGAGATGATGACTATCGCGGTCAACGTTGCGTTTGCCTGGCCGTCGATGATGCCGACGGCGGCGGCCGCGGAATAGAGCACGAAAGCGAATTCACCGCCTTGCGCCATGAAGACCGCGCGCTCCAGTGCCTCGCGGTGGCCTGATTTCAGGATGCGGGCGACGATGTAGATGCCGAAAGCCTTCATCACCATGTAAGCCACGACGTACACGGCGATCAGCTTCCAGTTCGCGGCCACCACGTGCAGATCGAGCGACATGCCGACCGCAAGGAAGAACAGACCGAGCAGGATGCCGCGGAACGGCTCGATGTCGGCTTCGAGCTGATGGCGGAACGTCGATTCCGAGAGCAGCACGCCGGCCAGGAACGCGCCCATCGCCATCGACAGGCCGCTGAGCTGCATGGCAAGCGCCGATCCGAGCACCACCAGCAGAGCCGCGGCCGTCATCACTTCGCGCGCACGGGCATCCGCCAGGATGCGGAAGAAGGGGTTGAGCAGATAGCGTCCCGCCACCACCAGGCCGATGATCGCGGCGATGCCGATGCCGACCTCGGTCAGCCGCTCCGACAGGCTGGTGCCGGCACCGCCCGGCGCCAGGAAAGCAATCAAGGCGAGCAGCGGCACGATGGCCAGGTCCTCCAGCAGCAGGATGGAGACGATGCGCTGGCCCTTGGGCGCGGAGATTTCGCCGCGTTCTTCCAGAAGCTGCATGACGATGGCCGTCGAGGTCAGCACGAAGCCGGCGCCGGCGACGAAGGATTGCGCGATCGGAAATCCTCCGGCCATGCCGACACCAGTCAAGAGCACCGCGCAGACGCCGACTTGAAGCGCGCCAAGCCCAAAGATCTCGCGGCGCAGGCCCCAGAGCCGCGACGGCTGCATTTCCAGGCCGATGATGAACAGGAACATGACCACGCCGAGTTCGGCGACATGGAGGATGGCTCCGGATTCGGAAAAGACGCCGAGGCCGAACGGACCGATCACCACGCCGGCGGCCAGGTAACCGAGAATCGAACCCAGACCCATGCGCTTGAAGATCGGGACGGCCACCACGCCCGCCGCCAGCAATGCCACCACCTGAATGAGATCGCTGCCCGCTGCCTCTGCCGCCATGCTCTGTCCCTTTTTCGTATAGCACTCCTTGCATGCAGTGGGAGCGGGAGGCAAGGGCGGGTAGCCTGCCAGGAAGGGTAGGGTGCTGTCGGTGCGACTGCCCCCCGGTGCAACAACGGTCTCCGCTTGTCTGCGGGACGTTCGGCATCTATATCAGCTGCATGCTTGATCGTTCGTCCCAGCCGGCATCGCCGCCCCATATCCCGATGGATGCGCTCAGCGAAGTCCTGCAAGACTTTCGCCTGAGTGGCGTCAATTATGGTCGCTGCGAGCTCCGACATCCATGGAGCATAGAATTTCCGCGACAATCGCTGCTACGTTTTCACTTTGTCGGCCAGGGTCCGTGCTGGATTCATACCGAAACGCAAGGCTGGCAAGAGTTGCGCGATGGCGATCTGGTGCTGCTGCCGCAGGGCATCGCCCATCGGCTGGCGAGTGCGCCGGACGTGGTGGGCGACTCGCTTGAGGGCTGCCAGGTGATCAAGTTAGGGGGCAATGTCTGCGAAGTGGTGCGGGAAGGGACAGGCGCGACAAGCACCCTTTTCTGCGGATCCATGGCCTTGGACTCCTGTGCGCTCAATCCATTGATCACGCTGATGCCGCCTGTCATCAAGGGGTGCGACGTGGCCGGCAACGACCCGGTCGTTGGTCCTTTGCTGGCGGCTATGACGATGGAGGCCGCACAACCGCAGATGGGCAGCGCCACCATCTTGTCGCGTATGGCGGATTTGCTGACAGCCCGGCTCATCCGCTGTTGGGTCAATTGCAACGGAGCCTCGACCACAGGTTGGCTCACAGCCATCCGCGATCCCCATATCGGCCGCGCTCTTGCAGCCATGCATCGAGACCCCGGCCACAACTGGACGCTGGGAAGCCTTGCAAGCGTGGCAGGCCAATCGCGATCGATTTTCGCCGCGCGTTTCAGCGCGGTGTTAGGCGAGGGTGCCGCACGCTATCTCGCCCGTCTGCGCATGCAGCTTGCCCGCGAGTTGTTGGGGCAAGGCGGCTTGTCGGTTGCCGAGGTCGCTACCCGTTTGGGCTATGATTCCGAGGCATCCTTCGCTCGCGCGTTCAAGCGCATCACCAATGTCTCGCCGGGAATTGTGCGTCGCACAAATCCCGGACGAATAGACATGAATTTCGGATTTTAAGATACATATCATCCGACATAACTCGTCTATGAAGATCTCCAAACTTTGGAGATCTTTCCGTGACAGACACAACATTACAGCTTGAAGACGCCGCCATTGGCCCTGACGCCGACACGCCAGCCGCGTGGAGCGCAGCCACCTGGTTCGCGGTCATTTCACTGGCGGCCACCAGCTTTGCCCTGGTGTCGGCCGAATTCCTGCCGGCAGGCCTGCTGACGCCAATGGCGCGCGATCTCGGCATCAGTGAGGGAACGGCCGGACAAGTCGTCACCGCCACAGCTTCCGTCGGCGCCGTGACGGCCATGTTGAGCAATGTTCTCATCGGCCGACTGAACCGCAAGACGGTGCTGGTCGGTCTCATGGCCTTGGCGGTCGCTTCCAATATTCTTGCGGCGCTGGCACCCAATTTCTGGCTATTGTTGTTAGGCCGGGCCGGGCTGGGGATCGCTCTCAGCGCCTTCTGGGCACTTTCGGTCGCCGTCGTGGCGAGGCTGGTTGGCGCCAATGCGACAGGCCGGGGCATGGCTATCGTCACCCTCGGCGTCTCGCTCGCCACCATTGCCGCGCCGTCGATGGGGGCGTTGATCAGCGACTGGCTGGGATGGCGCAGCGCCATGGCCATGACAGCGGGGCTGGCCGTATTGGCCATGTTGGCGCAGTTGCTCAGCCTGCCGACCTTGCCGGCGACAGCGAGCAACAGTCTTGCGGACGTGTTTCGGCTTACACGGCGGCGCGGCATTCAAATCGGCATGTTGGCTATTGTCTTGCTGATGACGGGGCATTTTGCTGGTTCTGTCTATGTGCGGCCCTTCCTCGAACACGTCACGCTGCTTGCAACCGGTCCAATTGCCCTGGCTCTGCTTGGATTTGGCATCGCCGCCGTGATCGGCAACATTGCCGGCGGTCGCATGGCCGATGCCAATATTCACATGGCTCTCGTGGTCACCGCCGCGTTAATGGCGGTCGCGGCGCTGGCCTTGGTGCTTTGGGGCGTGCACATTGGCGTTGCCTTCGGGTTTGTCACGCTTTGGGGCTTCGCCTTCGGCATGGGGCCGGTGGTGCTGCCAACCAATCTCTCACGTGCGGCACCTGACGCGCTGGAAGCAGCGGGCAGCCTGATGGTCGTCTCTTTCCAGGTTGCCATCACGATCGGCGCGGTTGTCGGTGGCTATGTCGTGGACACCTATGGTGCCACGGCGCCGTTGACCGTTACGGCCGTCCTTGCTGCATCGACAGCTGTGCTCGCTCTGCTGCAGCCTCGCGGCTGAACTTTGCGCCAGCTGATATGGAAGGGCTGAAATCGAACCGCCGCAATGTTGCAGCAGGCTCTTTACACAAGTTTACGCCATGCGCGCGTTGCTTGTTGCCGCAATCGAAGGCTAAGCACGCTCGGCTTCGGCCATTGGGGGTGAGCGGCGATCAAGTCGCACCCTTTTGAGGAGATGACTGACATGAAGAAGTTTTTGCTCGTTGCCGTCGGGCTGGCGGTGCTTGCCGGCTCGGCCTGTTCGAAGGCGCCGGAATGCACGACCGAGATCGCGACCAAAAAGGCGCAGGAAATGGCCGCCGCGTTGCAGGAGGCGATCACCAAGGATCCGTCCAAGGCGGCTGACCTGACCGCCAAGGTCCAGGCAGTGACGACCAAGTATCAGGGTTCCACGACCCTGGCCGATGCCTGCAAGGCGTATGACGAGCTGACCAAGGCGATCAAGGGCTGACGCCTGGTTCGTCCGTTTCCAAGGAGGCGGTGGCGATGGGCTGCCGCCTCTATGTTTTGTGGGATGTATTCGAACAATCCTAGGAAAAGTGTTTTTCCGACCGGAATTGCGCAAAGAAACAGAGGCGAGGGTGCGCTCAGTTCGGCGCGATGGAGCCGACTTCGACGGCATCGACGCGCTTCAGGCTCATGCCGATGACGGGCACCAACTGGTCCTGAACGCGCACGGCAACCGTTACCGTCATGGAATTGTCGTCGGGAATGCGGGCCTGCATGACACCGCGCAATTGGTTGCGGTTGATGGTGAAGACCACCTTGTGGGCGTCGACGACGTTGCCGCCGATAATATCGAGGCCGGCGCCGGCAGCGCCGCCCATGAAGGAACCCTTGTAGTCGCGGCCCTTGCGCTCGATCTTGGCCGACATGGGCTGGGTGAACATGCCGACCCGGCAGCCGCCGTCCAGTGTCATGCCCATCTTGCCGTCCGGCGTGGAACCGGTGAAGCTGCAGTTGAATTTCGTGCCCTTGTACTTGCCGGCGACGATCTCGCCCGGGCCAACCCATTTGCCTTCGGCCGACTGGAAAAACTGCTTGTCCGGTTCCGTGGCAGAGGCCGCCGAGGCGATGCCGACGACAGCTGTGATCACCGCCGCCAGGGGCAGGACGCTGGACAGTATTACGCTTTTCATCGACGACACCCGGCAACAACGAGGCTGTTTGAAACCGGTTCGACCATGAAGAAGATTGGTTAATGCTTCGTCACCGCGGGCCCTCGAAACAGCAGTCCGATCATCGTTCCGAAGAGCTGGACGCTATTTGCTAGAGCCGGCTGTCTCGGCGTCTTTCTTGGTTGCGAACGAAGTCAACGCGGCGAGGAAATCGCCCAGTCCCGGGCGCCTGGCTGCGCTGAAGGGCAGGGGGCGCACCGTCTCCATCGCGGCGAGACCGATGCGCGCCGTCATCATGCCGTTCACGACGCCTTCGCCCAGCTTTGCCGAGAGGCGGGCCGCCAGGCCGTGGCCGACGATCTGCTGGACGAAACTGTCGCCGATGGCGATCGAACCGGTGACCGCCAGATGCGCCAGTACGCTGCGCGCCAAGCGGAAAAAACCCAGCGTTCCGGGCCGTCCGCCATAGAGTTCCGACAACCGGCGGATGAGGCGCCCGGCCTCGAACACGACGTAAGTGACATCGACCAGGGCGCGCGGGCTCACCGCCGTCACCAGCGAGACCCGCTTGGCGGCCTCGAGAATCATCACCTTGGCCCTGACATCGAGGGGGCCGAGGATTTCAGCCTCCGCCAGGCGCACCAGATTGGCGCCGTCGATGATCTCGCCCCGCAATTCGGCCAGCGCGCGCCGGCCGGCAGCGGTCTCGGGTTTGGCCGCGACAAAGGCCGACAGCTCGTCGACCACCGCGCGTGCCGCCTTAGGATCGTCGCGCGCGATGGCATCGAGTGCGCGCTTCTGCAGCTTTTCGACCTCGGCGAGGCGGGCGATGGCCAGGAACTCGCGAATCAGGATTACCAGAAGCGCCAGCAACGCAATCGCCCCCATCCCGGCGGCCAGCCAGCCCAGCCATTCGGCGCGGGCAAAGAGATCGCGTATCAACTGTGCGGTCCACAGGCCGACAGCCAGCGAAACCAGCACGCCGAAGGCGCCGAAGAAGATGCTGCCGAGAACCGAGCGCCTTCTGGGGGCGACCGATGGCGGCGGCTCGGCGGCAATAATGTCCGGTTCGTCAAAGACGTCGACCTCCGCCGGGATGACCAGCGCCACATCGGCCTTCATGGAGCGCGGTCTGCGCGACGGTTCGGTGTGGCGTGCTTGTGGCGCGTCTTGTTTCGGCGTGGCTTCCGGCTCGATGCGGAATGCCGCCGGTTTGCGGGGCGCGGTCATGCCAGGTGGTCTCCGATCAGGAACTGCAAGGCGCGGTCGAGCCTGATATGCGGCAGCGACAGCGTGACACCTTCGGCCGTGCGTTCGAGTTTCGGCGGACGGAACCGGACGAAGCGGATTGCCGGGTCCGTGGAGTTCTGCCTGTGATCCGGCCCCGAAAGGTCGAAAACAGCATCAATGTTCTCTGGCAAATCACCAGGAAATATAGCTGTTTCCGTCTTTCCGTCGAATGTTTCACCATCGATCTTCTCGCCGGCGATCGGCGTGCCGATGATAACAGGCAATGTCTCTCGGCCCTGTTTGACGGTGCCTTCGCGGGTGGCGCGCACCGCCGCCATGGCGACGACGTCGACGTCGGCGCCGGTGAAATTCGCCCGCGCCACGGCGCGGTCGGCAAGGCGCCGTACGATCGCCTGCAGCCGGTCATGGCTTTCGTGGTGCAGATGATCTGCCTTGGTCGCTGCGACCAGGATGCGGTCGATACGCCGGGAGAACAGGTCGGTTATGAAGCTGCCCCGGCCGGGGCGAAAACAGCCGAGGATCTCGGTGACGGCGCGCTCCAGGTCGGCCATGGCACCAGGCCCGGCGTTCAGCGCCTGCATGGCGTCGATGAGCACGATCTGGCGGTCCAGGCGCGTGATGTGCTCGCGGAAGAACGGTTTGACGACATGCGTCTTGTAGGCCTCGTAGCGCCGTTCCATCATGGCGTGCAACGAGCCGTTGCGCGGACGCCTGTCGCCCAGGCCGGCCAGCGGCGCGAAAGTCAGCGCGGGCGAGCCTTCGAGATCGCCGGGCATCAGGAAACGACCGGGCGGCAAGGTCGAAAGCGCCCGTTCGTCGAGCTTGCATGCCTTGAGATAGGCGGCGAAGCTTTCAGCCAGCCGGCGTGCCGTCATTTCGTCGGCGTCGGCATTCGGGTCGATTTCCGCCGAGATCGCTCGCCAGGCCCGCGAAAGGTCCTCGCGGACCGGCAGCGTGGCCATTTCGAGGGCTTCGCGCGAAAAATCGGCGAAGGATTTGCCGAGCAGCGGCAGGTCAAGCAGCCATTCGCCGGGGTAATCGACGATGTCGACCGACAGCTTGCCCGACGAGAACATGCGGTTCCAGCCGGAGGCCGATTCATATTCGATCGTCAGCCGCAGTTCCGAAATGGCGCGGGTCGAGTCCGGCCAGACGCGATCGTTGACCAAAGCGGCGATGTGGTCCTCGTATTGAAAACGCGGCACGGCGTCGTCGGGCTGCTGTTCGAGGAAGGCGCGCGCGATACGCCCCGATTTCTGCGCCTCGAACAGCGGCAGACGTCCGCCGTGGATCAGATTGTGGACGAAGGCCGAGATGAAGACGGTCTTGCCGGCGCGGGAGAGACCCGTGACACCCAGACGCAGCGATGGAGAAAAAAGTCCGGTGGCACGTCCCGACAATGTGTCGAGGGCAATTCTTGCCTCGTCGGTGAAGGTGGTCAGCGATGATGCCAAAACATGATCTCTCGGGCTTGCGTCCGCCCGATATAGGCGCTGGAACCCGGCTTTGAAATGGCGCTGGGAATCGGCATCAGGGATCGGCCGGTGTCAGGAACGCTTCGAGATAGCCCGCTCCCTGGGTCGCTTTCGCCAGATCGCCGGGGAAACGGACGACCGCAAGACCCGAAGTTGGAAAGCCATGATTGAGCATTGCCCGCTCCGCCTCGCCGCCATCGCCCGAAATCGCCATGGCGAGATCCTCCGTCATCGGGTTGTGGCCTATGACCAGCAATGAACCGGGGCCGCCATGATCCCGGACGAGGCGGAGATAGCAGGCCGCGTCCTCGCTGTAGAGCGCGTCGAAAAACAGCACCTTGCCTGTGTCGGTCTGGCCGGCCAGACCCTCGAGGGTTTCCCTGGCGCGTTTGGCGTTGGAGCACAGCGTCAGGTCCGGCACATAGGAGCGGGAACGCATCGCGGTCCCCATTTTTTCGGCATCGGCGTGGCCGGATGCGTCCAATGGACGATCGAAATCACGCATGCCCGGCAAGGCCCAACCGGCCTTGGCGTGTCGCAACAGATAAAGCCTGCTCACCCAACCTCCAACGTGCCCGAAAGCTGAAGTCCTGCCGCGATTAGCCACGAGAAAAGCCGCACGCACAATGGTGTGCGTGCTTCGGCGCGGCGAATCACTTGCAGGGAGATAGGCGAGGATCGTCGTACTTTCGCCATCAAAACAGATTTATGCCGCTCCGGAGAAGCTTGGAGACGCACTTTAACAATTGCGTGAGTCGGTGGCTGATTGCGCTTGTGCAGGCGTCTGGTGGCGAATATATAGGCGCCAAATTTGGGGCTGTTGGGTGAGTCGAATGAACGACATCGTTACCGCCGATTACGTACCCTCCGAAGACGAGCCGTTCATGAACGAACGGCAGAAATCCTACTTCCGGCAGAAGCTCGTCACCTGGAAAAATGACATCTTGCGCGAGGCGCGCGAAACCCTCGAAATCCTGCAGCAGGAAAACGCCAACCATCCCGACCTCGCCGACCGCGCCTCTTCGGAAACCGACCGCGCCATCGAGCTCAGGGCCCGCGACCGTCAGCGGAAACTCATCTCGAAGATCGATTCGGCGCTCCAGCGCATCGATGAAGGCACCTACGGCTATTGCGAAGAAACCGGTGAGCCGATCGCCTTGAAGCGGCTCGACGCGCGCCCGATCGCCACCTTGTCGATCGAAGCGCAAGAACGGCACGAGCGCCGTGAAAAGGTCTATCGCGACGATTGATAGACCGCCTTTGCATTGATTTCCAGATGGCCGGCTGTCCGGCCATTTTTGTTCGATGCGTGCCATCGTCAATAGTTTCGAACACGCTTGAATGCCGGCCAGCCACGTCACTGGCAGGCGACTCAGGCGCAGTTCATTTCTTTTGGCTTGAAAGTTCGCCCAACAGCCTGGTCATTTCATCGTCGAGCGAGGGCGGCGCCTTGGCTGCCGGTTTGCCTACCGGGCCGCCGGAGCGGGGCTGGTCGAGCGAAACCTCGAGTTCCTTCATCAGCGTGTCATCGATGCTGTCCCGCGTCGGCGCTGGTGGCGTGTGCCTGGCGGCATTGGCGTTGGCGGAGCCATAGGCAGGCAGCGGCGTGACATTGGTCGATGGATAGGCTTGCGCCGCTGGTTTCGGTGCGGGCGCCGGAGCCGGTGGTGGCGCCGCCGGACGCTGGCGGGCTGGCTGTGCCATGGCCACCGGCTGCGGAGCGGGTGCTTGTCTCGGAGGCACGGGAGGGGGCTGCGGCGACCGCGGCTTCGCAGCCGG
>NZ_AYWT01000035.1:0-21584 GCF_000502915.1 Mesorhizobium sp. LNHC209A00
CCGAGATGGTGATGCCCGGCGACAACATCACCGTCGATGTCGAGCTGATCGTGCCGATCGCCATGGAAGAGAAGCTGCGCTTCGCCATCCGTGAAGGCGGCCGCACCGTCGGTGCCGGCATCGTCGTCACCATCAAAGAATAATCGATCCGGCTGCTGCCGGTCTCGAACACGAAAGGGCGGTCTTCGGGCCGCCCTTTTTCGTTTCACACGCCTCGCAACGAAAGCATTGCGCGCTTGTTTCAAAGCTGTTGCAAGCGCCATGGCTGCAACTAGTATAGGTTGCACCGAGGGAGCTTTGCCGACAGTGGTTTCAAGGCACCGTTTCGATGGGAAGGCATGGCGGTTGTGGGCACTGGTTTGTCTCGCCGTCGCCATGGCACTGCCCGTTTTGACAGCGCGAGCGGAGGATGGGCCTCTCGACATCCCGCCTATGCGCTTCGTCGTGGTGCGCAGCAACGCTCCGGGATGCGAACCCAACTGTCCTGAATGGATATCGGCGGACGGCACCATCGACGCGGGCACGCCGTCGCTCCTCAAGCGCACGCTCAAGGCGCTCAGGGGAAGGCAATTGCCGGTCGTCGTCAATTCGCCCGGCGGTAACGTCGACGCCGCGCTGGCACTCGGCCGGATGATCCGCAAGAACAAGCTCGATATCGCCGTCGGCGTGACGGTTTTTTCCGGTTGCAAGCCGGAAGCGAAAAACTGCGGGGACAACAAGGGCAAGAGTGCCGATTATTTCGGGGCGGCCTATGACGACGGAGCCATGTGCAATTCGGCCTGTCCGCTAATGTTTTCCGGCGGTGTCCGCCGCGTCGTTGGGGATTTCGGCTATCTCGGTGTCCACCAGATCACCACCACATACCAGCGGGAGAAGCTGCTCTACCGGACCACGTACCGGATCGTGAACGGCAGGAAGAAGATCATCAGCACCAAGGTGGTCAGCCGCAAAAACGCTGGCAGCTACAAAACCTACGAGATGAGCAGGACCGTCGAGAAGACGCTTTCGGCGTACCTGAAGGAAATGGGGATAGCAGACGGCGTACTGGAAGTCATGAAAGCCACGCCGGCCAGTGAGATTCGTCAGATTCCGCTCGATGACATGGTGATGATGAAGTTGGTCACCAGCCGGGACGCAGTGGACCTGTTGACCACGGTAAGCCTCTGCGGCCTGGCCCAGCCGGCCACGAACTGCCGGCAAATAGCTGGACCCGCAAGCAAGACGACGCCATCGGCCGCAGCCAGGCCAATGGCTGCCGTAACCGTTCAAGCGGAAACCGCGAAGGCCGGCGGGGACATGCGGTTTGTCGTCGTTCGCGGCAGCAATCCGCTGTGCAATCCCGACTGTCCGGAATGGATATCGGCCGAAGGTGCGATCACGAACCGGGCGCCGGGGAAGCTGCGGCAGTTGCTGGCCACCCTTGGCAATCGGCGGCTGCCTATCGTCATCAGCTCGCGCGGAGGCGACCTGCCCAGCGCTCTCGCAATGGGACGGCTTATCCATGAAAGAAAGCTCGACATCGCCGTTGCCCGGACGGATTTCGTCGACTGTGACCCCGGCGCGTGGAACTGCCTGGCCACGGAAGGAGCCTATGCCGGATTGAGCATCGATGCGGGGGTGGAGTGTGATTCCGGCTGTGCGTTAGTGGTCGCCGGCGGCGCCAGGCGGCTTGTCGGTCCCCGGGCGCGGCTCAGCCTGTATCCGACGGGACAGAAGCTGGTGGTCAAGGCCTACCTCGACGAGATGGCGATCGGCCCCGCTCTGTTCGCAACAATCGAACGACGCTCGACCGAGGGGCAACTTGACCCAGACGCCATGCTCAAGCTTGGACTGACAACAGGACCGCAATCGGTCGACGCGCTGACCGGCTCCACGACTTGCAAGGCTGTTGCCAAGCCCGACAATTGCCTGGGCCTGCCAGCCGCCAATGCACAGGCCGACGCGCCCGCAAGGCTGTAGAGCACGGTGATGTCGGGGGGAACTGCCCATCGAGGCAGGTTGAGCCGTATCCGATTTCCGCTATCGTCGCGGCGGGGCCGGCGAAGGATCGAGAATGAGCCAGGACGTTCCGACACTCTATGAATGGGCCGGAGGCGGCGAGGCGCTGAACCGGCTGACGCAAACCTTCTACGACAAGGTGGCGCAAGATCCGGTGGTTGGCCCGGTCTTCAAGCACATGTCGCCGGACCACCCCGCCCATGTCGCGGCCTTCATCGGCGAGGTCTTCGGCGGACCGAAAACCTACAGCGAAACCTTTGGCGGCCACCGCGAAATGGTCATGCATCATGTGGGCAAGCACCTCACCGAGGCGCAGCGCCGTCGCTGGATCAATCTTCTCGCCGACGCGGCGGATGAGGTCGGTCTGCCGGACGATCCAGAATTCCGTTCAGCCTTCATGGGCTACGTCGAATGGGGATCTCGGCTGGCCAAGATGAATTCCAATCTCGGCGAGACCTGCGATCCCGAGACCGAACCGATGCCAGCCTGGGGGTGGGGCGTGCCTGGCGGACCGTACCGGGTGCCGGACGCAAAATAGCTTCGGCTGCCGGGGGAGGTGGACGATTGATGCCGCAAGATGCAAAGATCGTGCGCTGGCGCGAGTGGGATGGGCCCGGCTCCGAACATCTTGTGCTGCGGGAGCACGCGGGGCGGTTGCTGGCCGATTCGGTCGTTATCCGCTCGGGCGAAACGCCATTTGCGGTCCGCTACCGCATCGCCTGCGATGCCGGCTGGCGCGCCGAGAGTGTCATTGTCAATGTGATCGGTGATAACCGGACACTTGTCCTGGCGTCCGATGGCGATGGTCAGTGGACCAGGGACGGCTTGGCGATGCCCGAGCTTGCCGGCGTGCTCGACCCGGACCTCACCGTCACGCCCTTCACCAACACGCTGCCGATCCGGCGCCTGGCGCTCGCGGCCGGCCAGAGTGGGGAAATCACCACCGCCTTCATCGAATTCCCGGCACTCACTGTCGTGCGCAACCCGCAGCGCTACACGTGCCTCGAAGCGGGCCGGCGATACCTCTATGAATCGCGCGCCAGCGACTTCAGGCGGGAGCTGGAGATCGATGCCGAGGGGCTGGTCGTCGACTATCCCGATTTCTGGCGCAGGGGTTAAGCACGTTTGCCTGCAAACCGCTCTTTACAGAGCGCACGGAAGCTTTTAGGAAGCGCCTGCGCTGAAGCGCGCGTGTACGGGCATAGCTCAGTTGGTAGAGCGGCGGTCTCCAAAACCGCAGGTCGTAGGTTCGAGCCCTGCTGCCCGTGCCATTTGCTCTGAAAGATGGCATCAAAACGATATTTCGCGGCTGCCTTTGAAAATCGGCGAGCCGCTTGCCATATTAGCCCGATTGGGGCATAAGAGCGCCATAGCCGGGACGGAACGACTGGATGGCTCCGAGGCGGCGTTTGGTCATAAAGCGGGCACTTGCCACTTGCGTGGATCAAGAATCGGTTTTATGTAGACGAAACAGACACGCGACGCGTGGAGCTGGGAAGCCGGCTTTACGCGTCTGATTTGCATGGGCGAAATGATTGCGCTGATTCTGCGCGAGATTGGGCTCAGGCGGCACGTCCCGGCCAGCGGGATCATCCAGGGGGCCCGGCCAACGGGTCTTGAAGACAGGCGGCATATGGCTTCGAAAACCACAAATCCTTTCGTCTTTCTCCAGCAGGTGCGCGCGGAGACAGCCAAGGTGACTTGGCCGTCGCGCCGCGAGACGATGATCTCGACGGTCATGGTCCTGGCCTTTGCTGTGATTGCGATGATCTTCTTCTTCACCGCCGATCAGCTCATGGGCCTCGCGGTCGAGCAGATTCTGGGCATTGGACGCTAAGTCCGGCGATTAGGAGAAGTCGAAAAAATGGCTACGCGCTGGTACATCGTCCACGCCTATTCGAACTTCGAGAAGAAGGTCGCCGAGGACATAGAGAACAAGGCCAAGCAGAAGGGCCTGTCCGCCGATATCGAGCAGATCGTGGTGCCGACCGAGAAGGTCGTCGAGGTTCGTCGCGGCCGCAAGGTCGACGCGGAGCGCAAGTTCTTCCCGGGCTACGTGCTCTTGAAGGCCAATCTGACCGACGCCGTGTTCTCGCTGGTCAAGAACACGCCGAAAGTCACTGGTTTTCTCGGGGACTCCAAGCCGGTGCCGATCACCGAGGCCGAAGCCCAGCGCATCCTGAACCAGGTGCAGGAAGGCGTCGAGCGGCCGAAGCCCTCGGTCACCTTCGAGATCGGCGAGGCTATCCGCGTTTCGGATGGTCCCTTCGCGTCGTTCAACGGTTTCGTCCAGGAAGTGGACGAGGAGCGGGCGCGGCTCAAGGTGGAAGTTTCGATCTTCGGGCGCGCCGTGCCCGTCGATCTGGAATTCGGACAGGTCGAAAAGGGCTGATCCGAAATCCCTGATGCCGGTCCGGCGATCAGGGGAGGCGGCGCGGCAACGCGCGGCTTGAGAACGGTGGGAGGCGAAGGCGGCTTTGGCCGGCCGCAAGAACCGCACCACCAGACTGCAACCACCGGTGTTTCCCAGATCGTGGGGCCGGCATAGACAAAGGCAGGAAAAGAGATGGCTAAGAAAATTGCAGGCCAGCTCAAGCTCCAGGTCTCCGCGGGATCGGCTACGCCGTCTCCCCCGATCGGCCCGGCGCTTGGTCAGCGTGGCATCAACATCATGGAGTTCTGCAAGGCGTTCAACGCGCAGACCCAGGAAATGGAAAAGGGATCGCCGGTTCCGGTCGTCATCACCTATTACCAGGACAAGTCGTTCACCTTCGTCATGAAGACGCCTCCGGTGAGCTACTTCCTGAAGAAGGCCGCGAACCTGAAGTCGGGCTCGAAGGAGCCGGGCAAGGTCAAGGCTGGCACGGTTTCGCGCGACAAAGTTCGCGAAATCGCGACCGCCAAGATGAAGGATCTGAACGCGAACGACGTCGAAGCGGCCATGCGCATGGTCGAGGGCTCCGCCCGCTCGATGGGTCTGGAAGTGGTGGGCTAAGATCATGGCAAAGATTGCAAAGCGTGTATCGAAGACCCGTGAAGGCATCGATCCCAACAAGGCTTACGCGCTCGGTGACGCGCTGAAGCTGCTCAAGGATCGTTCCTCGGTCAAGTTCGACGAGACCATCGAAGTGGCCATGAACCTCGGCGTCGACCCGCGTCATGCCGACCAGATGGTTCGCGGCGTGGTCAACCTGCCGAACGGCACCGGCCGCTCGGTCCGTGTCGCCGTGTTCGCCCGTGGCGACAAAGCCGAAGAGGCCAAGGCCGCCGGTGCCGACATCGTCGGTGCCGAGGATCTGGTCGACATCGTCCAGAAAGGCACGATCGATTTCGATCGCTGCATCGCCACGCCGGACATGATGCCGCTCGTCGGTCGTCTCGGTAAGGTGCTCGGCCCGCGCGGCATGATGCCGAACCCGAAGGTCGGCACCGTCACCACCGATGTCGCCGCGGCCGTCAAGGCATCGAAGGGCGGCGCGGTCGAGTTCCGCGTCGAGAAGGCCGGCATCGTTCATGCCGGCGTCGGGAAGGTCTCTTTCGACGTCAAGGCGCTGGAAGAGAACGTCCGTGCATTCGCCGATGCGGTGACCAAGGCAAAGCCGGCTGGCGCCAAGGGCAACTACGTCAAGAAGGTGTCTGTCACCTCGACGATGGGCCCGGGCCTCAAGCTCGACGTCTCGACGCTCGCCGCGTCCTGATTAGATTTGGATTGGCCTTTCGAAGGCTGATCCGTGACTGAATTCCGGGCCTTGGATTTATCCTGGGCCCGGAACCGGAAGCCGGAAGGCTTCCGGACATCCTGTCCGAGATTGCGGGCGGCCCGAACCTTGATTCAAGAGGAGGGCCTTAATTCATGTGGGCCTGCATGAGACGGGTGAAAACCGGACAACGGAGCAACAAGCTCCAATGAAAGGTTCGAACCGTGTTTGCCTTTTGTCTGCGCATCGCCGGCTTTGCCGTCGATGTGGCGAAAGGGGGCAGGATCCTCGAGCGTCGTTCGGGAGATCCGTTACTGGATGGCCCGGCCGGCAAAAGGCAACCCGACGCCTGTCCTCGAAATGGGAATGTTCCCATTGGCAGGACTGGGGTCAACTGGAGATAGGCAGTGGACAGAGCGGAAAAACGCGAACTCGTCACGGGCCTGAATGATGCGTTTTCGGGCGCGGGTTCAGTCGTCGTGGCCCACTATGCCGGTATCACCGTCGCGCAAATGAACGACCTTCGGTCGAAGATGCGCGCTGCCGGTGGCACCGTTAAAGTCGCGAAGAACCGTCTCGCCAAAATCGCTCTTCAGGGCACGGACTCCGCATCGATCATCGAACTGTTCAAGGGACAGACGCTGATCGCCTATTCGGAGGATCCGATTGCGGCGCCGAAGGTCGCGTCCGATTTCGCCAAGGGGAATGACAAGCTCGTCATTCTCGGCGGCGCAATGGGCACCACCTCGCTCAATGCCGACGGTGTGAAGGCACTCGCCACACTTCCGTCGCTCGATGAGTTGCGCGCCAGGCTGGTTGGCATGATCGCCACGCCGGCAACCCGGATCGCCCAGATCGTCAATGCGCCAGCGGCCTCGGTCGCGCGCGTCATCGGCGCTTACGCCCGGAAGGACGAGGCGGCATGAGGCCGTTCCTCGCTATCAAAAACACACGTTCGAACCTAACGAAGGAACACAACAATGGCTGATCTGGCAAAGATCGTAGACGACCTTTCGAAGCTGACCGTCCTCGAGGCGGCTGAGCTGTCGAAGCTTCTGGAAGAAAAGTGGGGCGTTTCGGCTGCTGCTCCGGTGGCGGTTGCCGCTGCTGGCGGTGCTGCCGCTGCTGCTGCTCCGGTCGAGGAAAAGACGGAATTCGACGTCGTTCTCACCGAGGCCGGCGCTCAGAAGATCAACGTGATCAAGGAAGTGCGCGCTATCACCGGTCTTGGCCTCAAGGAAGCCAAGGACCTGGTCGAAGCGGCTCCGAAGCCGGTCAAGGAAGGCGTTTCCAAGGCCGACGCTGACAAGTTCAAGGCCCAGCTGGAAGCAGCCGGCGCCAAGGTCGACCTGAAGTAAGCGTAAAAAGCGGCGGGCGGCCTCGCGCCGTCCGCCACTCCCTTGGGTGACCAGGGGAGGCTGCGTAACGCGAGATGTACGAAAACCTCTTTTCTGAGGGCCGTAAACCGGCCTTCAGGAAACGGGTTTTCTCCCGTTTTAGCCGGTAACCGCCAAGCAATTGGAGAGGCGGCCGGAGAACAGACAGAGAGCCGCCGCCCAGGTGGCTCAGTATGCAAGGCGAACCGCGGCGAGGTTCGTCCCGAGTTTAGAGCTAAGGAGCGACGATGGCCCAGACCCAGACTTTCAATGGCCGCAGACGCGTACGCAAGTTCTTCGGGAAGATCCCGGAAGTTGCGGAGATGCCGAACCTTATCGAGGTTCAGAAGGCATCCTATGACCAGTTCCTGATGGTGGACGAGCCCAAGGGCGGACGTCCCGACGAAGGACTGCAGGCTGTTTTCAAGTCGGTCTTCCCGATCTCCGATTTTTCCGGCTCCTCCATGCTGGAGTTCGTGAAGTACGAGTTCGAAGGACCGAAATTCGACGTTGACGAATGCCGTCAGCGCGACCTGACCTATGCCGCGCCGCTGAAGGTGACGCTGCGCCTCATCGTGTTCGATATCGACGAGGATACTGGTGCCAAGTCGATCAAGGACATCAAGGAGCAGGACGTCTACATGGGCGACATGCCGCTCATGACCTTGAACGGCACCTTTATCGTCAACGGCACCGAGCGCGTCATCGTCTCGCAGATGCACCGCTCGCCGGGCGTCTTCTTCGACCACGACAAGGGCAAGTCGCACTCGTCGGGCAAACTTCTGTTTGCCGCCCGTGTGATCCCCTACCGTGGCTCGTGGCTCGACATCGAGTTCGATTCCAAGGACGTTGTGCACGCCCGCATCGACCGTCGCCGCAAGATTCCGGTGACGTCGCTGCTGATGGCGCTCGGCATGGACGGCGAGGAGATCCTGTCGACCTTCTATAACAAGATCATCTACAAGCGCGCCGGCGACCATTGGCGCATTCCCTTCAACGTCGAGCGTTTCCGCGGCCTCAAGGCCGTCGGCGACCTGGTCGATGCCGACACCGGCGAAATCGTCGTCGAGGCGGGCAAGAAGATTACCGCTCGCCAGGCACGTCAGCTCGGCGAAAAGGGTCTCAAGGCGATCAAGGCGACCGACGAGGATCTGCTCGGCAATTACCTGGCCGAGGACATCGTCAACTACGCCACCGGCGAGATTTTCCTCGAGGCCGGCGACGAGATCGACGACAAGACGCTCAAGGTGCTGCTCGGCACCGGCGAGCACGAGATCCAGGTCCTCGACATCGACCATGTCAATGTCGGTGCCTATATCCGCAACACGCTCGCCGTCGACAAGAACGAGAGCCGCCAGGACGCGCTGTTCGACATCTACCGTGTCATGCGCCCGGGCGAGCCGCCGACGCTCGAGACCGCCGAAGCCATGTTCAACTCGCTGTTCTTCGACAGCGAGCGCTACGACCTGTCCGCCGTCGGCCGCGTCAAGATGAACATGCGTCTCGAGCTCAAGGCCGAGGACACGGTGCGCGTGCTGCGCAAGGACGACATCCTGGCCGTGGTCAGGACGCTGGTCGAACTGCGTGACGGCAAGGGCGAGATCGACGACATCGACAATCTCGGCAATCGCCGCGTACGTTCGGTCGGCGAGCTGATGGAGAACCAGTACCGCGTCGGCCTGTTGCGCATGGAGCGCGCGATCAAGGAGCGTATGTCCTCGATCGAGATCGACACGGTCATGCCGCAGGACCTGATCAACGCCAAGCCGGCGGCCGCCGCCGTGCGTGAGTTCTTCGGTTCCTCGCAGCTGTCGCAGTTCATGGACCAGACCAACCCGCTGTCGGAGATCACCCACAAGCGTCGTCTCTCGGCGCTTGGACCGGGCGGTCTGACCCGCGAGCGTGCCGGCTTCGAAGTGCGCGACGTGCACCCGACGCATTATGGCCGTATCTGCCCGATCGAGACGCCGGAAGGCCCGAATATCGGTCTGATCAACTCGCTGGCGACCTTCGCGCGCGTCAACAAGTACGGCTTCATCGAAAGCCCGTACCGCAAGATCGTTGACGGCAAGCTGACCAATGACGTCGTCTATCTCTCGGCGATGGAAGAGGCCAAGCACCATGTCGCGCAGGCGAACGCCGAGCTCGACAAGAATGGCGGCTTCGTCGACGAATTCGTCATTTGCCGCAGCGCCGGCGAAGTGATGATGGCGCCGCGCGAAAACGTCGACCTGATGGACGTGTCGCCCAAGCAGATGGTGTCTGTTGCCGCGGCACTTATCCCGTTCCTGGAGAACGACGACGCCAACCGCGCTCTGATGGGCTCGAACATGCAGCGCCAGGCCGTGCCGCTGGTGCGCGCCGAGGCGCCGTTCGTCGGTACCGGCATGGAGCCGATCGTCGCCCGTGACTCGGGCGCCGCCATCGGGGCGCGTCGTGGCGGCATCGTCGACCAGGTGGACGCCACGCGTATCGTTATCCGCGCCACCGAGGATCTCGATCCGGGCAAGTCCGGCGTCGACATCTACCGGCTGATGAAGTTCCAGCGTTCGAACCAGAACACCTGCATCAACCAGCGTCCGCTGGTGCGCATGGGTGACCGGGTCAACAAGGGCGACATCATCGCCGACGGTCCCTCGACCGAACTCGGTGATCTGGCGCTCGGCCGCAACGTGCTGGTCGCGTTCATGCCGTGGAACGGCTACAACTACGAGGACTCGATCCTGCTCTCCGAGCGTATCGTGGCCGACGACGTCTTCACCTCGATCCACATCGAGGAGTTCGAGGTCATGGCGCGCGATACCAAGCTCGGTCCGGAGGAAATCACGCGCGATATTCCAAACGTCTCGGAAGAAGCGCTGAAGAACCTCGACGAAGCCGGCATCGTCTATATCGGTGCGGAAGTGCAGCCGGGCGACATCCTGGTCGGCAAGATCACGCCGAAGGGCGAGAGCCCGATGACCCCGGAAGAGAAGCTTCTGCGCGCCATCTTCGGCGAAAAGGCTTCCGACGTGCGCGACACTTCGATGCGCATGCCTCCGGGTACTTTCGGCACCGTCGTCGAGGTGCGCGTGTTCAATCGCCACGGTGTGGAGAAGGACGAGCGCGCCATGGCGATCGAGCGCGAGGAGATCGAACGCCTCGCCAAGGATCGCGACGACGAGCAGGCCATTCTGGACCGTAACGTCTATGCGCGTCTTTCCGACGTTCTCGTCGGCAAGGAAGCGATCGCTGGACCGAAGGGCTTCAAGAAGGGCTCGACGCTGTCCAAGGACACGCTCGACGAGTATCCGCGTTCGCAGTGGTGGCAGTTTGCGGTGGAGAACGAAAAGCTCCAGAGCGAACTGGAAGCCCTGCGTGGCCAGTACGACGATTCCAAGAAGGCGCTCGAACAGCGCTTCATGGACAAGGTCGAGAAGGTGCAGCGCGGCGACGAAATGCCTCCAGGCGTCATGAAGATGGTCAAGGTCTTCGTGGCGGTGAAGCGCAAGATGCAGCCCGGCGACAAGATGGCCGGCCGTCACGGCAACAAGGGTGTCGTGTCGCGTATCGTTCCGGTCGAGGACATGCCTTTCCTCGAGGACGGCACGCATGCCGATATCGTGCTCAACCCGCTGGGTGTGCCGAGCCGCATGAATGTCGGCCAGATCCTGGAAACGCATCTGGGCTGGGCCTGCGCTGGCATGGGCAGGAAGATCGGCGAGCTTATCGATGCGTACAAGACAGCCGGCGACATCAAGCCGCTGCGCAAGACGCTCGAGAGCTTCATGCCGGCCAACGACCGCAACGAGCCGGTTCGCGAATATGACGACGAGAGCATCGTTCGCCTCAGCGAGCAGATGCGCCGCGGCGTCTCCATCGCGACCCCGGTGTTCGACGGCGCGCATGAGGCTGACATTAACATCATGTTGGAGCAGGCGGGCCTGCACACATCAGGTCAGTCGCAACTCTACGACGGACGCACCGGCGAGCCGTTCGATCGCAAGGTGACGATGGGCTATATCTACATGCTCAAGCTTCACCACCTCGTGGACGATAAGATCCACGCGCGTTCGATCGGTCCGTACTCGCTCGTCACCCAGCAGCCTCTGGGCGGCAAGGCGCAGTTCGGCGGCCAGCGCTTCGGCGAGATGGAGGTCTGGGCACTGGAAGCCTACGGCGCCGCTTACACGCTGCAGGAAATGCTGACGGTGAAGTCGGACGACGTCGCCGGCCGCACCAAGGTCTACGAGGCGATCGTGCGTGGCGACGACACGTTCGAGGCAGGCATTCCCGAGAGCTTCAACGTGCTCGTCAAGGAAATGCGGTCTCTCGGCCTCAATGTCGAGCTCGAGAACACCAAGCTCGACGACAACCCGATCCGGCTGCCCGATGCTGCCGAATAGGGGCGCGGCCGAGTAAACAAGACATCCGGACGCGGGAGAGGGCTCTCGCGACCGGATGCACCAATTCTTCGGCCGGTGGGCCGACCACTCAGCGGGCATTCGGCCCGCGCTAGATGCAAGGGGTTTTCGAGGACCCCGCAAAGGAGAACGGCATGAACCAAGAGGTCATGAATCTCTTCAATCCGCAGGCGCCTGCGCAGGTGTTCGATTCCATCCGGATTTCGCTTGCCAGCCCTGAGAAGATTCTGTCCTGGTCGTTCGGCGAGATCAAGAAGCCGGAGACCATCAACTACCGCACCTTCAAGCCGGAGCGTGACGGTCTGTTCTGCGCGCGCATTTTTGGCCCGATCAAGGACTATGAATGCCTGTGCGGAAAGTACAAGCGCATGAAGTACAAGGGCGTGATCTGCGAGAAGTGCGGCGTCGAAGTCACGCTGTCGCGCGTCCGCCGCGAGCGCATGGGCCATATCGAGCTGGCGGCCCCCGTCGCCCACATCTGGTTCCTGAAGTCGCTGCCCTCGCGCATCGGCACGCTGCTCGACATGACGCTGAAGGACATTGAGCGGGTCCTCTACTTCGAGAACTACATCGTCACCGAGCCTGGCCTCACCGCGCTGAAGGAGCACCAGCTGCTCAGCGAGGAAGAGTACATGATCGCCGTCGACGAATATGGCGAGGATAGTTTCACCGCCATGATCGGCGCCGAGGCCATTCATGACCTTCTGGCCGGCATGGACCTGGAGAAGATTGCCGGCGACCTGCGTTCGGAACTGGCATCGACCACGTCCGAGCTGAAGCAGAAGAAGTATCTGAAGCGGCTCAAGGTCGTCGAGAACTTCATGGAATCCGGCAACCGTCCGGAATGGATGATCATGAAGGTGGTTCCGGTGATCCCGCCGGACCTGCGCCCGCTCGTCCCGCTGGACGGCGGTCGTTTCGCGACGTCCGACCTGAACGATCTCTACCGCCGCGTCATCAACCGCAACAACCGCCTGAAGCGGCTGATCGAGCTGCGGGCGCCGGGCATTATCGTGCGTAATGAAAAGCGCATGCTGCAGGAAGCCGTCGATGCGCTGTTCGACAACGGCCGTCGCGGCCGCGTCATCACCGGCGCCAACAAGCGTCCGCTGAAGTCGCTGTCCGACATGCTCAAGGGCAAGCAGGGCCGGTTCCGTCAGAACCTGCTCGGCAAGCGCGTCGACTATTCTGGCCGCTCGGTCATCGTCACCGGTCCGGAGCTCAAGCTGCACCAGTGCGGCCTGCCGAAGAAGATGGCGCTCGAACTGTTCAAGCCCTTCATCTACGCCCGTCTCGACGCCAAGGGTTACTCCTCGACCGTCAAGCAGGCCAAGAAGCTGGTCGAGAAGGAGCGTCCGGAAGTCTGGGATATCCTCGATGAGGTCATCCGCGAGCATCCGGTTCTCCTTAATCGCGCGCCGACGCTGCACCGCCTCGGCATCCAGGCGTTCGAGCCGATCCTGATCGAAGGCAAGGCGATCCAGCTTCACCCGCTGGTCTGCACGGCCTTCAACGCCGACTTCGACGGCGACCAGATGGCCGTTCACGTGCCGCTGTCGCTGGAAGCGCAGCTCGAAGCCCGCGTGCTGATGATGTCGACCAACAACATCCTGCACCCGGCCTCCGGCGCGCCGATCATCGTCCCGTCGCAGGACATGGTTCTGGGTCTCTACTACCTCTCGATCGTCAACCAGAACGAGCCGGGCGAGGGCATGGTGTTTGCCGACATGGGCGAACTCCAGCACGCGCTCGAGACCAAGGCGGTGACCCTGCACGCCAAGATCAAGGGCCGCTTCCGCACGGTCGACGCCGAAGGCAAGGTTGTGTCGAAGATCCATGACACCACACCTGGCCGCATGATCATCGGCGAGCTTCTGCCGAAGAACGTCAACGTGCCTTACGAGACCGCCAACCAGGAGATGACCAAGAAGAACATCTCCAAGATGATCGACACCGTCTACCGCCATTGCGGTCAGAAGGAGACGGTCATTTTCTGCGACCGCATCATGGCGCTCGGCTTTGCCCATGCCTGCCGTGCCGGCATTTCGTTCGGCAAGGACGACATGCTGATCCCGGACACCAAGATCAAGCTGGTGTCGGACACCGAGGCTTTGGCCAAGGAGTACGAGCAGCAGTACAATGACGGCCTGATCACGCAGGGTGAGAAGTACAACAAGGTTGTCGACGCCTGGGCCAAGTGCTCGGAAAAGGTCGCCGACGAAATGATGGCCCGCATCAAGGCGGTCGAGTTCGAGGACAATGGCCGTCAGAAGCCGATGAACTCGATCTACATGATGTCGCACTCCGGTGCGCGCGGCTCGCCCACCCAGATGCGCCAGCTCGCCGGCATGCGCGGCCTGATGGCCAAGCCGTCGGGTGAAATCATCGAGACGCCGATCATCTCGAACTTCAAGGAAGGCCTGACCGTGCTCGAGTACTTCAACTCGACCCACGGTGCCCGCAAGGGTCTGGCCGATACCGCCTTGAAGACGGCGAACTCGGGTTACCTCACCCGTCGTCTGGTCGACGTGGCGCAGGACTGCATCGTCAACTCCGTGGATTGCGGCACCGACAAGGGCCTCACCATGCAGCCGATCGTCGATGCCGGTCAGGTCGTCGCTTCGGTCGGCCAGCGCGTGCTGGGCCGTACATCGCTCGACGACATCACCCATCCGGTGTCGGGCGAGGTTCTGGTCAAGGCCGGAACGCTGATGGACGAGCGTGACGTGGAGCAGATCGAAAAGGCCGGCGTGCAGTCGGTCCGCATCCGCTCGGCCCTGACCTGCGAAGTCAGGATCGGTGTCTGCGCGGTCTGCTACGGACGCGATCTGGCCCGCGGCACCCCGGTCAACCAGGGCGAAGCCGTCGGCGTCATCGCGGCGCAATCGATCGGCGAGCCGGGCACGCAGCTCACCATGCGTACCTTCCACATGGGCGGTACGGCGCAGGTGGTGGATAGCTCCTTCCTTGAAGCCTCCTATGAGGGCAAGGTCGAGATCCGCAACCGCAACGTGGTGCGCAACTCGGACGGCCAGCAGATGGTCATGGGCCGCAATATGGCGGTGCTGATCCTCGACGAAGCCGGCAAGGAGCGCGCCACGCACCGTGTCACCTATGGTTCACGCATCTTCGTGGACGATGGCGACAAGGTGAAGCGCGGTCAGCGTATCGCCGAGTGGGATCCCTATACCCGTCCTGTCCTCACTGAAATCGAGGGCAAGGTGTCGTATGAGGATCTGGTCGACGGCATTTCCGTTCAGGAAACGGCCGACGAGTCGACCGGCATCACCAAGCGTGAGGTCATCGACTGGCGTTCGACGCCGCGCGGGAACGACCTCAAGCCGGCGATTGCCATCCTGGACACCAAGGGCAAGGTCGGCAAGCTGTCGAAGGGTGGCGACGCCCGCTTCCTGCTCTCGGTCGAGGCCATTCTCTCGGTCGAGCCGGGTGCTCAGGTTCGCCCCGGCGACGTGCTGGCGCGTATCCCGATGGAAAGCGCCAAGACCAAGGACATCACCGGCGGTCTGCCGCGTGTTGCCGAACTGTTCGAGGCACGTCGTCCGAAGGATCACGCCATCATCGCCGAGATCGATGGCACGATCCGCTTCGGCCGCGACTACAAGAACAAGCGCCGCATCATCATCGAGCCGCACGACTCGACGCTCGAGCCGGTCGAGTACCTGATCCCGAAGGGCAAGCCGTTCCATCTCCAGGACGGCGACGTCATCGAGAAGGGCGACTACATCCTCGACGGCAATCCGGCGCCGCACGACATCCTGGCGATCAAGGGCGTGGAGGCACTTGCTTCCTACCTCGTCAACGAGATCCAGGAAGTCTACCGCCTGCAGGGCGTGTCGATCAACGACAAGCACATCGAGGTGATCGTTCGCCAGATGCTGCAGAAGGTCGAGATCACGGTGCAGGGCGACTCGACCTATATCCCGGGCGACCACGTCGACGTGATCGAACTGGAAGAGGTCAACGAGCGCCTGGTCGAGGACGGCAAGAAGCCGGCCGAAGGCCAGCCGGTGCTCTTGGGCATCACCAAGGCATCGCTGCAGACGCCGTCCTTCATCTCGGCCGCCTCCTTCCAGGAGACGACCAGGGTGCTGACGGAAGCCGCGGTTGCCGGCAAGACCGACATGCTGCAGGGCTTGAAGGAAAACGTCATCGTCGGCCGGCTCATCCCCGCCGGCACCGGCGGCACGATGAGCCAGATCCGGCGCATCGCCACCTCGCGCGACGAACTGATCATCGACGAGCGCCGCAAGGCCTCCGGTGTGGAAGTCGCCGAGCCGATGCTGGCGGACATGACAACCGCCGCGCAGTAAGCGCGGCGGCAGAAATCTCAGGCAACAGAAGCCGTCGGGGCAACCCGGCGGCTTTTTCATTTTTGCGGTCGGAGGATAGCGGATGAACACGAAGACCTGGACGGCAGTCGATAACTACATCGTATCTTCTCTCTTCGAGGCGGATCCCGTTCTCGAGGCGGTTCTGGCGGCCAACCGCGACCAGGGCCTGCCGGCAATCGATGTCTCGGCGGCGCAAGGAAAGCTGCTCTCGCTGCTGGTGCGCATCAGCAGCGCGAAAAAGGTGCTCGAGATCGGCACGCTGGGTGGCTATTCGACCATCTGGATGGCGCGGGGATTGCCTGCCGACGGCAAGGTCGTGACACTCGAACTCGATCCGCACCATGCCAAGGTCGCGCGTTCGAATTTCGAACACGCAGGGGTTGCGGGCCGTGTGGAACTGCGTGTCGGTTCGGCGCTCCAGTCGCTCGCACAACTGGACGGCGAGAATGCCGGCCCATTCGATCTCATCTTCATCGACGCGGACAAGCCGAACAACCCGAACTATCTGGCCTGGGCCCTGCGGCTGTCGCGGTCAGGAACGGTCATCGTCTGTGACAACGTCATCCGCGACGGCGCCGTGCTGGATGAGGATGGTCGCGATGCCAATGTCGAGGGCGCCCGGGCTGCGTTCTCCTTCATCGGCGGCGACAAACGGCTGGACGGCACCGCCATCCAGACCGTCGGCTCCAAGGGCTATGACGGGTTTGCCATTGCCATTGTCCACTGAGGCAAGGCGCCGCCCATCGTCAGTCGAAAAACGCCTCGACCACGTTGCGCTTGCCCAGCATGAAGGCGTCGGCAACGTGCTGGAGCGGCGCAAGGTCCACATCCGACCTCCCGACGTGCACGATTTCGGCAAAGCGCCGGTAGAGCATCGGATATTCCGCTTCCGGCTCCTCGTGTACAACCCGCCCGTCGACTGCGAGTTTCGAGCCGCCACCCGAGAGCACCATCTGTCCGGCATCCGTATCGGCCAGGATGTCCCAGCTCTGCGGTCCGGTCTGCAACCAGTCGAGCTCCATCGTCACATCCGATCCGTTCGCGGCCCGGAACGCGACCTGGGCCGCGATCGGTGCGTCGCGGTTCGCCGGAAAGTCGAGCACGGCCGAAGTGATGTACATGGCCGGCAGGATGTAGGTTGCAATCGACAGCGCGTTGATGCCGGGGTCGAAGACGCCGAAACCGCCAGGCTGCCAGATCCAGTCCTGGTTCGGGTGCCAGCGGCGTACATCTTCTTTCCAGACGATCGCCGCCGATTTGATTTTGGTCGAAGCGAGGAACGTTCGCGCCGCTTCGACCGCCGGCGCGTAGCGCGAATGCCAGCTAGCGAACAGTGAGACGCCTTGTTTCGCCGCCAGCGCCTTCAGGTCCTCGACCTCGCTGACCGTGGCACCGGGCGGCTTTTCCAGGAAAACGTGCTTCCCAGCCTCGAGTGCCTTGCGCGCGGCGTCATAGCGGAACTGCGGCGGCATGCACAGCGACACTGCATCGAGTTCGGGAACCGCGCTAAGCATCGTCTCGATGTCGGGGAAATTCACAATGCCGTCGACCTTGCCGTGCCGGCTGGCCGCCGCGATCAGCTGGTAATCCCGATCCTTGGCCAAGGCGGGAAGGTGTTGGTCGCGGACGATCTTGCCGACGCCGACAATGCCGATTCTTATGGGCGAGATGGATGAGGACATGAGGCTCCGCCGGGTTTGGACGACTGCGCGTCTCTTAGCAGATCGGCCATGACGGGCAAGCGTCGGCCGTGCCGGCTATCCGAACGAGTCGCGTCATGCCAAGCAGGCAAGGAAGGACACCGCGCCCATGACACGCCCATGATCAGATCGGCGCGTCGAAGGTGACGATCGACACTTCGCCTTCGAGCGCGCCCTGGTAGGCCGACAGATGCGGCTCGTCGTCGGGCACCCCGTCCATGTCGCCGATCTGGTCCAGTTCGGCCTCGGCGTAACCTTCCGCCGCCAGCGATTCGAGTGCGCGTCGCACCGCCGAATCGTCGTCAGGAGCGACCAGCATCACATGCACGCCTTCCACCTTGCCGCCTTTGCGCTTCCACACCCGGCCGGTGATGATGGTGACCGGGCGTTCTTCATTATCGTTCACGGCTGATTCCTCCTGGCAAGCGCGGGCGAGGGGATGTTGAGTGCTCAGGCCGCCTTTTCGCATAGAGCAAGGGCGCGCAAAAGCGAAAAGCCGGTCACTTTCTTCCTCCGCATTGCAAAATGGCGAAAGAAAATTACATGCGGTTTTCGGATGGCTGCCAAGTCCCGGCTTCGGTGCGATATTTGCCACTGCGGGCTTGACGGTTCGCGGGCTTACGAGTAGAAGCCGCCCAGTCAGAACCGATGTGAGGCTCTCCCTTCCGAAGCGACACGCTTTGGAGTTTGCCTCAAACAGGGTTCATTTTACGAGCGAAAAGACATTTCCGGCGTGCACGAAGCGGTTTCCGCTTCCTCTGCGATTTGTTCGGGCAAGACCGCGAGGCGCGGTTTGTGGCCCGAATTTGCGTATGGAAATGACGCTTTGAGCGAGCCTTGACCGGCACGAGACACGGAATTGAGAGACAAGAGGGTTTAATGCCTACCGTCAACCAGCTGATCCGCAAGCCGCGCATTGCGCCGGTGAAGCGCAACAAGGTCCCGGCCATGCAGCAGAACCCGCAGAAGCGGGGCGTCTGCACGCGCGTCTATACAACGACGCCGAAGAAGCCGAACTCGGCGCTGCGCAAGGTGGCCAAGATCCGCCTGACCAATGGTTTTGAAGTGATCGGCTACATCCCCGGCGAAGGTCACAACCTTCAGGAGCACTCCGTGGTCATGATCCGCGGCGGCCGCGTCAAGGATCTTCCGGGCGTGCGCTACCACATCATTCGCGGCGTGCTCGACACGCAGGGCGTGAAGAACCGCAAGCAGCGCCGTTCGAAGTACGGCGCCAAGCGTCCGAAGTAAGGCGTCCGAAGTAAGATTTTTCGGCCTTGGTGCTGCTTGAATGCACCGGGCTACGAGATTGAGAGACAAAAGCCATGTCGCGTCGTCACAGTGCAGAAAAGCGTGAGATCAACCCGGATCCCAAGTTCGGCGATCTGATCGTCACCAAGTTCATGAATGCCGTCATGTATGACGGCAAGAAGTCGGTCGCCGAGACCATTGTCTACGGCGCGCTGGACCAGGTCCAGTCGAAGACCAAGCAGGAGCCGGTCACCGTCTTCCATCAGGCGCTCGACAATGTCGCGCCGCATGTGGAAGTGCGTTCGCGTCGCGTCGGCGGCGCCACCTACCAGGTTCCGGTCGACGTGCGCCCCGAGCGCCGTCAGGCGCTGGCAATCCGTTGGCTGATCGCCGCGGCCCGCAACCGCAACGAGACCACCATGGTCGACCGCCTCTCCGGCGAGCTGATGGACGCGGCCAACAACCGCGGCACCGCCGTGAAGAAGCGTGAAGACACCCACAAGATGGCAGAAGCCAACCGCGCTTTCGCGCACTACCGCTGGTAAAGCGCGAACGAGACTGAGAGGCAGCTACGATGGCCCGCGAATACAAAATCGAAGACTACCGCAATTTCGGTATCATGGCGCATATCGACGCCGGCAAGACGACGACCACCGAGCGCGTCCTCTATTACACGGGCAAGTCGCACAAGATCGGCGAAGTGCACGACGGTGCTGCCACCATGGATTGGATGGAGCAGGAGCAGGAGCGCGGCATCACCATCACGTCCGCCGCGACCACGACCTTCTGGAAGGCTCGTGACGGCAAGATGCACCGCTTCAACATCATCGACACCCCCGGACACGTCGACTTCACCATCGAAGTCGAGCGTTCGCTGCGCGTGCTCGACGGCGCCATTGCGCTGCTCGATGCCAATGCCGGTGTCGAGCCGCAGACGGAAACCGTCTGGCGCCAGGCGGACAAGTACCGCGTTCCGCGCATGATCTTCTGCAACAAGATGGACAAGATCGGCGCCGACTTCTACCGCTCGGTCGAAATGATCGGTTCGCGCCTCGGCGCGCATGCCGTCGTCATGCAGTTGCCGATCGGCGCCGAGACCGAATTCAAGGGCGTCGTCGACCTGGTCGAGATGAACGCACTGGTCTGGCGCGACGAGACGCTGGGCGCTGCCTGGGACGTCGTCGAGATCCCGGCCGACCTTCAGGCTCGTGCCGAAGAATATCGCGAGAAGATGATCGAAGCCGCCGTCGAAATGGACGAGACGGCGCTTGAGAATTACCTCGAAGGCAAGATGCCGTCGAATGACGAGATCCGCGCGCTGATCCGTAAGGGCACCATCGCGGTGAAGTTCTACCCGATGTTCTGCGGCTCGGCCTTCAAGAACAAGGGCGTGCAGCCGCTGCTCGACGCCGTCGTCGAATACCTGCCGTCGCCGGCCGATGTTCCGGCCATCAAGGGTGTCGATGCCAAGACCGATGCCGAGATCGAGCGTCACGCCGACGACAGCGAGCCGCTTTCGATGCTCGCCTTCAAGATCATGAACGACCCGTTCGTCGGTTCGTTGACCTTTGCCCGCATCTACTCGGGCAAGCTCACCAAGGGCATCTCGGTCGACAACACCGTGAAGGGCAAGAAGGAGCGCATCGGCCGCATGCTTCAGATGCATGCGAACTCGCGCGCCGACGTCGAAGAGGCTTTTGCCGGCGACATCGTCGCCCTGGCCGGCCTCAAGGACACCACCACCGGCGATACGCTGAGCGATCCGCTGCACCCGGTCATCCTCGAGCGCATGGAATTCCCCGATCCGGTCATTCAGATCGCCATCGAGCCGAAGACCAAGAACGACCAGGAAAAGATGGGCCTCGCCCTTCATCGCCTGGCCGCCGAGGATCCCTCCTTCCGCGTCAAGACCGACGAGGAATCTGGCCAGACCATCATTTCCGGCATGGGCGAGCTGCATCTCGACATCATCGTCGACCGCATGCGCCGCGAGTTCAAGGTCGAAGCCAACGTCGGTGCGCCGCAGGTGGCTTACCGTGAAACGATCACCCGCAAGCACGAGCAGGACTACACGCACAAGAAGCAGACCGGCGGTACCGGTCAGTTCGCCCGCGTCAAGATCCTGTTCGAGCCGAACCCGGAAAGCCCCGAGTTCGAGTTCGACACCAAGATCGTCGGCGGTGCGGTGCCGAAGGAATACATCCCGGGTGTCGAAAAGGGCATCAACAGCGTCATGTCGTCGGGTCCGTTCGCCGGCTTCCCAATGATCGGTGTCAAGGCGACGCTCATCGACGGCGCATACCACGACGTCGACTCCTCGGTGCTCGCCTTCGAAATCGCCGGCCGTGCCTGCTTCCGTGAGGCCGCGCCCAAGCTCGGCGTGCAACTGCTCGAGCCGATCATGAAGGTCGAGGTCGTCACGCCGGAAGATTACGTCGGCAGCGTCATCGGTGACCTGAACGGCCGCCGCGGCCAGATCCAGGGCCAGGAAGCACGTGGCGTCGCGGTGGTTATCAACGCGATGGTGCCGCTCGCCAACATGTTCAAGTATGTCGACAACCTGCGCTCGATGAGCCAGGGCCGCGCGGCCTACACGATGCAGTTCGATCACTACGAGCCTGTGCCGACCGCGGTCGCCCAGGAAGTCCAGAAGAAATACGCGTAACCCCGACGGGTTGCAGCAGTAACTTAAATCAAGGCCCGCACGGGCGAGCAGGATTGGAGACATCACATGGCAAAAGGTAAATTCGAGCGCACCAAGCCTCATGTGAACATCGGCACGATTGGTCACGTCGACCATGGCAAG
>NZ_AYWT01000036.1:0-18546 GCF_000502915.1 Mesorhizobium sp. LNHC209A00
CACGCACAGACTCGTGCAGGGACAAAGTCGTTCGTAACTGTGTTTTAGCCACGGATGCGCTCCATTCGTTTTTGCTCGATACGTGATGCGGGGCCTGGCCGAGCTGCCTCAATGGCGGCGGACAGACCGGCAGGACCCGCGCCAATTACCCAAAGAGCTGGGTCTGTTCCTCGACCATCAGCTCTTTGCCGGTAATGGATTTTTCATCAATCTTCATGGGGCCGGCTATCTAGTAACTGTTAGTCATCGCTTGAAGATGCGAGTTACTCGTACGCCACCCGTTCGAGATCGCACGAGAGGCTCGGCGGACGGCCGGTCGGTTACTTCATTCTGCAGGGCATGTGAACGCGCCGCTTGGGATTCTTATTCATCCAGTCTCTTTAGCCGATGTTCATTCGCTACAAGGCCTTATGTCAAATCAGTTTGTGAGTGAGCTACTCTGGTTCGAGATGAGGCCAACTCACCGTTAATACGGTAACTACGCTACTTTAGGTGCTACCGATGCTCGGGCTTCAAGCCCTTCGCCAGCCCCTGCGCCATTGTCGGAGGGATCGCGATGATCCACACCATAGGCAAGCGACGGCAGGTAATGCCTTCAATCCGCATCCACCTCTCGCCGTACAATTTGCCACTCTCGCCGCCTGATCCGCTATGTACCGATCCTTCTACGCGTCCCAATTCTGGCTCCTTGGACCAAGACGTATCTCTCCCATGTCTTATTGCACCGATGTTCGGCGACGATCACCCTCGTATCTGGCGCCACCTGACCGGTGCCGACAGGTGTAAGGGCCGCAGATTGTTCCTATTCGCTAACTATCGGCAGTGGCGTGATGGACCAATCAATCACGTCGACGGCACGTTGAAGTATCGCGTTGGTCTGAGCATGGGTGGCTGAAGCAGCGATGATATATCCGAGGCAGTCTCGGTAATCGCCTGTCCTGGCGATCGGGGTCTTAGGCTTAACATAGAATTTGACCTCGGTTACACCTGGTATAGCGGCGGCCTGGCTGCCGCCATCGATCCAATCGAGGGTACCATCGCGATCAGCAACCAGGAACCGCGCAGCCGCAGATTGGGAATGCGTTTTGCGGCAATTGGATTCATCGCCGATGACAAGTTTGATGTGCTCGGTGATGAGATCGACCCCGTAGGCCAGGCGAACCAGTTGAGGAACGGCCCAACCCCCAAGTCGCGGATTGACTTCAATGACAACTGGGCCACGCTCGGTCCACCGGAGTTCAATGTCCGTTGGTCCCCAGCCAAGGCCGAGAGCTCGCAAGCAGCTCAGCGAAACCTCGGCGATACGCTCGTGCTCGTCATCGGTCAGCGGGGCCGGAAGGGTCCACTCACGATAGACGAAATGCGGGGGAGGGCCGAAGTCCATGGTGCCAATCGCAATGAGCTCATTTCCCATTGTCTCAGCCATGTACTGCGGACCATGTACGAATTCTTCGATTAATATCCTCGGCGAAGACCGCCACAAGTGCGTTTCGCCAAACAGATAGGTCGTATGTTCGGCCAATTCATCAAGCCTGCGGCACAATCGAACCCCGCTGCTGCCGCCGCTGTCGAGGGCTGGCTTAACAATTGCCGGCAGGCCGATCTCCGCGGCAGAACTTTCTACCTCCTTCGCATTTGTTGCCACGCGGTAAGCAGGTATCGGGACGCCGGACTCCTCGAGGAGCTGACGTTGAGTGAATTTGTCGCAGCATCGTTCAATCGATGTAGGATTCGGTCCCGGTAGATCGAAATGCCGGCAGAGCTTGCCAACTGTCGCAGAGACCGACTCGCTGGGAGAGGTAATACCCGCAAGATCGTGAGTGGCAAGCAGCCGGGAACATTCGCGGATCAGCGCATCGACGTTACCTGTATCGACCCGGACGGCCTCACTCTCTTCCGCTGCAAGATAGTCGAACCGGGATGGATTAGCCGACAGGATAATTGGATGAAGACCAAGACGTTGGGCCGCTTGAGTGTAGTGCGGGCTATTGCTTGCGCCTTCAATCATGACGAGTGCTCTTCTTGCCATTGGTTGTTGCCTCTGATGTTGACTGCTTGGTTGTCCGGGTCCAAAGCGGCATCAGCCGTTGCTAAACTGAGACCTCGCACTGAACGTACCAGCCCTCAGCGATTTGCGGGCGCAATATCGTGTGAATTTATGTGAAGGATCTGTTGCAACAGCTGGATTATAGATTATACCAAAGGTCATGAAGCTCGACCGACGTGAGCCCACTCTCGCATTCCGATTGATGTGATTGTTTCGGGTTGGGCGATGAGCTTCTGCCAAGCCTCGCAGGCGGCGTCGATGAGGGCGTCGTAGTCGTCGAAGACGCGGTTGGAGAGCCAGTTGGCACGCCGATATTGCCAGACGTTCTCGACTGATGGTGTGGATGGCTCCTGCTCTCGGCCTCGCATTGCGCCATGGTCGGGCTGTCATTGTCCCGTTTGGAGGAGCCATCCATGTCAGAGCTTGCCACAGTCGGTATCGACCTCGCAAAGAGCGTCTTTCAGGTTCATGGTGTAGACGAGAACGGTCGGGTTCTCGTGCGCCGCCAGCTTCGCCGCAGCCAGTTGCTCGCGTTTTTCCAGGAGCGCCCGCGATGCCTGATCGGCATGGAGGCTTGCGCAGGGTCTCACGACTGGGGACGCAGACTTGAGCAGATGGCACATGACGTCCGTCTGATGCCGCCGTCCATACGTAAAGCGCGGGAAGACGGATGCCGCAGACGCGGCCGCCATCTGTGAAGCCGTGACACGCCCGTCCATGCGGTTTGTCGCCTTCAGGAGCGAAGTCTGCTCGTCGGTTCTGGTTCTTCACCGCACGCGGGACTTTCTGGTTCGCCAACGCACGCAGATCGGCAACGCTATCCGAGCACACATGACGGAGTTCGGCGTCATAGCGGCAAAAGGCGCACAGAACGTCGATCGATTGAAGGAACAACTGGATCCGCTGCCGGAAGTGCCCGGATGCCCGTGAGTTTGCTCTTCGATCAGTTGGCTGAGACGAACAAGCGGATCGAGCGGTTGACCGATGAGATCGAAGAGACCTACGAGCAAAGCGAGACAAGCCAGCGTCTGGCTACGATCCCTGGTGTGGGGATTCTGACGGCGACGATCATCGCGGCGACGACGCCGGATGTCGACAATTTTGATTGCGCGAGAGACTATGCGGCGTGGCTCGGCCTCACGCCCAAACCGCACTCCACCGGAGGCAAGCAGAGGTTGGGCCGGATCTCGAAGATGGGCAACCGTTATATCCGACCTTTGCTATATCTGGGCGCAATGGCGCAGATCATGCTCAGACGTAGGCTCAGGCGCGAGCCGGGATCGGATTGGCTATCAAGCATGTTGAACCGGAAGAAGGCGAAGGTCGTCGCCATCGCTTTAGCGCATCGCATGGCAAGAACAATCTTCGCAGTCCTTAGGGACGGATCGCGTTACGAGCCGCAGGCAGCCTGACAGGCTCTCGGAATGGTCAGGGCAAAGTGAGGTGATGGCGAACAAACGGAGACGAAGAACCAGGACACCCCGATTNCAGCCTGACAGGCTCTCGGAATGGTCAGGGCAAAGTGAGGTGATGGCGAACAAACGGAGACGAAGAACCAGGACACCCCGATCAATCCGAAGCGCCTCGAGCGCGCTCGATTGAGTGGGACCTGTTCTCCAAGCGGATATTCATCAGGGCGCGTAGCGATCCCGTTGCACATTCAGACGCCGTATACATGGCCGCAACCGACCTGTTCACCAAATCCAATCCGACACCCTTGACCCGCAGGAGCCATCCATACACGGGTTGAGTTCCGGGGCTCGCGACGGCAGCAGCAGCGGCGTGATGTTTCTCGGCACTTTCAGCTTGGCGGTCGTGTGCCAGCCTGCCGGTCGAGTAGCAGCACGGCGTGCGCGCCGCGCGCCACATGGCGGCTGAGCTCGTCGAGATGAAGCTGCATAGCCGCAGTGTCGGCAAACTCAGGGCTGCTCCCTTGCCGCGCGCCGGGCAGATGGCGCCGAACAGGTATGCGCTTTGATAGCGCTGGTCGGCGGGCTCCTGGGCCGCGTGCCACGGCGCGCCCATTGCCGCACGACACCGTTCTTCTGGCCAATTCTGGCTTCATCTTGAAACCACACCTCGACGGGCTTGCCCTTCGGCAGGTCGGCGAGGTGGGCGGCTAGCGTGCGCGGAAAGTTTTTTTGAACTCTTCCACGGTCCAGGCATTCTGCGCCGGATGGCGCGGCCGCGCGCTCATGTGCGAGAAGCCGAGTTCCTTCAGCAGCTTGCCCACGTAGCGCCCGTGATAGGCGACGCCGAAACGATCCTCAATGACGCGCTGCAGATCGATGCGCCGCCAGCGAACCACGCCGTCAACCGCCAGGTCCGGCCCCGTCTCGACGATTTGCACCAGTTCGGCCTTCTGTTCCGGCGACAGGCGCGGCGTGGGTCCGCCATACCAGGAATCCTTCAGTCCGTCAGGGCCATCCTCGTTGAAGCGATGCACCCAGTCCCGCAGCGGCTGGCGGTCCATGCCGCCGATCCGTGCAGCATGTTCCCGGCTCATCCCGTCCATGACCCCCAGCCAGCGACAACAAGCGCCTGCTCTGGTGACGTCATTCGCCACCTTCGCCAGTCGCCGAAGCGCCGCAGCCGAATAGTCCGTCCGTATCTTCACCGCTGCCCCCATCGCCCGAATCTGCGTAGTCCGACGAAGCCGGCCATCGATTCCGATTTGAAGCCGGCCAGTCATTCCGATTTCATTCCGGCCGGTGTTCCGATTGAAGCCGGCCATTTTTCGGACTGATCCTGGGTCTGTTTGATGTTTGGATTGGGTTTCGTTTCAGGTCAAGCGTGCGCTGTTTCGGACGCTCTCGGCGAGCGCTGTTTTCGCATGCTTTCACCGGTGAGATCGATGCGATAGGCGTTGTGAACGAGGCGGTCCAGGATGGCATCGGCCAGGGTTGAGTTTGCAATGATCTCGTACCAGCGATCCAGGGGCAGCTGACTGGTGGCGATTGTCGATCGGCGTTCGTAGCGGTCTTCAATGATCTCAAGCACATCACGCCGCTGGTCATCATTGAGTTTTTCCGGTCCCCAGTCATCGAGAATGAGAAGGTCGGTTTTGGCGAGTTGCTTGAGGATCCGGCCATAACGTCCGTCGCCTCTCGCGAGGGCAAGCGTTGCAAACAGCCGGGGAACGCGGTGATAGGCGACGGAGAAATCCTCTCGGCAAGCTTTGTGGCCAAGCGCACAGGCCAGCCAGCTCTTGCCGACGCTGGCCGGCCCGGTGATGAGAAGACTGTGATGCTTTCTGATCCAGTCGCAGCCGGCGAGCGCCATGAACAGATTGCGATCAAGACCGCGTGCGGCACGAAAGTCGGCATTCTCGATCTGTGCGTCATGGCGAAGTTTTGCAGCCCTGGCGCGGGCTTCGAAACGCTTCTGGCGGCGCATGGTAGCCTCGCGCTCGAGCAGCATGGCAAGCCATTCGCCATGCTCGAGGCCGCGTGCTTCGGATTGTGCGTCGAGTTCCTGGAAGGCAGTGGCCATGCCATGAAGGCCGAGTTCGCGCAGCATGTTGATGGTCGGATGGATGAGCATTGGTATGTCTCCTCAATGGAAGTAATCAGGGCCACGCAGATTGGCGTGATCGACGATGGCGGTCGGTTCGGTGGAATGCCTTGCGGCCTTGTGATTGGCGATGAGCGAGGCGATGCTCTTGCAGTTCAGCCCACCGATCTCGACAGCGCGGGCTGAGACGGCTTCGGCGCGATCGCGTGTGACATCGCGAAACAGGCGAAGGACACCCAGGCATGTCTTCGAAAGCCTTGTTCAGGATGTGGGCGGCTGGCGAGGATTGCGACAACCAAGCCTTCCGTCTCGGGCCCGACGGATGCGGCCCAGCGACGGAAACGATCCGGCGTCCACTCGGCATATCGCCCGTGGGAGCTGGGCATATGATCCGGATCCGTCCCATGACGAGGGCCGCCATAGCGGCGCTGATGGACGGCAATGCGCTTGCCGCGGTGGAAGATCTCGATGGTGCGTGCCGTTGCCCTCAGATCGACTTGCTGACGAATGAGGTTGTGCGGTACGGAATAGAAGAAGGTCTTGAACTCGACGTGGTAATCCGTCGAGACGCGGGCCAAACGCCGCCACTCGGCGAATTCGTAGTCTTCGCTCGGAAGGCTTGCCAGCGCAGCACGCTCGACGCTCTCAAACAGTTGCCGGCGACTGACGCCCAGCCGACGCATGACGTGATCATTGATGCGATCGAGTGCCTGGCGAATTGCGGCATAGGCCTCGGCCAGCGAGAAGAAGGTCTGGTTGCGCAGCCGCCCCAGAATGCATGACTGGGCGAAACGCACGCCGTTCTCGACTTTCGATTTGTCCTTCGGCCGTCGCGGCCGTGCCGGAAGAACGCCGACGCCATAATGGGATGCCATCATGCCGTAGCTGCGATTGATCTCGGGATCGTAGAAGCTGGCGCGGCTGACGCCCGACTTCAGATTGTCGGGGACGATCAGGCGGGGAACGCCGTCGCCTCACGGATCTCGCCGGTGTCTCGATCAACGATCGGGATCTTCTTGCCGGAATAGTCGACGAAGACCTTGTCGCCGGCGGCGTGTTCCTGGCGCATCGTCGGGGAAAGCCGCTGTTCGAAGCTGCGAAAGAGCTCGCAGAAACCGGCTGTAGCCATATCCGTCGGGATGACTTCCTCGATACTCCTCCCACAAGATGAGGAGCGTGACGCCCGGCTTCTTGAGCTCGACGGCAAGATGGGGCCAGTTCGACTCTGTGCGCTATTAGGCCGCAAGGAGGATTGGCGAGTTGCAGGTCAGGCAGTGAGAATGCGAACAGCTCGACAGGGGAGGAGCATCACCAGTCGTTTTCGTCTCATTTCATTTTTCATTTAATCATTTCGATACCGCTTAAAATTGCGGCGGCACAGGCGAATTGGACGGCAAACCTGGAGTGGCCCCCCGTTAGACCGGACAGGCAGCGGGTTGCATTAAGCACCAGCGGCCTGTGGCCTGAACTCGCGTGGCCAACGCAAGCCGGAGTCGCCAGCAAGGCCAAGACAGTTTCGGCGTGGTGCAGAATGACGTTTCGGGCGTAGCCCGGTTCAGCGTTTTAATGAATGCCTCGGAGATTCCGTCGCTTTGCGGGGAGCGTAAGGGAGTGAAGGTGAGCCTGAGGCCGATCCTGACGCCGCCTTGCTGGAAGGCTTGAAGGCCAAAAGCGTCCTCGCCGACAAGGCCTGTGACAGCAACGCCTTGCGCCAGATCATCACCGAAATGGGGGCTGAAGCTGTCATCCCCTGCAATCCGACCCGCAGGATGCCGATCCCTACAACTCGAACCTTACAAGGCCCGCAACTTCATCGAGCGCCGCTTCAATAAACTCGAGCACTTCAGAACGATCGCAACACGCTACCACCGACGCGCCGTACACCTTCCTCTCATTCATCCAAATCGCTCGCGCCATCCTATGGATGCGATGAATATCGATTCAGCCTAGAGGTCTGCCACTCCGTGCATGTGCATGTAGAAGTCGGAATTGAGGCGATGAGGCGTTTGGTATAGGGGTGCTGCGGCTCCGACAGGACCTGATCGACCGAGCCTTCCTCGACCACTTCACCGAGATAAAGAACAACGATGCGATCGGCGATCTGTCGCACGACCGCGAGGTCGTGGGTGATGAACAGGAAAGATAGGCCGCGCGCAGCCTTCAAATCCTTGAAAAGATTGAGCACCTGCGCCTGCACCGAGACGTCGAGCGCAGAAACGGGCTCATCGCACACGAGCAGGCGCGGCGAGACGGCGAGTGAGCGGGCGATGGCGATGCGCTGGCGCTCGCCTCCCGAGAGTTGCGCAGGCCGCCTTTTCGCGTAGTCCGCCGTCAGGCCCACTTCTGTCAGAAGCCGAGCGATCGTGCCATTCATATCGCCTGAGAACTTCCTGACGCGCAGCGATTCCGCAAGTGTCTTGCCGACAGAGTGGCGCGGGTTGAGCGTTGAGTAGGGATCCTGAAAGACCATCTGGACCGTACGGCGCAGATAAGCGCGGTCGTCGGGCTGCAGGGCCTCGAAATCGTGAGCGTCGATGCCATCGATCTCGATCTTGCCCGTAGTCGGCGTTTCGAGACCAAGCAGGCAGCGTCCGAGCGTGCTCTTGCCCGAACCGGACTCGCCGACTAGGCCGACGCTTTCGCCGGGGGCGATATGGAAGCTCACGCCTTTGAGCGCGTGCGTTGCGATCTTGCCGGGGAAGACCTTAGTAATGGCCTCGACCTTTACCAGAGGGTGCTCGTTCGCCGGACGCGCTGGGATGGCTGGTGCGGCCTCCAATGCTGCGCGGCGAAGCGCGTCAAGTTCGCCCTGGATTTCGGGCTGGCGCAGACACCGGGTGAAGCGGCCAGGGGCGCGCTGCTCTAGGGCAGGGCGCGCCGCGCGGCAGCGCTCGTCGACCCAGTCGCAGCGATCCGCAAAAGCGCACTGTCCTACGACGGCATGGGCCACTGGAACGCGGCCCGGCATGGCGACGAGGAGCTTGACCCGCTTGGTGGCTGGAGGCTCGGAGAGGAGCAAGCCCGCAGAATAGGGATGGAAGGGGCCGGAGCCGAGATCGCCGGCCCGGCCGATCTCGACGACCGAGCCGGCATATAGTACCAGCACGCGGTCGCAGGTGGAAAAGGCGAGACGCAGGTCGTGAGTGATCAGGATAAGGCTCATGCGGCGTTGCGCCTGGGCGCGCTTCAAGAGTTGCATGATCTCAGCTTGCGTGGTGACGTCGAGGGCGGTCGAGGGTTCGTCGGCAATCAGGATTTCGGGATCGCGAGCGAGCGAGCTGGCAAGCGCAATGCGTTGGCTCATGCCTCCTGA
This sequence comes from Mesorhizobium sp. LNHC209A00, assembly GCF_000502915.1. Lineage (NCBI taxonomy): Bacteria > Pseudomonadati > Pseudomonadota > Alphaproteobacteria > Hyphomicrobiales > Phyllobacteriaceae > Mesorhizobium > Mesorhizobium sp. LNHC209A00. Next base: position 8,874 of record NZ_AYWT01000036.1, read on the forward strand.
AAGCTGAAATGGAAACTGATCGGCGACGGCGGGATTATCGATACCTACTTCCGCAAGGCGGCGCTCGACCTCGGCGCGCCGTGCCTCGCGATCGTGGAACATGGGATCATCCCTCAGCGTCTCGTCGAGATGCCGGCCGGCGCGCATCACGGGGTTCAGCATGGTGAAAGGGTCTTGTAAAAGCATCGAGACGCGACGGCCGCGCAGCCTCTGCCAGTCACGCTCGGAAAGACCGTTGAGTTCGCAGCCTTCGAGCTTCACCGAACCCTTTGCGGTGACGCCGGGAGGCAGTAGGCCGGCGATAGCCTTGGCCGTGAGCGACTTGCCCGAACCGGATTCCCCTACGATGGCGAGAGTCTCGCCTGGTGCGACGTGGAAGCTGGTCGGCATCGTGATCACAAGGTGGCCACTGGAGATGGCGAGATCTTGAACGGTGAGGAAATTCTGCGGATCCGATGCCAAGGTCATCCGATGAACTCCTCGAACAGCCAGTCGCCGATCAGGTTCATGCTGATGGCAGTGAGGATCATGGCGAAAGCAGGGACCAGTGTGCCTAGCGGATTCCCGCCAAACAGCAGGTTGCGGTTCTCGCTCAGCATTCGGCCCCAGTCGGCAGTGCCGGGCTCGACCCCCAGGCCGAGAAAGGAAAGACCGGCAAGATTGACAAGCGCGAAGGCAAAGTCGATCGAAACATAGGCGACGATGATAGGCAGGATATTCGGGAGGATGTGAACGAGAAGGATGCGGCGTTTGCTGATGCCGAGGGTGCGGGCCGCATCGACATAGGGGCGTGGGCGCTGCTCCAGCACGGCGGAGCGCACGATCCGAGTGTCAGACGGAACAAAGGTGGTGAGCAGCACCGCGACAGCCACCCAGTAGCCACCGCCCATGACCCCGACCACGACAATGACGATGAGCGTCGACGGCAGACCGTGCATGAAGTCAACCCAGCGCATGATGAGGGTATCAATCCAGCCGCCGAGATAACCTGCGAGTAGGCCGAGAATAGTCGCCACCGCAAAGGCCCCGGCAGCGATCACCATGGGGCCAACGAGCGCGGTCGAGGCCCCGTGGATGGTGCGGGAGACGATGTCGCGACCGAGCGAATCGGTGCCGAAAATTAAGTCGGGGCTGGGAAGCGATACGCCGACCCCGAGGCGCTGCAGTGATGGATCGTAGGGCGCGATCCAGGACGCAAGTACTGCGCACAGAACAACTACGCCTACCACGACGAAAGCCAGGCAGACCAGCAGCGGCATCTGGGCAAGACGGCGTGAGATGCGGCGAACTGGATGGGCGTCGATCGCCTCTGGAAGCGTCATGACTTGACCCCTTCAAATCGGATGCGCGGGTCAATGAGAGTGTAAAGGATATCGATGAGAAGATTGGCGACCACGACTAAGAGAGAGAAAACCAACGTCGCGCCCTGGATGAGTGGAATGTCGCGCTTGGATACTGCATCGACCATGAGGGTGCCGAGACCAGGGAGCGCGAAGGTCACCTCGACATAGACGGAGCCTGCGACGAGGCTGACGATGACAAGACCGGCCGCCGTGATCACCGGTATGAGTGCATTGCGCAGGACATATTGCAGCAGCACGCGTCGCGCGGAGAGCCCCCGCGCGCGCGCAAAGGTGACGTAATCCTTAACCATTGTCTCGATCATGGCGGCGCGGGTAATCTTCATGACGATCGCCATCACCGAAAAGGCCAGAGCAATGGCAGGTAGTGTGAGGTGCCACAGGCGATCGAGGAATCTATCGCCAGCACCAAAAGTGGGAAACCAACCAAGGATGACGCCGAAGAGATAAAGTAGGAACAAGCCGGTGACGAAGGGAGGTGAGGAAATGCCGAGGAGGCCGAAGATGACGGTCAGCCGGTCGATCCAACGACCGCGCCGTAGCGCCGCCCAAGTACCCAACCCTATGCCAGCGCCGAGAACGATCACCGCGCTCATGGCCGCCAGGAACACTGAAATACTGAGGCGTTCGGCGATGATGTTGATGACGCGACGATTTCCAGAGATCGAACGGCCGAGATCCCCCTGCAGCACCTGCCACAGCCATTTGAGGTATTGGACGATGAAGGGATCGTCAAGATTGTAGCGCTCGCGCAAGAAGGCGATAGCCCCGGGAGTCATGGCCTTGGCGCCGAGCAATGTCCGCACCGGATCGCCTGGTGCGAGATAGATCAGGCCGAAGACGATGACAGAGACAGCAATCAGCAGGGGGACGGCTTGAACCAGCCGGATGAGGATGATGCGAACCACGTTGGACTGCATCAGCACGCCCCCTTCACATAGCGATCGAACCAGTCAAGCGTACGCCGTGCCTTGTCAAACCGGTGCGCACTTTCCTCGAAGCTGTGTCCTTCGCGCGGGTAAACCACGAGCTCTGCCGGGACGCCGCGTTCCAGCAGCGCGCTGTAAAATTCCTGGCCCTGGCCTAGCGGCGTGCAGCGGTCGAGCTCCCCATGGATAATCAGGGTCGGCGTGGTGGGTCTGTCCAGGCGAAAGAGCGGCGAGCGGTCGATCGCAAGCTTGCGGAAGCGCTCTTCTTTGAGCGGCCCGCCTACGATGTACTCGACGAAATCGTGGTTGCCCGAATAGTGGCAGCTCCAGTAGCTGGAGATGCCAGCGACCATTACCGCCGCCTTGAATCGGTTCGTGCGCGCCACCGACCAAGCGGTCAAGTAACCGCCATAGCTGGAGCCGGTCACCCCGATCCGGTCCATATCCGCAATACCTACGGCAATGCAGTGATCAATGCCGGCCATGATGTCGTCCCACTCAGCGCCGCCAGGGTCGCCGAGAATGAGCTGCGAGAATGGTTGCCCCCAGCCCGCGCTTCCGCGATAGTTCGCCCGGAAGACGGCATAGCCCGCCGCCGCCGCATGCAGCGCGAAGCCAGGATTGAACGAATGCTTCGCTGAGAAGGTCGGTCCACCGTGGATCTCGACGATGGTGGGCAGAGGTCCGGGCTTGCGGTTCTTCGGCAGCAGCACGAGGCCCTCCAGCGCAAGGTCATCCTTACCTTTCCAATTCACCTCGCGCACGTCCGGATAGTCAGGGTAGTCCGCCATGACCTTCGCGTTGAGCGATGTCACCGGCAACCAGTCGGACCTGGGATTGGCTTTAAAAACGATCTCAGGCGGCCCGCCCACCGCTTCGCGGATCGCGGCAAAACCAGCGTTGTCCGGCGCGGGCGCAATGGTCGCGAGTAAGCTATGAGGGCCAACGACCGCATCCTCTCGCGCAATGTGCTCAAATGTGCCGTCGAGCCGGACCGCACCATAGGTGGAGCCAAGGCGCGACCAGCCAGCGAACCATAGGCTCACATCAGTGCGCCACGACACTGACGTGATGCTGGACTGTTCATTGGCCGCCAGCGATGTGACCTCGCCAGTGGCGAGATCCAGAATGCGCATCTCGCCGGCGACCAGCCCCCGGTCGCTCGACCAGCCTTCGAGGAAAGCGATCTTGGTCCGCGACGGTGAAACGGCTGGCCCCTGCAGTTGCCATCGCGGGTCGTATAGCCCCGTGACCGCGCGCGTCGCGAAGTCCAGTTGCGCCAGCTTCCCATGGTACCACCCGCGCTCGCTGGCATCGGCGGAGGTGAGCACCACGGCGCCATCATCACCGAAAAGGTCGAACTCCCAAACCGTCGCGTCGCGCGGCCCGACCTCGACGGTCTGGCCGTCAGATGCCGATACCCTAAACAGCCGCCGGCGTGCATCGGTCGGGTTGATAACGGCCGGATCTTCGGTGGCGCCCCACCAGATGCGCGTTGCGCTCTTGATCGCGGCGCTATCCAAGCCGCGATCCGCCGCCAGCACGACGAGCGCGCTGCCGTCGCTGGTCCAGCGTATGTCTTCAATCGTGCCGGGAATATCGCCCAATGAGCTCACAGTGCTGCCCGCAAGGATGAATAGGTCCCCTTTGCCTTGCGTCTTGCGGTCGGACGCAAAGGCAATCCGATCGTCGACGGGCGAGAAGCGCGGCGCGTAATCGCCGTTCGGACCATGTGTCAGTTGGCCGGCGGCGCCGCCGAGGCCGAAGCGCCAGATACGGCTTTGATCGCATTCGTCGGCCTCACGACCGCACCGAATTGCGGCAACTAGCAAACTGCCGCCCCTCTGCCAGGAAATATCCGACGCATACCGGACATCGTCGAGCCGTCCGACGTTGTCGCTAAGCTTGTCCATAGGAGAAACCTAACTTCATATAAGTTTATAGGATGGGTTGGGAAAGTGCCGGCGGCGCCGCGTCAGAATCACGCGAGAAGGGACCGCGATTGCCAGGTCCTCCTCACGTGCGCCGACTTGCCGGCTACTTCGGACCGAAGCCGCGCATGGCCCACGGAGTGTTGTAGTAGAGCGCATTGTAGCCGGTCAGCTTGTATTTGTTGCTGATCGCCATGGCCGAGTCCGGCCAGAAGATCGGCACCACCGCCGCGTCCTGGTTGGCAATCCTGAACACCTGCTTCAGCGCTTCGCCGCGCTCCTTCGGATCCGACTTCTCGTTCGCGGTAGCAAGCGCCTTGTCGACCTCGGGATTCTTGAAGTTGGAGGCGTTCATGCCGTCCTTGGCCGCATTGGCGCTGCTCAAGAACAGGGATGGATAGTTCGAGGGGTCAGCGAAGTCAGGGGCGTATCCCATGATCTGCATGCCGAGGTTCTCATGCCTTAAATAACCAGCAAACCACTGGGTGTTGTCTGTCTGCTGCACCTTTGTCGTGATGCCGATCTGCCTGAGGTTCTCTGACACGCTTTGAAGGATATTGGTCATGTAGGGATCGGTATTGGAGTTCGGCACAATCACCTCGAATCCGTCCGAATATTTCGACTGCTTGAGCTCCGCCTTGGCCTTCTCCAGATCGAATTGGTAGGTCGGCAGCGTGGCGTAGAACTTGCGCACTTCGTCCGGTGGCATAATACCAGCCCACATCCCCGGTGGATTGATCGCGGTCGCGGGCTCGCCGTTTCCCTTCAGCAGCGCCTTTACCAAGCCCTCTCGGTCGACTGCATATGAAATCGCCTTGCGCACGTGGATGTCGTCGAACGGCGCCGCTGACTGGTCGAGGGTAAGTAGATACACGCCCAGCGATGGCTGCGTGATGACATCGACATTGCCCAGCGCCTTCCACTGGTCGATGTCGGAGACCGAGACATTGAAGGTGCCGTCGATGTCGCCGTTCTGCATAGCGAGGATTCGCGTCTGCTCGTCAGGAATGGCGACAATCGTGATCTTCTTGATAACCGGCTTGCCGCCCCAGTAGTCATCGCGGGCCTCGAGCACGACACGTTCTGCCGGGACGAATTCCACGAGTTTATAAGGACCGGTTCCGAGCGGCAGGAGATCGGGCGTTCCGAGATCATCGTTACCCAATTGGTCCTTCTTGAACAGGAATCCGGCCATAAGTGCGGCCCAGTACTGGAATTGCACATTGGGCGATTTGAGCTTGAAGGTGACGGTGGCCGGATCAGTCGCCTCGACGGAATCCACGGAAGAGTAAAAGGACGCGACCTGCGAGCCGCTATCCGGGCTCAAATGGTACTTGACAGTCGCAACCACATCCTCCGCGCTCAGCGGCGAGCCATCGGAGAAAGTAACACCTGATCGCAAATGATAGACCACGGTGGTGGGGTCGGTCAGTTCCCAGCTTTCGGCCGGGCCAGGTACCATGGCAAGGTTATCGCCGAACAAAAGCGGGCCTTCCTGCACAAGCGACATGATTACGCCGATGCCGGTCGACCAGGCGTGAGGTACAAAAAGCGTTTCCGGGACGGTGGGCAGCGACCAGGTGATCTCGTCGATCGTCTCCTGACCACTGGCAGCTCTGATCATAACCAGCGTGGAAGCCAAAGCTGCGCCCGAACTCAACGCCAGAAACCCTCGGCGGGACATTGTTGTCATCATCGTGCAACCCCTCTTTGTCTTGTTTCAAGCGATATTTTATTTGTTCCGGCCGAAGCCTATGTGGTAACGAACATAGCCGCCGATGCGTAGGCAGGTTTCCGTGCCCGCAACGTAGAAGTAGCCGGCACCATAGACGTCGCAGATCTTGACGAACTTAGCTGTTCCGGCTCGACGACGGGCGTCGGCGGCGCGCGCACCGGAAACTGCTATCAGCATCTCTCTCTCCACTCCCACGATCGAAAAAGATGCGCATCGCGCTGCTTCCTCGCAGTTTGACTGCTATCCTACGGTATTGAATAGCGCAATATATGTATGGTGCGCCAGGCGGAGATTTATGCAACAGTGACTATTATGTCACGAAAATAAGAGATATAGACCCTGCTATACAAACTATACAAACTATACAAACTATACAAACTATACAAACTATACAAACTATACAAACCATACGGGATGCACAGTTTGCACGATATTGGAACTACATTACGCAGTGCGTAGTGGTGCGTGCGACCATCAATAGAGTTCTCACAGGCGACGGCGGAACCAACCGATTGCCGGTGCACCGATTTGCAGTAGGGTTCGTCAGTTACGCTTCATGCGGAGGAGAAGTCTCGTGCGGCTAAGATGACTTCTGCAGCCAGGTGTTGCCGGAGCATCTCTATGGGAATTCGGCCTTCAAGCCGAGGTGAAGGGGAGGTTAGCCAAAGCCACGCCTGTCTGGGATCGGCGATCGAGGAGAGCACCTGTCGTATTCCAGGCGCAGGCCCGCCGTCGATGAACTGAGCCAAGGGAAAAACATGCTTGCGCGCGCCTTTCCGCAACGCGACTACATCATTGTGGCGTTGCCACCAATGCAATGTCGATCGCGGTATGCCGAAGTGTTCTTCCAGATAGGTGGGCCCTGCAACCGCGCCCGCCCAGTCTTCAATGCGCAGGCAATAGCTTTGCTGATCTCGCGCTTTTAGCACTGCGCACCCATACGCGCTCTCGCTTCGCGCCGTGAGACAAGCCACCTCACGGGCGCTTTCATTGAAACGACGCACTGCTTCGGCTGCGAGCCTCCGAACAAATTCGAAGGCCAGGGCGGTCAAATCGTCATGAATCCCTTGTAGGCGTGTTGCAGAAAGTAAATCGGTGGCAGCGATATTGCCAATCCCCATGTGCGATGAGAGTGAACTCCTTTCCTTTATAACCTCCTCGTATTGAGTCAGAACGCGCTGGACCTCTTTTGCAACCAAGCTTGAAAGCTCGTGCTGGCGAGGTTCATTTCCAAAATCAAATGATTTTGTCATGTGTGGCTCCCTTGCCGCGTAAGAGTCTGATTCCCTGCGGGATCTAATTGTGCTTATGGGCTATGTATGTGGACAGTCCATCGCCTCGGTTTGACGGCGGATTGAAGTCTCGGGCCTAATGGCGCTGAGGCGCGGATCGTCTTCTGCAGCACCGCCTTCTACGGGCCCATCACCATACGGCTTCAAGGCGCGAAATGAGGCGAGGTGGACGTGGAATGCTAGGCCCTCGTAGCGCAGCTATTGATATTGTTTGAGAAGTGCGCAACTCGACACGGCTTCAGCGGGTCGGCCAGTCGGTCACTGACAGTTGATCATGATAACGGGCCACCTCCTTGTAGCCATGCGAGGTCGCGATCAGAATCACGCGTGCATCCGGCTCGATTTTCTTTTCCGCGACTAAATTGCGCAGACCCGTGAGTGTGGCAACGCTTGAGAGTTCAAGGTACAGGCCCTCTCTTGCAAGAGTCGCCTGATCCGCTGCAACTTCAGCATCCTGGACCGCAACCGCGTGACCGTCAGCCATCTCAAGTGCCCGCAGGGTTTGCTGGGTGACGGTGTTGCCCCCAATCGAGCCCATGGTGGTCGCGTCAGGAAAATCCCCGACCAGCCCTTGTCCAGATAGCGCTGCGCCAATTCGGGGAAACGGCTCGACCGCATGAACCTTGGGTTTTGAGTGGATGAGACCTGCCTCGCTAAGGTCCTCGAAACCTTTCGCTATACCCCACAGCAGGTCGCCTCGCGCAGTGGGAACGACGATGTCCGTCGGTGCCTTTTGGCCAAACTGCAGGTGAAGCTCGAAAGCGACGGCACGATAACCGTCGACACCGAAATGATTGCTCCCAACGGGGGGAATTGTGTAGTTGGTGGCCGGATACCAGTTGCCTTTCCTTGCGTGGTTCGCGATCAGTGACCAGCGGTCATCATCGGTTTCAGTGGCAATGATACGAGCACCGTGCATTTCGATGGCGCGGCGCCAGCTGGGACTGATGTCCGGTGTTGAGACAACGACGCATTCAAGGCCGCCTCGCGCGGAATAAGCCGCCATTGATACGCCAGCGTTTCCGCTTGAGGCGATTGCGACCGTCTTTATTCCAAGCGCGACCGCTCTCTGGGCAACGAAAGATCCCATTCTGTCTTTGTGAGAGCCCGTAGGATTGGCGAACTCGTTTTTAGTATGCAAGCTGGCTATGCCGAGAGACGCGGCCAGGCAAGGCAGACTTGACAAAGATGTCTTGCCTTCGCCCAGGTCGGATAGCGGATAGGAAAGCCAGTCGCTAAGTGTTTCATAGTCCAGTGTAGTAGGCCACTCAGCGTAGTGGGGCGCAACGCTTGCAGGTGCCCCCGCACTTGAACATTCCGGGCAGCCTTCAAAGTAGTCACCAACCGGATAAATGGCGTCACATTGGATGCATTTCATACCGGCGATTCTTGGATTAATCTGGTTTGGCACGGGATTATCCTTGGAGATGCCGAGGTGCCAGGTCCTCCATCAGTTCAAACAGGCAATCCCCGCGCCTCACTAAAGTCGGAAAACGCTTGCAGGCGATCAACCCACCTCGGGCAAAGCGGATTTCCTCAGGCTCAATGTAAGGCTTGTCGATAGAGTGAAGCAGTGCAGCAACTTGCCCCTCCGAGACCTCATCCCCGAGATCAACCATGGGCTCGTACAACCCGTCAGCGTAGGCATAGACCAACAGGTCGGTGCCAGAGCCATTCATAATGCGGACTGGACCGGGAGCCGAGACGTCGCACGACGGCAAAATCCCGACGTGCTTGAGAAGCCTGAGGACTCCCTGCTCTGCGAGGTCTAACCCCTCTCGGTTGAGCGTCGCGCCTCCGCCTAACTCCGCAGTGATAACAAGTGCGCCAGTACTCTCGGCTGCGGCTGGCAGGGTGGTGTTCCCGCCACCGCCGCTGCCGTCCGTCATTAACCCTATTGGGGCGCCGAAGACGTCCAGCAGTTCAAGGAGCTTTTCCTGTTGCTTTGCTGTTGTTCCGGGTCGGATCAGCGCAGAGGGGAGGTAATCAAGTGAACGGCCGCCCGCGTGCAGGTCAACCACCAGATCGGTCGTCGGCAGGAGAACCTCGGTCACGTAGTGCGCGATCATCTCCGTCGCCGTGCCGTGCGCCCGACCCGGATAGAGACGATTGAGATTGCCCTCATCGATAGGCGAAACACGTCGTCCAGATCTTACGGCTGGGAAATTCAGGGCTGGCAGTATTATGATGCGCCCTTCAATCTCGCTTGGCTTTAACTTCCTGGAAAGCCGCATCAACGCGATTTGCCCCTCATACTCATCGCCGTGCGTGCCGGCAATCAATAGTGCCGTAGGTCCGTCCCCGTTCTTCAGGCAGATCGCCGGGATCGGTATCCAGCCATAGGCGGACAAATCGGTTGAGATAGGGAGGCGCAGGCAATCGGTTTGTTTGCCGTCCTTATCAAAATCTATGGAAGACCAGATGC
>NZ_AYWT01000037.1:0-18174 GCF_000502915.1 Mesorhizobium sp. LNHC209A00
CAGCCGACATGATGAATCAGATATTCTCCCCGATGGGAATCCCTCGCGATTCCATCAGGTCAGATTATGCTCTAACCGACCTCGGCAACAAATCCGACGAGGTGGTCGAGGCGGCATACCGAGGGTCTGTCGAGATCACAAAGCGCGGCAAGCGCAAATTTGTGCTCCTGACCGCCGGGCAGTTCGATCGATGGCGGGCGGTGATCGATGCGCTACGGCACCGTCGTGGTTAGCTGGATCCGGTTTGCGCCCGCCACAAGCGTGCGTAAGCACCTTCAGTTGCCAGCAGATCAGCATGCCTCCCCTCCTCAATAAGCTGTCCCTTGTCGAAGACCACGATCTTGTCGGCCCTACGAATGGTGCTGAGTCGATGAGCGATGACGATTATGGTCTTACCGGCCCGACGAAGATCTTCAATGATTCGCAGGACAAACCCCTCGGCTATCGAGTCGAGAGAGGAGGTCGCTTCGTCGAGGATCAGGATCTCCGGATCCCGGTACAGAGCCCGAGCCAACGCAAGCTGCTGCTTCTCGCCGCCGGAGAGGCGTACACCATTCTCGCCCAAATAGGTCTGGAGACCGCCGGGCCAGCGCTCGATCAGCTCTCGTAGCCCTATTTGATCGCAGATGTGCAGGATCTTCTCGATGTCCGGCTCGAACTCGCCAAGGGCGATGTTCCCGATCACCGAGCCCGAGAACACATCGACCGATTGCGGCACAGCAGCGATAGCCTTGCGCACGGACACCGTTGAGAGATCCTGGAGGGCAAAGGGACCGATCCGGATGCGTCCGCCCTCAAGCGGGTAGACATTCTGCAGCAGCGCCGCAAGGGTGCTCTTGCCCGAGCCGCTTTCCCCCACCACGGCCGTCATCTCGCCCCGGCGGAAGATGACGCTGAGATCGTGGAAAAGCTCCGGCTGCGAACCATGGCGGAACGTGACGTTCTCCAGGCGAATATCACCAAGGTCGGACTTTGTGGCATCGATGCCGCCGCCGCTTGTCTCCTGCTCCAGGTCGAAGATCTCAAACAGGCGATCCGCTGCGATGAAGCCATCCTGAACGATCCGATTAGTCTGGATCAGATTGGCGACCGGCCGGATGACATAGCCGAGTAACGTATAACAGGACAGTAACTCGCCGGGCGTGACGGTTTGATCCAGGGCAAGCGTCGTTCCGAACCACATCAGCACGATGGTGAATAGGGTCGAGAGGAAAGTCGAGGCATTATCCCCGAAGATCGAGATGAGACCGGAACTGTAGACGGAGTGCAGCATCTTGATGAAACGGATCTCCATCTTGAAGTTGGCGAAACTCTCCACGCCGGAGGTCTTGATTGTGGAGACAGCTCCGAGGGATTCCACCAGCTCCGCCTCCAGGTTTGCGGCATCCTCCATAATCGCGCGCTGGTGCTTCCTATTCAGCCGGTTGATGGTCCAATAGACCAAGAGATACAGCGGAATGGAGACCGCCACGACCAAGGCGATCTTCCACGAGTAGATGCACATCAGCCCGAACGAAAATAGAATCATTAGCACGTCAACGAATATGCTGATCGAGACGTCGTTCAGGAAGCTCCTGATCTTCACGGCGTCGTTCATCCGGGCGATGATTTCGCCCATGCGCATGCTGTCGAAGAACTTCTGGGGCAGGTCTAGGATGTGCTTGTAGTAGCCGAGGATCAAGTGGACATCGATCTTCTGCCCCGTTTGCAGGATAAGCCGGTTCCCGAGGAGATTGATCAGGATCTGCGCCACCAGGATCACCAGCATGACGAGGCTCATCAGGTTGAGCAGGTTGCGGTTGCCCGCTGTGATCACATGATCGACGATCTTCTGGACGTAGATTGCCGTCGAGAGCCCGAGTACCGTCGTCACGAGCGCCCCGGCGAGAGCCTGGGCCATCACCGCCTTTTGTGGCGCAAGCAGACGCGCGAACCGGGCAAGCGGCGTAATGGTCTCGTCGCGGCGCTTGAAGGTGGCTGCCGGAACCAGGAGCACCAGGACGCCAGTCCATTGCGTCTTGAATTCCTCGTGCGGCAGCTTGCGGATTTCGCCATAGGCTGGGTCCATGACGGTGACCCACCTCGCGTCGATCGCCTGGATGACGACGAAGTGGTGAAGGACCCCCTTGACGACGACGTGCGCGATAGCGGGCTTGGGGATCTTGTACAGGCTGTCGAAGCCACCCTTCACTCCCTTGGCGACAAAGCCCAGCTTCCGGGCCGCTTCCGTGAGGCCCAGTACGGTAGTGCCGGAGCGGTCGGTCGAGGCATACTGGCGGATGCGCGACAATGGCAGCTTGTGACCATAGAAGGCTGCGACAGAAGCAAGACTGGCAGCTCCACAATCGGTGATGTCGTGCTGCTTGAACTTGATAACCTTGCTCGACATGGCGGCTCGCTGGCTGTTTGGATAGGGAAGGATTAGTGGCCCGCCAGGAGGGGATTGAGCCAATCGTCGGCCTCATTGTAGAGGAGTTGCAGAAGAGTGCGTTCTGCCACGAGGAAGCGGGCCCGCACGGTCATGCCCTTCTTCAGATGACCGATGACCCCGTTCTTGAGTGCGAGATGGGTGCGAGAGAGTGCGCAGCGGACCTTGAAGACCGGGCTCATGTCGTGGAGGGTGAAGTCCTGCGCTACGCCGAGCACTGTCGCATCGATGAGACCCCATTGATTGTAGTTGAAGGCATCCACTTGGAGCCGCACCGACTGGCCCTCCCGCACGAAGCCGATGTCTTTGGGGGAGACGTAGATTTCCGCCACCAGTTCGTCGTCCGGCGAAACCCAAGCAACGGTTTGCCCGGCCTGGATGTAGCTGCCGGGGGTCAGGCCGGTGAATTGCTCGAGTGCGCCTGACACGGAGGCCCGAATGTGGGTGAGATCCCGTTCCTTCTCGAGCTGATGCACGGCGGCCGTGAGTTCCTTGAGGCGCAGGGTAAGGTCGAAGAGCTGCTGGTTCCATTCGGCGGATTTGCGCCGGGCAAGGATCTCCCCCTGAACCTCAATGTTCTGGAGGGCGAAAGCCTTCTCGTCAACGGCCTTTGCGGGCGTCGCAGCAGCGGAGAGCAGTCGCTTAGCGCGGTCGAGTTCCGCCGCGGCATTACTGCTGGCATATTCGTTCTCCCGCAGCAGGTTGAGAAAATGCGCCCGCTCCGCCTTGGCGGACTCGGTCAGGAGGAGGATCGGGTCCTTGGCCTTCGTGCCGGAGGAGATCAGGGTTTCGAGGTCACGGGCAAGATCACTCTTAGCGCGAATATCGCCTTTATACGCCCTGAGCTTTTCCTCAACCACCTCATCATCAAGGGCGAGAATCTCCTGCCCCTGGGCAACCAGATCGTTCTCAACGGCAAGGATACGGGAGATGCGTCCGGAGACGGGTGCGACCAGGGGCGTCTTCTCGAGGGTGGGGCGAATGATACCGGCACTTTGGACCGAGATCGCTATGGTGATGAGTGGCAGCGACACCAACGTCGCAACCACAGAGAGCAAAATCAGCCGATAGATGATCAAAGATCGTCCTGATCGTCGGGAGAGAATGCTCTCTGCAGTGTAGCTGGCAATTTCAGGAGAAAGGGTATTTAGCTTGCACACTAATGTTCTAACCGTGTCTCTTCCAGTGCCTCGCCGCTACCAGTATAGTCGCAGCCACAACGCCAATTAACCCCGCCACCGCGAAAGCTATCGCCCCAAAAAAAGCCCACCCGCCCGAAATTGTGGATGCTTCTTCTGGAGCCAATTCAGTCACACCATAATCTGACAGATCGACCTTCATTGCTATCTCCTTTCCTAGAGATCAAATAAGATGAACCAGTCTGCCATTTAGCGGCTTTTGCCGCCGTACAACCAACATCAAGAGTCGTGCCAACTGCACAGGAAGCGACCCAGAAAACTGTTCTGGATGTTATTCAATGGCTTCACTGAGAGCGCGGCGGCACGCCAGCCAGACGTCACCGTGTCGCGGATTCGACAAACCCGACACTGGTAGGGGCCAGTGCGGGTAGGTGAGCTCTGCCTGCATGGAGGATATATTTCGGCCAAGCATTCTGCCGAGAGAACCGGCCTGTCAGGAACAGCATCTGGAACACGCTGAGCAGCTTGCGGCAGTGTGGTCTTGTGTAAGCGCCCGATTGTTACCGCGGAGATTTCGCTTTGATGCGTGCGATGATGTCTGGCTCTGAGACGAAGTCTTCGAGGAAATCGTTTCCAGTCATTGGTCGCATGGGCGCCCGTGCCGTCGTAAACGCTGATGAGACTGCCGTAGCACAGATTGTCGCCGTTACAGACGATCGCCTCCAGGAGTTCGGGGTCCTCTCCGAGCATTTTCGCGAAGTGATTGATTGTGTTTCGGCGTGGAATAAGGGGTCTGACGCACTCTCGATGATATTTTCTTTCAGGCAGCACCGATCAAACGTGCTTGGAGGAGGTCGGCCGTACATCTGCCGTTTTACAAGCTTGACCTTGGTGATCTGTCCTTCCGTCTGCCGTTGGACCATGGCTCGGTGATCGCGGCGCGGACGGCAGCACGGTCGCGAATGATGCCATTGGCGAAACACGCAATGAGGCTTTTGCTGGCGTCGGCGATCCACGCCTCGAGCTCATGGGCGACTTTCTTGCGGATCATGGAATGGAAACCAGCGATCAGATTGCGTGCTTCCACCAGCATGGGCACACCCGCCTCGATGACAGCGATCATCATAGTGTCGGTTTTGTTCAGTTGATCGCGCGCCGTCGTCATTAACCGTGCGATCGTTCTGGCTGATGGCACCTTGTGGAGTTGCTGATCGGATGCCTGTTCGGCGCGTCGTCGTCGCCTTGCCCATTCGCTGACGACACCCAGACGTCCCCGAAAGCCCTTTGTCTTCAGCCGTCGCCAAAGCTCGCTTGCATTGTGGCAACCAGATTTCCATTGCCCTTCCAGCAAGGGCAGCCAGGCTTCGAGTGAACTCTGGCGGGCGCGGAAAATATCGGTCCGCTGGCCACGGACCACCTGACGGACCAGCTTACGGCTGTGGCCGGTGCGACGCACGATCTCCGATGGGGATGTCTTCGCTGGCAAGTTTCATGATTGCCGCATTTGTCTCCTCGCGCCGCAGATAGCCTTCGTATTGCCGCTTCTCCGCGTAGGTGAGCAGATCGGGATCGACCGTCGTAGCGCCGATCGCAGTTCGGATTGTCCGCATCGCGGACGGCGTCGAGGAAAGCCGCACTCGCATTCTTCATGAGATGCCAGCGGTCGGCGACCTGAACCGCTTCGGGCAACGCCTTCGCAGTCGCTTCACCGTAACCGCCGCCGCGGTCGCGCGAGACGGTTTCGATCTGAGGATGGTCGGCGAGCCAGACCTCGACGGTGGCAACCTCACGATCAGGCAACAGTGTCACGATCCGCCGCCGCTCCAGATCACAGACGATCGTGCCGTAACGATGGCCGCGACGGAAGGCCCAATCATCAATGCCGACAACTTTGAGAGGATCTGTTTGCAAACAGGCCCGTCGCCGCACCACCCGCAGCAGCGTGTCATTATTGACCGGGACCATCAGCCGCTTCGCAAAACTGGCCGCCGGCCGGCCGCCGAGCGCCAGCCCAAGATGATGAACGATACACTCCAATCGCGAGGTCCGGCGGGATCGCTCGGCGACATGCCCTCAAGCTGTCGTCGGCGGCGAAGGGTGAAAACGTTGTGATCTCGATCCTGAAGGATGAAGGGCCACTGCTTGATACAATCGAGCCGGCGCCCGGCGTCGTTTGCACAAGTCCTGTTCAAACTTACCTTGATTTGGTGATATCCGGGGAGAGGGGACAGGAGGCCGCTGACCATTTGCGGCAGGAGAAATTGCAATGGCTCCAGTAGTACCGCCCGATCCGCAATCGGCCGCCGACTACGACGACCGCACCACCGCGGCCGTGAAATCGGTTCTATTGGAAATTGGTCAGATACTCGGCAGTTTCAAAGGGGCGGCGATAGCCTTGTCGGGGCAGCGAGGAGCCGTAGGCGATGATGAACGCACAGGAGAAGTCTGGCGTGAATGGGGCGATGATTGTCAAGCTTTGCTCTCGAGTCATTCGTCAACCATCTTGCGTGACCGATTGGCGACCATCTCCTCGTCCCGACCTTATATTACCCGTCGCCTGTCGCCGCGAGCGCGCAGTGACTTGTCAAGGATGGAGGCCCGCAGACCCCATCGCGCGGCGACTTGTCCTTGACGGTCACGAGCACGGCGGCAGGTTTGCCGTGGTCGGGGAGCCCTTCCTTGGGCGGAAGCCGACCACAGTGTTCGGGGGAACTCGCCATGAGCCGGGTGCGCAGAGATCGTCCGACGCTCTTGTATTTGCTGGATCCCAGCCGGCTCCGCCTCCGACTGCCTCGGTAGCTCGGTATCCTGAGCGCGTCGGCGGCATCATGCCATTATCATCCTACGAATTGCATGCTCCATCGTCCTGGACGAGACCGGTTTGGCTAGCCAAAGGACGAAGGTCTGATTACCAGATGTGATCGGCATGGGGTCGCTTCCACCAACGACGATGATGGGCACGGTCATCAGGGTGGTACGTACGGCTTCGGGCTGTCCTGGCCCGAGGAAAGTCGCTTTATCCAAAATTAGGAGGTCGGCTGCCTTCCCGCTCTCGATCCAGTCGCAAAGACTCTCGAAGGTCGCGAAGCCGACCGGCTTATAACCCAGCGCGGCGATCTTATCCTTGTAGATCTCCAACGCTGCTGGATCGGGGTCAACGACTGCAATGATTTCTCCGTTGCCAAGTGATCCATCGCATGGGCCGAAAGCGCTATCAGCTCTGACCTGCTCCTCAGCGCAGGCCGGTAAGTAGAGATCGAAGCGTGTACCTCGGCCAACAGCCGAGGTGACGTCAAGGCATCCTGCGAGCGCGCTCACATGGCGGTCCACTGCAGCAAGACCCAGTCCGGTCCCGCCGACGCGAGAGCGCGTGGTAAAAAAGGGCTCAAAGATATGCGGAAGCACCGAACTTGCGATTCCTTGGCCATCGTCGCTGATGGAGAGGAGAACGTAATCTCCCGGTTGCAAGGTGCCCTTAGCCACGGGCTTCGTTTGACAGACGTGAGCGCGAGAAACGCTAATCTCGACACGGCCCTCATTCAAGAGAGCCTCCGACGCGTTCTTGCATAGATTCATAAGGATCTGCTGTATCTCGGTCGGGCTGCCCTCGATCACCGTTTGCCACTCGTTGATCTTGAAGTTCAACTCAACATCCGCACGAAGTGTAACCCGCAGCAATGGCGCGAGATCCATTACACTCTCCGAGACGTCGAAAGGCATCGTCACGCGCTTCCGATTTCGGCTTAGTGACAAAATTTGATCAATAATCAGTTTGGCTCGGTTGCTGGCTAAGATAATTTGGCCGATGTGGCCCCGAATTCTCGAGGGGCGGCGCACAAGACCTTTAGCCATCTCTGCGTAGCCGACTATTGCTCCTAGAACATTATTGAATTCATGTGTAACGCCGCTTGCGATTGTGCCGACAGCCGTCAGCCTTTCCGCATGCTCCCATCGACTCTCAAAAAGGTTACGTTCCGTGTGTACACGTTGCATTTCAAGATGGTTACCTAAACGCACAGTAGCGCTCGCCAGAACCAGGAGGTCGTCTGTGGAGGGTGGTGAGCGATCTCCTTCAAAAACAAGGATACAAACCGCAGCCTGCTGATCGGAGGCCCTGCAGCCAACAATTTGACAAACACCGGTAGTGCCTACGGCAGTCCGAACCACTTCCGACGCCGGAACGACGCGAAACACTGGCTGTTCCGGGTGTACAAGTGAGACGACTTCATGGATTAGCGTGGCGTTCCAGACGCGCATGCGCTTGTTCCCGACAAAGTACTCGGTATTCCTGCTGATACTCGGATCCACCAGAGCAAGCGCGCATTGATCCGCATCGAAAACGCATTGAATGAGTCTAAGCGCTGCTTCGGTGGAGAAGCGCCGCGATGCCTTCGTTGCTTGACTGTCGATGAAACAAGCTTCGATCTCACTCATCGCCGCTTCAAGCTCTAACCGCCTTTCCAACCGGTTCGTCCGCACATGCAGCGTGGAGGCTCGAATGGTCGCAAACAAGCAGAGGCATATGGACACCAAGCCAAAGAAAAGTCGTGTACGCTGCGCTTGCGCGCTGGCGAAGCTGTAGGCTTTCAGATGTTCTCGCTCCAATTCGGCAGCCTTGGCGAACGTGTCGAAGGATGGGATCCGATTGACAGCGCGGTCCAACCTCAACATTGAGGACAGGATAGCGCGGCCCTCGCGGGCAACATCCTCCGTGACTTGGTCCTGGCTAGGAGGAAGTCGGCGGAGAGACTGATCGATTTGTAATGCGAGGCTGAATCCCGGTCTGGCCGAAAATTGAAGGATCAGATTGGAAAATTCAGGCCTGTTCGACACTCCCCCCCGAAGGCGATTAGCCGAGCGAGCAAAGCGTACGAGAGAGCTTTGCAGAAGCTCATTTTGCGCGGCCGAGGCCGAGATGGCAGCTTCTGTGTTTTCGAGGGAATTTTTGAGCTGTGCAACCAACCTGGAGTGCACCCCGGAGCTCTCATTGGGCGAAATCTCAACAAGGCGTTGGTAGTTTTGAAGGTTCCTTTTTAATGCTTGCCCGGTAGAAGCAACGGAACGGAAGTCCAATACCATGTCGGCGCGGGCGACGTCTCGCTGGAGCAATGCGTAGTTGATCTGAATCGTCCGCAGTTCGCTTAGGACCGCCTCGTTGATCTGGGGGTCTTGCCACTGTATCGCGACCAAGAGCGCAACCGAGGCCACTAGGGCCATTACAGAAGCTTTGTCGGTACTGAGCCATTTTTCCCAAACGAACGGCGTTTGATCCGCGGTGCGTGCCTTGCGAAGGTCCGATTTGAATTCTAGCTCCCCATCGCGTCGGTGTGCGGCCGGATGCTGCTGGAACAGGAAAGCCAAGTGTACCTCTCCCCTCAAATAGGCGGTGTAGACGCCGTTGCACTCTGCCCCCATGGCCCGCTGACCTTCCATTGATTCGCGGGCGTTTCGACCTCGACGGCGAGGCGGCAGCACAAGGCGGGCAACTGATCGCAGTTTTCGGAACTGGTCTTCCGAGAGATCATCGAAGGGGCATACAAGCGCACGCCTGCAGCAGCCGAGGATGATACCGGTCGGTCAAACGCTACTGGCGAGGGCCGGATCTGCTGTTGGCTGGCAGCTAACACTGGCGGGGCGGCGGCCTCAACTCCGGCGTGCCTAGAGCCGGCTGCTGCGAAAGCGTCCGACACGCTTCCCTTGGGGTCATCCCGTCCAGCGGGCATCCTTGGATCGCTGAAAAAAGACGAGGCGGCTTGATGATCCTGCCCTCGCTGAAGCACCTCGCGAAACCCCTTTTCCAGTCGCAGAAGCTCCTCTGGACTGGTAGGCGGCTCGTCAGCTCGACCATCGAACAGCGGCCGGAGCGCCTCGGACACGTGCTGCTCAAAGCCCACTCGCCGGGCCTGGACCGCTTGCCCGTCTTCCAAGCCGGCGTCCTGCACCTGCGACAAAGCTGTTACACGGGATGGATTACTATTTCGCGGGTTCATACTAGCCTCACATCAAACTGTATCGTCAAAGTCCTGCGCCAATTCACACAGCGGGTCATCGAGTTGAGATTCCTGCGGAGAGCGCCTCCTCTGCTCCCGTCAAGGGCGCCGGCTCCGGGAGGGCGCCTGTCTGGCTTTCAAACATGCGTTTCAGAATGCGATCCGAAAAATATCGCACCTTCCTCAATTTTAATGGTGGCAGACCTTTGATGAGAACAATCTCGTAGTCGTCATCGAGCAGCCGAACCNCGCACCTTCCTCAATTTTAATGGTGGCAGACCTTTGATGAGAACAATCTCGTAGTCGTCATCGAGCAGCCGAACCTGTTCGGGACGCAATAGCGGTGCACCTTGATGTGAATTCTGAATGTTCCAATCGAACGTTCGCGCCTGGCTGTAGGAAATCGATTGGGCTTGAAATGTGAATCCGCCGATAGCTTTGGAAATGTAGTTCGGAGTCTCGTCATCTACCTCGATGTTCCTAGAAGCGCGCCGGCAGCCCGGGCGGGGGGCTTGGGGTTAGACTGCCAGCGCACGCCACTCATAAAGAGCGGCCTCTTTTCGCGGTTCGGACACCCATAGTCAACCCGGCAACGTCTGGATGCCCGCTGTGCTTTTTGCAGAGCGGCGATGCCGGGCATATCGGCCGATCCTGTCTAGGATGGTGTGGCCGCTCTCGTCGGCCGAGTTGATGCTCCAGCCAGTATCGCCTTGCCGACCAGCATGAGTTCGCCGTTAGCAATCCATCGTTGCGAGCCGAGACCGAGGTAAAAAGCGCGTGTTATCGACTATGTAGCTGACGCTCCCGCTGACGCAGGGTTCCCGCCATTGCCTCGAGGACTACCTCGAAATGAAATACCTCTGCACGGGCGGCATCTGAAGCATGGGCTTGCAGGGCTCGCAGACCGGTAAACCAGCGAGCCATCTCCAAATATGTGAATTGTGGATTGCTCCTAGACGGGAGCTGAGGGGCGGCTCCGCAAGCCTTACGACGCTCTTTGCGAGCCGTAGCTGCCGAGCTGGCAAAAGGCCGGGCTACGTCGCGCCAGCGCAATCGGCGCGCAGAAAATTAGGCCTACCCGCTCCGGGACCGCGGACCTCGTCAGCTTCTCGTAAGTATGCCCGAGTAGGTTGCTCAGCTGATCTGTGGACGTGAGGCTAGCGTGAACCGGCACAAATTTGACCTATCCAATGTAACAGGTTGGCGGCAGGTGCAGCCCCCGGCATCTCAAGAGCAAGCGGCACAGGCCGGGCAAGAGGGCTTTGAGCAGCGCTCGGGCGAGGCGCGCCAAGCCGCTGCCCAAATTCCCGCCCCCGGCGTTCCGGCTCTGCCAGACCCGTTCCATCCTCATCCGTCTCAGGGAGACCTGAGCCTCATCGAAGGCGCGGCCCCATGGGAAGCGCAGCCCATGATGCAAGGGAGCGGACAAGAACACGCCGCGGCGCCGTACGCCGGAGGCAGTGGGTCGATNGCGCAGCCCATGATGCAAGGGAGCGGACAAGAACACGCCGCGGCGCCGTACGCCGGAGGCAGTGGGTCGATGCTAGGTGCCTCGGTGCTACAGCCGGGTCACTCAACGGCGCGCCATCATCATGCGCCGGATTCGTCAGTGGGTGATCTGAATCCTTCCGCACCGTTCGAGTTGCGTGACCATGCTCGTTCCGCCGTGCCGGCGGCGGTGCAGCCAGATCCTCCAATAGTGGTCTCCGACGGTCGCGGCTGCAAGCGTCCTCTTTATTCCAACGATGCGACCGTTGTCGAAGGGCTGAGGTCACTCTACGCGGGTAAGGCCAAGGAGGACACGGTCAAGCGCCATGTAAATTCTCTTTACGGCTTTGGTCGTTGGCTCTTTAAAAATAACAAGCCGGGATTTGCTGCTCGGCTTCACGAGGAGTCGCTGGATGAAGATCTCAAGGAGTACGAGAGCAGTGGTGGCTCCTCGACTGTGGCTGTGGCACTGCGTCGTCTCAGAGAGTCGGCGGGCGGAGTGCCAATGGTGGGCCGCGCTGTCCTGAATCCCGACCCTGCCGACGCCGTGCTCATCAAAGAGTACAAAGCGGCTCNGCCAATGGTGGGCCGCGCTGTCCTGAATCCCGACCCTGCCGACGCCGTGCTCATCAAAGAGTACAAAGCGGCTCTCATCAAAGAGTACAAGGGAGCGCCTGCGACCGGGCCGAATCGCCAAACCATTCACGACTATGGAGCTACTCTTAGACGTTTCAGTGAATACCTGGTTGAAAACAACAAGCCGGGGATTGCGGCTCGGCTTCACGAGGAGTCGCTGGATGAAGATGCCAAGCGCTATAAGGACTCCAGTGGTGACCGGAGGATCATTGCACTAGCTCATCTCCGGAAGTTCCTGCCGTCCGCCGCACTCGGGCGCGAAATTGCCCTTGCTGCTCGTCCGGAAGACGCAGTCGGCATGGAGGCTCGTGCCATTGGGGACGCCGCTGCGCAGCACAGCGGGCCGCAGAAGGCATTGGGTCGGCCAGAGAAGCTCCCTGGGAAAGCTAAGCAGCTGAGCGAGATCGGCAATTCAGGCGCTCGCGTGCTGATGCAGGCCCCCACCCATCAAGTGGGTGCATTGCCATGGGANGTGCCATTGGGGACGCCGCTGCGCAGCACAGCGGGCCGCAGAAGGCATTGGGTCGGCCAGAGAAGCTCCCTGGGGAAGCTAATGAAGACGCCGCTGTTCTGCCATCGTCTTTCGTACCAACTGGGCACCATCACCAAGCCTCGGATCCCGCAGAGTCCGTTCGTCCCCTGATCTGGCGCGACGGCGACCAGCGCGCGCCGGACGAGCGGATCGCTGCACAGGACAGGAGCAACCTGCTACCAAGCGAGGAGGTGCCACTGAGGCCACCGGAATTCGCTCCGCCCAGCTTGCGGGCGGGGAATTCCGCCTCGCCAGAGCTCTTTCCTGAGGGGATGTCCCCCGCAGTCGAAGGGTTTTTTGGTGTTTTCGGCGACCCCAGCGGGCGGGTGCTCGGCGCATTGCAATTGCTAGGCGACGAACATATCCAGAGGGATTACCAGCTCCTGGAGCAGGAGTTGCAGGGGAACAATCCAGAACTCGCCGCCCGGACGCGGTTCGTGGATCCCCTCGTAGCCAATTATCATCTGCGCTTGGGCTCCGAGAGCGACAAGCTAAGCGCATTCCAGCGCATCGTCCATAATCAGAACGGTAACGACACAGCCGACTTCCTGTTCGTGCCAGTGAGCGATGGCGGTAAGACTCTTGCGGAGCGCGNATCAGAACGGTAACGACACAGCCGACTTCCTGTTCGTGCCAGTGAGCGATGGCGGTAAGACTCTTGCGGAGCGCGGCAAACATTGGTCGCTGCTGTTCGTTGATCGCAGCGACCGGGAACGGCCGGTTGCCTATCATTATGACTCCGTCAGCGGATGGCATGACAAGCTTGCAAAACACCTCGCAGAAAGGCTGGGCGCCAGCCTGGAGACCCGCGTGGACTTACCCCGCATCGCCCAGCAGAGCAACGAGTGGGATTGCGGAGTCTACGTGGTGGACGGCACGCGGGCGCTGGTTGGGCGATTGCAAAGATGGCAGCCAGACCAGCCAGACCTGAACCTCAACAACCTCGTCGTCAATCGGCAGGCACTACAAACCCGACTCATGGGTGACGATACATCTGGAACGGCAAATTATCTCACGAACTTTGAACTCATGGACCGACAGGCGCGAGACGCGGTTAAGGAAAGCCCCGTTGGGACGTTTCACCAGCGGATCAAGCGGCTCGGCCAGTCAGCGCGAGCGTTGCACGACAGAGCCCTGGCTCCAGCCGCGCCGGACCAAGGCAACCCAGACTCGGTGTTCGTACGGGACGTTGTTCCCGGGGAAACACGCCATCATCATGCGCCGGATGTGTCAGTGGTTGATCTGAATCCCCCCGCACCGTTCGAGTTGCGTGACCATGCTCGTTCTATGCCGGCGGCGGTGCAGCCAGATCCTCCAGTAGTGGTCTCCGGTCGCGACAAGCGTCCTCTTTATTCCAACGATGCGACCGTTGTCGAAGGGCTGCGGTCAGCACTCTATGCCGGTAAGGTCGGGGAGCGCACGGTCACGGACCATGTAAATTCTCTTCTCGGCTTTGGTCGTTGGCTCTTTGATAATAACAAGCCGGGATTTGCTGCTCGGCTTGACGATCCGTTGCTGGATCAGGATCTCAAGGAGTACCAGCGCGAGAGTGGCTCCTCGAACGTGGCTAGAGCACTGGGTCGTCTCAAAGAGTCGGCGGGCGGAGCGCCAATGGTGGGCCGCGCTGTCCTGAATCCCGACCCTGCCGACGCCGTGCTCATCAAAGAGTACAAAGCGGCTCTCATCAAAGAGTACAAGGGAGCGCCTGCGACCGGGCCGAATCCCANCCGTGCTCATCAAAGAGTACAAAGCGGCTCTCATCAAAGAGTACAAGGGAGCGCCTGCGACCGGGCCGAATCCCAAAACCACTCAGGACTATGCGGCTACTCTTAGACGTTTCAGTCAATACCTGCATGAAAACAACAGGCCGGGGATTGCGGCTCGGCTTTACGAGGGGTCGCTGGATGAAGATGCCAGGCGTTATTTGGACTCCAGTGGTAACCGGTGGATCAGTGCACTAGCTCATCTCCGGAAGTTCCCGCCGTACGCCGCACTCGGGCGCGAAATTGCCCTTGCTGCTCGTCCGGAAGACGCAGTCGGCATGGAGGCTCGTGCCATTNGCGCGCCGGACGAGCGGATCGCTGCACAGGACAGGAGCAACCAGCTACCAAGCGAGGAGGTCCTCATCAACCGTGAGCATGATGCAGCGGAGTTGAGACCAGCGAAGAGGCAAAGGACCCTGAACAGTCGTCTGCAGGACGTTGCCACTGAGCCGCAGCTGAGCGAGATCGGCAATTCAGGCGCTCGCGTGCTGATGCAGGCCCCCACCCATCAAGTGGGTGCATTGCCATGGGAGACGCAGCCCATGATGCTGGGGGACGAGCACCTGGCACCGCATACCGGAGGCAGTGGGTCGATGCTGGGTGCCTCGGTGCTGCAGCCGGGTCACTCAAGGGCGCGCCATCATGATGCGCCGGATTCGTCAGTGGTTGATCTGAATCCCCTCGCACCGTCCGATTTGCGTGACCATGCTCGTTCTGTGCCGGCGGCGCCTGCCGGGCCAGCGTTCGCCAGGGCTGAGGAGACGCCCTCNTTGCGTGACCATGCTCGTTCTGTGCCGGCGGCGCCTGCCGGGCCAGCGTTCGCCAGGGCTGAGGAGACGCCCTCCGCGGTTGGCGAGGCCGCGGTGGCCGAAAGGTGGGCTCGGTTGCAAAAGCAAATGGACGAACCAGTGCATGATCCCGGCCCTCAAGTGGATACATCGCCATGGGAGGCGCAACTCATGGTGCAAGGGAGCGGACAAGAACACGCCGCGGCGCCCCACGCCGGAGACAGTGGGTCGAGGCTAGGTGCCTCGGTGCTGCAGCCGGGTCACTCAACGGCGCGCCATCATGATGCGCCGGATTCGTCAGTGGTTGATCTGAATCCCCCCGCACCGTCCGAGTTGCGTGACCATGCTCGTTCTGTGCCGCCGGCGGTGCAGCCAGATCCTCCAATAGGGGTCTCCGGTCGCGACAAGGGTCCTCTCTATTCCAACGATGCGACCATTGTCGAAGGGCTGAGGTCAGCATTGGAGAGCACGGTCAAGCGCCATGTAAATTCTCTTCTCGGCTTTGGTCGTTGGCTCTTTGATAATAACAGGCCGGGATTTGCTGCTCGGCTTCACGAGGAGTCGCTGGATCCGGATCTCAAGGAGTACGAGAGCAAGAGTGGCTCCTCGGACGTGGCTAGAGCAGTGGGTCATCTCAAGACGTGGGCGGGCGGAGCGCCAGTGCTGGACCGCGCCGCTGTCCTGAATAGTCCCGACCCTGCCGACGCCGCGCTCATCAGAGATTACACAGCGGCTCCCATCAAAGATTACAAGGCAGCGCCGACCGGGCCGAATCCCGCTACCATTCAGACCTATGGATCTGCTCCTAGACGTTTCAGTGAATACCTGGTTGAAAACAAAAAGCCGGGGATTGCGGATCGGCTTCACGAGGGGTCGCTGGATGAAGATGCCAAGCGCTATAACAACTCCGGTGGGATCAGTGCACTAGCTCATCTCCGGAAGTCCGAACTCGGGCGCGAGCTCCCTGGGAAAGCTAATGAAGACGACGCTGTTCTGCCATCGTCTTTCGTGCCAACTGGGCACCATCACCAAGCCTCGGATCCCGCAGAGTCCTTTCGTCCCCTGATCTACGGCGACCAGGGCGCGCCGGACGAGCGGATCGCTGCACAGGACAGGAGCAACCAGCTCCCAAGCGAGGAGGTCCTCATCAACCGTGAGCATGATACAGCGGAGTTGAGACCAGCGAAGAGGCAAAGGCCCCTGAACAGTCGTCTGCAGGACGTTGCCACTGAGCCGCAGCTGAGCGAGATCGGCAATTCAGGCGCTCGCGTGCTGATGCAGGCCCCCACCCATCAAGTGGGTGCATTGCCATGGGANATGCGCCGGATTCGTCAGTGGTTGATCTGAATCCCCCCGCACCGTCCGAGTTGCGTGACCATGCTCGTTCTGTGCCGGCGGCGGTGCAGCCAGATCCTCCAATAGGGGTCTCCGGTCGCGACAAGGGTCCCCTCTATTCCAACGATGCGACCGTTGTCGAAGGGCTGAGGTCAGCTTACGCGGGTAAGGTCAAGGAGAGCACGGTCAAGCGCCATGTAAATTCTCTTCTCGGCTTTGGTCGTTGGCTCTTTGACAATAACAGGCCGGGATTTGCTGCTCGGCTTGACGAATCGTCGCTGGATCAGGATCGCAAGGAGTACGAGAGCAGGGGTGGCCCCTCGCAGTACGAGAGCAGGGGTGGCCCCTCGATCGTGGCTAGAGCACTGGGTCGTCTCAAGACGTTGGCGGGCGGAGCGCCAGTGGTCGACCGCCCTGTCCGGAATCCCTACCCTGCCGACGCCGCGCTCATCAGAGATTACACAGCGGCTCTCATCAAAGAGTACAAAGAAGCGCCTGCGACCGGGCCGAATCGCGGTACCATTCAGGTCTATGGATCTACTCTTATACGTTTCAGTGAATACCTGCATGAAAACAAAAAGCCGGGGATTGCGGATCGGCTTCACGAGGGGTCGCTGGATGAAGATGCCAAGCGCTATGTGAACTCCGGTGGTAACCGGAGGATCAGTGCACTAGCTCATCTCCGGAAGTTCGCACCCGGGCGCGAAATTGCCCTTGCTGCTCGTCCGGAAGACGCAGTCGGCATGGAGGCTCGTGCCATTGGGGACGCCGCTGCGCAGNCTCGGGCGCGAAATTGCCCTTGCTGCTCGTCCGGAAGACGCAGTCGGCATGGAGGCTCGTGCCATTGGGGACGCCGCTGCGCAGCGCAGCGGGACGCAGGAGGCATTGGGTCGGCCAGAGAGGCCCCCTGGGAAAGCTAAAGACGGGCGGGTGCTCGGCGCATTGGAATGGCTAGGCGACGAACATATCCAGAGGGATTACCAACTCCTGGAGCAGGAGTTGCAGGGGAACAATCCAGATCTCGCCGCCCGGACGCGGTTCGTGGATCCCCTCGTAGCCAATTATCATCTGCGCTTGGGCTCCGAGAGCGTCATGCTAAGCGCATTCCAGCGCATCGTCCATCAGAACGGTAACGACACAGCCGACTTCCTGTTCGTGCCAGTGAGCGATGGCGGTAAGACTCTTGCGGAGCGCGNATCAGAACGGTAACGACACAGCCGACTTCCTGTTCGTGCCAGTGAGCGATGGCGGTAAGACTCTTGCGGAGCGCGGCACCCATTGGTCGCTGCTGTTCGTTGATCGCAGCGACCGGGAACGGCCGGTTGCCTATCATTATGACTCCTACAACGGATGCAATGACACGCTTGCAAAAGAGCTCGCAGAAAATCTGGGCGCCAGCCTGGAGACCCGCGTGGGCGTATCCCGCATCGCCCAGCAGAGCAACGTGGTGGATTGCGGAGTCTACGTGGTGGACGGCACGCGGGCGCTGGTTGGGCGATTGCAATCGCAGCCAGATAACCTGAACCTCAACAACCTCGTCGTCAATCGGCAGGCACTACAAACCCGCCTCAGGGGTGACAATACATTCGGAACGGCAAATAATCTTACGAACTTTGAACTCATGGACCGACAGGCCCGAGACGCGGTTAAGGAAAGCCCCGTTGGGACGTTTCACCAGCAGATCAAGCGGCTCGGCCAGTCAGCGCCAGACGTTGCTCCCGGGGACCCATTTAAATTTCAAAGTCTTGAGAGCAAAGGGGACGCCGCTGCGCAGCACAGCGGGCCGCAGGAGGAATACAGTTGGCCAGAGTATCTCCCCCCTGGGAAAGCTAATGAAGACGACGCTGTTCTGGCATCGTCTTTCGTGCCAACTGGGCCCCATCACCAAGCCTCGGATCCCGCAGAGTCCTTTCGTCCCCTGATCTACGGCGACCAGGGCGCGCCGGACGAGCGGATCGCTGCACAGGACAGGAGCAACCAGCTACCAAGCGAGGAGGTCCTCATCAACCGTGAGCATGATACAGCGGAGTTGAGACCAGCGAAGAGGCAAAGGACCCTGAACAGTCGTCTGCAGG
>NZ_AYWT01000038.1:0-19146 GCF_000502915.1 Mesorhizobium sp. LNHC209A00
TTTTGGGCAGCATCGACGTCGCCTTGGGACACACGATCCAATAGGTCTTGGACAATCGCAGAGCCGTGGCGAACGGTCTGACGAGCCGCCCGTTGATGAGGTCCCACGCCGCAAGGGTGGTGCGGGCGAGTGCGACGCCCTGGCCGTCGACAGCGGCGTCTATGACCATGCTGGCGCGGTTCAAGACCGGTCCGTGGGAGAGTTCGGCATCGACCACGCCAGCGGCCTTGAGCCATTGCGACCAGTCCTTTCGGTCATCAAGATGCAGCAACGGAAATTTCAGCACATCGGACGGCTCGCGCATCCGCTGGTGCAGTTTGGGACTACAGACCGCGAACAGTTCCTCGGAGCACAGGTGGACAACGTCATGCCCCACCCAGTTGCCATCCCCATGCCGCACCGCAAGATCGACATCCTCTCGGGCGAAGTCGACGTGATGCATGGTTGCGGAAATCCTGAGATCGATGGCCGGATGTGTCTCGGCAAACCGGCCAAGGCGGTTGACCAACCATTTGGCTGCAAAGTCGGGCGACGTGCTGACCGTCAGCGCTCCGGCCCGTGATAGATGCTGGATGCGCTGCGTGCCGANAGCTTTTGACGTTCGCGATCGAACAGCCTGATGCCCAATTCGAGCTCGAGCGCCTTCACCTGATGGCTCACCGCGCCCTGGGTCACGGACAGCTCTTCCGCCGCCCTGGTGAAGCTCTCATGGCGTGCCGCCGCCTCGAAGGCTTTGAGGGCATTTAGCGATGGCAACCGGCGAGCCAATTTAGCACCACGTCATGAGGAAAATTGGGGCTAGCACGAGAAACGATGCTTTGCACACGCCAGTAGATTGGCGCATTTCAGCGCCACAGGTCAACATGGATGCCGCGAAAGGATGAGAAATGTTCAATCACCCGCTGGCTGAGGCGCGGAGGCCTTCGACGTTGCCGACACATGTCCGTCACATCGCCAACAATGTGACAGGAGCGATCTGATGGTAGCGCGCTGGATCCAACTCCATTGCCAACGCAAAGAATTGGCCGAGCTCGAAGACCATCAGCTTGCAGACCTGGGTCTTAGTCGTACTCAGGTTCGGAACGAATGCGCAAAATGGCCTTGGCAGGCCTAGTCGCCCCCGCATCGCCGTCTGATCAGCGAAGCAGATTTCACGGACCGCCCGCGCCACGAGAGCCGCACCAGCGAAGTGCGCGTGATGGCATCGAACAGACGCGGCCGGCTCTCAACGAAATGGCCTTGTTGCGGGCAGTTTACAGTTCGCTCGCCTGTCCAAACAAGATCATAACGATGCCATCGCTCGCTCGGTTCGGGTTACGCCAACTACAGACATCCCAAGCCTTTACTCGGACGTCGCCTTTGGGGCCGGGAGCAGTAGGTCCGCTTGCGGCCAGGGAAGAGCGATATCGGACCTTCAACCTATAAGATCCGATGTCGTGACTTGACCCTTCTCGGACGTTCGTTCGGCGGAACTTGTAAGAGGAGGATCTGGCCCCAAAGCGACACAGCGAGCGAATCCAGGCGTTCAAGGACTGGCAATGCCGGCCTTCCCCCTTGCGGGCATATCTCCTATTTAGGTAGCCCCAGTTTTTGACAGCCCTCGGCGAGCTTGTCCGCGAGTTCCGAGACCATGAGTTCAGAGAACATCTGGTACCGGAACGTCGGTTCCATCTGCAGGCCAACTCGGGCCAAGGACCGGGCATCGGACAGCTGACCGGACATTGCGAGCGCAGCCCCAGCAGCGAAGTAGAGCGAACTCAAGTTGGAATTGAGCTGCAGCGCTGTCTGCAAGTGCAAGGCCGCGTCGGCATAACGCTTAGACTGCATCGCTACCGCGCCGCGCGCAAAGTGAGCCTGGTAGGCGAGGAGGTCGAAGGGGCTTAGCCGTAACGCCCGCTCTGCCAGAGCGGTCGCCACAGTCGGACGACCCGCGAACGCGTTTGTGAGCGAACCGAGATACATCGCTGTGGCGCAAGAGGGGTTCAGGTGAAGAGCACGCTCAGTCGCGGTCAGGCCCGCCGCATGATCCTTGCTCAGCATCGTCGTGACGAACCCCGCGACTGCGAGTGCGGCGGCGTCATCCGTACTGCTGACAAGCGCTGCGCGAGCATGTTCAATTGCGGCCAACTTATCGTGCTCGCCGAGACCGCCCCGCGCGAAGCACCATTCGTGACACCATGAAAGCAGGGCATGAGCTGCTGCATAGTTGGGATCAATACGCAGGGCGCTCTCGAGATACTGCATAGCCACTCGCGCATCAGCAGGCATCTGCGACGCTGTGTATGGTACGGCTCGAAGATATAGATCGTAAGCATCCAGGCTTTCAGGACGCTTCCGCCGGGACCGTTCTATCTCGGATTTTTGGACGCTCGGCTCGACGACTGCTACCACCTTTTCGGTTATGTCGTCCTGCAGTTCGAAAACGTCCATGAGGTCGCCGTCAAAGCGCTCGGCCCAAAGGTGTGCACCTGTGGCGGCATCCAGAAGCTCGGCATTAATTCGCAGTCGATTGCCGGCCTTTCGCACCCCACCTGCCAACACGTAGCGGACACCTAGCTGGCTCCCGACTTGACGAACATCAACGGACTTGCCCTTGTAAACAAAGCTGGAGTTGCGAGCGATCACCAGCAGCCACTTGATCCTCGACAGGCCGGTAATGATGTCGGCCACCACCCCGTCCGCAAAATAGTCTTGGCCGGCAACATCACTGAGATTGGAAAACGGGAGCACGGCGATTGATGGCCGACTGTCGGCCTGCGTGTCCTCAATTCTCATCGCGTGATCGGAACCTAGAGTTGCCGAGCATTCAATGGGACCTGTGAAGCGATAGCCCACACGGGGAACCGTCGCGATCCAGTCTTTGCCGCTGGGTGGTTGTCCCAGCAGCTTCCGCAACGCCGAAATCTGGACTGCAAGATTGCCTTCCTCGACCGCCGCCCCTTGCCACGCAGCCTCGATGAGATCCGACTTGCTCAGCACTTCGCCCGGACGCTCACAGAGAGCAATCAGCAGGCGAACGGCGCGGTAGCTTATCGCGACAGATTCCCCCCGGCAGAGCAGTGAGCCCGCCTGCGCGTCGAGCACGAAAGGTCCAAACACAAGCTTCTGCCCAGACATGAGAATGGTTTATAACTTTTCGCCGGCTTTCGGAACTATTAAGCGAGTGCTCAAAGACTCGCGCCAACGGCCCGGTCATCTTTCTCCCCGCAAAGGGAGAGCCAGCGATGACCAAAATCCCCTCCAACCTTGATCCTGATACCAATCTAGACAGACCGTGTATGATTGCTCGGTCTGGGCGTGAGGCAGAGTTCCAAGGCGCGCTTGATCGGTATCTGGCCGACTATAGAAAGCAGCAGGCTCTGATGACTCCGCCGCGCGCTTCTCGCCTTGGAGCGAGGTTGCCTTTGGCGCATAGGATTGCCCATTGGCTAAGAAGAAAATTCCGTGCGCGGAACGAGTCGTCCGCGCGATCAGGCCAAGACCCTGCTTTGGCCCAGCCATTCTGAGGTATCGTCGCGGTAGGCGGTGCTGGGCGCACGTCGTTCGATCCCGACCCCTCACCATCCTGCGACCCCTGCCAGCAACTGGTCGATCAGTTCTGGGCCACGCGCCTCCACCAGCCGGCGCCAGGAGATATCAGACGGGCAGCAGGTGTCGACATGGGCTGCGCGCAGCGCGTTCGCGTCGGGATGGTCGCGGCCCTCGAAACGTAACCAGCGGTCGATCAGGTCCCCGCGGAAGATCTGATAGTCGTCGGCCGTGCCGAACTCAATGACCGCGCCGGCGATCCGTGCGTCGGGTCGCTCCTGGCGGATTGCCTGGCACAGCAGCCCGCGGTATTTCGGCTTGATGCCGGTCTTGAAGACGCCATCGTCCTTCGTCGTGAGCCCCCACCAGCCGGCAGCGGCGCGATGCTCTGCGCTTTCCGGCTCGTCGAAGATGAGGTGCACGACTTCGCCGAACTGACCGATCCCAGTGTGCCAGTCTAGGAAGCCGATCGTGGCCGCACTGGAAAGATGTTCCCGCACGATCCGACGAAACGTCACGTTCGACCAGCTCGGTGCCCGCCCACCAAACATGAAGCCATCTGGCCGATGCCACTGCCCTTGCCAGATCAGGCCCTCCTGCGCCCACCCATGCGCCTCGAAATGGGCTTTGTAGGCACGATGCAGTTCGAGCGCACGGGCCGCGTCCGATGGATCGGTGTGCAACAGGTGGACGGCTGCGTCATAGGCCGGATTTTCCGCGGCCGGGCTGGCAATATCTGCAGGGAAGTTGCGGTTGATGTCGACGTTGTTCTCGTCCGTGCGCGTGCGGTACGAGAAGGCCCAGGGATTGATGGCGTGCACGAACACGACATGGACGTCCAGCGGACTGTCGTAGGTGTTTGACAGCCAGCGGGTAAGGATCGCCGAGCCGGCAAAGGCTTCCGAACCGTGCGTGCCGCATATGACGATCGCCGCGCGCCGCGCCGCCTCCGGGCCGAGGCAGGCGACATCGGTCGCAAGCGCCTCGCCGATTTCGCCCAGAAGCCCCTCGCGCGGATAGCTCGTCACCCGCGCACCAACCCCAGCGCAGGCGACGAGAAATTTGCCGCGCGCCTCGGCATAGCTATCGGAGAAGCTCTCCATCGGTCCCTCCGGCGTTGGCAGGCTCAATCGTGACACGCAGGCGAAGAAGCTGCAATCCGGCGTAAGTGACTATCACCGCGCCATGATGTCCGCTTTTGGTGAATGGACGGGACCGCAGGAATGACTCCCATGAGGCGCATTGCCGTCCGGCAGCTTCGGGCCGGAAGCGGAATGGCGGCTTAAAGGAATTCTGGAACCGGACGTTCGCCGCGACGCAGTCCGTCGGGTAAGTTGAGACCTTTACTAGGGCGAGCTGCCAAGGCGCGCCTGTTGTGCCTGAGTGGGGGAACCCCGATTTTGGACGTCCCGCGAGGTTGTGCATATGAGGGAAGCATAACTCATACTATGCCAAGGTAGAGCGGCATGTTTGAGTGCCTTTTTGCCTCCTCTCACGCCTTGAGACGGAGTGCCTCGACAAGTAGAGCGAAGGCTGCAGTGTGTTGGCGTCGGCTGGGGTAATAGAGGTGATAGCCTGCGAAGGGTTGGCACCAGTCTTCCAGTACCCGGATAAGGCGTCCGTCTGCGATGAACGGAGCAACCTGGCTTTCAAACGTGTATGCTAAACCGAGCCCGTCAAGAGCCGCAGCTTCCAGCATTTCACCGTCATTGATGACAAGTGGGCCATTCATCCTGACTTCAAGTTCCTCCCCGCTTTTCTCGAACTCCCAAGCAAAGAGCCCGCCGCCGGTCTTCTGACGGTAACTGATGCCTCTGTGTTCCCCAAGTTCGCGCGGTGTCTTGGGAACGGTTCGGTTGGCAAAATACGAGGGTGATCCGACCACCGCCATGCGTAGGTCCGGGCCGATCCTTATTGCCACCATGTCCTTCTGGACCTGCTCACCGATCCGGATACCGGCGTCGAATCTGCTTGCAACGATGTCAACCAGCCCCTCGTCCAGGCTCAATTCCACTTCGATATCCGGATACTCCAGCAGGAGTTTGGCGATGGCGGGCCACAGCACTGATTTGGCAGCATACCGGAATGTCGTCAGGCGAATGAGGCCGGTGGGCTTGTCGCGTAGGGCGGTGACGGCGGCGATCTCGTTTTCGATGTGATCGAAGGCCGGTCGTAGGCTTCGCAGCAAGCGCTCTCCAGCTTCCGTCACGGACAGGCTGCGTGTGGTGCGTGAGATCAGCCGGACTCCCAGGCGCTGTTCCAGCGTCCTGACAGCGTAACTGAGCGCCGACTGCGACAGACCGAGTTTTGCTGCGGCGCGTGTGAAGCTGCCTGCCTCTGCTACGGCGATGAAGACGGCCAGCTCGCTGAAATCTCCGCGCCTCATTTATCAAGCCCATTTCTAACTTCATGCGGATTGTAGCGGCTAATCATATCGAGTCCTATTCCCTATTTCACCCTCAGAGACAGCGAAACGCGCGTCGAAAGGGAAACCCCTGTGGACACCAAACGACAGATATTCCAGCCATTCCAATTTCCGAACGGCTTGAGCCTCGACAACAGGATTGTCATGGCACCGATGACCACATGGTCGGCCAACGACGACGGAACAGTCTCCGATGCGGAGATCGCCTACTACCGGCGTCGGGCGACTGGCGTCGGACTTGTGCTCACAGGCTGCACCCATGTCTTGCCCGACGGCATCGGCTTTACGGGCGAATTCGCCGCCTACGACGACCGTTTCACCCCGAGCCTCTCTCGGCTGGCGTCAGCGGCCAAAGGCGGCGGGGCCCTGGCCGTCCTGCAAATCTTCCACGCCGGGAACAAGGCCGTGCCGGCACTTATACCCGGCGGCGAGGTCGTCAGCGCCAGTGCGCTCGAAGTCCCGCCCGGACCCTTCAATCCGGGCGGTGTGAAGACACGTGCACTGACGAATGACGAAATCCTCGCGATCATTACCGCCTTTGGCGAGGCGGCACGACGGGCCATTGAGGCAGGCTTCGATGGCATCGAACTGCATGGTGCTCACGGATTCCTGATCCAGAACTTCTTCTCGCCCCTCTACAATCAGCGTGGCGATGAATGGGGCGGCACGCTCGAAAATCGGATGCGTTTGCCAGTCGCCGTAGTACGTGAAGTAAAGCGAGTGGTCGCGGCACATGCGAACCGCCCTTTCCTCGTGGGCTACCGGGTGTCACCCGAGGAACCCGAGGCAGGTGGCTTGCGTATCGCCGACACGTACGAGCTGATTGAATGTCTTATCGATGAAAGTGTGGACTACATCCACGCATCGCTGACGAGCGTTCTCGAGGCAAGGCCTATAGAGGCGCCCGAGGGCGACACCATCGCTGGCCTGATCACGCGCCGAGCCAGCGGTCGGGTCCCGGTCGTTGCCGCGGGCCAGGTCAGGACGCCTTTTCAGGCCGAAGTCGCCCTGCACAAAGGCCTCACGCTCGTCGCGGTTGGGCAAGGACTGGTGATGAACCCGGAGTGGGTCGATTTGGCAAAGAGCGGCCGCGATGATCTGATCGAGACCGAAATCCGGGCGTCGAGTGTTCTGGGCATCGAGATTCCAGCGAAACTGTGGGGTGTGATTCAGTCCGCCACCGGGTGGTTCAAGATCGCCGCTGAGACAGACGTCCCAAAAGCCAACGCTGCATAAACTGAAAAGATACTGGCCAGGAAGGATACGGCTATGAGTAGAGTATGGATGATTACCGGCGCTGGACGGGGCATGGGCCTCGACTTTGCCAAGGCGGTGTTAGCCATCGGCGATAAAGTCGTTGCGACCGGTCGTAACCCCGATCGGGTCGCCAAGGCGATCGGCCAGTCGGACAATCTTTTGGTCGTGACGTTGGACGTCACCAAGCCAGCCGACGCCGACGCTGCGGTGAAGGCAACCCTCGACCGCTTTGGTCGCCTCGATGTGCTCGTCAACAATGCCGCGGGGTTCTATGCGGGCTATTTCGAGGACCTGACTCCGGCCCATATCGAACTTCAGCTCGCGTCCACCTTGACCGGGGCCATGAATGTCACCCGTGCAGTCCTGCCGCTGATGCGCGCGCAGGGTTCTGGCAAGGTCATTGCAATCTCATCGACGGCAGGTCTGGTCGGCTTCGAGTTCTGTTCTGCGTACGCCGCGGCAAAATTCGGCGTGGATGGCTGGATCGAGTCGCTGCAAGCCGAGGTGGCGCCGTTTGGCATTGAAACCATGATCGTGAACCCCGGGTTTTTCCGCACAGAGCTACTGACGGACGAATCCACTCAATATGCTCCGTCATCCGTGAGCGACTACAGCGAACGTCGCGCCCAGCAGATAACGGGCTGGAGAGCCGCGAACGGTCAGCAAGTCGGCGACCCGGCCAAACTCGCGCAGGCGTTGATCACTTTGGTCGACAGGCCTGAGCTGCCCCTTCGGTTCATCGCCGGCGCCGATGCTCTTGGAATGGTCAGGCAGAAACTCGCTCTGCTGCAGCAACAGGTCGACGCCCATGAGGAGCTATCCAGCTCACTGGCCTTCGACAGCTGACGTCGCGTCCAGCACTGCCATTGTCGCAGGTCTATTCATGAGCACCATCGATAGGCTCATGCGAATTCTGGGGGCTAATCTGTGGAACGCCGCATCCCAATAGATGCGTTTTACCTGCTTCCAGGACAGACACCGCATCTCGAGCACCGGTTGGCGCCAGGCGAGATGATCGTCGGGATCGAGATCCCGCGTTCGGCCGCGTTGAAGCGCTCCCATTATCTCAAGGTCCGCGATCGCGCATCTTATGAGTTCGCGGCGGCCAGTGCCGCCGTCGGTATCGAGATGGAAGCGGACGGCAAGACGATCCGCGATGTGCGCATTGCTGTTGGCGGCGTTGCCACCAAACCCTGGCGCCTGCGCGCTGTAGAGGATTCGCTCAAGGGAAAGACCCTCGACGAGGCGACGCTCCGTACCGCTGCTGCAGCCGCTGTCGATGGCGCAAAGTCGAGCGGACAAAATGCGTTCAAAATCGAGCTGACACCGAAGGTCGTAGCACGCGCCCTGATGACGGTAGGAGATATCGTATGACATTCCATAACGAGGTTGAAATCAATCGCCGTACGGTCATCAAACTCGGGGCAGGCGCAGCCGCAGTGGCGACCGCTGGGGTTAGCTTGTCGGGCGAAAGTGCTTTTGCAAGCGATCCCGCCAAATCCACGGGCTCTGTGCTCGGTGCGCGTCTGTCGCGGGCCGAAGGCCCGTTGAAAGTAACCGGCGAGGCGCGCTATGCGATCGAGCAGAAGCTGGAGAACTTAGCCTATGGCGTTACCGTCCAATCGACGCGGCCGGCAGGGCGTGTGGTCAATATCGATACCTCGGCTGCCAAGGCTCTACCGGGCGTCTTGGACGTCTATACCGCGCAGAATTCCCTGAAGCTCAACAAGCCGACCGTCTACAGCAAGGGCGGCGGAGCCACCGAGGAATTTACCCCAATTCAGGATGATGTGGTCCGCTTCAACGGCATGCACATCGCGCTCGTGGTCGCTGAAACCTTTGAACAGGCAACGGAAGCGGCAAGCCTTCTCAAGGTCGAGTATGAGGGCGGCGACCCTATTCTCGACATCAACGATCCCAAGGCAAAAGCGCAGCCCATTGATGAGATGGGTGCCGCATGGGGCGATGCGGCGACAGCATTGGCCAATGCCGAGGTCAAGGTAGACGTCACCTACACGACCTCACGCGAGTACAACGTGCCGATGGAGCCGCATGCGTGCATCGCTTCCTGGGAGAACGGGAAAATCACCGTCTGGGAGCCCAGCCAGTGGGTTGGCGGGGCACGAAGCGTCGTGTCGGAATGGCTCGGGATCGACATCGAGAATGTGCGGGTGATCTCGCCTTACGTCGGCGGTGGGTTCGGGTCCAAGATCGGTGCACATCCGCATGTAGGATTGGCTTGCGCAGCCTCGCGGAGGCTTGGCAGGCCCATTAAGGTTTCTCTCACTCGACCGCAGACTTTCACCGGTCTTGGCGGCCGACCGGCAACTCGGCAGACCCTGTCGATTGGCGCCTCGAAGGGCGGAAAGATAAGCTCGATCATTCATGAGAGCTGGAACGAGACGGCGATGGACGAAGTCCATGTCGAGGCCTGCAACAATGTGACGAAAATCATGTATGCGACCCCGAACTTCTCGTCACGTCTCAACGTCGTGCCGGTCAACACGGTCCAGCCTGGCTGGAAACGGGGCCCCGGCGAAAACCCCAGTGCCTATGCACTCGAAAGCGCCATAGACGAGCTGGCCTACGCGCTCAACATGGACCCAGTCACGTTACGCCTTGCCAACTGGGCGGATTTCGATCCCAGCAGCAACATGCAGTGGACAACGCGACAGCTGCGGGAAGCCTATGCGGCAGGCGCGGAAGCCTTCGGGTGGTGGAACCGCGATCCTCTGCCCCGCTCGATGCGCAAAGGCCGCGAGCTGATCGGTTATGGAATGGCCGGCGGCTCATATCCCATGATCCGCACCGCCAGCGAAGCCAAGATAGTGTTTCATGCCAGCGGGCAAATTGAAGTCCTCAGCGCAGGCACCGATATGGGAACGGGGACCTATACCATTCTTGCCCAGACCGCGGCAGATGCCCTGGGCGTCCCCGTCGAGACCGTCACGGTGCGGCTGGGCGATACCATACTCCCGAGATCTGCGCTCGCCGGCGGCTCCCAGCAGGCCAATAATCTGACGGGTGCCGTCGACCGGGCGGCGAAAAACGCGCGCGACGTCCTGCTGGCGCTGGCGGCATCGGACCCCAAGTCACCATTGGCAGCCTCAAGGGTGAACGATCTCACTTTCGAGAACGGCTCACTGCGGCCAACCCGTCGACTGACCGGCGGCATCAGCATTGCGGATTTGCTGCAGGCTGTCGGCAAAAACGAACTGGAAGTCGAGGGCAATACCTTCGTCCCCGACGCCACCGAGGAGATGAAGAACGGGGCAGACCGCAGTTTCGCGCAATTGAAAGCCGCGCTGGAGGGTGGTGTCTCAGCCCATAGCTGGTGCGCGCAATTTGTGGAAGTTCGCGTCGATGAGGACTTTGGCACGGTTCGTGTCAAACGGATGGTTGCGGCGTTCGACAGCGGAAGGATTTTCAATCCGAAACTGGCTGAGAGCCAATGGATCGGCGGCATGACCATGGGTCTTGGACAGACTCTGCTCGAAGAAGGGTATGTCGACCAGCGAGACGGACGCGTTGCGAATGCGAATTTCGCGGACTACGCCGTTCCCGTAAATGCCGATGTGCCCGACATCAAGGTGATTTCGGTTGGTATTCCGGACATGCAGGCAACTGCTCTGGGGGGCAAAGGTGTCGGCGAGATCGGTGTCGTAGGTGTCCCCCCAGCCATCGGGAATGCCGTCTTCCACGCGACCGGCAAACGCATTCGAAGCCTTCCTATCACGCTTGAGAAACTGGCTTGATGTGCCTCTGGTGATCCTTGCTGCGCGAACAGGGGAGCATTCAAAGAGTTGCGCTTTTAAAACCAACGCAAGCTGGACGGCTAATCTCGCGCCTTTGGCGCACGCAAAGGCTCCGGAAACAGCCGGAGTTTCCAAATCCGAGATTGCCAGAATCATAAGTACGCTCATGCAGTGCTCGCTTTATGTAGCGTGGCCAAAGGCGATGTCTGGTCTCAGAAAGGCACAAAGCTGATCTCCGCGACCGACATGAGGCGCGAAGCTGCCGATGCGGTCCCTGTCACGTTGCCTCAGATATGGCTCCAGCCTCATCTCTCCGGCGGGTCCATGTTGACATTGTGGCTAATTGAACGGAGCGCGATGATCGAGGCAGGGAAAGGCCGATGAGGGCCGACGGCGGCCAGTTTTTCCTCAGTCCAAGAAGCAATAGCACGAACCGTGAGACCAGTGTCTCGATAGCTCGAGTTGCGCCTCGCGGAAGGAAAGTCGTGACCCGATCACGAAAAATCTGCTTGCGCACCGAAAGACGGGACTCAGCGCGGATTCGGAAGCGTTCCGCTTCAGATTGTGAACTGGCCTTGGTCCTCCGCAAGGCCTAGCTTGCGGCAAAGGAGCGCTCCGTGATGACGCGACGACCTTACGGACTGATCTGCCCGATCTCGCGCGCCTGCGAGTTCCTGGAGCCGCGCTGGACGATCCAAATCCTTGCCGAGCTCTGGAACGGATCGACCCGCTTCAATGACATTCGCAAGGGATTAGGCAGCATCTCGACCGCGCTTTTGTCAAGGCGGCTCAAGGAGATGGAAGCGCGGGGCCTGATCGAGCGCCTCGAGGACAAGGCGTCGGGCACCATCGCCTATTTCCGCACGGAAAAATCCATCAAGCTTGAGCCGGCGATGAACGCGCTGGCGGAATGGGCGCAATGCAACATCGAAGCGGAGATCGCGCTCGCCGATGTGGATGTTTCGACCCTCATGTGGCTCGTGCGGCGAAAAATCGACATCGCTGAACTGCCGCAGCGGCGCGCCGTCATTCGCTTCCATTTCCGCGACGATCCCCACCGAAGTGCCCCCATTACTGGCTAGTAGTCGAGCCTGGCGCGGACTTGACCGAGCTATGCTCGCTCGACCCCCGCCGGGACGTCGACCTTTACGTCGAGACCGGCGTTGTTTCGCTGGGGGCTATCCTGGAGGGCCGCTCCAGCATCGATCGTGAGAAAGAAAAAGGCAGCCTTGTCCTGAGCGGCGACCCCTGGCTTGCTCGCAACATGGACCGTTGGCTGCGAACCTCGGTCTATGCGGCGCTCGAAGGAATCGTCCCGCTTTCTTGAAACCATACTGGGGTTGCAGCCTCATGCATGGCGGGTCGCTCATAACCGTGCAACGCCTACTACCCAAAACAAGGGAGAAAACACATGCCGGCCAAAATCCTGCAAATCAACTACAAGCTCAATGGGCCGAGGGCCGAATATCAGAGAGAAAACCTGCCCTATGCTCAACCCATCGCGGACATACTTGGCCTGCGATGGAAGGTCTGGATCATAAACGAGGTCCAAAGCGAAGCCGGCGGGATCTACCTATTCGCAGTGCAAGCCTTCGTGGACGGGCCAATTATTGCGGAGATGAAAGGTGACCCGACGTTGAGCATCAAGGCGTTTGACGTGATCGTGGAACTCACGGCCGCCACACGCGGCCCGGTGAATTAGTATTCTGGGAGGTTGGGAGCGCGCATCTGGCAGTTAAGATAACGGGACGAAACGTCTCCCGCTGTCGCGCGCGTGTAAAATCAGTTCAGTCGAGCAGTAGCAGGAGCGCGGTGAGAGGCCCGCCTCACTCGCAGGTCTGACGAACGATGATCCAGCGGGTCATTCCGGGTTTGCCGAATTCATGTTACTTTGAAAGCGTGTCGTAGCCCATCACCAGAGTAGGACCGCATGGCTGCCACTCGGGCAATCGCGTCCGCGATCGAGAATTGCT
This sequence comes from Mesorhizobium sp. LNHC209A00, assembly GCF_000502915.1. Lineage (NCBI taxonomy): Bacteria > Pseudomonadati > Pseudomonadota > Alphaproteobacteria > Hyphomicrobiales > Phyllobacteriaceae > Mesorhizobium > Mesorhizobium sp. LNHC209A00. The sequence continues at coordinate 12,939 of NZ_AYWT01000038.1, forward strand.
ACGACGCCGCTTTCGAATTTGGGCGGTGGCCGGAGGCGCTTCAAAACCTTGCCGATGCCCTAGGCGCGACGAGTTGTGTCATCCGCGCCTGTGACGATACCCACCCTTTCCGGAGCGACCAGCGAAAGCGGACCACACCGACGCCGGACTCGACGGAACATGCTGAATTTACAGCTCTCTGGCTCAAGAACATCGAAGGTGCCCCTGATCCTCGTTGCGAGAGATTGAGGCTGCTGGCGAAACCCGCGACCTGCTTCACCGTCGAGGACGAACTCACCACCCCCGAGGAGCGAAGACTTCTTCCCTACTATCAGGAAATAGCTCGCCCTGGGCACCGTGAGTGGTGGGCAGCTGTCTACTTTGTGGTGAAAAAGCACAAATGGTTCCTGTCGATGTTCCGCGATGCCCGCAGCGGGGCCTTTGATTTGTCCGAGGCTGACCATTTCCTCCGGGTGGTGCCGGACCTGAGGCGGATAATCAGCCTTGCCGAGAATATCTGGGAGATTTCGCTAGACCCGACTTTGGCGGTCCTCGACCAATTCAATTTTGGCGCGGCGCTGCTTGATCATCGTGGCTGCCTGACGCGTTGCAACGAGCATGCGGGTGCTCTGTTTGGCTCCGGCCTTCTGGTTCGCCATGGCCGGATCCACGCAGCGGATCGGGAGAGCGATACCCGTCTGCAGCGGATGATCGGAACTGCCGTCTCAGGCCCACTGGACCGGGCGGGCCTGGTCGAGCCTGAAGTCATCGCCCGCGACGGATCGTTCTGGCTTCTTGCCGAGGTTGTGCCGATGACTTCGTTCGTGCGCGACCTGTTCAATGGCGGCGACTTTCTGCTTTGCTTCACCGATCTTGTGGCGGAACGGCCGCTATCGGCCCGACTGCTTGGCCAGGCATTTCAGCTCACGGCCGCCGAAGCGCGGCTGGCCTCAAGCCTGACAGCCGGCGACGGAATCGATGCGGCCAGCGCCCGATTGGCGATTGGCCGTGAAACCGCGCGAACTCAACTCCGGGCGATCCTCGCCAAAACGGGAACGCATCGCCAGGCCGAACTCACGGCACTCTTATCGCGCTTGCCTTCACGACACTGAGTGGCGTCCCTCACCCAATCGGGTGAAGCGCGCGGCTGCTTGCCGGTTCACACTTCCCCATCGGATCGCCGAGATCGCGCCAGTGGCGCCGGGGGCAGTGCGGGATGGCAAAATCGTTTAGCCGGAAAATTCGACTTGCCCCCCCGAAGATGCGGCGGCCGGCAAGATCATGGATCATCGCACTGGCGCTCCTCGCTATTAGTCCCAGTTCACCATCGGCGACGGCCGAACCCGGAACGCTCGACGTCGATCTTGAACTGGTCCTCGCCGTCGACGTCTCATCCTCGATGAGCTTGTCCGAGCAGCAGGTTCAGCGCGACGGCTACGTCAACGCTTTCCGGCATCCGGACCTTGCAAGGGCCATAGGATTGGGCGAACGCGGTAAGGTCGCGGTTTCGTATCTCGAATGGGCCGGCCCGAACTACCAGCGCGTGGTCCTGCCCTGGACGATTGTCGGTAGCTACGCCGACGCAAGACGGTTTGCCGACGCCCTGGCGATGGACCCGATCGGCTCACAGCCAGGCACTTCCATTTCGGGTGCCCTTCTGTCGGCGGGTGACCTGTTTGCGCAGAGCCACACCGCAGGCGCGCGCCGGGTGATCGACATATCGGGCGATGGCCCCAACAATGCCGGCCTGCCGGTCGCGCCGATACGGGATAGACTGACAGGCTCCGGTATCACGATCAACGGCCTGCCCGTGTCGCTGCGGCGCGGGGGTTCCAACGCCTTTCAATCCTATGGCGCGCGCTATCTGAGTCTTTATTACGAGCATTGCGTCATCGGCGGGCCAGACGCATTCGTGATTGGGATTGACGATCTCAACCTATTCGAAGGCGCCATTCGGAAAAAACTGGTTCGGGAGATCGCTGGCCTTGCCACGCGACCCAGGCTCGTGTCCTATTTGCCAGGCGGCCCGGTGTTCGACTGCTCCATGATCGGAACCAACGCGCGGTAGCCCACAGCCGTGCTTGACGGTTTAAGTGGCCTCTTTCTGTTCTCGTGGATGCACTACCGGCACCTGGGAGAGACGACCTCGGCGTTCTGGCCAGCCGCTAGATCGTCTGTCTGCGCCTAAGCTTGCGCGGCACTTGGCTCCAGAATTTGCTGGCGTGCCGCTCGTGCTGATGGTGTGGCAAATTAAACGGCGAGCGATGATGGATGGGAAATCACCATAAGTGCCAAAACCCATCATCATCAGCCAATTTTCCAATGACCGAAATGGGGCCGTGTATGGACGGCTCTCCGCTGGCAAGGGGTTTTTTGAGCTTTGGTTTTGCTGGCGGCGCCGTGAATCTCGCCTTACGCCTCATGTCAGCCGTCTAGATCGGCTTTGCCGTTTCCTGAAAGCTGACATCGCCGGCGACCGCGCTGGAGGTCGTGGTGGCGCCACTTCGGGCCTTGCCAGTAATGCCGCGAATGTTATCCGGCGGACGGGCTTCTCGATCGCTGCGGCATGGAAAGGACGATGGCGCGCTTTTCGCACCCCTCCACGAGTGAACGGTTCCGCGAAGTGCGGAACGGGCCTTACTATCTTCCCCCAACTAGCAGGGAGGAGGGCGCGAACTCGCCAGCGCCTCGCGCTTCATGGCACCCGTCACCAAGTCGCCCCATCAGCGGTACCGATAGAGCGCAAGCGGGCCTTACCATTCCTCCAGATCCTCGCGATCGCTTTGCGATCGCCGTGAGGAGGAGGGGCCGATGAAAATCCGATTGCAAAGCTGTCGGTTTGAGTATTGCATGGTCGCATTGGCCGGCGAGGCAAAGTGAATTCCAGGTTCCTTTGCTGCCTTGAAGGACTATTTGGCGACAATTCAAACGTCCCAGTCGGTCGTATGCGGTGCAACGCGATCAGTGACTAGCGCTCGGCGGCTCCCGAGGGGGTGAGGGATGAGCAGCTCTCCGGTGTATTCGGGTGATACGCTGTCGAACGAGACGGCGCAGATCGTCATTGCGCCGGAGCGACACGGCGAGGGCTTGTACGCGGTCTTCGAAGACGAGGGATCGACGATCGCTTTCTACGACGACGATGGGCTGCTGCCCGCGCACAGCTTCAGGATCGATCGTGACTTTACGACTGTCGAAGTCCAGGACCGGGCGGATCCGAAGACCTCCACGCGCAAGGTCCTTGTGCCTTATCGCCGCTATTTCGGCCGCCCCGAAAAAGGAACCGCCCCGCCTTTGGCGCTCCTTCAGGCGCTCGGGGACGCAATGGAATTCAACGATTTCGGCGATCAGACGGGAACGATCCCGGCGGGCTACACCTACTTCGGGCAGTTCGTCCTCCATGACCTTACGTCGATGACACCGTCGATAACACCGGGGAAATCGAAGCCGAAGAATATTCGCAGCGCGACCCTTGATCTCGACAGCGTATTTGGTGCGATGCCGCCGGGAGGCGCGTCGGCATCTTCCCAGGCCTGCCCGGCGCCCATGGCTGTAGGCGAGACGACGGACGGCCGATTGCTGGACCTTCCACGTGCGACGGATGGCATGCCGTGCATCGCGGACCGGCGCAACGACAGCAACCTGGCGCTCGCCCAGACCCACATGGCGCTCATCCGTTTTTTCAATGCTGTGCGCCGTCTCAGCGACGACGCCGACGAGGCTAGGCGGCTGACGCAACTGCATCTCCAGTCGGTGGTGCTTCACGACTACGCCCGCCGGCTAATCGACAACGTGATTTACCAGGACGTGATGGAGCGCGGTCGAGCCGTCATCGACGTGGACGCCGACGGGTTCAAGCTACCCCTCGAATTCGCCGCGGCCTGCGCGCGGTTCGGCCACAGCATGATCCGCAACCGGTATCCCTGGAACGCATGGAACCCGGGGGCGACCGTCAGTGCCTTTTGGGACAATACCTACAACAGCGCGATCACGCCGATGACCCGGCTGCGCGGCCAATGGGTGGCGGATTGGCGCCGGCTCCTGGCAATCGGTCTGACGGAAGCCCAGGGCGCGATATTCGCAGCGAAGATCGACACGCGGTTGGCATTTGAGCTCAGGCAGGTCAGGCCGCAAGCCCTTCCGCACACGACCGGTTCGATGCCATTGTCGAGAAATCTCGCAGTTCGCACGCTCCAGCGCAGTTACCTGCTCGAGCTGAGCAGCGCGCAACATGTCTTTCATTGCGTCGCGGGAAAGCTCGGCGATCGCGCGCCTCCTGGTTTCGCGCCGCTGACCGAGCCGGAACTGCTTGACGGCGAGAGCCAGGCTGTCCGCCACGCTCTGACCGAACGGCCGGAAGGCGGAGCAGCGCGGCTCGTCGATTCCACGCCATTGTGGTTTTACGTGCTCAAGGAAGCGGCCGTCAAAGGTTGCGGGCTGAAGCTCGGTCCCCTGGGGAGCCGCATCGTGATGGAGACGCTCCACGCTGCCGTCAGCGCTGCCGAACCGTCGATCCTGGACCCGTCCGTGCAGCCGTGGCGTCCGGATCCCAGGCTTCATCCTTCGTCGGAAAGTTACGCCCTTCCGGACCTCATCGCTTTTTCCGGACTTTTGGACAGTTGACCCGCCCACATTGCCAGAGGAGGAGTAGATATGTCGACATTCAAGGTGTTCTACGGAGGAACATCGAATTACGACCAGGAATTCGAAGGTACGAAGCGAGCCGGTGCCTTGTTCCATAATTATTGGACGCAGAACGGTCCCGGGCAGAAGATTTTTGAAGATTTCATTATCGGGCTCGTCGGCAGCGGATTGATCGTTACTTACAAGGACGACCTCAATCCCGATAACAGGGTTTTTGTGAAAAACACTGGAGGAGCCAATCATGTGTTCTACAAGTCCGGCGGGCAGGACAAGCAGATTAATGTCAAAGCGGAAAAGGACAATCCGAATAACGACGTTGTGACGATGGCCGTTCCCAGTGTGGCTGCCGACCCGGATACCGGTGATACCAAAGACTATCTGAACAATGCGCTGACCAAGTTGACCGACCAGCAAATACATCCCGACGAGAAGCGCGAGTTTCTCTTTGGTCTGCTTCTGCTCAAGAGGTGTCGCTGAATCGCCGGACTGTATCGCAGGCGCTCGGAGCTCGCCTCACACATTCAGCGGAATCTGGGTCTCCGGTGCGCTGACAACAGGGCCCAGATCATGGCGGTCGGGCCCGAGCAGCCGCTTTCGGGCGAGCCGCGGCTTTATGTGGCAAAGCTCGGCTGAAAGGGCGCGGAACGCCGGTACTCCCAGGGCATCGCGCGTCATGTCAGCGAACCACAGCCGAACGCCGGCCCGTGCGCACGCATCGACCAGCGCGTCAAGCGACGGGGGAATGCTCGGCAAGCGAAGCGGACCGCCCGCCCGCGGAGCACCGACCGGATCGAGGGGCGGCCAGGCCATCGTCACGGTTTGCCGCCATTGTGTCCAGTCGGCGGCATCGGCGCCCAGCTTCCGCGCTGCCGCGAGCGGCAACTCCGTCTGGACCATCTCGGTCATCGCCGCCAGTGCCGCCTCGCGGATGTCCGGCTTCGCGGCGAAGCCGAGTGCAACGTCGCTGCCGTCGCGTTCGGACGAGGCAGCCGCCGCCACCGGCACGCCGAGATCGGTTGTTATGTCGAACAGCCAGGTTCGGCGCCTGCGCGCATAGAGCCATGACACCAGTCCGCTGGTGTCGTCGAGGATGGCGAGGTCGAGCACCGGCCTCTGCCGCCGGCCATACCACCAGCGCGCCGCGGCATCGCGCTCGATCAGCTCCAGCGTTGCGGCAAGCCTGGCGCTCTCCGCGCTGGCGCCGCAGGCGCAACCATTGCTGTCGCCGCTCGCCACCGCACGCTCATCCCCTGCCGCCTTGCGGCCGATGAAGGCGAAATCGGCGGGCACGTAGGCCGGCGGCCCCCCATGGGCGTCTTCCACCTCGAGCCAGTCGATCTCTGCGGCCGGACCGCAGGGTGGCGGGCGCCAGTCGAAGTCGCGATTGCGGTCGTTCCAGGACGCCCGGCTCGCGAGCTGCGAATCGGAAAAGCCGTTCAGCATTTCCGGCGGGACCGCCGCCGGACCAATATCACCGGCGCGTGCCGTGACGAGCGTCTCGTTCCCCCACGCCGAGCACGAGACGAGCTCGGCCGCCTCGCCGAGCGCGCTGGCGCGGGAACCCGCCTCGTCCAGGCCGCGCCCGGTC
>NZ_AYWT01000039.1:0-16181 GCF_000502915.1 Mesorhizobium sp. LNHC209A00
AGCCGACATGATGAATCAGATATTCTCCCCGATGGGAATCCCTCGCGATTCCATCAGGTCAGATTATGCTCTAGGCTCACGTACTGAAGTACGCTCCGCTCCGGTTCTCGAACCCAACCGTTTTCGACTCGGCCTGACATGAATTCGAGACGTCCCCACTGAAGTGGATCAAGGAATAGAGAGATGACAATTCTTCTGATTGCTGAACACGACAATGCGACGCTTTCCGATCAGACTGCCAAGGCGCTTTCTGCGGCACTGCAGATCGGCTCGGACGTGCATGTGCTGGTCGCCGGCAACGGCGCGAAGCCCGCGGCGGACGCCGCCGCGAAGCTCAAAGGCGTGAGCAAGGTGCTGCTCGCCGAAGCCGACGAACTCACCGAGCGTCTCGCCGAGCCGCTGGCCGCACTCGTCGTCGCCATTGCCGGTGCCTATGACACGATCATCGCGCCGGCGACTTCGTCGGGCAAGAATGTCGCGCCGCGCGTGGCAGCCCTGCTCGATGTCTCACAGGTATCCGGATCATCGAAGTGGTATCATCAGACACCTTCAAGCGGCCGATTCATGCCGGCAACGCTATCCAGACGGTGCAGTCGAGCGACGCCAAGAAGGTGATCACCGTGCGCACCGCCTCCTTCCAGGCCGCCCCCGAGGGCGGCTCCGCCTCGGTCGAGACGGTTCAGGCGGCGGCAGTGCGGGGGGCGCTCAGTAATGGGCGTCCCTACCGCGATAAGCAGGTTGCCGCTTCCATGATGACACGGTGAAGTCTACGGCCGCCGCACTGGAGAAAGAAGCCGGCCTCACTGTTGTCATCGTCGGCAACGATCCGGCGGGCCATGCCTATGTGTCCGCCAAGTGTAAAAAGAATGCGGCTTCTCCATCCAACATGCCCTGCCGGAGGAGACGACGCAGGAAGAGCTTGCCCGCCTCGTCGAGACGCTGAACGCCGACGACAGTATCCACGGCATCCTCGTCCAGCTTCCGCTGCCGAAACATCTGAACTCGGAGCCGATTATCCAGTTGATCCGGCCGGAAAAGGACGTCGACGGCTTGCACGTGGTCAACGCCGGCAAGGCGTGGCGACCGGCGACCTCGGTGGCGGCCTCGGTTTCCTACCGACTCCGGCAGCGTAGCGGGGCAAACCGCCCGTGGGCGCGAGGAGATTGTGGACCGATTAGACCTGTGCTCGACAGCGTCATTGCTATGAGTACTTTGAGTAGTCGCGCATCAAGCCGTTCCTGCGTGATCACAGATGAGCCGGTGCGCTCGGCGGCGGATGGGCAGAAGCGGTTTTTTCCCGCCGCCGCTACCATCGGTCACGAAGCCGATCCGGCACCAAAGACGTTTTAGCAGCACCAGCAGCTTTTCATGTTGCTTTGTTGTTTTTTCAGGGCGGATGAGCGCGCAGACGATGTCGTCCCAACTGAACGATCGCCCGAATGCAGGTCGACCACCAGATCGGCCGGTGAGCAGGCTCTTACAGGCATTGAGCGATGTGAATTCGCTACAGGATGCCAGATCCGGAAGACTTCACACGCCTGAGCGAAACCGAAGATTGGATGGACGCGATCCCGGGAATCTTCGTGAGCGTCCCAGTCAGAAACGTTTCGTACTCCTTCAACCCCGGTGTCAAAACTCGAAGGAGGTAGTCATTGTCGCCCGTCATCAACCAGCAGTCTACAACTTCGGGGTGTTTCTTGATCTCGGTCTCGAAGGCGACGAGTGCGGAGTCGATTTGTCGTTCCAGCTTCACCGACATGAAGATCGCGACTGCCAGACCCAGCTTCTCGTCATCGAGTGTCACAGAGTATCCTGTGATGATCCCTTCGGATTCCAATCGGCGCAAGCGCCGTAAGCATGGCGACGGGCTGAGGCCCACCTTTTCGCTTAGCTCCTGGTTGGTCAGCCGGGCGTTGGCTTGCAATTCACGCAGGATTTTGCGGTCCGTCGCATCTATCTTGGCAGATACCACCTGCAATCCCATCCTTTCGGGCAGTGTCTGTCTCCCGTATGAAAAATCTGGGATGAAATAGCAAGGAAATAGCGCCAAAGGTTCGGTATATTGCCCGCGAACTACCGCAGAAAGAGAACCGTAAAATGGCCAGGGCAACCCGTGACCTCAAAATGCTCCGCCGACTGGAAAAGAAGGCTCTCTGGCTCGCCTGCTGGATGATCGACCAGGCGAATCGGCGTGAGAAGGTGGACGGCGTCAAAGTCGGCGGCCATCAGGCATCGTCAGCCTCTATGGTTTCGCTGATGACGGCGCTCTATTTCGACGTGTTGCAGCCGCAGGACCGTGTGGCAGTCAAGCCTCACGCCTCGCCGGTCTTCCACGCGATCCAATATCTAATGGGCAATCAGACCCTCGAAAAGCTGGAGAACTTTCGCGGCTATCACGGCGCCCAGTCCTACCCCAGCCGCACCAAAGATGTGGATGATGTTGACTTCTCGACTGGCTCCGTCGGGCTCGGTGTTGGGATCACGCTTTTTACGTCATTGATCCAAGACTACATCGCCGCCAAGAGCTGGAGCGCCACCGGGGATAAACCCGGCCGGATGATCGCGCTGGTCGGCGACGCCGAGCTCGACGAGGGTAACGTCTACGAGGCACTGCAGGAAGGCTGGAAGCATGACTTGCGCAATTGCTGGTGGATAATCGACTACAACCGACAGAGTCTCGACGGGGTGGTGCGCGAGGGTCTCTACGACCGCATTGAGATGGTCTTCAAGGCGTTCGGTTGGGATGTCGTCACACTTAAATACGGTGCATTGCAGCGTGCTGCCTTCGAAGAGCCCGGCGGCGAGGCGCTCAAGGAATGGATCGACGCCTGCTCGAACCAGCTCTATTCGGCGCTGTTGTTCCAGGGCGGTGCTGCCTGGCGCAAGCGGCTGCTCGACGATCTTGGTGACCAGGGCAAGGTGAGTGCGCTGATCGATCGGCGCTCCGACGACGAGCTGTCCGAGCTAATGAATAATCTCGGTGGACACTGCCTCGAGACGCTGAGCGAAACCTTCAACGCAATCGACCACGACCGTCCGATCGCCTTCATCGCCTACACCGTAAAGGGTCATGGTACGCCGCTCGCTGGCCACAAGGACAATCATTCTGGGCTGATGACCTCTGCGCAAGTGCAGGCCCTTCAGGAACAGATGAAGGTCCGGCCGGGCCGTGAATGGGAGCGGTTCGAGGGGCTGGACGGCTCGGCGGTAGATATACAGGCCTTCCTCGACTCCGTGCCGTTCTTCGCCAACGGCCGCCGACGCTATCGGGCGGAGCGCATTGAGGTACCGCGGACCGTTGCCGTCAGTCCGGCCGCCGTGCGCGAGGAGATCTCGACCCAGGCCGCCTTCGGCCGCATACTCGACGGGATTGGCAAGTCCGACAGCGAAATCGCGGCCCGCATCGTCACGACCTCACCCGACGTGACGGTTTCGACCAATCTCGCCTCGTGGGTCAATCGCCGCCAGCTTTTCGCGCGCCTGGAGCTTGCGGACCTCTTCCGCGACCAGCGCATTCCGAGCACGCAGAAGTGGGATTTCTCGCCCAAAGGGCAACATATCGAGCTCGGGATCGCGGAGATGAACCTGTTCCTGCTATTGGGCGCGGCCGGGCTTTCCCATTCTCTATTTGGCGAGCGGCTGCTGCCGATTGGTACGCTTTACGATCCCTTCGTCTCGCGCGGCCTCGATGCCTTGAACTATGCCTGCTACCAAGACGCACGCTTCATCGTCGTCGGTACGCCGTCTGGCATCTCGCTTTCGAGTGAGGGCGGTGCCCACCAGTCGATCGCTCAGCCGCTAATCGGCATGAGCCAGGATGGCCTGGCGAGCTTCGAGCCGGCCTTCGCCGATGAACTAGCCATCATCATGGCCTGGGCATTCGACTATATGCAGCGTGACGGGGAGGGCGAACCCGGCGAGCGCACGTGGCTGCGCGACGAGACGGGCGGCTCGGTTTACCTTCGTCTCAGCACCCGCCAAATTGAGCAGCCGGGCCGCAAGCCCAGCCCACATTACGCACAGGAGGTGATCGACGGGGCGACTTGGCTAAGGGAACCTGGGCCTAATGCCGATCTCATCATCGCCTATCAGGGGACGGTCGCGACAGAGGCCATTGCTGCAGCGGGGATGCTAGCCGACCGGCGGCGCGACATCGGCGTCTTGTCCATCACGTCAGCTGATCGCCTGAACGCCAGTTGGCAAGCCGCCCAGCGCGAACGTGCCCACGGCAATCTACGTGCATTGAGCCATGCTGAGCGCCTGCTTGGCAAATTGCCGCGCCATTGCAAGATTGTCACCGTCATCGACGGCCACCCGGCGACTCTCTCTTGGCTGGGTGGGGTGATGGGTCACAAAACGGTCAGCCTTGGGGTAGAGCATTTCGGGCAGACTGGCACGGTAAAGGATCTTTATCGGCACTACGGGATCGATGCGGCGTCCATCGCCGAGACCGCAGCGAGCCTTACAAGCGGGAGGTCAGAATACGTTGCTTCGTGAGGGCCGGCTAGGGTCGCCTTGTTCGAAAGGTCAAGTCGCGGCGTTAACATTGGCCGGCGCGGAGATCGTGCATATGTTTCGGCACCTTGTCGAGACCGCCGATCACTTGGCGGTCAACGCCGGTTGTGGTCACGCCGATCGATTGACCATCGGTTTTGCAGATCACTCTACTCCGGGAATTCTTAGAGTGAGCCCGATCGAGCATTCCGGCCGGTTCTCGAAAGTGGAGAACCGGGCGGCGGTCAAAGCGTGCCGCGTCCAGCAGAAATCACCAAAACTCAATTTCGATCCGCCCCGCACCCGGCGAAGGAGCACTGGTCATCCTGGGCGGCGAGGATTCGTCTGCCGCCGCGGCGCCGTCGACTGCTTCAACCCGCAGAAAGGCGCCGGCCGCACGAGCGCGTCTCACCCCAACGCGCGACGCCAGCGATAAATCAGCGACCGATCGAGATCATGGCGGCGCGCCAAAAGGATGTTTTGATATCAAGCTGTTGCGAGCCGCGTGTGAGCAGGCGAATGTGGGCGACGTATATCCAGGCTTCTGCGGAAACGATGGATCTCTCCCAGTCCTTGGCCAGCCTGCGGCATCGCCCCAGCCATGCGAATGTGCGCTCCACGACCGAGCGGCGCGGCAGAACCTCGAAGCCTTTGGCTTTGTCCGTCCGCTTGACATTCTCCGGGGTGAACGTGCCGATCTTCTGCAGCGCGCCCTTAAGGCCCGGCATAGCCGCCCTCGGCGAAGAGGTGTCGCAGCCACGGCCAGCGTTCGAGAATGGTCTTGAGGGCAGCCGGTGCGCCGTCCGATCCTGGATATCGGCGGCGTGGACGACGAGACCGACCATCGGGCCGATGGTGTCGACACGATGTGACGCTTGCGCCCGTTGATCTTCTTTCCCGCGTCAAAGCTCCGAATTCCGCCGCTTTCCGTGGTCTTGGCCGATTGACTTCCATTCGGCGGTTTGAAGTCAAGCGCTTTCGAACTTTTCCGCTTCTCCGGCTTCTGAGGTCTTTCGCGGGGCCTTGCTTCTCTCCGGGATCGGCCTTTTGGCCCTCTCACTATGGGGTAGAATGCTGAAGTAGAATAATCTTGCATGCGTTCTGAACGTCACTTCACGATCGAACAAGGCGATCTTCGAACTTACTTCACTATCTTCCTGCGACGGACTGCGGGTTTCGCAAAGTCCCGGACAAGGAATTCAGTAAGTCGCGGACACGGATTTCAGTAAGTTCGGGACAGGGATTTCAGTAAGTCGCGGACAAAACAGGCGGCGGAATTAGGTCGATTTTCGTGAGCGCCGATCTGGCATTTTGCCCTCGTATTCGAAGCGAGGACATCAATGCCGAGACGGAAGCGAGCGAGACATACGAGCGTGAAGGACATCCGATCGATACTGCGGCTGACGTTCGAGCAGGAACTCCCTATGCGGGCCGTTTCGGAGCGTTTGAAGATCAGCAAGACGTCGTCGGTATCGACGTATCTGCTGCGGGCACGGGAAGCCGGACTTGCGGTCTGGCCGCTGCCCCCTGGACTGGACGATGACGAGGTTCTGGAGCGACGGCTCTTTGGCCGGATGGGACGGCCGCCGCGTGACATCGATGAGCCGGACTGGCCGAAGATTGCCAGCGAGCTGAAGCGCAAGGGCGTGACGCTCAATCTGCTGTGGCAGGAATATCGTGAGAGCCATCTGGACGGCTATGGCTACACCTGGTTCTGCTGCCGTTTTGCCGAATACGAAAGCCGCGTCAAACCCAGCTATCGCAGCCGGCACGTTGCTGGCGTCGCCATGGAGTGCGACTATGCTGGCCACACGATCCCCGTCATCGACCCGTCGACAGGAGAGATCCGCGCAGCGCAGATTTACGTCGCGGTGCTGAGCGCGTCACAATTGACGTTCTCTTATGCGAGCTTCAGCCAGAAGCTGCCGGATTGGATCGAAGCGAACCAACGGGCCTTCAGTTACTTCGGCGGCGCGACGAAGACGACGATCTGCGACAATCTCAAATCCGCGGTTGCCAAGGCTCTTTGGTTCGAGCCGACGTTAAATGCGACCTTCGCCGCCTTCGCCGAGCACTACGATACGACATCCTGCCAGCGCGGCCAAAACGTCCTCGGGATAAGCCATCCGCCGAAGGTTCAGTTTTAATCGTCGAGAGGTGGGTGCTGGCCAGGCTTCGAAACGAACGCTTCTTCTGCCTTGCTGATCTCAATATCCGGATCAGCAGTTTGATCGAAGACCTCAACGGCCGGACCATGCGCCGTTATGGCAAATCCCGCCGTGTGTTGTTTGATGAGATCGAACGCACCCAGCTCAAGCCACTGGCGGCAACACCGTTTGAATATGCAGAGTGGAAAGTCGCCAAGGTCCATCCCGACTATCATGTCGAAGTCGACAAGACCTTTCACTCCGTGCCGCACGGTCTGATCGGCAGGCGGGTCGATGTGAGACTGACCTACCGGGCAGTCGAGATCTTCTTTGACCATAAGCGGATCGCCAGCCACATCAGAACCTCGCAGCGCTCCGGCCACATCACCGTCAATGAGCATATGCCGAAGTCCCACCAGCGCTATGCAAACACGACGCCTCACACGTTGCGCGCAAGGAAGCGGCAAAAGTCGGGAGCAATACGGCGATATTTATCGAGCGTCTGCTGAGTGACCGCCCGCATCCGGAACAAGGCTATCGATCCGCGCAGGGCGTCCTTTCCCTGGCGCGACGCTACAAATCCGATCGCCTGGAAATGGCGTGCGAGCGTGCCTTGACCATCAATGCAATGAGCTATTCGTCAGTCGCCAACTTCAAATCTGGTCTCGACCAAGCTGCGCCCGCAAGCGAGGCCGTCAAGCCGGCACCGCCGCACGGCAATATCCGCAGCAAAACCTACTATCAATGAGAAAGGAAAACACCCAGATGCTGACACATCCAACCCTAGATCAAATGCACACGCTCGGCCTTGCCGGAATGGCAACGGCCTATCGCGAGCTTGCCGAGCAGATCCATGGCAACGACCTCAGCTTCGACGAGCGGCTCGGCCTGATGCTCGACCGCGAGATCTCACTGAGAACAGACAAACGGCTGACCAATCGGTTGGCAACAGCAAAGCTGCGTTTTCCCAATGCCTCGATCGAAGACATCGATTTTAGCACTCACCGCGGCCTTGGTCGCCGGAACGTCTTATCCTTGGCGCAGGGGGCATGGCTGAAGGCAAACGAGAACTTGATTTTGACAGGCCAAACGGGCACCGGAAAGACATGGATTGCCTGTGCCTTCGGACGACAGGCGGCAAGGCTCGACTATTCCGTGCTCTACGTTCGCATGCCACGGCTCTTCGAGGATCTCGCACTTGCAAGGCTCGACGGACGCTTCCCGCGCCCCTATCGCTAAACTCGCTCGCGTCCAGCTGCTGATCCTCGACGATTGGGGAACGCATACGCTGAGCGACAGGCAGCGCCTCGATCTGCTCGAAATCTTCGAGGAGCGATACCGGCGGAAATCGACGCTGATCACGGCTCAACTTCCTGTGGCCGCCTGGCATGAAATGATCGGAGACCCAAGCAACGCAGGATACCCCTGTTGTTGATCGGTTGGTGTCTCATGTCACGGTAGTTGACCGTCGACATGCGCTCTGTGGACAGCGGTTTGAGGTGGCATCACTTCGGTCGGGGCGCGGACCTGCCTTTATTGTCATCCGCCTTCCGGATGGACGGTCACGCAATATCCGCCGGTCAGTGACGGATTTGTCGCCTGCTAGCGATGATGATCGTGAACATCGTAGCGCAGAGAGGAAGTTAATATCCGTTCGGACTTTCCTGCCTTTAGTGTATAATGCGCGAATCACCTTTAGTAACTCAATGGCGAGTTGCGATGATTGCTCATGCTTTGGCGCATCGGATTGCGGTGTCTCTACCGGAGACCAGTGTTCCACTGGTAAGGATCAAGCCAGATACGCCCAGACTTTGGAACAATCTCCCACCATTATCTCAGCACCAAGTCGCGCAGATGCTCGCGACTCTGATCCGCCGGATGCCGCCGAACGCGCCGGCGGTGAGGGAGCGGTTTGATGTTGGCTATTCCGAGCAGTTCTGACGAGCGGCTCACGGCCGTCCGGCGTTCAAAGTTCGCTTGCGTGTATGTGCGCCAATCCTCGATAAACCAGGTGCGCCACCATCAGGAAAGCACCGAACTTCAGTACAGCTTGGTGGACCGCGCCGTCAGATGGGCTGGCCGCCGGATTGTGTCGTCGTCATCGATGAGGATCTTGGAAAATTGGGGAACGGCAAAGTCGAGCGTGGCGGCTCCAACGGCTCATCGCCGAGATCGGGCTCGGCAACGCGGGTCTGGTGGNTGGTGGTCAGCCTCGATGCATCTCGATTGGCGCGCAACAACCGGGATTGGCATCAACTCCTCGAGTTGTGTTCATTGTTCGGCGTTATCATCGCCGATGGCGAGCGCCTCTACGATCCCTGCGCCTATCACGACCGGCTACTGTTAGGGCTCTCGGGGATCATGAGTGAAGCGGAGTTGCACCAGATCCGCATCCGCCTGCATCAAGGGGAGCGGCAGAAGGCTGCGCGGGGCGAGCTTCGCATACCGCTGCCAGGTGGCTTGACCTACAACCGCTCCGGCCTGATCGTGTTCAACCCTGATGAAGAGGTTCAGGCTCGGCTGCGTCTGATCTTCGACAAATTTAGAGAGCTTCAGACCGCGCGACGCGTTATGCGTTATCTGCGCACGCACGACCTGCGGGTACCGGTGCGGCCGCTTCGCGGGCCGTCGCCCCATGAGCCGGTGTGGCGAGACGCCACCATCGCCCACGTCCATTATATTTTGCACAACCCGGCCTATGCCGGCGCATATTTCTACGGCCGGCGCCGAATAAATGCGGTTCGCCAAGGTCCGGGTTCGCACCGCGCAACCTCGAAGGTGGCAATTGACGACTGGGAGGTTTGCATCAAAGACGCACACCCTGGTTATATTAACTGGGGGGAGTTCATGGCCAATCAGAGACGCCTCGCCGACAACACCAATCGATACGAGGCCGGCCACCGCGGCGCGCCACGCAAGGGCATTGCTTTGCTGCAGGGGGCGGTCTGCGGTCAGTGCGGACGGCGGATGACCGTGCGCTATAGGGGCCCCGACAGTGCATGCCCCGTCTACTGCTGCCTGGCGGACCGCAACCAGACCGGCAGCTCTCTCTGTCAGGAGGTTAGGGCGCCCGCAGTAGATGAACAAGTTGTCCGGATCCTCCTGAAGGCGTTGGAACCTGACCAAATCGCCATCGCCATCGCTGCGCTCGACGAGATTGCGGAGGAAACACGGAGCCTCGAGAAACAATGGGCGCTACGGCGGGAACGTGCGCGGTATGACGCCGAGCGGGCTCGACGACAATACGACACCGTGGAACCGGAAAATCGTCTCGTCGCCAGAACCCTGGAAAAGGCTTGGGAAGACAAGCTGCGCTTGGTCGATGAGATCGAGCAGGAATATCGTCGGTGGAGAGACCGAGAGCCCTTGGTGTTACAGGCACAGGATCACGCGGCGCTTCAGGAACTCGCCGAGAATTTGCCGGCTATCTGGCACTCAGAAACCACCCAGCCAGAAGACCGCAAACGTATCTTGCGCTTCATCGTGCAGGAGGTCGTTCTCGATCAGAAGAAGATACGCGGCCAGGTCGCCATCAGGATTCTTTGGCAGACCGGCGCAACCAGCGAACATCAAATCCAACGCCGAGTTCAATCTTACGATCAAGACTATGGCGAACTCGAGCTTGTGCGTGAGCGGATCACGCAACTCAATGCTGCGGGCGATATGGACAGGCAAATCGCCAAAATCTTGAATGACGAGGGCGTCCGCTCGGCGCGAGGCAGGCTGTTCAGCTATGAAAACATCTGGCTCTTACGCCACCGTTGGGGAGTCCCCACAGCCAAGATCAACGGCGTCGCAGCCAATCCGCCGCGCTGGCCTGATGGAACCTACTCTGTACAGGGCGCAGCCGCTGCAATCGGCCTGACGGCTCAAACCATCTTCGACTACCTCGCCCAGGGCCTTGTCCACGGTCGGCAAAGCACGAAAGGCCAGCCTTGGCAGATCAGCCTTTCCAGCGACCAGATCGATCAACTTCAACGCCGACTGCAACGGACCAGGCGATCAAGGAAAGGTGCATCATGAAGCATCCGCGGAGGCCACTTTAGCTGACGCAATTCTGGACCGCATCGTTCACAACGCACACCGTATAACGCTCGAAGGCGACAGCATGCCTAAGCGAAAAACACCGACGCACCGACGGCGAAATAGCCGAAATCAATCACTCCTAACAGCAACAAGGCAACCGGAACTCGATCGCTTCCGTTGTCCGCGACTTGGCGAAACGCTTGTCCGCGATTACTGAAACGGCTGTCCCAATTTAGTGAAATCCGCAGACGGACACCTTTCCGCCGGGTTGCGGATCCCGTTATCTCCTTTTATGCCGCGCCGTTATCGATTGAGATCAGCTGGCGGCCGGCAAATCATCCCGCCTCCAGCATAATTCGGCGCCGTCACTCATCATGCGATGCATGATGACCGCCAGCCTGCGGGCGAGCGCGACAATGGCCTTAGCGATGTTCAGCGCCGACAGCCATGACCATTTTCTCACATTGATCATCAAGGTCTGGGCGGCTTCGTAAAGCAGCGTTCGCATCACCGCGTCACCGCACAGCGATATACATCCAACACGCTTGCTTTCTCCCGACTCTTTGAGCTTCGGCGTCAGCCCCAGTATCGGTCCAACAGCCTTCGAGCTCTTGAACCGCTGCGGAATGTCGATGGTGCTCGTGAACGCCAGCGATACGACGGGACCGACACCGGGGATCGTCATCAGAAGCCGGCACATCTCATCGTTGCGAGATGTCCAGAACCTTGTGCAACCGGGAGAATTCCTCACGCAACTTACGCCTTGCTGTCAGCAGCGGATCCATGACTTCCTGAAGATCCGCCATGTCATCGACCAACTCGCGAATCCGCTCCTCGAATTTGACAACTCCAACGTTCCCGACCTTCAGCCCAAAATTGCGCAACAGTGCGCGAATGTCGTTTTCAGTGGCGATCGCCTTTCCTTGCAGCAGCTTGCGCGCCGTCAGCAGAGCTCGCCGATTCTGGCTCGTCAGCGTTTTGACGTGCACAGGAGACGATACAGGTTGACCTGCATCATCTTCGCGATGCCACGTGCATCGTTGCGATCGGTCTTGTTCGGCATCGTCTTTATGGCCGCATTGGCAGCCCGCGTCTCGATGCAGATCGCCGGCAGGCCTTCGGCGCGCAATCCGTCGTGGAGCCAGGATGTAGTCGGAGCCGTTGTCGCTCAGCCACTCGATCGTGTCGGACAGCCGGTTGACATGGCCGAAGCGGCTTTCGACGGCGGTGATGATGAGGTCGGGCACGTCTTCGCCCTTGATGCCCTCGGCGGTGGCGACATGGGCGATGGCCTCGCGGTCGCAGCAGTCGAGCGCGAAAGCGACGCGCACCTTCTCGCCATTGTCGCAGCCCATCTCGAAGCCGTCGGAACACCAGCGCAGGTTCGAGCGGTCGACGGCGACCCGGCCGTCATGGCGGCGTTCTTCAAACCCTCCGGCGTGCCGATTGAGAAGCAGGCCGTGCCACCTTCATGATCCGGTAGACCCGCTTGTGGTTGGGCGCCGGCGTTCCCGCTGCGCGAGCCGTTCTGCGCAGCGCGGCATGAACGCGGTAGCCATAGGTCGAAAAATCCTTGATGACTGTCTCGATCTCGGCGACCAGTTCGCCATCGGGCTCGGCACGCCGCCTATCGGAAGCGGCTTCGTCTCACGACCGCCGAGCACACGGATCGCGTGCTTGCGGTGACAGCCGGTGACCGCGACAAACTCATCCAGGATCCGCTGCTTGGCGGTCCGGCAGCTTGATCGATAACGCTCGATAATCGCTTCGGCCAATTCCGCCCGTGTTGCCATGCTGATCCGACTTGCCATCCATCGTCCCCAAGCCAGGATGGCAAAAAGACGCTGCATCCCGTTCGGGACCGCGAACCTATCGGTAACATTCAGCGCGAGGCAATGCGGGGGTCAAATCCTCACTTCGCTTGACAGCCTGGCCGAGTTGGTCCGCGTCGGCTGGTATCGGGAAGTGGAGGTCAAGAGCGCAGAGAGTCAGGCCACCCGATCCAAAGGGATAACCCGCTTTTGAGAAGGTGTCGGGTATCTGACAGCCTGTTGATCGATTTGTCGAATCCGACACGCGAGCAACCTTCCGGCAGCTTCCGATGGGGCGGCCCACCTAAGTCATTGAACAATATGCGGAACATCGTTTCAGACCGTCACGCTGCATACTTGGCACAACATTTGCGACGTCCCTCTTGCGAAGGCCCAAAGCACCGGCAGCGGACTCGCCCGCGGGCTTTGCAAGCGGGGCGAGAGTTGGTTCACCAGCATTTGCAGCCGGCGTAAGTAAGGAGGTTTGCCATGCGGGCGAGAGAAGGGCGCGGTGAGGCTATCGGACACCACGGTGAGCTTCTTCAAGGTGTTTTTGAGGATGAGGGCGCTCGGCTGCGCCGTGGGCTAGTTTCATTGCCTTGTCGCCACCTCACATCAAAGGCAGAGTTCCGGGTGACCAGCAAAGAGAGTGTCTCGGTTGTTCCACGGCGTTGTGAAAAGGCGGGGCGTGCTGCGGAGCTTGCGCTCCAAAGGTTCGCACAAGCTGGAACCGGCGGACATCTGACGGTCGAGAGCAACATCCCCGTCGGACGCGGCATGGGATCATCCACCGCTGATGTCCTGGCCAGTATCCTGGCCGTTCTCGACTATCTGGGCATCCAAGTATCGCCAGATTTTGTTATGCAACTTGCCGTGAACGCCGAGACGGCATGTGATTCCACCCTGTTTTCTGGGCCGGCGGTGCTCTTCGCACATCGCGAGGGGATTGTAATAGAATCCTTCAAAAATTCACTTCCGCCGATTGATCTTGTCAGCATCGATACAACGCCCGGCAAAGCTGTGGACACGCTCGAATTCGAGCCGGCGCAGTATAGTCCTGCAGAGATCGAATTATTTCGTCCGCTCCGCGCGCTCTTACGTCATGCAGTTAATATTAGCGATCTTACCTTGCTTGGGCGCGTCGCGACAGCAAGCACTCGAACCAACGAGCGTTTCCTGCCAAAGCCGCGTTTGAACGACATCGAGGCCATTGGCGTTCGTCATGGCGCTTTGGGCGTGCAGGCTGCTCACAGTGGAACTGTGGTCGGGTTGATGTTCGATCCTACGAGCGAAAACAATGCTGAGAGGTTGGCGCTAGCAGTCCGTGACTTGAGAAACGAGGGCTTTGAGGCCTCTATCGTTGCACAGTAACTCGATCAGAGAGTGGCAAATGGTTAATTTGATGCGCAAGCTTGAGGATTTCGAAAATCCCCGAATCGTTGAATTGAGCAATTGTCTATATGGCGCCAGCTTCTTCCTTATGAAGCTCCTACCTGCACGCTTCATGCTGGAACAGGCCGTGGAGCAACAGTTGCTGATTTCGGGGGCTACTATCTGCGAGACTTCATCCGGGACATTTGGTCTCGCATTAGCCATGCTCGCCGCACAGCATGGCTACAAACTCGTACTCATCAGCGACTGGTCGATTGACCGGCACCTCCAAAGGCGCCTTGCCGAGCTCGGGGCAAATGTGGAGATTGTCGAGAAGCCTGCCCCCACCGGTGGGTTCCAGCAAGCTCGATTAAACAGACTTGGGGAATACTTGAAGAGGATGCCCGACAGCTATTGGCCTTCACAGTACTCCAACGCTAATAATCCGCTCGCCTACGGGAAATTTGCGGAACTGCTAATTGATAGAGTGGGCAAGATCGACTGCTTGGTTGGTCCCGTAGGATCGGGGGGCTCCATGTGCGGCACCGCTAGTTACCTAAGGAAATTGTTCCCTGATTTATATACAATCGGTGTTGACACACCGAATTCTGTCCTCTTTGGGCAGCCTGGCGGAGAACTGGTCGATCTTAGCGGCTTAGGTGGTGAGATCGTTCCTTCCAACGTAGATCACAGACACTTCGATGAGGTTCATTGGCTGACGTCAGCGGAAGTATTTCATGCAACTCATCAGTTACACCGAAACTATGGTTTGTTTTTGGGGCCTACCAGCGGTGCTGCTTTCAAAGTGGCGGACTGGTGGTCACGAAAGAACCAGGGCAGGAAAGCCGTTACGATCTTTCCTGATGAGGGGCATCGCTACGTTGAAACTGTATACGACAAAGATTGGCTCTTATCAGTACCCGGATGGTCTGAGGCAGTGCGCGAAGAGCCGCTGGTTGTGAAAGCGCCTACCGAGAAGTTAACCGGCTGGTCCTCGTACGTCTGGGGCAGGCGAACGCTCGACGAAGTCCTTTCTAGCCTCGTTGATCAGCCGCCAAGGAATTCGGTCATGTCTCCGCTGCGATCGATGGATTCATCCGGACCTGATCCGGAGGGGGAACCCGAAAGGGCGAGTTTCAATCGCGGACAGTGTGGTGCGACGCTAAAGCGTTTATCTCACACCGACATCGCTGCTGTCTCCCATCTTCAAATTGAGCCCGAGCAGGGGCAATTCGTCGACCCCTTGTACGTCGTGTTCTCGGAGCTCCGAAATAGTCCACACCCGGAACTTGAACACCCGTTCGCGATTGCGGTGCGGAACGAAATCGTTGGCTTTCTTGTCCTCCGTGAAAAAACTGCGTTACCAGAATGGGCACCGCCGGATGCCGTTACTTTGCACAACCTTCGGATCGACCGAGCCTATCAAGGTAATGGATTTGGTAAGGCTGCAACCGGACTGGCCGCCCAATGGATTTCGACAAACCGAACAAGCATCAACCGTCTCATGCTCGCCGTAAACGTGCGCAATGTAGTAGCTAGACAAGCTTATCTAAGATCCGGCTTTCGGGAAACAGGTAATACCCACTGCGGTTCAGCAGGCTTACAAAACATCCTTGAATTTCAAACCCGCTAGCGCGATCGCGTGCGTCTTTGCCCATTTGTCAGCTGGTCAGCTGGTGGCGCGTAGCGCGGCTTAAAAGCCTGCATAAGTTCGCGCCCGGAAATTTGAAGAGCCGGCAAAGTGCTTCGAAAGAACCGTGGTGGAGAACGCTAATCCGCCACGGTTGCAACTGATTGGGCGCACCGGAACCGATTCTGGTCTCCTCGGTCGGCTGTTCTGTGGCTCGGATCGCGGCGGAGAGGGCGGATTCAAGCTGTCGTCGCAACACCGATTGTGTTCACTCATGGCAGCAACTCGTCAAGCGCCTCTGCCGGCGTTTTCCAGCCCAGGGTCTTTCTCGGTCGGCCATTGAGGGCCGCTGCCACGGCGGCGATCTCGTCGGCGCTGTGGATGCTCAGGTCGGTGCCTTTCGGGAAGTACTGACGCAGCAGCCATTGGTGTTCTCGTTGGTGCCGCGCTGCCATGGGCTTTGTGGATCGCAGAAGTACCTGGACACCCGCGTAGATCTTGAGACGATCGTGCTGAGCCATTTTGGCTCCCTCATCCCACGGCAGCGAACACAGGCTGGTCGGGTGCAGGCATGTATTCGGCCTTTGAGTGCGGCCTGTTCATGCCGCTGGCCTTGATGAAGTCCGCTGATCGGATCCCAGACAGGTCAACGCGCTTTTTGAGCGGCACCCACTGAGCGGGTTTTTCCGATCCCGGTTCGAC
>NZ_AYWT01000040.1:0-28109 GCF_000502915.1 Mesorhizobium sp. LNHC209A00
AGATACTCGGCGATGAGGCGCCGCATTGCGGCATCATCGTCAATGACAAGAACATGTTTCAACGGCACACCTCGCTTTGGGGGTTGCGCCCCGATCAGGGTTGCATTACCTGAATCTGCAAGCAAAAGGTATGTATTAGTGACGACATTACTTGAAATTGAACAACTGGTTCTCAAAACCCTCAACGCTCTAGTTGCCGAAAACGTAGAGGTGTCGATGGCAACCAGAATGCGGGATCTCGGCCTCGACAGCCTCGACTATAACGAGCTTGCTACGGCGATCGAGAGCCGACTTGGCTGGTTTGTCGACGATTACAAGCTCTGGCAATACGAGTCCGTAAGGCATGTCGCCGACGCCGTCGCCAGTCAGGAGTTGCGCACCCCTGGCCTGGGCAGGACATGTTAAGCGGAACCACCAGCAGTGCGGCAAGTGCTGGAGTAGTGCTGTAGGCACAGGTTACGGTGAGGCCAGCTTGGGCGGCGGTAGCTATGGCCATTGCTTGTGTGTTTGAGAACTGTTGGGTCAGCCCGGTCCATGTCCCAGTGCCGATGCCCCCATTGGTGGCGTTGCCCGCAATTGCGATCGCTGCGCCCAGGGCACCAATGCTGACGGTCGTTGTCAGGCCACCCGTTGAATTGTTGTCAGAGGCAACAGTGCCCACCACACCATCCCAATTGGTGGTCGTATAGACCGACATGTAGTCACGGAACACGCTCTCACTATACGTGGTCACGATCGTTGCCGTCGTACGGGTTGGCACGAGGGCTGACCACACTGACAGATAGACCACACCAGAATTGAAGATGCTTTCCACCTGAGCGAGAAGGGTGGCAGCCACACCCCCAATCGTCATACTGTTGACGGTCACTGCACTTTCGGTGTCAGTGGTCTCAGTTGTCACGATGACACGACGATTAGCGTGTGGCGCGACAAGAAGCGGAATGCTGGTGTGGGTGTAAACGGTCGTGGCAGTCGAGTCTTCGTGAGTGCCATTGAAGACCAGATCTATCGGGAACATTTTCTCCCAGACGCCCGAGCTGCGCACATAGACCTGTCGAGCCTTGGTCCAGAGGCTTGAGATTTTCACCCAGACGGCGCTGGCCGCCCCCCAGACCCCGGAGGCTCTGACGTAAAGGGCCATTACGGCTGCACCCAGAAATCACCGTCCACGCCGCAAGAAGGGGCAGCGGCCGAGATCGTGACGCTGCGATTTGCCATCGTGCCGACGCCGAGAAGCGCCTTGGTCTGGGCAATGGACTGCGGTCGACGATAATTGTCCCCGGTGCCGTCACTCGACACGCGACCGACGAAGCTCGTCACAGCGTCGGCACCTGTGGCGTAGGTCGAGCGGTACAAACGCGTCGTGATATCACCAGCGCCATCGCGCTGAGGCGATGAACATGTATGGCGAGAGCAGACGTTTGGGGCAGGGCGGGACGAAGAGGTTGCGGAGGGCTGACAAGCTCGAGACGAAGCGTTGCAGGCCTCCCGGCGATCGGACCCCTGCATCATCCGCTCCCGTTTTCGCGGCGGCACATGGGAATTCTCCGCTCCGTTGTTCAACCCCTTGTGCGACCGGTGCTTGTCGTCCGGCATCACCTGTCGCTTTGCCGCTCCATACGAGCGCAGCTAGTCGGTGATCATGCGCTTCGGCGCGAGCCCCTGCTTCTTCAACAGCCGCGTCAGCAAGCGCTTGGCGGCCTTGGTGTTGCGGCGGCTTTGCACGATTTCGTCCAGCACATATCCATCCTGGTCGACGGCGCGCCACAACCAAAGCTTTTGCCGGGCGATGGTGACGACCACTTCCTTCAGGTACCAGACATCATTCCGGCACGGCGGCTTGCGGCGCAAGCAGCGAGCGCAGTCCAGCCCGAACTTGATGCCCCACCGGCGACTTGTCTCATACGAAACCACGATGCCGCGTTCCAGCAGCATTTCCTCAACCAGGCGCAGGCTCAGCGGAAACCGGAAATAAAGCCAGACCGCGTGGGCGATAATAGGCGGCGGAAATTGGGGGGTAGCTGACGGCGGGCGTATTCATGCCCCCCGGCGTCCATGTCGCAAATCTTGACGATTGCTTTGTGTGTCAAGCCCGCCGCAGGTCTCAACGCGTTCATATGCAGACATTGTGAAAATCGCCCTATTCCGCCTTTTTTTACCGCCCCTTAAGTCCCCCGCTCGCATGCTTGTCGATGCATTGAACTCATAGCCATCGGCCAAGGATTTTGGAAAATATGTTTCCGCTCGCAGCAGAAAACGTGAGAGTCGCTGTAGGCCGAACGTCAAGGGGAGAGAGCGGTTTGATTGGACGAAATGGGTACCGGAGTACCGAGTCATGAAGCCACGAGGTAATCTGGTCCGACTGAAGCAATTTCAGGTGAATGAGAAGCGGCGACAGTTGCACCAGCTAGACATCATGATTGCCGATTTCGAACGCATGGCGCGAGAACTGGACTTCCAGATAAACGCCGAGGAAACGAAGGCCGGCATCTCCGATGTCAATCATTTCGCTTATCCGACGTTCGCCAAGGCCGCTCGCCTACGTCGTGACAACGTCAAGAATTCGCAATCGGACCTTCTGCGGCAGAGAACCGCAGCCGAGCCATGCCTCGCCGAGGCTGAAGCAGAGCTCTCCAAGGCGCAATTGCTAGAATCGCGCAGCGGCAGAGGCCACGACCTCGAACCCGGCAACCGAAGCGCCATGATCGGCTGAGCCGGACGGCTTCAGCGCGCCTCATTTCGCGACACCGACTGGCCGTTGGCGCGCGAGAGGGCGTGCGGGCACTGTAAAGATATCAGCGTCTTGATGCAGCGATAGCTGGTCGGGACGGCTGTCATGCTGCGGGGACATACGCGATTTTGTTCCAGATTTGCATAGCGGCGTTACGCAGGTATGGGGGAAAGTGGAATTGGTTGGCAATCGGATCATCGGTGGAGACGAACCGCTGCCGGCGGACCGGCGCCTGGCGGCAACGCCTGGCGCTTTCGGCGGCGGCGGTAACGGCAAAGCAGGCTGGCCGCGTCGAGGATGAAGCGGCCCCTGCGTGATGCCGTTCTGCTCACGGCCGGGAGACGGGGTCGGCCCCGCCGGCCGGATGCTGCTCGCTTGGCGCGGCACCGTAAAGTCAACCGACAGCTTATGAAGATGTGCGTACATTGGGCCATGTCAGAAGTTGCTCGTGGTCCGCTCTATGGTCGCCACCGCTTTCCCCCGAGATCATTGCGCACGCGGTATGGCTCTACTTTCGCTTTCCGCTCAGCCTGCGCGTGGTTGAGGACATGCTGGCGGCCCGCGGCATCATCGTCACGCATCAGACCGTTCGAAGCTGCGCGGAGAAATTCGGACGGCATTTCGCCCAGGAGATCAATATCAGCCGGCTGCCTGGGCGACAAATGGCATCTCGACGAATGTGTCGTGGCTATCAGTGGCAAGAAGCAGTGGCTCTGGCGTGCCGTCGATCAGGACGGCTTCGTCCTCGAAGTGCTGGTACAAAGCCGCCGAAATGCCAAGGCGGCAAAGCGTCTGATGCTCAAGTTGCTGAAAGCTCAAGGGCGGACACCACGGATCATGATCACCGACAAGCTCCGATGCTATGATGCCGCCATGCGCGCCCATGCCCGGCATCGAACACCGGTCGCACACAGGCCTGAATAATCGAGCGGAAAATTCGCACCAGCCGACCCGACGACGCGAAAGGATCATGAAACGCTTCAAGTCGGCACGCCAGCTTCAGCGGTTCGTTTCCATCCATGATCCGATTGCCGACCTGCTCACTTTCCCTGCAATGCGCTGTCATCGGCTCAACATCGAGACCTGCGTAACGCCCCCATGCAAATCTGAACAAAATCGCGTGTGTCGCCACAGCGTGACAGCCGTCCCGGCCAGCTATCGCTGCATCAAGCCGCTGAAACTTACAGTGCCGGGCGCGCTGCTACCTGAATTTCCTTAACGCTCATTCAATGTGACAGCACCGATTCTTCTCAACCGCGGCATGCCCTAAATCGTCACTTGCGTTCCGATCTCGACGACGCGTCCGGTCGGGATCTGGAAATATTCGGTCGCATCGGCGGCCGTGCGTGCCAGGCCGATGAACAGCTTGTCCTGCCACACCGGCATGCCCGAATTGGGCGAGGCTTTGAGCGAGCGCCTCGACAGGAAGAAGGATGTCGTCATGATGTCGAACTTCCAGCCTTGCTTGCGGCAGATCGCCAGCGCGCGCGGGATGTTCGGCTGCTCCATGTAGCCGAAGGTCAGCGTCACCCGCATGAACAGCTCGTTGACCGTCTCCATCTTGACCCGGTCGCTGTCGGGCACCACCGGTTGCGGCGCGGTCACCACCGAAAGGATGACGTTCTGCTCGTGCAGCACCTTGTAGTGCTTCAGGCTGTGCATCAGCGCGGTTGGCGCGCTGAGTGGATCGCTCGTCAGGAACACCGCGGTGCCGGACACCAGCTGCGGCTCTTTCTTCAGGAGATTGCCGGCGAGGAAATCGAGCGGGATTTCGTTGCGGCGGGTCTTGTCGAAGAGATAGCGGCTGCCGCGCACCCAGGTCCACATAGCCAGCACAATGGTGAAGGCCACCGCCAGCGAAGCCCAGCCACCCTCGAACACCTTGACGATGTTGGAGGCAAAGAAGCCGATGTCGATGAAGCCGAACAGCGCCGTCATGGCGACCGCCACCCACAGCCGCCATTTCCAGATCCGGTTCATGACGACGAACAGCAGCACCGTCGTCACCAGCATGTTGCCGGTCACCGAGATGCCATAGGCGGAGGCGAGCTTGCTCGATTCGCCGAAACCGACGACCAGCAGCATCACCGCCAGCGCCAGCAACAGATTGACGCGCGGCATGTAGATCTGGCCCGACTGCCGTTCCGAGGTGTGCAGGATTTCGAGGCGCGGCAGCATATTGAGCTGCACCGCCTGTCGGGTCAGCGAGAAGGCGCCGGAGATGACCGCCTGGCTGGCGATGACAGTCGCGGCCGTCGCCAGCACGACCATCGGGATCAGCGTCCAGCCTTCGTTCATCTCGAAGAATGGATGGCCGACGACGCCGTTCTTGGCCAGCACGAAGGCGCCTTGCCCGGCATAATTGAGCAGCAGGCAGGGAAACACGATCGCCAGCCAGGCCAGCACGATCGGCTTGCGGCCGAAATGGCCGAGATCGGCATAGAGTGCTTCGGCGCCGGTGACGGCGAGGAAGATGGCGCCGATGGTCACGAAAGCGACGTCGGGCGAATTGATCAGGAAGGCGACGATGTAGTGCGGGCTCACCGCCCACAGGATTTCTGGATCGGCGATGATGTGGTTGAGACCGGAAAGGCCAATTGCCAGGAACCATACGGCGGTCACCGGGCCGAACACCAATCCCACCCCGCCGGTGCCAAAGCGCTGCACCGCGAACACCATGGCCAGGATGACCAGTGTCAGCGGCACCACATAGGGCTGGAAGGTCGGCGTGACGACGTTCATACCCTCGACAGCCGACAGCACCGAAATCGCGGGCGTGATGACCGCGTCGCCGAAAAACAGCGAGGCGCCGACGATGCCGATGCCCAGGATCACCGCCGACCGCTTGGGGAAACTGCCGCGCGCTAGCGCCATCAGCGACAGCACGCCGCCCTCGCCGCCGTTATCGGCGCGCAGCACGAACATGATGTACTTGATGGTGACGATGATAGTCAGCGACCAGATGATCAGCGACAGCACGCCGAGGATATCGCCGCGCTCGGCGACATTGCCGCCCGACGACGCCACCAGCGCCTCACGGAACGCGTAGATCGGGCTGGTGCCAATATCGCCATAGACAACGCCGAGCGCGCCTAGCATCAGCACCTTGGGGCTTTGCTGTTCGATTGCCGGATGGCTCGATTGTTCGACGGGTTCTGCCTCGCTACCGGTATTGGTAAGGACCATGGACGACACTCCGATAAGGGGCGGCCCTCTACCTTTGCTGCACTGCAATATCAAGTGCCGCGACGTAATGGCTCCGGATGCGGACCGCATTTGTTGCCGCACCGGCGGATTGTCTCATACGAAACCACGATCCCGCTCCCGGGCCATTTCCTCGACGAGACACAGGCTCAAGGGGACCTGAAGGAGGGCCAGACCGGATGGGCGATGATCTGCGGCAGGAAACGATGGCGCTGCTTTTAGCTGACGGCATATCTTTCTCCTTTGTGTGTCTGCCAGACGAGCGGGCGGGCACGGAAGTGGTCGCGCTCTGGCTGCCAGACATACTCGTCCAACCTGATGAAAACCTGACTTGTACACCCAGCCCAAACAGGTGCGAGGGGTCGGTCTATTACCAAAGGCTCTGAGGGCTGATTCTCTAGGGTTCCCGCCCAGATTGATCCGTGACCTTTGTTGTGTGCCGCCCCGGGTTGATCGGAGGCTCCATGTGTGGATGCCCCGTTTCATGCAAGTGCCTTTCGCGTCTTCGAGCATGTGATCGGGTGCGGTCATGTGTCAGGCCTGTGATGCGGCGTCGGAGGTGCCGCTGGCCGTCATGGAGATACGCGGATCAGGCGCAAATCAACTCGACGAGCTTTTCGCTCTTGGAGCCTCGGTGCATTTCCTGATCCCGATCAGACCGATCATTTGCCCTTGACGTTCACGACCTCCTCACATGCCGCCCATCATGGCCTCGCAGTCGCCGAGTGCATGCTCATGCTGCCGCGCTGCCAAGATCCCGGTAATCCTCTTTCTTTGTCAACATCGCCCATACCGAGCGAGCCATCTTGTTGGCCAACGCCATGGCAACCAGCATCAGCGGTTTGCGATCCAGCATTCGGGCGAGCCATGATCCTGGCCGCGCACTGCGGCGGGAGGCCCACTGGATGACGGACATTGCGCCGATGATCAGCAACCGTCGGATGTCCCGCTGGCCCATTTTAGACGTTCGGCCGAGCTGCTGCTTGCCACCGGTCGAGTGCTGGATAGGCACAAGTCCGAGCCAAGCGGCAAAGTCACGGCCGCGCTTGAAGGTCGACATTGGGGGCGCAAACGCTTCCACCGCCATGGCCGTGATCGGGCCGACTCCCGGCATGGTCTGAAGGCGGCGTGTATCCTCCCCGCACTGGGCTTCGCGGCGAAGGATTTTCTCCAGCTCGGCAACTTCGCAGCTCAACCGATCGACCTGCTCCAAGTAGACGCGACCAACGTCGACAACCAGTTGGGGCATCGTAGATTCGGCGGCATCAATCGCGGCAGCCAAGGTTTTCAGGTGAGCCGGACCTTGCGGTGCGATGACGCCGTGTTCGGCAAGATGACCCCGCAAGGCGTTGATCAGTTGCGTGCGCTGGCGCACCAAGAGGTCGCGCGTCCGGAACACCATCGACCTCGCTTGCTGCTCTTCCGTCTTCACCGCCACAAACCGCATCGTTGGTCGAGATCCCGCTTCAGCTATGGCCTCGGCATCGGCGGTGTCGTTCTTCTAGCGCTTTACAAGGCTTGACGTAGCTGGGCGGGATGAGCCTCACCTCGTCGCCCAGCTCCCGAATTGCCCGGCCCCATTCGTGTGCGCTCGCGCAGGCCTCCATGGCGACCACACAGGTTGGCTGTCGGGTCAAAAACGGGAGGACCTGAGAGCGAGCCATTCTCTTCCGGAATGCGACGCCGCCGTCGGCGTGAGCGCCATGAGCGTGGAAGACGCGCTTCGCCAGATCGATGCAATGATGGTGACGTTGTTCATGTCGTTCCTCCTGTTGTCCGCAGCCCATTCTGCGATGGCAATTCTGCCACGCCGCTGGCTCGGCGGGAGCGCTTGGCGGAGGCCGGCGTCGAACCCTCGGTGGGCAGTGTCGGCGACTCTTGCGATAATGCTCTCGCGGAAACGATCAACGGTCTTTACAAGGCCGAGGTGATCCATCGACGCGGACCCTGGCGCTCATTCGAGGCCGTCGAGTTCGCCACGCTCGAATGGGTCGACTGCTTCAACAATCGCCGGCTGCTGGAGCCCATCGGCAACATACCGCCGGCCGAAGCCGAGGAACGCTACTACGCCATGTTGGATGAACCAGCCATAGCCGCGTGACTCAAACGAAACGGCCACCGGAATGCCCGGGGCAGTTCACATCGCATTTGATGCCAGCTTCATCGTATTTTCTTCGGCTTGGACGGGCACTTGGCAGACCCACAGAGCTGGGAACCCTTTGCCATACTACAACTGTAACATCATATCGGTTTAGCAGGTCAAGCTTCGGTGGTAACCTCATTGGGTAGAATAACTACTTTGGAGGCGAGCAATGGATCGCGACAACAAACGGGCACGCGCAGCTGCAAGATCATCTCAAGGCGTGGGGAGCAGTAGCCTCCGTGACGTTCCAGAGGGGCCATTGAGCGATGTTGCAGAACGGCTGGTAACCGCTAACCCGCGCGATACAGCGCGAAATCTTGGGGGCTTCAAAGGCCTCGGGACGCACGAGCGAACAGCCGTTCGGGGCACTCAACCCGGGCCAGAAACTGACCTCGCGAGATTTGAAAGGCGGACCAATCGGCTTGGACGTTCAGCCATCAATCTGGCCGCGACATTAACAGCCGAATTGGGGTACAGCACGGATGACATAGCATTGCAGAAAGTCGGAGCGGCCAGTAATCTAGGCGATTACCTAACGCCAGGGCTGCAAGATGCTATTGTTAATCGCATTGGCAACATGGATCCGCCGTCGCAAGCTCTCGGAGCTTATTACGTTGCGCCACACTTCAGTAAGTTTACTGAGGAAAACAAATCTCGCATTCTTGATCAGGCCATTGGATTGGCTTCTTCTGATCCGGATGGCAATGTCAGAAACATGGCATCCAATGCTATTCTCAACATGTATCACCAGTTCGACGCAAATCAACAGGCCCAAGCTCACTCAGTTTTTCCCGGCATGCAAGACATCTTGCCGCACATGCCGCCGCCGCAGCATGCAGCAGAGGAACGGAGTGCGAATCTGGACGGCCACATAGCAGGTATTGAGGCTGCAGTCCGTGATACAGTAGGCCCGCAAACCTCCTATGAACAGCTGCAGCGGGGTGCTCAAGTCGGGCGGTCCATAAGCCAAGCCTACAATCACGCCCGAGAGGACCTAATGGAGGCCACCAGAAGCAGAGATCGCTCCGGCCGTTGATGTCTCGGCCATGGTACAGTGACGCTTTCTCTCCCGAATTCCGTCTACGGCCTTGCCGTTTCCAATTCGCTGGCCGTTGACGTACCTGCTTAGTGTAACTTTCAAGACCACGTCTGCCGGGTGATGCGCTGCAAGCATCGCACCACCCACTGCGGCATCGATCTGTCGAGCGGCGACATCGCGCGACGCCGGTTCGGTCTCTGAAGCACGCGCAGCATTAGCTACGGCTAATCCGGCAATGGAACAATGCTTTCAACAAAAACGACGCCCCCCAACATAGCCATTAGCATCGCGTGCTCACTCGCCGTGGGCTTCTGTGCGGCAAGTCTTTACGCAACCTTCCGCCACGGCGGCAGCGGCGAGGCTCTGATGGCGTTTGATGTCCGTGCCTTTTGGTTTGAGACGCCCTTCTATTTGGGTTTCGCAACCCCCGTTTTCTATCGGGGCGCGGCTATCGTGCTCTCGACGTCCGCGGTCGTCTTGCTGATTCAGCAGATCGTATTGCGCCGCAAGCTCGAACACCACGGGACGGCTCGTTGGGCTCGAGTGGATGAAATGCGACGCACGGGATATCTGCGACGATACCGTGGCGTGACAGGGCCGGTGTTTGGGAAGACAAGTGGCCCTTTCTGGCCTGGCTACTACCTGACCAATAGCGAGCAGCCTCACAGCCTCATCGTTGCACCGACCCGCGCTGGCAAGGGCGTCGGCATAGTCATTCCAACGCTACTTACATTCAAAGGCTCGGTGATAGCTCTGGACGTCAAGGGGGAGCTCTTTGAGCTCACCTCGAGGGCGCGCAAAGCCGCAGGTGACGACGTTTTTAAATTCGCGCCGCTGGATTCGGAGCGGCGCACAAACTGCTACAATCCGCTGTTGGATCTTATAGCGCTGCCTCCACAGCAGCAATTCACCGAAGCCCGCCGCTTGGCCGCAAACCTGATTACGGCCAAGGGGGAGGGCGCGGAAGGTTTCGTCAGCGGCGCGCGAGATATCTTTGTCGCGGGAATCCTTGCCTGCATCGAGCGGGGCACGCCAACAATCGGCGCCGTCTATGACCTCTTCGCCCAGCCGGGGGAGAAGTTTAAGCTCTTCGCGCGACTCGCCATGGAGACTCAGAACAAAGAGGCACAACGCATCTTCGACGACATGGCGGGGAACGATACGAAAATCCTAACCTCCTACACTTCCGTGCTCGGCGATGGCGGGCTCAACCTGTGGGCGGATCCCGCTGTAAAGGCGGCCACAAGTCGCTCGGACTTTTCGGTCTATGATCTTCGCCGTCGCAGAACGTGCATCTATCTTTGCGTTGGTCCGAACGACCTTGAGGTGATCGCGCCTTTGATACGCTTGTTTTTTCAGCAAATCGTTTCAATTCTGCAGCGGTCGCTGGCCCGCCGGGATGAAAAGCACGAGGTTCTCTTCCTGCTCGACGAGTTCAAGCACTTGGGTAAGCTGGAGGCGATCGAGACCGCAATCACGACTATCGCGGGCTACAAGGGGCGTTTCATGCTCATCATCCAAAGCCTTTCGGCACTGACGGGGGCTTATGGAGAGGCTGGCAAGCAGAATTTTCTCAGCAATACCGGACTGCAAGTGTTCATGGCCACGGCTGATGACGAGACTCCGAACTACATTTCCAAGGCCATCGGTGAATACACGTTTGAAGCAAAATCGATTTCCCACAGCCAGGCGCGAACGTTCGACTGGACCATTCAGAATTCACATCAAGGTGCACCGCTATTGCGTCCCGAACAGGTTCGGCTGCTCGATGACGACTACGAGNCCATTCAGAATTCACATCAAGGTGCACCGCTATTGCGTCCCGAACAGGTTCGGCTGCTCGATGACGACTACGAGATTGTTCTCATCAAAGGTCTGCCACCATTAAAATTGAGGAAGGTGCGTTATTTCTCGGATCGCATTCTGAAACGCATCTTTGAACGCCAGACAGGCGCCCTTCCGGAGCCGGCGCCCTTGACGGGAGCAGAGGAGGCACTCTCCGCCGAATCTCAACTCGATGACCCGCTGTGTGAATTGGCGCAGGACTTTGACGATACAGTTTGATGTGAGGCTGGTGTGGACCCCGCGAAAAAATCCATCCCGTGTAACAGCTTTGTCGCAGGTGCAGGACGCCGGCTTGGAAGAGGGGCAAGCGGGCCAAGCCCGGCGAGTGGGCTTTGAGCAGCACGTGTCCGAGGCGCCCCGGCCGCTGTTCGATGGTCGAGCTGACGAGCCGCCAACCAATCCAGAGGAGCTTCTGCGACTGGAACAGGGGGGCTCGCGAGGTGCTTCAGCGAGGGCAGGATCATCAAGCCGCCTCATCTTTTTTCAGCAACCCAGGGATGCCCGATGGACGGGATGACCTCAACAGAAGCGTGTCGGAGGCTTTCGCAAGCTCTGGGACGCCGGAGTTCGGGCCGCCGCCCCCAGTCTTGGCTGCCAGCGAACAGCAGATCCGCCCTTCGCCGGATGAGCTTGACCATGCAACCACCTGCCACCCGAGTGAGTCGTCCCAACAATGAACATTCACCAGCGCTGTGGCCAGCGGAGACGCAGAGGGCCCTGAATGCGCCGCAAGCCGTCGCCATTCAGCAGCAGCTGAGCGAAATCGGCAATTCAGGCGGCCGCGTGCCTATGCAGAGAGGGGCTGATGCGATCTCCGGACCGGTAGCTCTCGCCGTAATTGATCAGGCTGGTACTGTTGGAAGGCTTGATCAGCCTCGTCACCCCAATCTCCAGCATAGCTCACTGTCACGCGGCCAACGTGCCTCCGTAGCTAACGTCTACGTCAGCGTTGAAGAAGTACCCTGCGCCACGGGATGTTTTGACCAGGCGAGGGTTGGCCGCATCAGCCTCCAGCTTTCGGCGCAAGCGCATGATTAGGACATCGATACTTCGATCGTACACCTCTTCTCCACGCACACGGCTCGCGAGCAAAAGCCGTTCTCTGGATAGCACGTTGCGGGGGTTCTCCAGAAATGCGATCAAGAGATTGAACTCACATGCGGTAAGCTTGACCTCGCCACGCTCCGCACAGATCAGTCGCCGCTGCTTCACGCTGAGCTTCCAGGCCCCAAAGCGAAATGAGCGCTGCTCTCTGGTTCGCGGACTAGAAATGCGCTGGCGTAGCGCTACTCGAATGCGGGCCAAGAATTCGCNGCGAAATGAGCGCTGCTCTCTGGTTCGCGGACTAGAAATGCGCTGGCGTAGCGCTACTCGAATGCGGGCCAAGAATTCGCGCATCCCGAAAGGCTTGGGAATGAAATCGGTTGCGCCGAGCTCCAGTGCAACCACTTTTTCCGCCTCATCAAGCCGGTCGCCGCTGATCACTATGATAGGAACATCCGATTTTGTCGCCAGATTGCGGACGATCGCAAGTCCATCCTCCCGGCCTAGGTTAAGGTCAACAACCACGAGATCGACTGGCTCACGTGAAAGAACATAGTCAAACTGCTTGCTATCGTGGACTGCGGTTACCTTCAGGGCATGCATCGTGAGATACTCGGCGATGAGGCGCCGCATTGCGGCATCATCGTCAATGACAAGAACATGTTTCAACGGCACACCTTCAATCTTGAATCCCCTTGTCTAAACCTGTTGCCGAGCAACCCTGGGGCACCGACCCAGAACAGCTGCTCCTTGATACCACTCGCCGTTGCGTGCGGCCAATGTGAGGCCGTGCTCGTCCTGTTCTTTTCATCCCCAGCGAATTGACCGCACCAAGGCAGCCCGTGGCCACCAGACAGGTCCAAGCGCCGACATGACCCTGCCGTGTGGTCCTTCGCTTTTTCGCTTCGAGCTCCCCCGTTGGTGCAGGCCTGCCAATATCACTCAAGTTCGACCTCATGGATGCCAAGTTTCCTGCTATGCCCTTGCATCCTGGTCATCCTGCAGTTTGCGGACCTGGATCATCTCGATATCCTCCGGCTCGTGGATCCAGCTCGGACATGGTTGAGCAGCGCGGCGTTTGGCTTGATCGGAGAGGCCGTCGGCGGAAGAAGCCGTGATTCGCTGCAGCGGCCTTTGTGCAAAATAGTGTGTCTCCTGCCAAGCCGGCTTCGTCCAAGGTGGCCGGCGGCCTCAAATGCTGTTCGGCGACCGGCAGGTCGCCGGTTGCGGTGAACGTCCGGGCTAACATTTCTCAGTTACTGCAACTCCTCCATCTTGAGCGTGTCACTATGCTTGTCCATTGCGCCGTCGGACTCCGTCAATGACGTGCGGTTATCTGCCGATTGGACTGTGCATGATCCACCCTTTGGCGGCGGCGGCCGAACAGCTGAACGAGGCTCGCACCAGGATGGGCTGCGCCGCCACGTCTTCCCAGTTGACCCTCGCCGCCGCGCGGATTTGCGCCTTCGAGCCAGCTTCGCGGACGAGCTCGCGTCTCAAGCAATGATCTGAGTGTGCAGGGCTGCGCATGGCTGCTCTTTAAGGACCGGCAGCATACCGGCAAAGTTGGGCCGCTTTATCGCCTTAGTCGATTCCCCACGGTGATCCCGAGCCTGAACAAGCCCGCCAAGCTCCCCATTTTGTCCTTGGCTTGGCGCTGACAGAAGTACCATCCATGACGCCAAAGTCGTGGCCCACACTCCAGGAGCAACGGACGGCCGGGACGAGCAAAATCCTGTACAGGAGTCATTGTACCAAGATGCTCCGGATGTCGCTGGCTGATCGGGCCCGCGCCACCCACGCATGCGCAAGATGCTCACCCACGCTGATACGAACACGGTCTTTGCTTCAATTGAAACCGAAAAGCTGAACTTGAACATCACACAGTAACAAACCTCCCCGATAAGCGCGTGCCGGACAGGGCCAGAACCCGTCCGGCGGCTTGGAAAGGTAGGTGATAGGGAATGTTTATTGCAGCTTGGCCGCTGGCCATCGTCCTGTTGACATCCATGTCACTCCCAGCCGAGCCCGCGCCACTTTCTCCGCGTGAGTTCCGCAGCCTGTCGCGCAAATGCGCTCCCTGGGTTGCGCCGTCCACCCTGGCCGCGATTGCCAAGATTGAAAGTGGCTTTGACACGCTGGTGGCTCATGACAACACCACAGGTGAGCAGCTTCGCTGGATAGACCACCTGGAAGCCACGCGGGGCATCAAGGAACGCCTCGAAGCACAACATTCTGTCGATGTTGGATTGATGCAGATAAACAGCAAGAACTTTGCCATGCTCAATCTTACGCCGGAAAGGGCTTTCGAGCCCTGCGCCTCGCTTTCGGCTGCCGCCCACTTGCTTGAAAGCCGGTATGCCGGCGGCACCACTGCTGTGGCACAGCAACTGGCGCTTCGCCGTGCCATCTCGGCCTATAACACGGGCGACGTCACGCGTGGCTTCGCCAACGGTTATGTGCGCAAGGTCGAGTCGGCCGCAAAGGACATCTCAAGTCTCCTTGAGCGAACGCTGGAGCCGACTGCTCGAGATGTGCCGCACCTTGAGGCACCCGGTCGGAAAGCCGTGCCGCCTCTGCTCCAGCAGAGCCAACAGGCCAATAGAAAGAAGCAGCCCAACCAAGATTCTTGGGACATTTGGGGCTCGTATCAGCCAGACCGCTCCGGGGCCGATCCCTCCGGTCCGACAGGCAGCCAGGCTGCGAAAGCACGGGAACCCGCGAACCCGAACAAACTCGTATTCGATTGAAACATGGAGATGCAATGATGACGCCACTCAAGATACTTCGTGCGCTTAAAACGCGTGTTCCTTCGCCTTTTTCCATGCTGCGCATGGCGGCTGAATATGTACCGGCCGCTGCTGCAGGCGCGGCGTGGACGGTCTTCTACAGCGGGCCAGCCGCGGCTCAGGTGACCGGAGGGACGGATCCTGCCAAGATGGTCCAGAATATCTGCACGTTCATACTTGGCCCCTTTGGACAATCACTGGCCGTGCTCGGGCTCGTGGCCATCGGTATCTCTTGGATGTTCGGTCGTGCTTCACTTGGCCTGGTTGCGGGTGTCGTTGGAGGGATCGTCATCATGTTCGGGGCCAGCTTCCTGGGCAAGGCGCTCATAGGCGGTGGCTGATGAGCGACCGGTTGGAAGTGAGCACCCTCTATGTGGCGGCGACGCGCCCCGCACTGTTTCTGGGGGTGCCGCTGACGCTGGCCGGATTGCTCATGATGTTGGCTGGGCTTGTTATCATTATCCTTCAGAACCCGCTCTACGAAATCGTTCTCGCGCCACTCTGGTTCGGAGCACGGCTGGTTGTTGAGCGTGACTATAACGCGGCAAGCGTCGTGCTGCTCTATTTGCAGACGGCCGGCAGAAGCGTGGACGGGCCGGTCTGGGGAGGCGCAAGCGTCAGCGCCAATCCGATCAGAGTGCCGAAACGCGGAAGAGGAATGGTGTAATGTTCGGCGCCAGCGGCCGGACCGAGAGGTCTGGCGAGATCTACCTTCCGTATGTTGGTCACGTAAGCGATCAGGTTGTCCTTCTGGAAGACGGATCGATCATGGCCATGGCACATGTGAACGGTGTGCCCTTTGATTTGGAAGACGCTGAGATGCGCAACTCGCGCTGCCGCGCGTTCAACACTCTCTTGCGCAACATCGCCGATGACAATATCTCGATATACGCTCATCTTGTGAGACACAACGATGTGCCGGCGCCGGCGCCGCGCCAGTTTCAAAGTGCCTTCGCTGGCAGTCTGAGCGAGGCCTACGAGCGTCGTGTGCTGTCGGGAAAGCTCTTTCGCAACGATCACTTCCTCACTTTGATCGTGTCCCCCCGCACCGCAATCGGCAAGATCGGCTTGCGGATTGCCAAGTCCCGCAGACGGAATGAGCACGATCTAGCCACCCAAATGCGGAGCCTGGAAGACCTCTGGCACATCACTGCTGGCGCACTCGGCGGTTACGGTCTGCGCCGGTTGGGCATTCGTGAGAAAGGCAACGTGCTCTTCACGGAAATCGGCGAGGCGCTTCGGCTCATGATGACTTGCCGGTTTCTTCCGGTTCCGATGGTTACCGGCTCACTTGGCGCCTCGATCTACACTGACCAGGTCATCTGCGGGAAGCGTGCGCTTGAGATTCGAAGGCCGGTGGATAGCTCCGTCGGATCATTGTTTTCGTTCCGTGAATATCCGGCGACGACGCGGCCGGGCATGCTAAATTCCTTGCTGTCCGCGAACTTCCCGCTTGTCCTGAGCCAGAGCTTTTCCTTCCTCACTCGCCCACAAGCTCATGCCAAACTAAGCCTTAAGTCCAGCCAGATGACGAGTGCCGGCGACAAGGCTCTCACCCAAATCAATGAACTTGCCGAGGCAGAGGACGCACTGGCAAGCAACGAATTCGTGATGGGTTCGCATCATCTGAGCCTGTGCGTCTATGCCGACAGCCTCAATAGCCTTGCAGATCGCGCAGCAAGTGCCCGCGCACGGCTGGCCGACGCGGGCGCCGTTATCGTCCAAGAGGGCATCGGCATGGAGGCCGCATATTGGTCCCAACTCCCGGGGAACAACAGGTGGCGCACGCGCCCGGGGGCGATCACCTCACACAATTTTGCCGGGCTCGTCTCATTTGAGAACTTCCCAAGCGGTTCCAGTTCCGGCCACTGGGGCAATGCTGTTGCGCGCTTTCGCACAAACGGTGGAACTTCTTTCGACTACATCCCCCATGAGAATGACGTCGGCATGACGGCAATATTCGGGCCCGTTGGCAAAGGCAAGACGACGCTGATGACCTTTGTCCTCGCGATGCTTGAGCAAAGCTTGGTCGATCGCAATGGTGCGATCGTCTTCTTCGACAAGGATCGGGGTGGTGAACTGCTGGTGCGAGCCACGGGAGGGACATATCTTGCGTTGCGCAGAGGCGCTCCGAGCGGCTTGGCCCCTCTGCGTGGACTGGACAACACCTCCGCCTCTCGGGACTTTCTGCGCGAGTGGTTGATGGCCCTGATCGAGAGTGACGGCCGTGGTCCGATCTCGCCGGAGGAAAGCCGTCGGCTGGAACGCGGCATTGTTCGTCAGCTTTCGTTCGAACCCCCTATGCGCTCACTTGCGGGCCTGCGCGAGTTCCTATTGCACAGCCCCTCCGAGGGCGCAGGAGCACGGCTGCAGCGGTGGTGTAGAGGGGGGGCGCTTGGATGGGCCTTTGACGGCGACGTGGACGAAGTAAGGCTGGATGCCTCCATTACGGGCTTCGACATGACGCAGCTCCTGGAATATGAGGAGGTCTGTGCACCGGCCGCCGCATACCTTCTGCATCGAGTGGGCGCTATCGTCGATGGTCGTCGGTTCGTCATGAGCTGCGACGAATTTCGATTCTATCTACTCAACCCCCAATTCTCGGCCGTTATCGACAAGTTCTTGCTCACGGTCCGCAAAAACAACGGCATGTTGATACTCGCAACGCAGCAGCCTGAACACGTTCTGGAATCGCCTCTCGGAGCTAGTCTCGTTGCGCAATGTATGACGAAAATTTTCTACCCATCACCGACGGCGGACCGCTCTGCGTATGTCGATGGCTTGAAGTGCACTGCGCAGGAGTTCGAGGCAATCCGCCAGGGAATGGCAATCGGCAGCCGCAAGTTTTTGCTCAAGCGCGATAGCGGGAGTATTGTTTGCGAATTCGATCTTGGGCAGATGCGCGAGTACGTAGCCGTACTCTCGGGGCGGGCCAACACAGTGCGCTTTGCCGACCAGCTTCGTAACCAGCACGGAGACGCCCCAAGTGGGTGGCTCGACAAGTTCATGGCCCGGTACCATGAAGTTCAAG
Source organism: Mesorhizobium sp. LNHC209A00 (assembly GCF_000502915.1). NCBI lineage: Bacteria > Pseudomonadati > Pseudomonadota > Alphaproteobacteria > Hyphomicrobiales > Phyllobacteriaceae > Mesorhizobium > Mesorhizobium sp. LNHC209A00. Next base: position 17,827 of record NZ_AYWT01000040.1, read on the forward strand.
ACTGACGGAGGAATATTCATGAAAATTGCCAAACTTGCAGTAACGACCCTTGCTGCTTCCCTTCTGCTTCACGGACAGGCCCGGTCGCAATGGATCGTCACCGACCCTGTAACAGAAACACAATCGACCTTAACAGCGATTTCCAATGCGGCGATCCTTGAGAGGTCAATCGAGACGCTCGCTACCACGATCGAAATGGTGACAATGCTAACGTCGTCATTCGCTGTCACGGGACTGCTAAGCTCACTGAACCAAGGAAATCATTACCCGTCGGGCAATAAGCTGGAGGAGCAGATGTTTGATGCTCGGGCGCCAGCTTCGATTATGGCCCGTAACATTGCGAAGGACCCAAATCGGATAGTCAACGGCACCGATTCAGAAGCGAAACTGTTACAGGGACAAATCGCCGGGGCCGCCAATGCCGCAGCTATTGCAGCCGACACTTTGGGCATGATGGACAAGCGCCTTAAGGATAACGCCGGCACGCTTGGTCAGCTTTCCCGCTCGGGAAATATTATGCAGGCCACCGTGACCAACGGTCTGGTCCTCAAGCAGATTCACGATGCGATGATCCAAAATGTCCAGGCCACGAGTCTGCTGACGATGGCCACTGCACAAGGGAGCCTTCACGCCGTGGAGGAGGCCGCCACGCAGCGTCGCGAACATCAGGACACCGCTAATATGTTTAGCATCCTCCCGTAAACCACACAGAGTTCATCAGGCTCAGCTGCGCTGATCAGGGACACATCAGGCTCACGCCATGAATTTCAAAATTCCCGCGCCATTCACGACTATACACACGATCTTTCATGGGGCCTTCACGTCCGGGCTGCACAAAGTGCTTGAAAACGTCCAAGCGGCGGTCAGTGCGCCTCTGGTTGCGTGTGTCACGCTCTGGATAATAATCCAAGGCTGTCTGGTCATGCGTGGTCAAGTCGATGCGCGCGGGGGTATCTCGCGCGTAATCATGGTGTCGATTGTCGTCGCCCTTATCTTAGGGCAGGCCAACTATCAGCAGTACATTGAAGCGCTCTTCGACGACACGATTCCGAGGTTGGCTCACGACATCAGTGGCAGCGACTTGCCCTTCATCGGAATCCCCCAGAAGCTCGATCTCATGTTTGCTTCAAGCCAGTATGTCTTTCAGCTGATTGCTTCCGAAATTGGGCCTATGAACGGCCAGGACATACTTGCTTTCGAGGGAGCGCAATGGATTTTCTACGGCGCGCTGTGGACAGCGTTCGAGATCTACGATGCCGTTGGAATTCTGACGAAGGTGCTCTTGACGATCGGCCCGCTGGTCCTTGTAGGCTACCTTTTTGATCACACTCGAGACATAGCCACCAGATGGATCGGCCAACTGCTCTCGTACGGGCTGCTGCTTCTCCTCCTCAACATCGTTGCAACGATAGTAATCGCTGCCGAAGCAGTCTCGCTGGCAGCCATGCTTTTGATGATCAAATTCTCGGGCACGACAGCAGCCAAGATCATCGGGCTTTACGAGCTCGACATGCTTTTCCTAGCTGGTGACGCTCTGATCGTCGCGCTTCCGACGATCGCCAGCAGCATCGCCGGCGGCTCTTGGGGAGGTGCGAACCGACCTCTTAACAGCCTCAATCGCCACTTTGCCAAAACGGCGGGTGGTTAATCAATCGACAAGCTCGGTGCCAAAAACATGAAATATTGCCTACTTCTGTCAATCCTCGCTTTGGCCGCCTGCAAGACGAGCCATGGGCTTGCGACGTGCGCGGGTGCCCCATTCCAACTGAACGTGGGACAATGGGAAACCACCCCTGAGGATCTTCAGGTCGAATGCGCGGAAGAGCCAAAGTGAAATTTCCTGAACATGCCCTTCTGGTGGAGAGAGAAACGCTAGCCGCCCACTATAAGAAGGTGGAAGCGTTTCAAACGTCACGAGCGAAGTCTGCGCGGCGCCTGTCAAAGGCCCTGATCGCCTTTGCCGCAGCGGCGGTCCTAGGAAATGTTGCCCAGGCATTTACCATCGCTGCCATGGTCCCGTTGGCCAAGCTCGTACCTGTGTTCCTCTGGGTCCGGCCGGATGGGACCGTCGATAGCGAAGTGTCAGTCTCTCGACTGCCGGCAACCCAAGACCGAGCCGTCATAAATGCTTCGCTGTGGGAATATGTACGCCTGCGCGAGGGGTACACAGCAGATACAGCCCAATACGCCTATGACCTCGTATCCAGTTTCAGCGCGCCGGCTGTGCGACAGCAATATCAAGATTTCTTCAACTATCCGAATCCCACCTCACCGCAAGTCACGGTCGGCAAGCGCGGCAAGCTCGAGGTCGGGCATATTTCTTCAAACGACATCAGTCCGGACGTTCAACAGATCCGTTACAAACGTACGCTTGTTGTCGATGGGCAGATGCCGATAGTGACCACCTGGACAGCTACCATCCGCTACGAGCGCTTGACGGGTCTGCCTGGGCAATCGAGGCTCACCAATCCGGGAGGTCTACTCGTCACTTCTTATCAAGGCTCGGAAGATAGCGTATCGAACCTGGGCTATGTGCAGCCATGACAAAAAGAGCGTTTCTCGCGCTGGTCTGTTCACTCCTCTTAACGATGGAAGCGTCCGCGGAAGACACACCACTTGCCGGCAAGCATGATGCGCGCATGCGCTACCTGGCTTACCGTCCCGACGAAGTGGTGCGCCTGTCTACCGCAGTGGGGGCAACGCTGGTTGTCACATTCGCGGCCAACGAGACAGTCGCAGCCGTGGCCGTTTCCAATAGCAAAGACCTGGCTGCGCTCCCGCGCGCCAACTATCTCTTTTTTAAGGCTAGCCGGATGCTCCCGCCGCAGCCGGTCATCGTGCTGGCCGAGAGTGAGTCCGGTACACGGAGATACGTCTTCAGTATTTCAACGAGAGCGATGCCAAAACTCGATGAGCAGCAACCTGACCTATACTACAGCGTGCAGTTCACCTATCCTGCTGATGAGGCTGCTGCTCGGAGAAAGGACGCGGAAAGGCGCTCGATTCTTGGTCAGGGCCGGGCGAAAGTGCTGCACGACGAGAGAGTTCAGGATTTGTTGAATCGGCCCGCCGCAACTACCAGTCCGGACGAAAGCAATTTTCACTACGTCGCAAAGGGCGATCGATCGCTGTCGCCGCTGCAAGTTTTCGATAATGGCTTTACCACCGTATTTGGCTTCGCAAGCAATTCCCGCATACCCTCTCTCTACATTATCAATCCCGACGGCAAGGAAGCCGCTGCCAATTACACGGTCAAAGGGGACTATGTTGAAGTATCCGCAGTCGCCCGGGAATGGCGTCTGAGAGATGGCAATACGGTCTTGTCCATTTTCAACAGGGCTTATGACCCTGTGGGACGAGCGCCAGGGACCGGTACAGTGACACCCGACGTGTGGCGCGTTTTGAAAGGCTCGGCCGATGAATGAAACCGGCCCACAGTCGGGACATGATGTCCATGCCTCCGGATCGATGGTCTCGGAGCCGGCCCGCCGGCATGTTTCGGGATTGCAGAAGTTGGCTGTCGCTGCTCTTGTTCTCATCTCATCTCTATCGCTCATCTGGCTCGGCGGTCGTCCCAGCACACAAGACGAGCCAACTCAGCCAAAACCTCCAACTGTCGCCGACGCCGAGCCATTCCGCCCCGTGCCGATTGAGATTGCTCCCGAACCTCCAGCACCCGTACAGGTGGCGCAGGCAGGAGATCCTGCGCCATCCACGCCGCCTCCGGCGCCAGCTGATCCGCCGCCGGAGGAATCACCAATTTTCGCCTACAGTGGCAGCGGTCAAATGCCCAACGACGGTCAGCGGAGCGAAGACAACCATAGGGATGCTCCCGCAACCTCGGATGAGATTTCAGACGCTGGCGATCTGTCGGGGCGATTGAAGCCAGATATACAGGAGCCGAGCCGGGCCACACTTTTGCCGCACCCTGATCTTGTGATTACTCAAGGAACGATAATTCCCTGCATTTTGCAAACGGCAGTCGACACAAACTTACCGGGTTATGTGAAGTGCGTCTTACCTAAAGACGTCCGCGGCGCCACCAACAACGTGGTGCTTTTGGATCGCGGGACGACCGTGATTGGCGAGATCCAGCGTGGTCTCCAACAGGGGGATGCGCGTGTCTTCGTGCTGTGGACGCGCATCGAAACGCCTGACCATGCCCTCGTTTCGCTAGCATCGCCGGGCGCTGACGAGCTCGGCCGCTCCGGAATGCCTGGCACGGTGGATAATCACTTCTGGCAGCGCTTTGGCGGAGCAATGCTCATGAGCGTCATTCAAGGCGCGTTTCAGGCCGCCGGTCAATACGCTGGCAGCTCAGGTGGAGGAAGCGGCATCAACAGCTTCCAGAGCAACGCCGGACAAGCCGTTGACACGACCCTTAGAGCAACGATCAACGTTCCGCCAACTCTGAAGAAAAACCAGGGAGATGCTGTATCCATCTTTGTGGCTCGGGATCTCGATTTCTCAGATGTATACGATCTTAGAGCGACCGCCGTGGCGCCAGCCCCCCAACATCGTGAACGCCGGAGAGACAACAATGCGACCGGAGGCTGACCCTCAATTGCGTTTGCTTCTCAACCCTGTTCTGAAATGGCTTGAGGAGCCAAGGACCGAAGAGGTCGCTATCAACCGGCCTGGGGAAGCCTTTGTCCGACAGGCCGGCGTTTTCACGAAACATCCGCTACCGCTATCTTATGACGATCTGGAGGACATCGCGATCCTCGCTGGAGCGCTGCGCAAGCAAGATGTCGGACCGCAAAGCCCCCTCTGTGCGACTGAGCTGCCGAACGGAGAGCGGCTGCAGATCTGTTTGCCGCCCGCTGTTCCCTCAGGAACAATAAGCCTGACGATACGGCGTCCCTCAAGTCGTGTGACCGAACTCAAGGAAGTTTCTTCTCGCTACGAATACTCGCGTTGGAATCAATGGCGGTCACGAAAGGAGCGCCAAGAGCGGCAGGACGAAACGATTCTTCAGCACTACGACCATGGTGACTTGGAGCAATTTTTGCGAGCGTGCGTTTGCGGGCGGCTCACGATGCTGCTTTGCGGACCTACTGGAAGCGGCAAAACGACAATGAGCAAGACTTTGATCAACGCTATACCCCCGCAAGAGAGGCTGATAAGTATCGAGGACACGCTCGAACTTGCAATCCCGCACGAGAACCATGTCCGGTTACTCTATCCGAAGGACCGAGCAGGCGTAGGTGCGGTGACAGCCGAGCAACTGTTGCAAGCCAGCTTGCGCATGCGCCCTGATCGAATATTGCTTGGCGAGATGCGCGATGATGCTGCTTGGGCCTACCTTAGCGAAGTCGTCTCCGGCCATGCGGGATCAATATCAACGATTCATGGGGCGGATCCGGTCCAAGGCTTTAAAAAGCTCTTTTCACTCGTCAAGAGCAGCCCGCAAGGAGCTGCTGTGGAAGACCACACGCTTCTTGACCTGCTGTCGGCTGCCATTGACGTCATTGTGCCGTTCCGTACCCACGGCGACGTGTATGAGGTGGGGGAGGTGTGGCTCGCCGCCGATGCCCGGCGACGCGGAGAGACAGTAGCCGACCTTCTTAACAAGCACTAAGGCTAGAGCATGTCGGGGATCGGTAAGTGGTTTGTGATACGATGGCGTAATTTGTTCAGATTGAACGTCCACTTTGATTTGACGGAGGTGGATAATGGGAGGAGGACTGGGCGTAGACCTTCGGTCACAAGTCTGAAGTCTTCGGGCGCCCTGTCGGCGCGGCAAGCTGCGGCACGATTCGACTGGGTGTATCGAGCGCGTCCTTGAATTGCGCGGGCGACGCTCAGCGAGCTGGTGCCGATGCCTGCTTCAAAAGCGGCATCGACACCCGGCAGGTCGTACCCTTGATTTACCTAGCCGCGCTCAATGAGCGTGTTCAAAGCCGCCGAACGTGGTTCGGAATGACCGGTTGGTAAATAGGGAAGTGCCATACAGGGAATCCTCCTGGTATTGCCTCCAGGGGGTCCTCTCAATGAACAAAGCCGCAACCTGCCCTTGCGACCTCAGCTGGAGTTTGCGACGCAACCCATATAGGAGGATCGATGCGCAGAGAAATCGCACGCAGAGTCGGTGGCATTGTGGGCTGGCCGACCGACGGTTTCAGCCCGTCAACAGGTCTTCACGTGTTCCATCCCCGACTATTGCAGGCGTGCGGCTTGCATGCTCCCGCGATCACCCATCGGAAAGAGCGTTACGAACACTACGAAGAGTTGCGCGACTTCTGCTGTCGCCCCGGTCTTACAGCGGACGGTGACCTGTCCTACCTTGATAGGACGTGAAATGCGAACGCTGCTCATTGATCATCATGTGGATCTTACGCGCGCCGTGCGAGTTGCGCTCGGGGATAGCGGTTTTGCCGTTGATGTAGTTGGCAACCTGGAACAGGCGTCGAGGGCATTTTGTTGCGCAACCTATGAAATTCTCCTGCTGGAGTTGGCTCTGCCAGATGGCGATGGCTTGGGCTGGCTGAGACAGCTAAGGAGCGACGGGCATTCAGTTCCAACCCTCATTATGAGTAGCATCAACGATCTCGAGAAGCGAATTGCAATTTTCAACGGTGGCGCGGACGACTTTCTGCTCAAGCCCGTCTCTTTCGATGAGCTCATCGCCAGAATGAGAGCCATTCTGCGCCGGTCGACACAGGTGACCGACCCCATCGTTGTATTTGGCAATCTCAATTTCGATCCGATCGGCCGACAGGTTTCCGTCTCGGGTCATCCTCTGAAGATCGCACGCCGCGAACTATGTATTTTAGAGCATCTGCTTATCCGTGCAGGCCGCATCGTGCCTCGTGCGCAGTTGGAAGATCACCTCTATTCGTTCAACGACGAGGTATCTGCCAACGCGCTTGAAGTCGGAATCTATCGCTTACGTGGACACCTGAGTAGGTCAGGTGCAACGCCACGTATCACGACCGTGCGCGGCATTGGTTACATTCTTGAATTGACTGAGGCGGCATCCGCATAGTTGGTCTAAATTGAAAGAACAGACTGCCTGCCCGTTGTCAGGTTGAGCTTGTGGCCATAATGGACATCGCGGCCGCCCTTGATGATGGTGTCGGCATGCGGTTCGAACGGCTCTGTCGCAAACCTTTTTGTAAGCGAGCATGGCAAGAAAAACGCCTCAGCTGTGGAGGAGCACGTGATGTTCAAGGGCCGCCATTTCGACCAGTCGGTGATCCTGCTGTGCCTGCGCTGGTACCTGGCCTACACTCTGAGCCTGCGCGATCTGGAAGAGATGATGGCCGAACGCGTTGAAGGTCGACCGTGCATCGCTGGGTCGCCCACTTCTCGCCGCAGCTGCTGGAGCGCTTCAACCGGCGCAAGCGTGTGGTCGGCAGCAAGTGGCATATGGACGAGACGTACATCAAGGTCCGCGGCCATGGATGTATCTCTACCGCGCTATCGACATCCTCGGCGACACGGTCGAGTTCTTCTTTAGCGAAAACCGTGACCTGGTTAACGCTTCCTCCGCAAGGCGCTGACGTGCCATGGCCGGCCGGAGCGTATCGTCATCGACGGCAGCCAGACCAATTACGAAGCAATCCTTTCCTGCGACGCTGAAAGCCGGCTGCGGCAGCGATCGCGGGCGACCGCTGAAGCCGATCCGAATCCGCAATAGCCGGCATCTCCACAATCGGATCGAACAGGATCACCGGCGTATCAAGCGCCGCATTCGATCCATGCTCGGCTTCAAGTCGCAGGCGAGCGACCTGGTGATCCTCTCCGGCATCGAGATGATCCACATGATGGGCAAGCGACAGGCGAGGTATGCCTACAAGTCTGTCGATCGCTGTTTCGATATCCTCGCTGCCTGACGGACAGGCCGAAATGGCCGTTCACAACCCCATTTCCAGGTTTGCGACAGAGCCTTTTGTCGGCGTTGCCGGCTTCGAAGGGCCGGTGCGCGCCGAGCGCATCAAGATCACCCCCGGCCACCTTGCTGCGGCCACTCGCCGAGTACGAAGCGGTGGCCGGAGGGAGCTGGTCATGACGACCCTAGAGCATAATCTGACTTGATGGAATCGCGAGGGATTCCCATCGGGGAGAATATCTGATTCATCATGTCGGCTGGGTATGGAGGCCAGCAGNCAACATCCCCGAGCTTTGGGACGCAATCCGCGACGCCTTGCCACGCTTCACCGCCGAGGAGTGCTCAAACTACTTCTGCGCCGCAGGATACGAGCCTGAGTGATCAGATTCTGCTCTAGATCATGACCTGCTGATCGCAATCCTGGATCGGCTGAAGTTGACGGCGATCCGCGACCAGCTCGACACGCTCATGTCGAGCAAGATCGCGCAGTTCCCGTTTGTCCGCGAACTCGACGGCTTCGGCTTCGACGCGCAGCCATCGGTCTGCTTCAGCCAAACGTATTCATAGGTATGGGACAGGCCTTGCTATGTCCGCCACCCACGCCTGCTCCGAGGCCCTCCAGGGCAATGGTCTGAGACCTGGGCTCAAGCCCTTCGGCGAGGAGGATGAGACACCGCTGGAGCTCAGGTGCAAGCGCTGCCACGCCCGCCCCGAGGCCCCACAAGGCCGAAGCGCAGTCGTCGGGGTCACGAGGCCCCTCGGCCACGACGACGAGACGCTGCTGGAAGCCCGGTTGCAAGGGCTGCCACAGATGGCCTGAACCTGGATCCGCCTTTCTTGAGGCGTTGCGACTATCATGGCGGCGACACGCAGCTCTTGATTTGTGTGCGACATCCTCAGCAGATCCATCGGGCTGAGCCGCTCAACAATATCAACGAGAATGTCCAGCGGCAGATCAAGGATACTCAGAGGAGGAAACGCTTGATCTTGAGGCTCAGAGCGCGTCTGCTCCACTATAGAACAGGATGATTCACCGGGTCCTTCAACGCCAGCCGCCGGTCCGATGAGAGAATTGTCCCTGATATCACGCTCGATGGGGTTAAATGCCGAGATGGGCGCCTTGCCACGCTCCTCAATGCCCTCATGATTCACCGCCTATAGCTACCAACTGAATGAATCATCGTGATTGTCGCGCAGCGGAATCCTCAAGGATCGGGCAGTTCGTAGGGGGCGCCGCTTTGACCAGCTTAAGCCCGCGAATTGCTCGATCGGACAAGATCCTAATTCTCGACCATGCGGTGAGGCTCGAACGAGATCCTCGGGACGCACTCCAAGTTGTCGATCATGTTCGGCACACAAGGAAAGGGCGGCATTGCTGCCGCCCTTTCCGCTGTAGGTTGATAGGGGCTGGATTAGAAATCCATGCCGCCCATGCCGCCCATGCCGCCCATACCGCCGCCGCCCATGCCGCCAGGCATGCCGCCGCCAGCCGACTCCTTCTTCGGAGCCTCCGCGATCATGGCTTCGGTGGTGACGAGCAGGCCGGCGACCGAGGCCGCGTCCTGGAGGGCAGTGCGCACGACCTTGACCGGATCGACGATACCCATGGCGATCATGTCGCCATATTCGCCGGTCTGGGCGTTGTAGCCGAAGGTCAAGCCCTTGTTCTCAAGGATCTTGCCGGCAACGATCGATGCTTCCGCACCGGCGTTGGCCGCGATCTGGCGGGCCGGAGCCTGCAGCGCACGACGAACGATGTTGATGCCGGCGGCCTGGTCGGCATTGACGCCGGTGACCTTGATGTCGGCCGAAGCGCGCAGGAGAGCGACGCCGCCGCCTGCAACGATGCCTTCTTCCACGGCCGCGCGGGTCGCGTTGAGGGCGTCATCGACGCGGTCCTTCTTTTCCTTGACTTCGACTTCCGTCGCNTTCCACGGCCGCGCGGGTCGCGTTGAGGGCGTCATCGACGCGGTCCTTCTTTTCCTTGACTTCGACTTCCGTCGCGCCGCCGACGCGGATCACCGCAACGCCGCCGGCGAGCTTGGCCAGACGTTCCTGCAGCTTCTCCTTGTCGTAGTCCGACGTGGTCTCTTCGATCTGCTGCTTGATCTGGGCGACGCGGCCCTGGATCTCGGCCTTCTTGCCGGCGCCGTCGACGATGGTGGTGTTCTCCTTGGAGATCGACACCTTCTTGGCGCGGCCGAGCATGTTGAGGCCGACNGGCTTCGAGGACCGGCAGCATCGCCTGCAGGTTGGAGAGCTTCTTCTCGTGCAGGAGGATGTAGACGTCCTCCAGCTCGGCAACCATCTTGTCGGCGTTGGTCACGAAGTAGGGCGAGAGATAGCCGCGGTCGAACTGCATGCCTTCGACGACTTCGAGTTCGGTCTCGGCGGTCTTGGCTTCCTCAACCGTGATGACGCCTTCGTTGCCGACCTTCTGCATCGCTTC
>NZ_AYWT01000041.1:0-9700 GCF_000502915.1 Mesorhizobium sp. LNHC209A00
CTTCACCGCCGAGCAGTGCTCAAACTACTTCTGCGCCGCAGGATACGAGCCTGAGTGATCAGATTCTGCTCTAGGTGAGCGGAGAACCCTGCCGTTTGCAGGCCGGCATCACATGAAATTCCTACAGCACGCCGGCTTCGTTCTTCAGCTTGTCGATCAATTCGGCGACGCTCTTGACCTTGACACCCGCCTTGCGGCCGCCCGGCTCCTCGGTCTAGACCTTCAGCCGCGGCTTGACGTCGGCGCCGTAGTCGGCCGGGCTCTTCTCGTCGAGCGGCTTCTTCTTGGCCTTCATGATGTTGGGGAGCGAAGCGTAGCGCGGCTGGTTGAGGCGAAGATCCGCGGTGACAATCGTCGGCATCTTCAGCTGCACCGTCTGCAGGCCGCCATCGACCTCGCGCGTCACCTTGGCCTTGTCGCCATCGACAACGACCTTGGAGGCAAAAGTGCCCTGCGCCCAGCCGAGGGTGCGGCCAGCATCTGGCCGGTCTGGTTCGAATCGTCGTCGATCGCCTGCTTGCCGAGAATGACGAGACCGGGCTTTTCCGCCTCGACCACGCCCTTCAGCACCTTGGCGACGCCGAGCGGCTCGGTCTGCTCGTCGGTCTTGACCAGAATGGCGCGATCGGCGCCCATGGCGAGCGCGGTGCGCAAGGTCTCCTGCGCCTGCGGCGGCCCGATCGAAACGACGATGATCTCCTCAGCCTTGCCGGCCTCCTTCAGCCGGATCGCCTCTTCGACCGCGATCTCGTCGAACGGGTTCATCGCCATCTTGACGTTGGCGAGCTCCACAGCCGAACCGTCAGCCTTCACACGGACCTTGACGTTCGCATCCACAACCCGCTTCACGGGCACAAGGCTCTTCATCTTTTGCCTACCAACTCTAGCTTTGCAGCTTACTAAAACCGAATATCTGGCGTGGCGCGAACACTTTCACCGCTCCACGTTCTGAGCAAGCGCATCTCTACAGTAGTCTCTGCGCTGGGTTGGCGGAATTTAGGGGAGCCGACGTCGAGGGGCCGATCGGTGACAGAGCGGCCAAACCTTAGGGTTATCGTCGCAGACGCTCGCCCGACGGGTCGAAGAAGGCTTGCAACGAAGCGTCAGCGTCATAAACTTGGCCAGCAATTTCGATCTGCCAACGACTGTTCTCGATCAGATCTTTTGTCACACCCTCGGGATGGTTAACATAACCTAATCCGATCGACGTCCCGAGCGTGAAGCTTTTCACTCCCGAAGAGATGTAGCCAACGATCTCGCCGTTGCGTCGTACAAGCTCCTCACGAAACAGGATGGGTTTTGGATCCCGCAGCTTAAACGACACCAAGCGCTTCTTGAGCGGCATCGATGCCTTCTGCGCCGCAGTCGCCTCTTTCCCGATGAAGTCTCCCGCCTTCCAGTCGATAGTGAAACCCAAACCGGCTTCGAGCAATGTATCCACCGGTGTCAGATCCAGCTCATACTCTCGATACGCTCGTTCGGAACGGAGATGTTCAAGTGCGTGATATCCGGCTGGTTTCAGATCATGTTCCCTGCCAGCGTCCCACAGCACATCAAACACATGCTGCGCCATCTCGGTGGGAATATGAAGCTCCCAGCCGAGCTCCCCAATGTACGTCAGCCGGTTGGCTATAACGCGGGCATAACCCACATCAATTTCTTGGCTGGTGGCAAATGGGAAGGCTTCGTTCGACAAATCTGTATCGGTCACCCGCCCCAGAATATCGCGCGATTTCGGTCCCTGCAAAGATACTACCGCGTATGCAGATGTTACGTCTGTGAGAGTCACATTCCAGTCGTCGGTAATGTGCTTCGTAATCCACGCCTTGTCACGCGGATGGACCGTCGCTGAAGATATGATCAGGAACTGATTGTCCGACAAGCGGTTTACGGTGACATCCGTTTCAATCCCGCCCTTGTCGTTCAGCATATGTGTGTATACGAGCTTACCGACCGGAACATCGACATTCCCCGCGCAAATCCTTTGAAGAAATTTGCAAGCGTCGCGCCCCTGGATAAGGTGTTTACCAAACGAGCTCTGGTCGAAAAGAACCGCATCCGATCGCGCTGCTAGGCATTCCTGCGCAGTATATTTGAACCAATTGGGTTCGGCGTAGGAATAGACATTTTCAGTAGGCTCGCCTGCGCCGGCGAACCACATCGGTCGTTCCCAGCCCATCCCTTCGCCGAAGCTGGCGCCGAGTTTAACCCACCGGTCATGAAGAGCGCTCTTGCGCACACCACGAGAAGTCGCGCGCTGATGCCCAGGCCAATGAATCTTGTAGTGTAGACCCAAGACCTCGGGTATCCGATCCCGTAAATACCTCTTGTTGATCTGAAAGGGGTGGAAGCGCGCAACATCGATAAAGCTGACGTCCATCTGGGGCGCGCCGGAGACGATCCACTCAGCCAAAGCGCGGCCCGCGCCCGCGCCAAATTCGATACCTTCCGAATTATACCCCGCTGATACAAAGAGATTTTTCATGCCAGGCACTTCACCGATCATGAAGAGGAGATCCGGCGTGAAGCTTTCTGGCCCGTTGAAAAACTTAGCAATTCCAGCGCTTTGCAGGGCGGGCATCATCTCTATCGCCTTTGTCATGGGCAATTCGAAATGATCCCAGTCCTCCCATAGCTCAATGAAGGGCGAATCTTTCGAAAAGTTCTCCATCGGGAGCGCTTTGCCCCACGGCTCAAATGCGCCGATCAGCAGTTTGCCCGCGTCTTCCTTGGCATAGACGTGCCCGTCAGTGTCTCGAAGGACCGGCAAAGTGGGCTTCACGAAGTCCAGTGGCTCGGTAACAACGTAAAAATGCTCAGCAGCGTAAAGGGGCACCCGCACCCCCAATTTCGCCGCGAGGTCTCGTGTCCAAAGGCCACATGCAAGAACCAGAGTTTCGGCTTCGATAACGCCGTAGCTAGTACGAAGTTGATATGCCTCACCCAGCGTGCACCAAAGGTCGGTTACCTCAGTTTTCTCAAGAATCTTGGCTCCGTTCTGTTTTGCGCCTGCAGCCAAAGACATGCACGTATCGATTGGGTTTGTTTGCCCATCCTTAGGTATGAAGACGGCCCCCTCGATGATCGACGAATCGATTGCCGGATAGAGTACTTTCGCCTCCCGCGGTGAGATCATATGAGCTTCCAGTCCGAAACTTTTTGCGACCGACGCATTGCGCGCCGTTTCATAAAGACGATCTTTCGTGCGAGCCACGCCAAGGGTCCCGTTCTGCTTGAATCCTGTGGCTTGACCGGTTTCCGCTGCGAGCGAGGCATATAGCTCGGCATTGTATTTCGCGATTTCAGTCAGAGCATGGGTGCCGCGAGTTTGCATAACCAAGCCCGCAGCATGCCAGGTTGTGCCAGATGTAAGCGTATGCCGCTCTAGGATCACGACATCCTTTTTCCCGAGCTTCGTAAGATGATAGGCAAGGCTCGTTCCGGCGATGCCTCCTCCAATTATTACGACCTCATGGGATCGGACCGGCACTTCTCTAGGCCGGACAGGTGAATTGAAAATCATGTCATCCCCTTGGTGCTGACGAAATTGCCGTGCTTCGCATTCTCGACCCATGCGGAGCGAAGGATCATGTGCGGGAATTATGCCGCTAATCGATAGGGAACATTCCCAGAAACATCTCCCCTGGAACGCCAGATGGGGTGAGCTTCACGCTTCCCGTCTTCCAGTGATGGGCACGCAGCTTTGGACTTTTTCCGCCATCGCCGCTATCAGCTGCGGCGACCGATCAATCTCCCGAATCGTCGACTTGAACTCGCAAAGATGCTTCACCTGATTTGCCTCAGTGGACGCAATGTTTGAGACGACGTCCCTTACGAGATCGATAGCCGGCAATCTGCTTCAAGAGTTCGTTCGTGGATGGGTGCCCTACACCCGGTGATTGGCGATGAACCGCTTTCCTGCTGGTGGCGGGCCTGCATCTAAGATCTTATTCAGAGGCTTGCGAATGCGGGATGGGATAGTGCCTTGGCTTGTGCCTTGCCGCTCAAGCCTTTGCCGCACGCTGAATCTCAAACCGGAGCCAACAAATCCAAAAGTCCATTCAAAGAGTTTGACCTATCGATATTCATCACTTGTTCGATGATATCATCACCTCGCGTCTCAAGTGCGGTTCCCCGCACATTTCGCCGAAACTTATTCTCGCTCTTGGATAGCTTTCGAGGCCATTTCCAATGACCGTCTGGCCAATCAACTGTCAAACTGAAACTCTCGCCGCTCTTCGTAACAATGGTCACCGAAGACATGTTCTGATCGATTTCCCAGAACGCTTTTTCTGCGATTGGGTCTACTTCGACTTCGATCTTTTGCATCAAATCCGAGACGATCGGATCCCGCATCATCGGAGGCGAATACCACTCCCTTCCCACCTCAATTGATAGAAGAGCCATGGCTGAGACGTATTGCACGGAGAATTGGGCATCTATGTCAGAAGCCGGAGCGGCGTCTGAGAACCATTCCGGAATCCTTTTGAACGTGCTAATTCTGAGCTTTGCGACGTTTTCATAATCGATTTTGTGAGCCGCAACGAGCTTTGAAACTCCCTCGATTGTTGTGTGAAGAAAGCCGCAACAGGGGTACGCCTTGAGGGTTGATTCCCGTATCCGCCACACGGTAGATAGCTCCTCCGACAACTGTTTAGACTGGAACTTGTCGGATCCGATGATCATCGCGAAGCCCCTCTCGGCATCGCTCAACATGGCGAAAGGACCGACGATGTTGCGCCGAGCGCAAATTGCAGCATCGAGTCCTCCCAGCGCCATTTGGCCATAATTCGCTTTCAGCGCATGCGCCGGTCGGCCGTACTGAACATACCAAAGAGGAATATTCGTGTTTGCGGCAGCATGTCCCAACGCGGAGCGAAACTGCTCTTCAGTACCCCCGGCAACAGTCATGGCGGCTGCACCGGCTGCAATGCCGTGCCACGCGTGATAGACGGCAAATCGCCGATAAACATCGGGACTGGCCTGTGTGGCGTCGTGCCATCGCAAGCCCGCCTCATAGCCAGCTACCACGCCTGCTAGAAACTGTTGAGGTGTAGCGCCAATGTGTTCTGCCATGGCAAGGGCCGCCGGAATGACAGTGGCACTTGGGTGGCCAGCTGCGTCGTCCTCGTAGTCGAGCACATCCGCCAACCATGCATTGACCTTAGCGGCAAGCGACGGAGCAAGCTTTGTGGGCGTGCCTGGGACGCAGCAGCCGTTCTCGTCGGATCCGGCATATGCAGCCAAAATCTTCTCGCCGAGCGGAGTATCCGTGCCCGCCACGATGCACCCAAGCGTGTCAAGGGCGATCAACTTCGCCGTATCGATAACATCAGTGGGAATATCCTCGTACTTAAGATCGGAGAGGAACCGCGCAAGCAAGCAGGCATCCTCATGAATCGGACTGCGCGGAAACAGTATGTGCTCAAAGGATGAAGATGTGGAGGCTGCTTCAGCTGTTAGAGTTGGCGTTGCGTTCATTTGTTTTTCCTAATCGGCTGACAGTAGCTAACACGGCTTTCTGGGCTGCGGCCGGAATGCGGACAAGGTGCAATTGAGCGGTCTGCCGTAACAAACCGCTCCAGTTGTTTGTCTTAGGTCATTGCGAGAGGCTTCTTTTGGAACTCGACCTGGCGAGAAACAACTCTGCTCGCCCCTAACGATATTCCTCTTTGCAAACATCTTTTGCCGTGAGGCCTGTTGGTGCTAGGTCGTCCTTTGTAAAACCGTACTTCAACATGATCTTCTCGACGGTGCCATCGGTTTTCACCTGAGCCAGGCTCTTGTTAAACAGATCGCGAAACTCAGCGTCTTGCGGTCGGAAAGCGATTGCGCTGGGATCTATCTTCTCTTTGCCGTTCACAATGAGCCCTTGGAACGGTGTTGCGCGTTCTAGTCCCTTCACATTGGGATCTTTCAACATGCCCGCTATCGTGCCCCCTGACATCAAGAGAGCATCGACACGACCTGCAAGAATCGCTGCCAGACCTGCAGTTTGGTCTTGAAACAACTGAATACGGTCCTTCGGGACTCCTGCGGCGATTGCGTCCTCCGTAGTCGAGGCACCCCTTATATCGCCGACACGGACATTCGGATTTTTGGCCATATCTACATAGCCATGGATATTCAGTGGATTACCCTTTTTCACCAGGGCGGAATTGCGGCTGGCTTCGACTGGGTCGGAAAAGCTGACCTGCTTGCAACGTTCGACCGTGATGGCCATACCCGCGGCGATGGCATCAATCCTTCGTGACAGAAGACTGGGGATCAGCGCACCCCACTCCATGATGACGAAGTCGACATTTTTGACTCCCAGTTTCTGGGTGGCTTCCCTCAGCGCGTCAGGGTAAATACCGGTAGCAACACCACCTTCGTCTTTAAAGCCCCATGGCCAGGTGTTCGAGATACCGATGGTCAGCTTGCCCTCCTTCTCGACCTGCTCTTTTAGGCTTTGAGCCTGAGCTCCAGGCGTCAGGACGCCGATTAAGGTAAGTGCTATCGCGCTCAGCAGTGCTACCCTGCGGCCCATATTGAAGTTCTTCATTCTATATTCCCCTTTTTGGTTGCGAGAAACCTCTCTAACGCGAGAGGTACGGACGTCGCTCGGCCTATCCGCGGTTCCTGTCGAGATGATTCCATCGCCACGGAAGGGCAAGCATTCCCCTACACGTACAGCCCAGGAAAATCGGGTAGTTCCACGACTGCATTTGAGAGCAAAGTCATTGCCCCTTGATGCGAGCCGTTCTAGGATCTAAGCGCCTTCATGAGGACTGTGATAAGCCTCCTCAGCGCCTACAAATCGGCTTCAAACAGGCGCCCCCAACCTAGAACAACGTCGCTGACTTTAGCCAAGCGCAAGGCGTGCCAGCATAGTGCCTGGTTGGATGAAATGACCGCTTTGCCCGTTTGCCGTTCAAGTTCGTCGATGGTTGCAGCGGCCCGCATCTGAGTGCAGGCGATAACGACGGTGTCGATGTCTTCGCGCTCGACTATCCGATGCACGGCGGCGACAATACTTGCCGGGGAGATAAATGGCGCATCACCTCTGACGAACCCGCCTTGGTTGTGGAATGTGCTGACCGTCGGCACCCAAATGCCGGCAGTTTCAATTCGATTAACCATGTCCTCCGCGATCTCGGCGGGATACGGCGATACGAATCCGACTCGAACAGAGTTGAGGACCCGTAGAGCAGCCAGAATAGCCGTAAAGGGGTCAGTCACATGAGCTTGTGGATGGACACTACGGACACGTCGCTCGAGTTCATCGGGTCCGATCACCATTGCCGCAGACGTACACCCGAGCGCTACGACGTTCGATGGACGCGTCGTGTTAATTTGCCGGACGGCTTCATCAAGTCCAACAAAGCCGTCCGCAAGGGCGCCACTGGTAAGAGGCTGATTACTGTCATCGTGCGACGATATGCGGCTTTCATATATAGCGACGCCCGCGATTGCCAGCATCGCTCTGGCCTCATGCGACAACGTCTGATCACAGTCGAAAACGACCATTCCAATATGTGCTCGACTTCCAATGCCCGCATCAACTTCATACGCGGCGCTGGACCACTGTCTATTTTGAGGCTCAGTTCGGGGAACAAGCATCTTACCCTCGGATGGTTTTTGGAGTTTGAACCACTAGGACTTGAAACCTTGTGCACTTGGCGAAAACCAATCAAGTGAAATTCTCTACATATAGTACACCAGGTATACCTTGTATGTCAAGATGGTTTGTGTCGCTGTTTCGAAGGGTCGAAGGGACAAGCTGCGCTAGGCTTCGTGGAGAAAGGGCAGCCATAGTTTGATTGAGGCGAGCGCCACAAAGCCAAGATTGGATTCCTTGGTCTTTTCGTAGCGTGTGGCAATACGGCGCCAGTTCTTCAGCTTGTTAAACAGGCGCTCGATGAGGTTGCGCCAACGGTATTTCTCGCGATCATGCGGGGTGGGGGTGCGGCGGCTTTTGGCGGGGATGACCGGCTTTGGCGATCTC
The DNA here is from genome assembly GCF_000502915.1 of Mesorhizobium sp. LNHC209A00. NCBI lineage: Bacteria > Pseudomonadati > Pseudomonadota > Alphaproteobacteria > Hyphomicrobiales > Phyllobacteriaceae > Mesorhizobium > Mesorhizobium sp. LNHC209A00. The sequence continues at coordinate 7,988 of NZ_AYWT01000041.1, forward strand.
TTGACGGATGGCGTCGGATTCATAGCCCTTGTCCGCCAGGAGCGCCTCGATACGGTCGGCGATCATTCGAAACAGCGGGCCGAAGCCTTTAATATCATGCGCCTGGCCAGATGTCAGGCCGAAGCCGAGAGGTCGGCCTTTTCCGTCGCACCGCGCATGGAGTTTGGTGGTGAAGCCGTCGCGCGATCGGCCAAGCGCCTCAGTTTCCTGAGTCCCCTTTTATGCCGACTGCACAATGATGCGAGGACAACGGTGCTATCGATCATGTCGGCGGTGGCATCGCGTTCCACCATCTCGGCGAGCGCGTTTCGAGCAGCGCATCGAACACCCCCGTCGCGACCCATCGCCGGGATCGGCGGAAGACGCTGTTCCACTGTTCCACTTGTCATATTCATCAGGCAGATGACGCGATTGCGCCCCGGTTCGGGCCATCCACATCATGCCTTCGAAATAGCGTCGATTATCCTGCGCCGGACGGCACCCTCGACCCCGCTCTGCTGGCAGCAGCGGCCCGATCAGTGCCCATTCCTCGTCCGATACCCAATCCGGTCGCCCAACCCTGCCTCCAAAAGACAGCCTTGAATCAGTGACAGAGTCTAGCGTGAAGCTTTGTCCACGAAGCCTAAGTCCACGCGAGATGTAGATAGGAAGGGCCGGCAGTCTGAACCGCGCCGGGTTTGCCGGAGGCTCCAAACCTTGAGAAGGTGGAGCCATCATGAGCAAGACGACGAACAGGTTTTCTCCCGAGGTGCGCGCCCGAGCGGTGTGCATGGTTTTGGATCACGAAAGCGAGCATGGTTCGCCCTGGGCGACGGTGTCTTCGATCGCGGCAAGGATCGGCTGCACGGCGCAGTCGCTCAATGAGTGGGTGAAGAAGGCTGAGGTGGACAGCGGCGTGCGCGCCGGCCTTCCCACCGAGGTTGCCGAGAAGCTGAAGGCTCTGGAGCGGGAGAACCGGGAGCTTCGGCAGGCCAACGAGATCCTGCGCAAGGGGTCGGCATATTTTGCCCAGGCGGAGCTCGGCCGCCCGTTCAAGCCATGATCGCGTTCATCGACGATCACCGGGAGGCGCATGGGGTCGAGCCGATCTGCAAGGTGCTGCCGATCGCCCCGTCGACCTACCACGACCATGTCGCCAAGGGACGCGATCCCTCCCGGCTGTCGGCGCGGGCGAAGCGCGATGAGGAACTCACGGTCGAGGTGCGGCGCGTGTTCGAGGAGAACTTCCGGGTCTATGGGGTGCGCAAGGTCTGGCGGCAGCTGAGGCGGGAAGGCTTCGACGTCGCCGGCTGCGCCGTCTCGCGGCTGATGCGCCAAATGGGTCTCGAAGGGGCGATCCGCGGCAAGCCGGTGAAGACCACGATCAGCGACAAGGCCGCTCCCTGTCCGCTCGATCAGGTCAACAGTTCCATGCCCGGCCCCGAACAGGCTTTGGCTCTCCGACTTCACCTATGTCGCGACCTGGGCCGGCTTCGTCTATGTCGCCTTCGTCATCGACGCCTATGCCCGTCGCATCGTCGGCTGGCGGGCGAGCAGGACCGCCCATGCCGGCTTCGTTCTCGATGCCCTGGAACAGGCGCTCCATGACCGGCGCCCCGTCCATGGCGGCGGCCTGGTCCACCACAGCGACAGGGGAAGCCAAGGCGGATTCAAACGGTCGTCGCAACACTCTGACATTGGAGGTTGCGATGACTATTCAAAAGCGGCGATCAC
>NZ_AYWT01000042.1:0-9282 GCF_000502915.1 Mesorhizobium sp. LNHC209A00
ACAGGCTCGACCGGAGCAACCGGTGCCACAGGTGCGACTGGCGATACAGGGGCCACGGGTTCGACTGGTGCAACTGGTTCGACTGGCTCAACCGGCGATACGGGTGCCACGGGTTCGACTGGAGCTACCGGGGCCACAGGCCCGACCGGTGACACCGGCGCTACGGGTGCAACTGGAGCAACCGGGGATACCGGAGCCACAGGCTGGACTGGCGCTACCGGCTCGACCGGAATAACCGGAGCCACAGGTGCGACCGGCGATACCGGCGCCACGGGTTCGACTGGAGCAACCGGTGCCACGGGTTCGACCGGCGATACTGGCGCAACGGGCACGACCGGAGCAACAGGAGCCACAGGTGCGACCGGCGCCACAGGTGCGATCGGCGATACCGGCGCCACGGGCTCGACTGGTGCAACCGGCGCCACGGGTTCGACTGGAGCAACCGGTGCCACAGGCTCGACCGGAGCAACCGGCGCCGCAGGTGCGACTGGTGATACCGGCGCAACTGGCTCAACTGGAGCCACAGGCGCCACGGGCTCAACGGGAGCGACTGGCTCGACGGGTGCTACGGGCTCGACCGGTGCGACAGGTCATACCGGTGCAACCGGAGCGACTGGCTCGACCGGTGCCACGGGTTCGACCGGCGCAACTGGCCCGACCGGCGCCACCGGCTCGACCGGTGCCACTGGCTCGACCGGAGCAACAGGCTCGACCGGGGCGACTGGTGCCACCGGCTCGACGGGTGCAACCGGAGCGACTGGCTCGACCGGGTCGACTGGAGCAACCGGTGCTACTGGTGCGACCGGCGATACGGGTGCAACAGGCTCGACCGGAGCAACAGGCTCGACGGGTGCTACGGGCTCGACCGGTGCGACAGGTCATACCGGTGCAACCGGAGCGACCGGCTCAACCGGTGCCACGGGTTCCACTGGCGCGACTGGTCATACCGGTGCCACCGGCTCCACGGGGGCGACCGGAGCAACAGGCTCGACTGGCTCGACTGGAGCAACCGGTTCAACTGGGTCTACTGGGTCTACTGGTGCAACCGGCTCCACAGGTGCCACTGGTTCTACCGGGGCGACAGGAGCAACGGGTTCGACGGGTGCCACAGGCTCGACCGGCGCGACTGGCTCGACCGGAGCAACAGGCTCGACCGGGTCGACTGGAGCAACCGGTGCCACAGGGTCTACCGGTGCAACCGGCTCCACAGGTGCGACTGGCCATACCGGAACGACTGGCTCGACGGGTGCGACTGGTTCGACCGGTGCGACTGGCTCGACCGGCTCGACCGGCTCGACTGGCTCGACTGGCTCGACGGGTGCTACGGGTTCCACTGGTGCGACAGGTCATACCGGAGCGACTGGCTCGACGGGTACTACGGGCTCGACCGGTGCGACAGGTCATACCGGTGCAACCGGCTCGACTGGCGCCACTGGCTCGACCGGCGCTACAGGCTCGACCGGTGCCACTGGAGCGACCGGGGCAACAGGCTCGCAAGGTTCGACAGGCCCGACCGGAGGAACCGGTTCGGGTGGTGGTGACACTGGTCATGCCAATAACGGCCACGGCAACGGAGAACAGCCCGCGCCGGGCAATTCCGGGGACCATAACAATGCCGACAACAGCTCACATCAGGGACAGGGCAACTCCGGCAACGGAAACGGCGGCCCCAAAGCCAACGTCACGGCGAGCACGCTGGGCCTCAAGGACACGACGCAATTCCTGCCGTCGAGCTCGAGCGGCAACGGCAGTGACCCCGGCGGCCAAGCGTCGTTCCGCAACCTGATTGGGCTTGCAGCGACATCGGTGACGACAGACCTGCTCAACGTCCTCAAGACGATCAGCGGATCCGGTCAGAACCAAAACAAGCCGACGGGGGCGAGCACGGATCTTACCTCCGACCAGACCAAGCCTGGCGCCGGCTACGCCAGCAATGACCATACCGTCAAGACGACCCTGAAGGATCTCTTGAAGCCGCATGAGTGAGCAGAACGGACGGACGGGAACTCGTCCAGTCTGGAAAAAGGACGCGCGGGCCGTGGAAATCGGCATCCGCGCGTTCATCATCCGGAGAGAGGAAATGCCATGAGAGTCGCGCTCCCGATCAGTTCGGAGTACAGTGTGCCATTGCCGCGAACCTCGGCAAACGCCTCGGCCTGGGCATTCTGGTCCTTGGCGCTGTATACCGGATGACAAGCCCATGGTGAACGTCCCCGCAAACGCAGAGAACCAGCCGCTCCCGATCCACGCCGGCACCGAAGTCGAGGCCGCGGCTCGCCAGGCGGACGGCCAGAACCCGCCCGGCGGTCCCGCCGAGCTCGACCAGCTCGGCGCACGCCTGAAGGCCGTACTGCGGGCAGCCCGCTATCATGGCGTCGAACTCGACCCCTCCGAATTCAGGACGGCGAACCCGGTCCCCAGCGCCGCCGATCTCTCCGAGTGGGCGCAGAACGCCGGCATGTGGTCGCGCGCCATTCACATCCGCTGGACCCACCTCTTGCGGTTCCAGGACACCGGACCGGTCGTCCTGTTGTTCAACGATGGCGGCGCGGGTCTCCTTACCGGCGCGAGTGCCGAGCGCAACGTCGTCTTCCTCAAAAGTGCCGATGCGCCAGACGACGGCGAGGTCACCGCCGTCGACGAGCTGCGGTTGTCACAGGTGTGGACGGGCGAGGCCGTGCTGCTGCGCCCGACACGGTCGCATGTGGCGGCGGACGCGCCTTTCACCCTGCACTGGCTGGCCGAACTGGTGCGGCTAGAAAGCCGTCCCCTGCGCGACATTGCCATTGCATCCTTCACGCTGAGTGTCCTTACCATCTTGCCGCCGCTGATGGTCATGACGTTGGTCAACAAGGTGCTGCAGTTCAACAGCCTCTCCACCCTGGTGCTCTTGTCCGCGATCATTACCGTGGTCTTCGTCTACGAGACCCTGCTTGGCCATGCGCGGCGAATGATCATCAACGTCGTCGGCGCCCGTCTCGACACCAAGCTGCATCTGCACGTCTTTAGCCGGCTCCTGCGCCTGCCGCTCGACTATTTCGAGCGCCATCCAGCCGGCGAGACCATGTATCATCTCGCCCAGGTCTATCGTATCCGCGAATTCCTGACCGGAAAGCTCCTCAGCACGTTCCTGGACCTGATCACGCTGTGCGTGCTGGTGCCCGTAATGTTCTATATCAACGTCACGCTGGCCTGGATCGTGGTGGCCTGCGCGGTCGTGATCATGCTGATCATCCTCGCCTATCTCAAGCCGCTGCGCCGCAGGTACCAACGGGTGGTCGAAGCCGAGACCTGGAAGTCGGCCGCGCTCGGCGAAACTGTCGTCGGCATCAAGACGGTGAAGGCGCTCGGCCTCGAGCCACAGCGCAAGGCGCTCTGGGATGAGCGGGTGGCCGAAGCGGGAAAGGCCCGTCTCGCCTTCGGCCAGTTCGCCAGCTGGCCGCAGACCCTGGTCACGCCGATCGAACGCGTGATGGTGCTCGGCACCATGCTGATCGGCGCGTATCTCGCGATGAACGACCGTTCCGGCTACATGGTCGGCAGCCTGTTCGCCTTCATGATGATCTCCCAGCGCGTGGCGCAGCCGCTAGTCGGCTTGGCGCGACTGGTTGAAGACTACGAGGAGGTCGGCGCGGCGATCGGCGAGGCAGCGTCGGTTCTCAACCGGCCGCTGGAGAGCAGCTCGAATTCCACCGGCCTGAGACCCAAGCTCGTCGGCGAGGTCGCGTTCAGCGACCTCACCTTCAGCTATATCGCGACAAAGACGCCCGCGCTCGACCGGGTCAGCTTCCACATTCCTGCCGGCACCATGTTTGGCATTGTCGGGCGCAGCGGGTCCGGGAAATCGACAATCGCGCGCCTGCTGCAGGGGATAAACCGCGATTACAGCGGCTTCCTCAAGCTCGACGGCGTCGACCTCAAGGAGATCAACCTGCGCCATCTTCGCCAAGGGCTTGGCGTGGTGCTGCAGGACAATTTTCTGTTCCGCGGCTCGATCCGTGACAACATCATCGCCGGGCGCCCAGGACTGACGCTTTCGGACGCCATGCGAGCCGCGCATCTGGCCGGCGCCCAGGAATTCATCGAGCGAATGCCCAATGGCTACGACACCTATATCGAGGAAGGTTCGCCCAATCTGTCGGGCGGTCAAAAGCAGCGGCTGGCGATCGCACGCGCCCTCATCCATGATCCGACAATCCTCATCCTCGACGAAGCGACAAGCGCACTCGACCCCGAGAGCGAGGCAGTGGTCAGCGCGAACCTCATGCGCATCGCCAGCGGGCGCACCATGATCATCGTTTCGCACCGGCTGTCCTCGCTGACAGAATGCGACAATATCCTGGTCATGGATCAAGGTAAGGTGCTCGACGTCGCACCGCACGCGACGCTGCTCGAGCGATGCACGCTCTATCGCCAGCTGTGGTCGCAGCAAAACCGGCATCTCGATGGCCGCCAAGGCCGTCCGGTCGCCATCCCGCCGCGGCTGGTTTGACGATGCCAAGACAATATACGCTTCAGGTCCGGTAACCCATGAGTAGCACCTCGATCATCGCCCTCCCCGCCCGACGGCAGCGGATGGAAACGAGAGATCCGACAACCCCGGCCATACTCGAGTTCCAGTGGCCGTCGAGCGCCGTCACCAATGCACCCATTCCGCGCACCGCGCGCGGCATCGTCTGGATCATTGCCAGCCTCGTCATGGCGCTGATCGCCCTGGCAGGACTAATACCCGTGGATCAGGTTGTGACGGCAAGGGGGCTGGTGGTGTCAAACGCGCCCAACATCCTCGTGCAGCCATTGGAGACGGCGATCGTGCGTTCGATCGACGTTCGTGAGGGACAGCACGTTCAGGCCGGTCAAGTGCTTGCTCGCCTCGATGCGACCTTTGCTTCAGCCGACCTGGCGGCGCTTGCGATGCAGGTTTCGACGCTTGAAGCCGAAGTGGCGCGCCTGAAGGCGGAAGCAGACGGCAAGGTCTTCAACTATGATGGTTTGGACCCAAGCTGGACGCTGCAGGCATCGATCTTTGAACGCCGCAAGGCGGTTTACGACGCCAAGGTCGAAAATTTCGACCGCCAGCGCGACGAACTCGGTTCCGTGATCTCGCGCTCGCTGTCGGATGCCGACGGCTACCGCCAGCGGCTCGCAGTGGCGGCCTCGATCGAACAGATGCGCAAGCAGCTCGAAGCACGGCAGGTGGGCAGCCGCCTTAACACACTGCTGGCCGAGGACAATCGCGCCGAAATGTCCCGGTCTCTTGGCAATGCCGAGCAGACGGCCCAAGCCGCAAGGCTCCAGCAGCAGGCCGTGGCCGCCGAGCGCGACGGCTACATTCAGGGATGGCGAGCCGATGTCTCGCAAAGCCTTTCGGAGGCGAGTTCGCGGATATCCGACGCCCGCGAACTTCTCAACAAGGCAAAGCTGCGCAAGCAGTTGGTTGAATTGAAGAGTGAAGCCGACGCCACCGTCCAATCGGTGGCCAAGGTCTCGGTCGGTTCGGTCCTGCAGTCCGGCGAACGCTTGATTACGCTCGTGCCGGCTAACGCGCCGCTCGAGATCGAGACAAACATCGTCGGCCGCAGCAGCGGCTTCGTCCATGTCGGCGACCAGGTGGTCATCAAGTTCGACACTTTCCCCTATTCGCAATACGGGCTCGCGCATGGCACCGTGCGGACGCTCAGCCCGGATTCCTTTTCTGCCCAGGAGCAAGCGCGCGATCCAAACAGCTCGCTGGCCATGCTGCCTTCCGACGCCGAGCCGTTCTATCGCGTGCGCATTTCCATCGATCAGGTCGCCCTCCACGGCGTGCCTGCCGGTTTCAGCGTCAGCCCCGGCATGCCGGTGACCGCCGACGTAAGGGTCGGCCGGCGCACAGTGCTCAAGTACATTCTCGGTGCGATGCTCCCGATCGGTCAGGAAGCGATGCGGGAGCCGTAGAGCACTGGAGGAACCGAGACTCGATGACAATCCTAGATCGGCTGGCTGGTCTTGCCTCCCCTGCGGCAGCGTTGCGCAGGGCGATCCAGCTCTATGACAGCGGCAAGCCCGCTGAAGCCTTTCCGCTTATGGCGGTAGCGGCGCGCGCTGGGATGGTCGACGCCGAGTACCGGGTCGCGCGTTGCTATCTCGAGGGATCGGGTGTGCCGCCCAGCCGTGTGGAAGGGGCGCGTTGGCTGCTGCGGGCAGCCAACCACGGCAGCGCCGATGCGCAGGCGCTCCTTGCCGCCCTCTACGTCACCGGGCTGGTCGCGGCGGAAGCCGCCAGTAAAGGCGCCGGATCGGAAGAATTGTTCAAACGGGACCGCCCAGGCGAACCGGACTTCACGGCAGCCTTCGAACTGGCCACCAAGGCGTCCGAGGCGGGCTCGCCAACCGGACAGGCTATCCTTGGCTATATCCTCACCAGCGGTCCTAAGCCGATGCGCAATGCAGAAGCCGCGCATCAGTGGTACGAGAAGTCGGCTTCCGCCGGCTGTGCCGAAGGATGTCTTGGCCTAGCCCTGTCGCTCGCCCGGCGTGGCAATCGCGAACACCGGGTCAGGATCGCGGCCGAGGTACGACGCGCGGCCGACGCCGGCCTGCCGACCGCAACCTATCTTCTGGCGGTCCTAACCGAGCACGGGCTCGGCGTCTCACGCGACCTGGCGGCGGCCGCTCAACTTTATCAGGCCGCCGCGGAGAAGGGCCTTCCCTCCGCCCAGTTCCGGCTGGGCTTGGCACTGATTGACGGGGGCCTCGTCGACCATGATCCCGCTGCTGGCGAGGCCTGGATGCGCAGTGCCGCCTTAGCCGGCAATGTCGAGGCCGCCTATCTCCTGGGCGATCGCTATGTGAAAACGCAGCGGCCCGATTTCGCGGAAGCCGCCAACTGGTATCGGCGGGCGGCCGAAGCGGGTCACCAGGCCGCCGCCCGCGCCCTGGCCTCTCTCTACCTAACGGGGAACGGCGTGGCTGAGGACGTCGAAGAGGGAGCACGCTGGCTGCGCGCCTCCGCGAATGCGGGCAATCAGGACGCACAGATAGACCTCGCCAATCTCGTGCTCGGAGGAGCCGGCGAGCCCGATGACCGCGCAAGCCTTGCCGGTTGGTTCGAGGCCGCCGCCTCATCGGGCGACCTGATTGCAGCATTCAATCTCGGGCTCTGCTTCGCCAAAGGCGTTGGCGTGCGCCAGGATGAGGGACAAGCGGCGCAGTGGCTGAGGCGGGCCGCCGAAGGTGTCGGGGAGGCGCAATATATGTATGCCCGCCTCCTCCAGGATGGCCGCGGCGTAGCGACCGATCCAAGGCAGGCCCGCGTCTGGTTTGCCCGGGCGGCCAATGCTGGCGTCCTCGATGCGCAGGTCGCGCTTGCCGAGATGCTGCTCAACGGGCGCGGCGGCACGAGCACGCCAGAGACCGCAGTGCAGCTGTTCCAAGGGGCCGCCGACGACGGTCACGCTGGTGCGATGTTTGCGCTAGGTGCGCTGTACGATGCTGGCCAGGCCCTGCCTGTGGACTACAAGGCGGCGCAAAAATGGTTCGCCGACGCTGCCGGGCGTGGGCATGGCCAAGCCCAGCTCATGCTCGGGCGTTACCTCGTCAAAGGGCTGGCCGGCGAGTGCGACCCCGAGGCCGGCCGGGTCTGGCTTGAGCGCGCGGCTGCCTGCGGCATCAGTGAAGCGGCCGACGAACTCGCGGGGCCCGTATCTGGTTGAGCTTTGCCGATTTTGCCAAGAAATCGTCAGGCTCGTAGCGGGATCGCCGGCGAAGGTGGCCTCGTGTGGACAGGTTCAGAGCTTGCAAGCCACCGCGGGTCATCACCTAAGCGCTTCGCGTCGAAACGAATTGAGATCGTTGGTTTATCTGTCGTCTTGCCCAACCTAGGTCACTGTTGGGCGACTGCGTTAGCTGTCCACCACGATCTCTGACCGCCTGTCATAGGCTGTCATCCACTCTTCTGCAGCACCACCAGAGGACTCGATCGGCTCCGCGGCTAGAATTCCCCGAGATCGAGCGAATGCCTCAAAGGCAAGGCGAGCCGTTTCAGCATCTTTGTCGTCTGCAAGGGCAGACCGGAAAAGCGCAAGCGTGGCCGCGTGTGTTGGGCTGCGGAACCCGACCCATTCGTCGAGAAGCTGATAGGCGTCCATGACAGACGACACCTCATGCGCAACACCAAGCCCCACAAATACCTGAACCGGGCGGGTGAAGCGCTTGGGCGTCATTGTTGAGCTCCGTTAACGGCGACCGGTAGCCCGAGTGCCACTTGCTCAGCACTGAGATCGCCCGGCCAAGGACCATCTGTGGCCTCAAGTATGCATCATAGTCTTGCAAGTATTCAAGTAAGCCTTACGGACGAAGATCCTCCGAACAATTCTCGAAGCCGCGGGTACTCCGGCAGCTGCCATGGATCTCGGCGCGGGCCGTTACCTGCATTGCTCGGTACAGATAGCTACGATAGGGCTGCATACTGCCCAGAAATCGTTTGCCTAAGGAAGAGCCTGGCAGAGAATTGACCGTCGAGGAGTACAGGTTCCCATTGCCGCTCCCGACCAGGTCACCAGAAGCACCTGATCTTGCCGGTGCTGTCGGCACGGCAAGGCAAGGTCCGACCGCCGGCGCAATGCTACTGCCGATCTTTGACGTCGGCACGCACGAGCCGCCCTGCCCCAAACAGAAGCGCGAAACGGTACACTCTTTTCCGACCCGTTCCTACATTCCGCATTTCAGGACGGCAAAGAGCGCGCGAAAGTGCTTCGGCTCGCCTTTCGTCGATCTCCAGCATCACATTTTCGCACGTGTCTGAAGCCCCACAACCGGGGCATCTCAAGACATTCGATGGTCGTGTCTCATCGCCGACAAGAGGAAGTTTGCACCTGTTGCAGCCGAGCTGCGGTGAGTTTGCGATCATCATGGTTATCCCAGCGCTCGCCAAAGGTTCACCCCTGACGCCGGACGGGAGATGCAATTAAAGGACCATTTTGCCGGTGACCCATTACGGCACACCTTTGACGCTGCGAACCCCGGCAGAGCCTGCCCTGCAGCATGCGGATGCAAGGATCCGTCGTCCCACTTTGCAATGAATCAGTTGCACCAAGCCGCCATTCTGCCGCTTGGGCCTGTCAAAAAGTCTGATTGTAGGAGCCGACTTCCGGACTGCGGCGCAGCACGGCGTCGACGGCATCGAACATCTGGCGGCGACGCTCGGACGAGACCGGACTTTCGACGACCACGACCAGTTCCGGCTTGTTCGACGAAGCCCGCACCAGACCCCAGGTGCCGTCCTCGGCAACGACACGCACG
>NZ_AYWT01000043.1:0-9246 GCF_000502915.1 Mesorhizobium sp. LNHC209A00
ATTTCACGTGAATCGTTTTGCGCTGCCAGCATGGCAAGCGACATCGGCCGCCGCCCAAAGGGCGTCGTTGCAATACCCGTCTCCATTTTCCTTCACCTCGATTAGGCAAAAGAAATCTGCTCGCCAAAACGACGCCAATGACTCTTGACAGTGATTCGTGAAGATGCGATTCTCAGTCAGCTACTACGGAGAAGGGCTTCCACGACGAAAGTCGCTTGGGGGCCTTTTTCTTTTGCGGTTCACTCTCCTATTGATGGTTTTGGGAGTTCCGGAAAGCCTCGTAGAGGTCATCCAGTCGCCCCGTAATGTATGCCGCGAAGCTCGGACCATCCTTTGCCTCGTAGGTCACAACCGCCTTCTTCGCCGTCGATTTCACGTTGACGCTAACTAATTTGTCCTTGGCCCCCCAGAGATTGGTCCTGGCCCCTTCCCTGGTAATTCGAGGAAGCGAGTTGAGGGCACTGACAGCTTGTTGAAAGCGTTGATCGCTCGAGTTGTCCGCGGACAACGATGTCAACACCGCCTGCAGTTCAACCTTCGCCTTTGGCAACTTCTCAGCGAATTCCATCCATCGACGGCGTCCGACCTCTGGTGCTGCTCCGATTGCCTCTATCAGTTCGATCGGTATCACGCGGACAACCGATAACATTTTGGATAGGGCAGCCTTGTCAACGTTTAGCGCCGCCATCATGACTTCGCGGGAGAATGACCGATCTTCCAGGCGGGCAGCGAATAATGCTCTTTCGATGTATGATAGGTTGGTCCGCGCATTGTTTTCCTGCCCCTGACTGACAACCAATTGATCATCGGACAACTCACGGATAACGGCACGAACTTTGATGCCCAATTCTTTCACCGCCGCAAGCCTACGATGTCCGTATGCGACTTGATATCGGCCGTTTACCTGCGGATGAGGCCGAACAAGGATTGGCACTTGCTGCCCATGTTCGTTGATCTGGGCAACTAGGCCGGCCAGTTCGACCCGATCAATGCCAAGACGATCACTGACGAACGACCCGTCGACCAAGGCTGGGTCCAATTCGACAACTATCTTGCCTTCCGCGAGCTGCTTTTCGAGGTCTTGCGCTCGTTCAAATTTCTGCGTGATGTTACCAAGGGTTCTGGTGATGCCTCCTATGGGAGCACTACGGATCGCCGGCGCTACAAAGCCAGCGATTGGTCTGATATCCGCCATAGGAGTTGGCACTTCATCTGCCGATGAAATCTCAATGAGATTCTTGCGGGCCACTATTTCCTCCCCCAAGTCGTCCTTAGCAGGCCTTCGATTTCTGAATTGACCGCATTTAGAGATTCCATCGCTCTGTCATACGTGCCGCGGGTGAACTGCTGTCGATCGACCTCGTACAGTGTCTGCTTGGTGACCCCGGCATCCGAGATTGCCGTCGACTTCAGCATGTGATTGTGGAGCATTCGATTGCCAAAGATTGCCCGCATAAAGCCTGTCATCTGACTTTGGGGACCATCGTTCGGCTCGTAGCGAGTAACGAGATAGCGCATCCAATCGTAGCTGGTACGTCCCCCTGCCCTTTCTACGACTGCCATCATCTCACTGGTCATCGCAAGGAATTGACTCATCGACATCACATCCAGCATTTGCGGATGCACGGTTATCAATGCCGACGTCGCCGCACACAACGCCGACATGGTCAAGAAACCGAGTTGTGGCGGGCAATCGATAATTACGACATCGTACAAGCTCTCGATGTCGGTCAACACTTCTCCAATGCGGGCAAAGAACATGGATTCCGCCGACCCAGTCGTAATCGCTCTCGGTGTCTCGTGTTCAAACTCCATGAGTTCCAGATTACCCGGCACGATATGTAGGTTCTGGGTGTAAGTGGCGCGCACAATCTCAGAGATAGATCGCGGCTCTTCATAGCGGATTGCCCCGTAAAGCGTTTCGCCTTCGCCGACATCGAGTTCGGGTTGATGTCCAAAGAGCGCTGACAGTGAAGCCTGTGGGTCGAGATCGATTGCCAGAACCCGATGGCCGCGCAAAGCGAGGAACTGGGCCAAGTGTGCGGAAGTCGTCGTCTTCGCCGAACCGCCCTTGAAATTCATTACGGCCACGACCTGTAGTTTCTCGCCAGGCCGACGGATCGGAACGTATTTCGGTGTTCCGTTTTTTTCGTCGAGTGACCGACGGATGTTTTCCATGTCCGCGGGAGAATAGACCCGGCGACCATTGGCCAATGGTTCCGGTCCATTTCCAGCCGAGGCTACCTGTCTTAGGTAGCCCTCGCCGATGCCGATATAGTATGCCGCCTCCGCAGGTGTGAAATGGCGGATCGTTTTTTGGGAAGCTGGGGGGAAGATCTTTTGTTGGTGTAGCTGAAGCTGCCGCGACAATTCGAGAGAATCCGCGGACAACATCGACGGCAGGTGTTCCTGCCCGCTGGCATGCGTAAGCGCCTGTAGCATTGCTCTCCTCGAACTACGCATTTGATGCGGATTTCAATCAAACTGCGCAATTACAGTATGGTCCGATTCGTAAACATTTTACAAACGCTTAACTATAAGTGGGATTTGAGGTCCGAGGTTGCGGTTGTCCGCGGACAACGCCTAGGCGGAAATCCGAATCCCGGCCGGCTCACGGCGATGGGTCGACAATCAAACGATAGCAGGGGCGACAGTGAGCGCATAGGATGGCCTATTCGTGAGCCCGCAGTCTGCTGTCCGTGGATATCGGGTCGTGCGAAGGACTTGTGCGCCTGGCGCAACGCCTCGCCTCCTGCCGGACCTAGACGCCTTTCGCGGGCCGAGGTTGGTTTCGCGCGTAAAGATCCCAATTAGCCGCCGTCTTGAGGAGTAGCGATGCAGCCTTACGGGAATAGCGATCCTAACCGAAAGCGTCACTGGTATCCGCATGCCTAAGGCCAGGCACACATTGGAGGCACAATTCGACAATGCGGTTGTCCGCGGACAACTGAAGTCAGTGAGACGAGGATGATCCAGATCGACCATCGGGAAAGCCACAACATCGATATTTTCGACGACCCTCAATTACTCGGCTTCATCCGCCTGTCGCACAACGTCGTGAGCGGGCAGATGATCCCACGGTGTTAAGAAGCAGCGTGGAATTCAAGCGGGTGGCCGATCGCCCCGCCGGATCATCGGAGCGGTTTGCAGGCCGTGGAAAAGCACTGAAGGCCGCCTTGAAACCCGTGAAGTATCCAGGCGCCAGCCTTTGGCCCAGGTGAACAAGGCCTCCAGCAACACTGCCAGCTCCACCCGGGCAACATGCTGGCCAAGGCAGGCATGAAGTCCGGTACCGAACGCGAAGGCCGATGAACTGCCGGCCTCCAAATCCAGCCGATCGCCGGTCGGAAAGACTGAAACATCTCGATTGGCGCTCCCCAGAACGGGCACGACAGCCTGCCCAGCCTTTATGATTGCGCCACCAAACGACAGATCATCCGCCGCGATGCGGGCCCCGGCATATTGGACCGGCGCGCAGAAACGAAGCAGTTCTTCCGCCGCGGCTGACCAACCGACATTCCCATTTTCAAGCAACGACAGCTGCCGCGGAGAATTTGCCAGCGCAACCAGCGCATTGCCGAACGTGTCCACGACCGTCGCCTGGCCGGCAAAAAGCAGGAACACGATGTTTGCAACGGCATCGTCTTTGCGCCAGCGACCGGCATCGACTTCAGCCAGCATCTGGGCAGAAATGCCATTTGGGTGCATGGCGCCGCGTTCTATCGCGTGCAATACCCATGCCTCCAACCGACGGCAGGCCTGGTTTGCATCCTCATTGATGCCGCCAACCCTCATATCCAGCGCATCGGCCATAAGCTTGGCATCGTGGCCGGTGCGCCATGGGTCATCTATGCCGATGCCGAGGATCTGCTCCAGGCCGGCGAAGGCGAGCGGCAGGCCTATATCGGCGACCGCATCGAACTCCGGCTTTTGCACGGCGGACTGCACGAGTTGCGATGCCCTGGACGCAAGCTGGTCGAACAGTCCCCTGCCGGCGGCAAACGTCATCGAACCGGCCAGTGGGCGGCGCAAGCTGATGTGCCTGGGCGGATCGGACAAGAGCATGGAACGGGTCAAAAAACCCAAGGCCGGATTGGCGCTGATCTTCTGCCTGATTTCCTGATAGGCGCCCGGTGGCGCTTGCAGCAGTAAGGGGTGTTTCAAGGCCTGCGACACAAGCGCGTGGCTGAACACGTAGAACGCTTCACCAACTTCCGGGTAAGGGGGCCTGCCCCAGCTGGCGCCACCTGCATTGCGGCGACGGGCGAATTCGGGAAACGGATCGCCGTCGAGTGTGAACGGATCGAAAAGGTCGACTTCGGCTGTCATGGGTCGAGATCAACTGCGAAGATGACGCGAAACCCGCCGGAGCTCAGGTCCTCGGGCAGAAAGTTCGGTGCCAGATGCAGAAATTCACAGTGCAGAACGCGCCTGTAGAAGCGCAGAAGCGGGTCCTTGGTTATCGACTTGACTGAAGGCATTACCCCTGTGCGATGCCAGTCATCGATGATCTGGCGAAATGCCGGATCCGGCCGAACCTTGTCGGGAAAGTCGTCCTGCGCTCCGGCATAAGACGGGCAACGTCCATCGCCGACCAGCCAACGCACGCCGACCTGGCGGCCATGGTCGATCAACTGTGACAAGAGGCGGCGCGCCATGTCGGTGCCGCGAAACTCCGGCCGCACGCCAAGATTGTAGACGTAGAGCGATCGTGCCGGTTCGCTCCTGGCAAGCGAACAATAGGCGGCGAAAGTCCTGGGGAAGTTTTCCGTCTGGCGAGGGTCCTGGCTGGTCTCCACGAAGCAGATCGCACCAGCAATAGCGTTCTCGACCATGGCCACGATCATTACGTGCCCAAGTAGAAGCCGGCGCCGGATCGTCTCTTCGCTGGCGCCAAGCGACCCCCAGGCCGCCGTCTCCATCGCAACCATGAGCGGGATATCGGCTTCTGCGAGGTGACGAAATGTGACGGCCGTCATCCTGGGGGTGGTTGTTCGTGAAATGCGCGATTTCCTTCTGCCGGCCGTTGAGGATACATGAGGGAGGGGGGTTTTCATGATTTTCTACATTTGTCATCGCTCACATGCCAACACTCTGGCAAGCCTGCTGCTATATTTTCGCACCGATCTGCAGGATTTTGTCCGGGTCGTTCCCCATGACGAAAGCGCGCGTCTGCTCGGGATATCCCGTGGTTCGGCCATCTGGACGGATTTGGACCGCCTGAGCGATGCCGAGGTCGAGGCAAGCGCCAATCTCTGCGAGCGCGTGAGACTGCAGCAGCCCGATCTCTTCCAATTCAATCACCCCCGGCAAACCGTTCAGCGTTTCGATCTGCTGCGCATGCTGTTTTCGGATGGCACCAATGGTTTCAACGTATACCGGCCGGAAACACTGCCCGAGAAGATGCGGTTCCCTGTCTTTCTGCGCGACGAGGCCGGAGCGACCTATAAAACGCCGCGGCTGCTGTCATCACGAGCAGAGCTCGACCAGGAGCTTTCGAAGCTCGGCAAGATGAATTTTGTCCGCCCGATGGTGGTCGAGTTCGGATCGAAAGCGGCGCCCGACGGCAGCTATAGAAAATACGCGGCCTATCGCATCGGCGAGCACAGCTATGCGCAACACTGCTTCGCCAGCGAGCAGTGGTTTGTTAAAGATCCGGGCAAAGGCATGTCGGGACAGCAGCTGGCCGAACACGCCGCCTATGTTCGCGACAATCCGCACGCGGCTGCGCTGATGCCGATCTTCGACAAGGCCAGGATTTCATACGGTCGGATCGACTACACCATTGTCGACGGCCGCGTCCAGGTGTTCGAGATCAACACCAATCCCACTGTGCTGAACTACCCGCCGACACCGTTCGACACCTACGATTCCCAACCCTACGCGGACATGCATGCGCGGGCTCTGACACGGTTGCCGCATGCGGACGATCCCGTGTCCAGTCCCGACATCGACAAGACGCATCTTGAGATCCTGGCCGCCTTGCGAAAAAAGTACCGTCGCAAGCGGGTGAAGCTGACGATTCGCCGGGGCTTGCGCCATTTCCGGGGAGCCATGTTCGGCGGCAAGTAGCAACGAAGCCTGCAAACTTTCGTGATTTGCCGTGGTTTTGGCTTGGACATTCGCCGGACAGGGCTCCGCCCTCACGACCCCCAGCCACAAGAAACGCCATCCGGCAATTCTCGCTTCCTCGGCTGCGCATCGAGCGCTGCGAACCGGGCGGTTCCCCCTGACGATTTTCTTGTTGTTTCCCCTAACCCGGTCTCGCCGACGGGCAGGGGTTAGACGGCGCTGAACCCCAAACCAAAAGAGACCGCCAGATCATGCCCCGCTGAGTGGCGTAGCTCGGCGGTGACCAAGCCGCTCGCGAGCGCGCCCTCAACAGCGCTGTAAACCAAAGAGCGAATGGAAAAGCTCAACCCGGAATTCGTCGGTCGTGCCATTGCGCAACTAATGATCTTGCCTGACTACGAGGCGTCGGCCACCGACAGTTTGGTCACAGCGATCACTGTGTTCGACGAGGTGTTGTCATCAAAGAACTTGACCACCTCACCCTAGCGATCAACAGGGGAGGGGCGAGGCTTTTCAGAGCCCGGACGCCTTTGTTAGATTGACTCGAAAACGGTCACGCCGTCGTTGATACTTGCGTGTCATCTCCGCCGAGGCGTGGCCAAGCTGCTTTTGCACATAACGCTCGTCGACCTCGGCTGAGGAGGCGAGGCCAGCGCGCAGCGAATGGCCAGAAAATTTTTGGCCGCGCTCGTCCTCGGAAAGATCCCCGCGCACGCCGGCGGCCAAGGCCGCGCGTTTGACCAGCCGCGCCACCTCCTGATCGTTCAGCCGCTCGGACCCCACCGCTTTGCCCTGACCGGTGACGCGGCGGAAGAGGGGGCCATGGGCGATACGGGCCAGCTTCAGCCAGGTCTGCAGGGCGACGACCGGGCAGGTGGCGTCGGACGAGCCGCGACCAATTTCGACCTCGCGCCAGCCGGTCTTGCCCCGCAATGTAACCAGCACGCCCTTGTCCGCGAAAAATTCAATCCAGCCGCGACCGTCCTCCGTTTGATCGCGGCCAAGATCAAGGCCGACGATTTCGGAGCGGCGTAAGCCGCCTGCGAATCCCAAAAGTAGCATGGCGCGGTCACGCAGGCCGCGCAGCGTGCCACGGTCGAGCGTCTCCAGCATGGCGATGAGATCCTCGCGCAGGACGGCCTCCTTTTGTCGGGGAGGGGCGGCGTGTTTGTTGCGGATGCCAGCAAGGACGGTTGCGATATGGCGGTCCTTGCGGTCGAGAGGTTGGCCACGTTGCGTATAATTCCAAGTCAGCGACGACAGGCGGCGCTCGATCGTCGACACCGACTTTTTGACCCGCTCCGATCCCGAGGCCTGGGCGGTGATGTAGAGGCCGACAACTTGTGGATCTGGCGGCAGCGGATCGAACGATTGTCGCCGGCACCAAGCGGAAAAATGCTTCCAGTCGGCGGCGTAGGCGCGACGGGTGTTTGCTGAACTGGCTGCCTCGACATAATCACGCGCGCGGTCGGCGAGCTTTTCGAGATGCGTAGGCAACGATGCCTGCCGCTGGTCGAGGACCGGCGGGGAAGGGGAGGGGTCTTCATCCAGCCGCCCCATCTCCATGACGACGTCGACAATGTCCGGCAGGTCATCTGGGTCGATTGCGGCGGCGGAAACCATCAAGTTACGGGCATTGCCCATTAAGTCTCGTCCATTTTGATGTCGCAGCACTGCGATTCTTGGGCCAAGGTGCTGCCAAAGCTCGGAATTGTCCACAGCGAGCTGCGTGGCTCTGCAAGATTTGCGTCCCGTCGGATCCGGGTATCGCATCACCGGGAGCAGGCCTGCCCTGTCCAGTGATGACCTCTTGGGAGGCGGTCTCTCCTTGCTTTCATGTTCAACATTCTTTATATTCCGTTCAACAGATGGAGATCCCAGCAAGATGGCCATACGCGGCGCAGCGGCAGATGCAAGTGAGGAGCGGATCGCCCACACCCGGAACCGCCTCGTGCTTGAGCAGGCGAGGGCGGTCGGCCTGCTTGGCGCGGCCAAGAACACACGCCTTTCCGGCAGGGTGCCGTCGGAACTGATCGAGGCGGCAAAGAAGCGCGCGCATGTGACCTCCGACACCGAGCTGCTTGAGCTCGCCTTGTCGCGGCTTGCCATCGAGGACGATTTTGGCGCCCGGCTCGTCGGCCGCAAGGGCAGCATCCCCGCGGACATTGATCTTGGCGTTTGATCTAGGGAGCGCGCTGCGTTCCCTCAAGCCACAGCGGCGTACCGGAGGGCTGGAACGGCGGCCGGATTCCGCTCTGTCCTGGGCAGGGGACCAGCCGCCTGTGGGTGGTACCCTGCTTCTCGACACCAGCGTCTATCTGGATGTCCTGCAGGGACGCACGCCCGAAGTCGTCGATGCCCTTCTAACCTATCGGCTTTGCCACCACTCCGCCGTTTGTCTTGCCGAGCTCAGCCACGTGTTCGGCCGGCTCGACCCGGCGCAGCCGAGGACGAAGCCGGTCCTGAAAGTGGTTGCGGACACGATCGACGATATCCCCGCGCACCGGCTGCATGCACCAGACGCCACCGCCTGGGGACGCGCCGGCATGCTTGCCGGCCTGTTGTTCCGACTGAGCCATTTGCCGAAAGGGCAGGGGCACGAACGCCGCTTCCTGAACGATGCGCTGATCTTTCACCAAGCCGGTCTTTTGGGAGCGACGGTCCTGACAGGCAATGTTGGAGATTTCGATTACCTCAGCCAGCTGGTTCCGTCGGTGGGGGTGATCTTCTACCGGTCGGCGCCGGGTTTGCATCCGTAGGGTTGAAAGCGTCGGTGGGGAGATATGCACTAAACCCTCACCCTCGTTCAGAAGAGGCCGTCCTGCTGTGGGACGGCCCGCAGCAACGATCAGCGTGATTTTGGGCTTCTGCTCGACGAGAGAGACCTTTCAGGCGACGTCCGGCAATCGAGCGCGAATCCGGTCCGCGCAAGGAACGCGAATTCTCGTCGATCTGACGCCGAAAGGGGACGTCCGGCGATGAAAAAGGAGCCACGGAGGTCATTTCAGGCACGCATTTTGAAAAACGAACGATAATGCAACATTATCATTCGTTTTGCGCTCGCGACAGGCTGTGCGTTTTAACGCGAAATCGATGGCATAAAGCGCACGGGCATTTTACCCTCGGAAGTATGATTCGCCTCGATCCCGCGACCGCCAGTCCCGCCGCCCCCCC
>NZ_AYWT01000044.1:0-6512 GCF_000502915.1 Mesorhizobium sp. LNHC209A00
AAGCGTGTCGAGCGCGCCCAGGGCGGCGCCGGCCGCGAAGGCGGCGTCAGCGTCGCTGGAGGCGCCGTCGGTGGCGAGCGCCCAGACCGGGATGGTCGGCGGCAACGTTGGCTTGGCGGTGGCCGGATCAAGGCGAATCATGAAATTGAGGGTAAAGCGGCCGTGCGCTTTGCGCCATTGGCTTTGTGCCAAAACGCACAGCTTGTCGGAGCAACAAAACGAACGATAATGTTGCATTATCGTTCGTTTGGTTCTTTATGGAGGAAATGGCCATTTTCGACGAGCAGAAGCCCGAAAAACACGTCGACCCGACCTCCGGACCGTTCCACGGCACGGGCGCCGGAGATGACATGTCGGACGCGCGGCCATCGGCCGAGCCCGCGGCTGGCGTCGACAGTGTCGACAGCGCTCTGCCGGACATCGTCGAGATGATTATGGCGATGGGCCAGACCCCGGAAGACGAGCCGGCGGAAGCCCCTCTCCCGGCCTGCCGATTGGTGGCGAGCAGTCGCGCGTCCCGGCGCATCTCGAGCGGCTGGCCGATCGCGCCCGCGACTATGTCGAGGCGGCGAGCTCGGCCAACACCCGGCGCGCCTACGCCGCCGATTGGAAGCATTTTTGCGCCTGGGCGCGCCGCCAGCACCTCGATGTGTTGCCGCCCGATCCGCAGGTCGTCGGCCTTTACATCACCGCCTGTGCATCCGGAAAGGTAACAGGCGACAAAAAACCGAACACCGTCTCGACAATCGAGCGACGTCTTTCTTCGCTGAGCTGGAATTTTTCTCAGCGTGGCCAGCCGCTGGACAGAAAAGACCGGCATATCGCCACTGTGCTGGCCGGCATCCGCAACAGCCACGCCGCCCCTCCCCGGCAAAAGGAAGCCATTCTCCCTGAAGACCTGATTGCCATGCTGGAAACCCTGGACCGTGGCACGCTGCGCGGCCTGCGCGACCGCGCGATGCTGCTCCTTGGCTTTGCCGGCGGTCTGCGGCGCTCGGAAATCATCGGCCTTGATGTTTTGCGCGACCAGACCCAGGACGGTCGCGGCTGGATCGAGATCCTGGAAAGGGGCCTGCTCGTCACCTTGCGCGGGAAAACCGGGTGGCGCGAGGTCGAGATCGGCCGTGGTTCCGCCGACGCCACCTGTCCGGTTGTTGCCCTGCAGACCTGGCTAAGGCTCGCCCGGATTGGCCGTGGACCGCTCTTTCGAAGGGTGACAGGGCAAGGCAAACAAGTGGGCGCCGAGCGGCTCAACGACCAAGAAGTGGCGCGGCTGGTCAAGCGCACCGCTCTCGCCGCCGGTGTCCGCGGCGACCTGTCCGAAGGGGATCGTGCAACAAAATTCTCGGGCCATTCCTTGCGCGCCGGCCTTGCCTCGTCGGCCGAGGTCGACGAGCGTTACGTTCAGAAGCAGCTTGGCCATACCTCCGCCGAAATGACCCGCCGTTATCAGCGGCGCAGACCGGTTTCGCGTCAATCTCACCAAGGCCAGTGGACTGTAGGCTGCGAAGGCCCCTCCCCTGCCCTTCGGATCGCGGGAGCGCCCCTATCGCCAGGACAGCTGGTCCTTCGGCAACCGGCCGCTCGGGTCGAATACAGTTACCTTATGGGGGAGATCTGGACCCCAGTTCCAAAGGACAAGGTTGCGATCCTCCATCTCGGCGCTCGGCGCGAAGCTCGGAACCACAATGCCGGCAAGATTTTGGGGTCGCAACCGGTCGTAGATGGACCAGGACGCCGGGCGCTCTCCGGCGCTGAGAGCAGTCGCCCAGGCACAGGCGTCGAGCGTCACAGAAAACTCTCCCCTCCCCTCTTCCGTTGTCAGATCCGCGATGTCGTCACAATCGATCTCATAGGAGCAAAGCACGCACGGATCGATCCGCTGTGCGAAGCCCTGGTTGGCCTCCTTGATTGCCGTCATGATGGTCAGTGCCAGATAGAGTGCCGGCACGCCTTTGGGATTGAATCGGGCGCCTCGGATCGCCGCTCCTTCGCCGGAAGTCGGCTTGAATGCCCAACGTGGATCGTGTGCGCGGTAGCAGGTTCTGACGACCCTCACGCAAACCCGCCAACGGCCATGTGATCGAGATAATCACGGACCGCTGCGGCCTTGCCGTCCTTCACCAGCGCCTCAGCGGTGCGCCCGCCAAATGCTGGAAGCGGCTGAGCACGATACCAGGCCATCGCCTGCTCCTTGCCACCCGCCCAATCCGTTACGCGGCTGATGATCTCGAGCATTTCCCGCAGACGCCCCTGGGCCTTTACCGTGGCGCTACGCTCTGACCGGTAAAGGGTCTCGCGCGCAAGACCGGCAGTCTGGGCTAACTGGCCTTTGGACATGCCAAAACCGTCCGCGACCTGCTCGATCGCAATCTTCCCATTGCGGTCCATGTAGGACAAGATGAGAGGTCCGTTCTGCTCTGGGATCTTGAGTGCATGGGCCACGGAATTCACCCTACCATATCGAGAGTCATATTTCTTGTGCAAAAGATATGGCACTTCTCGGCAGCTTTCAAGCTCAGGGACAACCTATTTAGGCTGTTGCCACCGCCCTAGCAGGCACGTGAATCAAGCCGACCGTGCGCGCGATTATGTCGAGGCAGCAAGTTCGGCAAACACCCGTCGCGCCTATGCCGCCGACTGGAGGCATTTTTCGTCTGCTGCCGGCGTCAGTCGTTTGATCCGCAGCCGCCAGACCCACAAATGGTCGGCGTCTACATCACCGCCCTAGGCCTCGGGATCGGCAAGGGACAACAAGTCGGTGTCCTACTCCATCGAGCGCCGCCTGTGTCGTCGCTGACCTGGAACTATACACAACGCGGTCAACCGCTCGACCGGAACGACCGGGGCATCGCCACCGTGCTCGTCGGCGTCCTCAACAAACACGCCTCCCCGCCCCGTCAAAGGGAAGCCATCCTGCGCGGGGATGTTCTCGCCGTGCAGGAAACGCTCGACCACGTCACACCGCGCGGTCTGCGCGACCGCGCCATGCTGCTTTTGGGCTTCGCCGGTGGCTGCGCCGCTCCGAAATCATCGGCCTTGATGTTGCGGGCGATCAAACCGAGGACGCTCAGGAGGTGGCGCGGCTGGTCAAACGCGCGGCCTTGGCCGCCGGCGTGCGCGGGGATCT
Source organism: Mesorhizobium sp. LNHC209A00 (assembly GCF_000502915.1). Taxonomy (NCBI): domain Bacteria; kingdom Pseudomonadati; phylum Pseudomonadota; class Alphaproteobacteria; order Hyphomicrobiales; family Phyllobacteriaceae; genus Mesorhizobium; species Mesorhizobium sp. LNHC209A00. The sequence goes on from NZ_AYWT01000044.1 coordinate 3,131, forward strand.
TTCAGAGGGCGAGCGCGGCCAAAAGTTTTCTGGCCATTCGCTGCGCGTTGGCCTCGCGTCCTCAGCCGAGGTCGACGAGCGCTATGTGCAAAAGCAGCTTGGCCACGCCAGCGCCGAGATGACCCGCAAGTACCAGCGGCGTCGCGACCGTTTCCGGCTCAACCTCACCAAGGCATCCGGGCTCTGAAAAGCCGCCCCTCCCCGATTGTTCGCTACCGGGAGGCGGTCAGGTTCTTTGTCATGACAACACCTCGTCGAGCAAAGCGATCGCTGCGATCAGACTGTCGGCGGCCGATGCCTCGTAGTCAGGCATGATCATCAGTTGCGCAATGGCGCGACTGACGAATTCCGGGTTGAGCTTTTCCATCCGCTCTCTGATGCGAGCAACGTGTTCGGGAAACGCGAGTAGGGCGTTGACGACCTCGCCCAATTGCGACGGGGCCGCAGCGGCGATGTCGAAGATGTCGCGCGGGTTGGCTTCCGATCCGCGGTAATAGACCTTCTTGGCAATGATTTCCGGAATGGTTTCAAGATGCACCGTCCTACCTTCCACCATACGGGTCTCGAACGGCGTCGCTGTTAGCGCTCTGGCAACGATGAAGTCAATTTCGCCGATGCCGTCGAAGGCGAATTTCTGGAACCGGAGCCCATCCCCCCAGATAGTCAGCAGGAGTTGTGCTTGGGATAAGCAGGATTTGTCCGCAGACAAAATCGCCGAATTGTTTAGCATATTCAGTTGCATGAATCACATCATCTGATCCCATCCCGAGACCATTAAGCTTTTGTTAACTTTAAATTTCTTGCCCGGGCGAACGAATCGGACATAATGACGGTTGGTTGGCGCTTTTACGTCAAAAATCGTTTTTAGAGAGTCTTGATCGAATGAACGTGAGTTCGCCCCTTCCTACGAAAATCCCGCTGCTGTTCGAGAAAAGCATCCTTGATCAGGGCGACCAGATCTCGAAGAAGTTGCACCTGCTTTCGATGCAGCGCTTCCCTCCCCACGCAAAGAAGAATCTTCGTTCGTTTTCGCTGGCGGAGGTTGCCACCTACCTGGGGGTTTCTCAGAGCCATCTGAAGAAACTGCATCTGGAAGGAAGGGGACCTGTGCCTGAAACCTCGACGTCGGGCAGGCGCTCGTACAGTGCTGAACAGATGCTTGAGCTGCGCCTGTATCTCGACCAATACGGCCGATCTGACGCCCGCATGTATGTTCCCCATCGGCGGCCGAGCGAGAAGCTTCAGATTTTAGCTGTGGTTAATTTCAAGGGCGGCAGCGGAAAGACCACGACCGCAGCCCACCTCGCCCAATATCTTGCGCTTACCGGCCACCGTGTCCTAGCTGTTGACCTCGATCCCCAGGCGTCGCTTTCTTCGTTGCATGGGTTCCAACCTGAACTCGATCAGACGAAATCGCTTTACGACGCGATTCGTTATGACAATGAGAAGGTGCCTCTCTCGGAAATCATCAAGCCGACGAATTTCCCAGGCTTGGACATCGTCCCAGCGAACCTGGAGCTGCAGGAATTCGAATACGACACGCCTCTGGCAATGACGGACAAGTCTTCGAATGTGGGCAGGGCGTTTTTCACGCGCATCTCGACGGCACTGATGGAGGTCGACGATCGCTACGATGTCATAGTTATCGATTGTCCGCCGCAGCTTGGCTATCTGACGATCACCGCACTGACCGCTGCGACCTCAGTGTTGATCACGATCCATCCACAGATGCTCGATGTGATGAGCATGGGCCAGTTTCTACTGATGCTCGGGAACATCCTGGAGCCGATCAGGGCGGCCGGTGCGGAGGTGAATCTGGAGTGGTATCGCTATCTTGTTACCCGATTCGAACCCACGGATCAGCCGCAAGCGCAGATGGTGGCTTTCCTGCATACGCTGTTCGGCGAATTCATCCTCAAGAACCAGATGCTGAAATCAACGGCGGTTTCCGATGCGGGGATTACCAAGCAGACCCTCTACGAAGTCGAAAAGAATGCGATGACCCGGTCCACATACGAGCGGGCAATGGAAGCCTTGGACGTCGTAAACGGCGAAATTGTAGCTTTGATTCATGAAGCATGGGGGCGTTGACTTTGTCTGCTGACAAAAGTGGATATTTGCCAAATGTATTCAATGGACTACGCGCTATCTGGAGGTAAAATATGGCACGTAAGAATCTTCTTGCAGGCCTCGTAGAAGCGGAGACCGACGACCGGGCGTCCTCCGCTGCGGCATATCCGATCCGCGGCGCGTCAAAATCCATGATCCGCTCGGTCAACGAGTTGGCAAAGCAAGCGGATGCGTATCTTGAGGGCGAGCATGTCGTCGAACTCGACCCAAGCGCAGTCGACGGCTCGTTCGTTTCCGACCGCATAGGCGACGACGAGGAACAATATCAAGAGTTGCTGGAAGCGATTCGGGAGAGAGGGCAGGATTCTCCCATACTTGTCCGTCCGCATCCGAGCTCAGACGGCCGCTACATGATCGTCTTCGGCCATCGCAGAGTCAGAGTCGCCCGCGAACTGGGACGTAAGGTGAGGGCGGTCATCAAGGAGATCGACGACAAGACCCATGTAATTGCCCAAGGTCAGGAGAATTCCGCTCGTGCGAATCTCAGTTTCATCGAGAAGGCCATGTTCGCAAAGCGCCTTGAGGATTTGGGGTACGACAGAGATGTGATCTCGTCAGCATTGGCCTCGAACGCCGCTGCGGTCTCGAAGATGGTATCAGTTGCCACAAGAATTCCGGCATCTGTGATCGGTAAGATTGGATCAGCTACGTCTGTAGGCCGCGAGCGGTGGGTTGAGCTGTCTCTGCTCGCCGGCAAGAAATCCGAAGTGGTTAACGCAATCTTGTCCGGACCAGAATTCGGTGAGCTGGAGAGCAACGAACGCTTCGAAAGGTTGCTAGCAGCCTTGAATACGAAGGGGAAGCCGGTTCGCAAGGTGGCCGTGAAGTCCCAAGCACAGTCCTGGGTCCCCGAGGACAAATCAGTTAGCGTCAGCGTCAAGAAGGCAGGCAAGGCCATCACGATCGCCGTGAAGGAGATGGACGGCAGCCGCTTTGGGACGTGGATTTCCGATAATCTGGGCAACCTTTATGAGGCGTTCAGAAAGTCGGAGAAGACATCAACAGGAGACTGAAACCGCAAAAGAAAAAGGCCCCCGAACGTCACCGTCGCGGAAGCCCTTCTCGTCTGTCGCAAGCTGAGAATCGCATTTCCCCGAATCACTGTCAAGAGTCGTGGCGCCGTTTTGGCGAGCAGGTTTCTTTTGCCTAATAGAGGGTGAAAGAAAATGGAGACGGGTATTGCAACGACGCCCTTTGGGCGGCGGCCGATGTCGCTTGCCATGCTGGCAGCGCAAAACGATTCACGTGAAAT
>NZ_AYWT01000045.1:0-5456 GCF_000502915.1 Mesorhizobium sp. LNHC209A00
GGCTGGCGCTGAAAAGTGCTGCCGCCAGCATGCGTCTCGTGGGCCGCGCCGAGGACGAATTCGCCCTGCGCGACGCTTGGCATCTGCGCCAGGCCGAGGCCGACCCCGGCCCCGCCGGCACCATCTTTGGCGCCTGGCGGCAGTTGGCCGGGCGGCCGCCCGTCGCTACCCCTGACCGGCTTGGCAACATACTCGACCAGCTTGGGCTCCATTGGGATGTCGAGGCGCTGGCCGCGCTTTGTGAACACATCGACGACCTGGCGCGCTCGGAGCGGCCAGCGCCGTTCGCCGCGGCGGCGATCGCCGCCCGTGTCGTCGCCATGCGTCCCGATGCGGAGCTTTTGGCCTGGTGGCTCGCCGACCTAGTGCTGGCGCAAAGCCTGCGCTGGCCGCGGACGCTACCGCTGCTGATAGTTCAGGCCTTTGGCCCGGCCTTCCGCACCGAGGGTGCCGGCGGCAAGCGCATCCGTCCCGGGGAGAAAAGTTTTGAGCGCGCAGTCTGCCTGGCGCTGGTTGAGGGAGCGACCGAGGCCTGCCGGCTAGCCAGCGAGCTGTCGCGTCGTGCCGAAAAGCTTCTGGCGGTGGCGCCAAAGCTGCGCGCGAAAGGCGCCAGCGACGTGATTTTTTTGCTCCTGAATGAAGATGCAGTCTCGGGTTCGCTGACGACAAAAAACCTGTCGCGCTTTGCGGCGCGGCGGCTGTTCGACCGGCTGCAGCAACTGGACGCCGTGCGCGAGCTCTCGGGCCGTCAGACCTTCCGAATATTTGGGCTTTAGGGATGAGCCAAGCCTCCGCCCGCAGCAAACCGAACGATCAGCCGGCGCTGCTCGACACCGAGCTCGATCACCTGCCGCTAGAACTGCGTTGGCGTGAATGGATGGGCCGCGTGGAAGCGGTGATCTTTGCCGCTAGTGAGCCGGTGACACGCGAGGTGTTGGCGCGGGTCGTCGGCAGAAGCTGCAATCTCGAGCTGGTCATCGACGACATCCGGGCCGAGCTCGCCGGCCGTCCCTACGAGCTGGTGTCGGTCGCCGGCGGCTGGCAGCACCGGACCAAGAAGGTTTTTGGCGACGCCATCCATGCCGCCTTCGGCACGCCGGCGGGGGAGGGTGCAAAAGAACTGTCGCAGTCGGAGGCGCTCGTGCTGATGTGCATTGCCTATTTCCAGCCGATCACGCGTGGCGAGCTGTCTTCCTTCTTCGGCAAGGAGGTCTCGCGCGATCTGATCGGTGTGCTACGGGGACAGGAGCTGATCGCCTCGGGGCCCCGTAGCCCGAAGCCGGGCGCCCCCTACACCTATGTGACGACGAAGACTTTTCTGTCGCAGTTCGGGCTCGAGACGCTGCGCCAGCTGCCGGATTTCGAGGCGCTCGAAGACGCCGGGCTGCTGTCGAAGGAAAAGCTGCTGGCCGGCGATATACCGACCGGTCTTGGCCGGGGGAGGGCGACGGCGAAGAGGGCGAGCCAACGAGAGGCGTCATTGAGAACGAGGTGCTCTGAACTGATTAAAACGGGTTGCTTACGGCAGCTAGCAACTCAGGACCAGGACGACTGGTCATGCGGCAGCCGGTGATCGGGATCGTGAACCGCGACGTGATCGCCTTCGACAAGATTGGCCGGAAAGATTAGCAGATTGGTGCCGCCGGCATGACGAAGCGACGGAAACAGGATACCGCGAAGCCCCGCCGTCATGACAAGGCACGCAAGCTTCCACGATGAGGTATCTTGCTGTCGATGCGAGCGATCTGGCACCAGGCACAATCCCATTCCCTCCAGGCACTGTCCCAGACATTCGGGTCGAACCCCTGCGATTGATCGGTGAAGATCTCGTCCGGGCCGACGCGGGTGACTTTCACCCGCGCGCCCCGTTCTCGAGATCTCGGATGAAGGCCAGGACTGCTTCGGCCTGGCCGTCGGCAACGAGCTCGGCCGCCGAGCGGTGGCCATAGTCGGCGATCGGTTCGTTGCGGTACCAGTAGATCGCCTTGTCGACGTCGCCGGTGAGTTCCATTGCGGCCGAAATCACCTTGACCATCTCACGCATCCGACGCTGCAGGCGCTCCGATGCGGGATTGCGGAGCGTGTTGCGATGGACGCCGGTGAATTGCGCCAGCTTGGCCACCTTCACCCCAAGCGCCTGCGACAGGCGCTTCGGCGATATATAAGGTGTGCGCGGCTCCTGCAGGCTGTCGACAAAGCCTGAGACCGCTTTCGATTGTGCGAGCTGTGCGTGGGTCAAGACAACTCTCCGACCTCTCTCATACGCACAATATATGCACATTCTTGGGCATAGAAAGTGAACAATTCCCTGGCGCCCTTCCAGCGCCCTGTCTGTCCTTCCTCATCCTCGCAGCGGTTGCCGGCTGGCGGCAGCAATGCGCCTCATGTCGGCCGTTAAGGTGAGTTGGGCCGTCGCCTGAAAGCAGTCATCGCCGTCGACCAACGGTGGAGCAGTGGCGCCACCAGTGAACTCTTCAAACCCCGGTTCTCAGCTGTCCTAACCTATCGCCATGAAGATCTAGACGGGGTGGAGCACGCACCTACCCTCATCCTGCGTATCGCCCTGCTCTACGCTTCAGCCAGAGCCCTCAGCCGATCGACCGGCGATGAGAACTTTCCCAACGGCGAGGTCTCGCGCGCATCTCATCATGACCAGCGACGACCGTCTGGCGCTCCCGATTGTGACGGAAGTGAACCTCTCAGCAAGCATCAACCCCGTGTTTGAACTTCGCCGCCGCGCATCTCCGTCAGGCCGGCGCACAGTTTCGCCCTGTCCAGGGCATGCCTGATCGGAAAAGTGCCGAGAAACCACGCGAGAATATCCTCCTGCGATGGGTTCGCGGGTCCGGCCCAGGCGGCTCCTGCTGCCGCGAAAAGCTGATCGAGCGCCGATTGCCGCTCCTCGATGCGGCCGAGCCTGCCGAGCGCGGCCGCTTTCCATCCGGGCGTGTCTATGATCAGGTTCTGCGAGCGCTCGGCAGCCTCGATGCTGCCCGCGTAATCGCCGATCAGAAAGCGCGTCGCCGCCATGTGCGACCATTGATAGTCGGGAAACAGCGACGTCAGGTCGAGCGCGTGCTGGTTGAGCCGGGCAGCAAGGTCGATCCGCCCCATGAAGGCCAGTCCGAGCGCCGCCGACACCGTGATCTTCGGATCGTTCGGATTGAGCTCGGATGCCAGCTCGAAATGCAGCTCGGCCTGCTCGTAGCGCTCCACCATCGCCGCGGACCAGGCGACCACCATCTGGTTGCGCGCATCGAGCGGGTCGAGCTCGACCGCCCGCCTGGCGAGCGCAAGCGCGCGTTGCTCGGCCGTCGCATCATGCGGGCTTCCGGGCCTGATGAAAGGCCGCGAATTGTAGACGCTGGCGAGGCTGGCATGTGCCGGGGCGAAGCTCGGATCCTCGGCGATCGCCTGGTTGAACAGGCGCTCGGCTTCATCCTCCGCGTCGGCCGACCAGCGCAGCAGCAGGTGCTCGCCGCGCAGCCATGCGTCGTAGACGCCCAAATCCTCGGGAAGCCGCTGCACGGCGCGCGAAAGGCGGTCCTGCGAGAGATAGACCTCTAGCTTCGACGTCAGGCGTGCGACCAACCGGCGCTGGGTCGCATGCCAGCTCGCCAGGGTCAGCCGGTAGGACTCGCTCCAGACGACCCGCCTGGCGGCGCTCTCGTCGAGCGTGACGACCAGCGCAAACTCCTCGCCGAGGTCGCTGCAGCCGGCCTTGAGCCGGTAGTCGGCATCCGCCGCATCGTCACCGTACTGCATGTCAATGATCGTCAGTTCGCGGAATTTCGACAGGCTGATGATCAGTTCGGAGCGGAAGCCGGTCGCGAAGGCCGCTGTCGATTCCGCCTCGCTGCTGAAGCTCGAGACGGCGATGACCGGAGCGCGCTGGTGCGATGGCTTCTCGGGCTGTCGCGGCAGCGCGGGGTCCGACAGGCTGGCGGCGAGCGCAACGGTTTCGGCGCTGGGTTTCAGCTGATATTCCCGCTCGAGGCGGGCGACGAGCTTGTCATAGACGCGCCTTGCCGCGGCAACGTTCTGGTGGGACGCATGGTGGCGCATCAGGCAGCGCACGGCGCCCTCGTGCGACGGCTCGAGCATCAGCAGGGCGCTCGCCGCATGCCGGATGATCGGTTCGCTCGCGTCGAAGCGACCGAGAATGTTCTCGAGCGCCTCTTCCGCCCGGTTGCGGCGATTGTGGCGGGCGACGCTCAGCCAGGCGCCATAGAGGCTGCTGACGGATTCGAAGCCGTAGAGGATGGCCTCCGCCCAGTCGGACCGCTCGAGCAGCGTATCGTCCACCTTGCCTTCGCTGAGGTCGACGAAGATGCGATTGATGTCGACGACAACGCGTGCGGGATCCAGGCTCACATAGGCGCCATGCCGCAGCCCGGATTCCCTCGATCCGCGGGAAAGCGCCTTGGCGGCGACGCGCAGCCCACGTGTCAGGGCGCTCCTCGCCTCGGCGTGCGGGCGCTTGGGCCACAGCAGCGCCGCCATCCGGTCCTGCAATTCACGAAATTCGGTCGACAGTACGAGATAGCCGATCAGCGCCTGTGCCCAGCGGGACCGCAGGGCAACCGGCTCGCCGACGTCGTCGAGCACGGCCAGCCCGTCCAGGACGGAAACCGAGAAATGTGGTGCCCGGCTCGCTTCCTCGCCGGGCGTGTCGCCGGGAACCACATGGTAGAGCGACATCTGTTCGGGCAGGTTCTTGAGCGTGTGGCGGCCGGCGAACCGGAAACCGCAGCCGGTCATGCCGCGCGCTGCCCGGCATACCTCCTCCGTCACGCAGGTGCCGCCGGGTTTGGCCAGCGTCTGGACGCGCGCCGCAATGTTGACGGCATGGCCGTACGCATCGCCCTCGTGACGGCGCACCTCGCCCAAGTGGATGCCGATCCTGAAGCGGCCGGCAGCGGGCAGCTCTACGGCCAGCGCTGCCAGCCTGCGCTGCATCGTGACCGCGTAGTTGACCGCATCCGAGACGCTGTCGAACAGAGCGAGCACGCCATCACCGGTCGACTTGACGAATTCGCCACGGTGCTCGGCGGACAAATCCCTGAACAGCGCAAAGCACTGGGTGACGAGGTCGATCGCCGCGAGCTCGCCCGCGGCGGTGAGGCGGGTGTATTGCGAGAGATCCGCGAACAGGATCGCCTTCAGCGCCGGCAATTCGACTTGGGTTTGCATAATGGCCGGCTCGCGCTACGGTCTTGACTGATATTGTGGCCCGGCTGATCACGTCTGTCGATGGGATCGCGCCGGGATGGTAAGCATGGCGATGACGAACGCGAAAGAGACCAGGCGGGCACTCGATCAGCTCTTCGACATTCTCGATCTGCCGGGAGGCGGCGGCCCGGTGCGCCTGGCGATCGCGATGCCGCGTGCGGCGCTGGTGCGGCTGCCGGGCTTCCCGCAAGTTGCCCTCCCCGACTCGGGGCGCGTCGCGACCG
>NZ_AYWT01000046.1:0-4747 GCF_000502915.1 Mesorhizobium sp. LNHC209A00
GGCGCGGGCATCCTCGAGCGCCGCCTCGGGCAGCGGCATCAGCCTGGGCGTGCCGTTGCGCGGGCTGGTGTCGGTGGGGCCGATGCGCAGGCCGAGCGGCCGGCGCGACAGTGCCGGCCCCAATGCCATGAATTGGCCACGCTCCAGATCGCGGAACGCCTCCGCCTGCCGCCGCTCCATACCCAGGAGATCGGCCGCGCGCGCCATGTCGATATCGAGGAAGGTGCGGCCCATCAGGAAATTGGAGGCTTCCGCCGCCACGTTCTTGGCGAGCTTGGCCAACCGCTGCGTGGCGATGATGCCGGCAAGCCCGCGCTTGCGGCCCCGGCACATCAGGTTGGTCATGGCGCCGAGCGAAAGCTTGCGCGCCTCGTCCGACACCTCGCCGGCCACCGCCGGCGCGAAAAGCTGAGCTTCGTCGACCACCACCAGCATCGGGTACCAGTGGTCGCGCGCGACCTCGAACAGCCCGCCGAGAAAAGCGGCGGCGCGCCGCATCTGGTTCTCGGCATCGAGGCCTTCGAGGTTGAGCACGGTCGAGACACGGTGGATGCGCGCCCGCTCGCCGGCCGCCTGCAGGCCGCGCTCGGTATGCTCCTCGGCATCGATCACCAGATGGCCGTAGCGTTCGCCCAGAGACACGAAGTCGCCTTCCGGATCAATGATGGTCTGCTGCACCCACGGCGCGCTCTGTTCCAGGAGACGCCGCAAGAGGTGCGACTTGCCGGAGCCCGAATTGCCCTGCACCAGGAGGCGGGTCGCCAGCAACTCCTCGAGATCGAGTTTCGCCGGCGCACCCGCTGTCGTGTGTCCCATCTCGATCGCAACGGTCATGCCAGACTCATCAGCTCCTTCGCAGACGGGCTTAGCAATCCGATCGCGGCTCGTCGAGCGTGGCATGGCCGGCGATTCGCGTTGCGCACAGCCGAGACAATGACGACCTGGCCGCGATGGACGGCCGCAATCCGGCGGGCCGCCTGCCGTTACAGCCCCGACCTGTGGATAGTAACCACCTGTTCACCATGGGCCGGCGTTCCGCTTGCGGCGGCCGGCCATCCGCTTAGCCTGGTCTTTGCATCGCCCCCCAAAGCGATGCACCCCAACGCCCCAAATGGCGGCCGGCGTTTTCAAGTTTCTCTCCAAACGTATACGCCGGTCGCCACCCGTTTCGACTACAGCCTCGGTGCCGCCTCATGCGGCTCGACCCGTCCTGGGACTGGCGGCAATCGCGGCGCGTCCAGACCCTCGAAGGGATCACGCCAGGCGTCGATCGCTTCAAGCCGCCGATACCAGCGATCGACCAGCCGATAGTCGCCGAGCGGCAGGCCCGCGACATCGTTGAAAGGCAGGAAGGTCGCCATGCGGAAGTCGGCATAAGAGACTTCGTCCCCCACCAGCCATTGCCGGCCCGCAAGCGCGGTCTCCAGGATCGCCGCCGTCGTGTGGAACAGTTTCAGGCCCTCCTTGACCACTTGGTGATCGATCGGCCCGATGTGATAGCGCTGCTTGGTGCCGCGCTCGAAATGCACCATGTCGCAGGCCCGCATGAAATTCTCCTTGCCCCAACTCAGCCAGCGGATCATCTCGGGCTCATCGTCGTTCGTGCGCCAGAAATCGGAACCCATGTCTCGCGACAACCGGCAGGCTATGGCGTCGGCCTCCCACAAGCTTCCGCCGGGCCAGACCAGTATGGGCAGGGAAAGGTTGGGATTGAGGGGCCGGAATCGCTCCGCTTGCCCCGGAGCGAACGGCGCCGCGAATTCGAAGGTCAGCCTCGCCCCGAGATGACGCGCCACCGCCACCCCCAGGCGCGGATTGGGGTTGCGGCTGAAGTACAGTTTTGTTTCCACGTCATCCGGCATCGGCTCGACTCCGTCACTCATGAATGGCTCTCCTTGTCCCGGCGACCGTCGCCAGATCAAGGACGCCAGATCAAGGACGGGCGCGGCTCGTGCAATCCGACAAATCATCCACTCCCCGCGCGCCATGCGGAACGAGCAGCCCATCGAAACAGGATGGGTTGCGCAAAAGTTTGGGTTGACCGTCTCCGACGACGAGGCGACACTTCATCCCACAGCAAGGCAGGAGGAAATTAGGATGGACGAGCCCGACCGCTGGCGCCACATGTCGAGCGCGCCAAAAGACGGCAGCCGGATCCTCGTTACGGTGCGCCCGTCCGAGCAGGGGCCGGCGGAAGTCGACCTCGCCTACTGGTCACGCGCCGATCAGTTCGGCGACGAGGGCTGGCGCGCCTCCGATTCCTCGCCCGGCCGCGTCGTCGAATATGCCGAGCCGGAGCTGAAATGCTGGATGCCGATGCCCTCGGCCAATCTCAGCCGGGGCGCCTCGATGCCGGCGCCGTGGGAAGGCGACGACGCGCAACAGCTGGACGGCTCGGGGATTTAGCGCGCCGACCGCTTCGTCCTCTCAGAACAGAAACGCCGCCGTCACCGGATTCGGACCGTTACGGCCGTCAGCCGAATCCATGCCGGCGATCGTCTCCAGGTCCTGCGCGTCCAGTTCGAAATCGAAGACATCGAAATTGGCCGCGATGCGGTCCTGGCGCACCGACTTCGGGATGACGATCAGCCCTTGCTGGAGATGCCAGCGGATCATTGTCTGCGCGGTGGACTTGCCGTGTTTGCGGGCAATGCCTGATATGGTCGGGTCGCTCAGCAACCGGCCGCTGCCCAGCGGACTCCAGCTTTCCGTATGGATGTCGTGCCGGGCGTGAAATTCCCTGAGATCGCGCTGCTGGAAGCGCGGGTGCAGCTCGATCTGGTTGACGACGGGCGTCACGCCCGTCTCGCCGATGATGCGCTCCAGATGATCCCTATTGAAATTCGAAACGCCGATCGACTTGACGCGGCCGGCCTGCTTCAGCTCGACGAGCGTCTTCCAGGCCTCGACATATTTGTCCTGGCTGGGCACCGGCCAATGGATCAGGAACAGGTCGAGTTGCTCGACGCCGAGCTTCTTCATCGTGTCGTCGAAGGCCCGAAGCGCCGCATCGCGCTGGTGGGCGCCGTTGCGCAGCTTCGAGGTGATGAACAGCTCTGCCGCCGGCACGCCGGCGGCGCGGATCGCCTCACCGACCCCTTCCTCGTTCCGGTAACCCTCGGCGGTGTCGATCAGACGGTAACCGGCCTGGATCGCCCAGCCCACCACCCGCGCCGTGATGTCGTGATCGACCTGCCAGACGCCGAGGCCAAGCTGGGGAATGGCGGTGCCGTCGTTCAACGTAATCTGTTCGGGCATGGGAGAATCCTTTGTGGGGGATGGTCCAGCCTATCTAGGTTTGGCGTCCCACAACCGCCAGTCGATTTGGGAAAATTCGCGGACCCTCATTTCGGCCGGCGCACCGCCCTCACCACGCCGGCGTTTCCGCTGCCGCAGAACAGTCGGTCGGCGCCATCGGATTCGAGCCCCGAGACGCCCATGCCGGCAGGCATGTCGAGCTTCTCCAGAACCTTGCCCGTCCGAGGATCAACGCGCCGAAGATCGCTTTCGTCGCCCTCCCAGGTGGCGTGCCACAATTCGCCGTCGACCCAGGTCACCCCAGTGACGAACCGGTTGGATTCGATGGTGCGCAGGATCGCGCCGGTCTCCGGGTCGATCTGGTGGATCTTGCGCTCCCGGTGCTGGCCGACCCATAGCGTGCCTTCGGCCCAGGTCAGGCCGGAATCGCCGCCATTGCCGGGGGCTGGAATGGTGGAAAGCACCTCGCCCGTGTCGGGATCGATCTTCTGGATGCGGTCCTTGGCAAGCTGGAAGAAATGCCGGCCGTCATAGGCGGTGCCGGCATGTGCCGCGACATCGATCGAGCGCAAGGCCTGCCCGCTCTCGGGATCGAAAGCGTTCAGCCTGTCGCCTGAGGCGAACCAGACATTCTTGCCGTCAAAGCTTACCCCGGCCACCGTATTGGCACCGGGAAAGGGCCCGTATTCCCTCAAGATTTCGGCCGCCGAATGTTTCATGTGCTTGTCCCTCGATGCTGGTCGTCGTCACTATCTAGCCATTGGGAAGCGGCGCGGGGAGTAACAAGGTGGTCGTGAAACCCGCCACCGGCGGCGTCATCCAGCGGCGCGCCCGGCCATGGCCGAAGGACTGTACCTTGCCGGCCTCGGCAAGCGGCTCAAGCGCCCGCTGCACGCTGCGCTGGCCGGTTCCAAGTGCCAGCGCCAGGGCCGAGCTCGACCAGGCCTCGCCGTCGGCCAGCAAGGCAAGCACGGCCGCGTGCCGTTCCTCGATCGGCCGCGCCAGCACCATCACCGCATGGGCCTGGCGTGGCGCCAGCGTGAAGCCATGCCTGGTGGCGCTGATGCCGGCCAACGCGCGAAGCTCGGCACGCAGCCGCCCGATCTCGACGCGCAGGCGCGCGCGATGCGATTCATCGGCATGCTTGCCGCCGAAGGCCCGTGCCACGAGTTCCCCTCGCGACACGTCGCCGGGCCAGGCTTCGGCGAGCGTCCGCGCCAAGGCGAACAGCACAGGCCGGCTCGCCAGCGAAACCGTGGTCCGCCCGACCCGCACGGCGTAGCGGAAGGCATCGACGACCAGCGCCGGCGACCCCTGCAATGCCTCCACCTCTTCGAGCAGCAGCGGCTGCTCCCTGCCCTGCGCGATCAGTCGCGCCGCGGGTGTCTCCAAGGCCAGCCACGCGCTGTCGACCTCCGCGATGAGGCCGGGAATGCCCGCCTTGCGAGCGGCATGGCGCGCCCACTCCAGCGCCGCGCGCGCCGGCCTG
>NZ_AYWT01000047.1:0-3256 GCF_000502915.1 Mesorhizobium sp. LNHC209A00
CAGGGAGCGTCCGCCGCACCGGCGATCAGATCCGGCTCAATGCCCAGCTTATCGATGCGGCAACGGGCGATAATCTATGGGCCAACCGGTTCGACCGTGGCATGGCCGGCGTGTTTGCCGTCCAGGAAGAGATGAGCGGAGAGATCGCCAAGGCGCTCGGCATGCAACCATCGGCAGCGGAAAGCGAGCGCATGGCGCGCGCACCGACGAGCAATCTCGAGGCCTATGATTACTATCTACAAGCCGAGACGGTATCACGCAGCGTCCTGCAGGCCGGGCTGCGGGACGCGCTTGCGCTCTACGACAAGGCGGAGGAGCTTGACCCCGCCTTCGCCGAAGCCTTCGCGGCCGACGCGCGCACGACCGTCTATATCTGGCGGGAGGCCTTCAACGACATCATCCAGAGCGCGCCAGCACGAAAGAGAGCCTATGAGAAGGCGAGCCGAGCTTTGGAACTCGAACCGGACCTTTCATCGCCCTACGCAATTCTCAGTATCATGCAGGTCGTCAATCGCCGCTACGAAGATGCGATTGCCTCTGCCAAGAAGGCTGTTTCAATCGGTCCGGGGGATGCGGAGGCGCAAGCAGCCCTTGGATATGTTCAGTTATACGCCGGCAATCATGCCGAGGCAGCCAATGCGGTCGAGACGGCACTCAGGCTCGACCCCGACCTCTCCGCCATCAACCGGGAAACTGCTGGGCTGGTTTTTCTTCTCCAAGGGAATGTCGAGAAAGCGATCGAGACTCTCGAACGCACGCGCGCCGATGCGCCCACGGTTGGCAACTTTCGGTTTGCGCTCGCTGCGGCGTATGTTCGCGGCGGCCGTCTACCGGATGCGAAAGCCGCAATCGCCGATGGGCTCCGCCTCGTAGCAGGGTCCAGCTACGTGGACTCTTTGGCTGGGTGGGAGATGACCCATGCACATTTCCGAACCCCGCAGGATCTGGCTGTTCTCGTCAATGCACTGCGCCAAGCAGGACTACCCCAATGGCGCTTCGGCTTTACCCCGGACGAACACAACCAATTGAAGGGTGCTGAGATCGCCTCCCTCGTCATTGGCCACACACTGCAAGGCCAGATCGAACCCGGTCTCCAACCAGCCTTCCTTCAGATCAGGAGCGACGGCAAGGCGGCCTTCCGCTCGACGACGCGGCTGGTCACCGAGACCGTCTACGTCGATGGCGATCTCTTGTGCGAGCAGAGCGAGAACCTGTTCGGACGCCCCGACTGCGGTCCCGTCTACAGACGCAACGACACAGCCGTCAAAGGCTACTCCTATGCCAATACAAGTAAAGTGTTTCACTTCATAGTCGTTCAGTAGACGCACACGTGCGTCTCAAGGATAGTGATCGAGTTCCAAATTGGCCGCGACCTTGGGCCAGTTGGCATCGGCTTTCGGGATATACTCAGCTGCATGCGCAGCGAAATCATCCGCATTGCCGACGTCGTAGATCAGGTAGAGCTTGCCATCGATAATCTTGAATGCCTCAGGGTCGACATTGACCGTTACGCCTCCGCCCACGACTTCGCCGGCGCAGTAGCCGCCGTATTGAGGAGCGTACTTGACCGGGTCGCTCATGAACATCTCCTGATGTTTCTTGCTGGCGAAATGCCATGGCGTTCCCAACCAGTTGTAGGAGATGTTCTCAGAGCCCTTCACCGCCTTCCCGTCCGTGAAATAGGCGACCGTGTCGTAGCCCATGATCGCCACACCGCCGAAATAGCCGGTGTTTACCGAACCGTCGGCCCAGGCCGATCCCGTGCCGGCGACCGAAGCTGCCGCGACTAGGGCAGCTGCCCCCAAATTCCGAACCAGCCATGACTTGATCATCGTGCTCATCTGCATCCTCCGTTAATCGTGGATCTCCGCGCACTTCGCCGCGTTCGCCTCGCCAAGGATTTTGGCTTGGCAGGTAGCGCCATGGCGTTTGAACAGTCGTAAGATATCGGTGTTGCCCTTCCAGAATGCGCGAGTTGTCGGCATGTAGCCATGCCCCTCGGGATGGTTCACATCGGCACCCTTCGCAATAAGGAATTCGGCCATTTCAACGTGGTTTTCCTCGCCGGCCACCAGCAATGGCGTGGCGCCCGCCTTGTTGGCGGCATCGTCGAGCACCGCGCCTTTTTCCAGCAGAAGCTTGGCTATCGATAGGCTGCCCGAGAAGGCCGCCGCGTGAAGTGGGGTAAAGCCGCCAGAGTTTCGCGCCATGACGTCGGCACCCTTGCCCAGGAGGAATTCGGCGATTTCCGGCTGGTTGTCGAGCGCCGCAGCGATGAGGAGGGTTGCCTGATCACGTGCCCGGCTGTCGACGTCGGCACCGCCTGCCAGCGCTTGCTCCACTGCGCCCTTGTCGCCAGCGGCGACGGACTCGAACAATCGCTCACCTGCGGCTGCTGCTGTGGCCGCCAATACCAGCATTCCAAGTGCCAGCAGTCCGCGCATTGTGCAAAGTATCATATTAGCTTGGGTTCATACAAGCTGTCCTGGGCTCATCGGGTGGATCCCGGCGGACGGCGCGGCCGGACGTAGCGAACGCGGCCCAGGGCGGGAAAGGCGTTAGGGCTACTGGGTTCGTTAGTAGGGACACAGGTCCAGTTTTGACTTTTGAAGAGCGTCGATTACCGAGGCGCCGAGCGGCCTCGCGCGTAACCGCCTGTTGCTCCGTTGGGATAGCCGGTAAGCGCAAAACGTGGCCGTTCGCGGGGATGTCCGCTTTTCGGATGCGACTATGGTTTGCTGAACGACCGAAATGAGGCGCAAAGCTGCCATTCGCCTGTCGTGATCGGACATGTACCTGGAATGGGCGGGCAGCAATCCGACAGCTTGGTGTCCTAATCTTTAAGAGCCGACGTCATGTTGGACGGAGGCATGCTCGCAACATGACCACCCCTGTTTGGGCGGCAACGCGTGCACAGGCTGGACTTGCCGTCCCAGCCATACGATCTTCGTTGCGGGGTCACTTTCGACGTGACAGCTCGTGGCGGGGACACAAATGCTCGATGCTATCCTTACCTTCGTCGCCACGTTGTTAGTCGCGGTCTTCGCGATGATAATGCTGGTGGCCGGCGTCGAGACATGGAACGGCGCGATGATCGAACCGCTTCTCCTGCGCCGAACGCTCCTGCTTCTCATCCCGATAGGAGGGATCGGCCTGGCGTTTCTTCGGGCTCGCCGCAGCCTGCGTAAGGCTCGAGCGAAACGCGAGGCGGCGGATACCCGCGAGAATGCCCGCGCGGCCGGGCAGGCTCGCCCTG
>NZ_AYWT01000048.1:0-5162 GCF_000502915.1 Mesorhizobium sp. LNHC209A00
CCTCGTCGTCGAGCTGAACGACCCGCTAAACCTGGGCCTCTCGCAAGACGATTTCCTGGCCGGCAATTTCAAGGCGCAGGTCGGCCGTAACGTCGACGAGGTCATGACCGGCACGCCAGGTGATGATCTGATCTATTCTGTTGATGGCAACGATACGGTCAACGGCCTTGCCGGCAGCGACACCATCTACGGTGGCGACGGGGCGGACACGCTCAATGGTGGGCTTGATAGCGACTCCCTCTATGGAGAGAACAACGACGACATTCTGAACGGCGATGAAGGCATGGATACGCTGGTTGGCGGGCTGGGTGGCGACACGCTGCACGGCGGCGATGATGCCGACATCCTCATTGGCGGCGTCGACGCGACTGGGACGGGTGGCGACACCGCGGTCAACACGCTGTTTGGCGACCTCGGCGATGATCAACTCTACGGCGATGCTGGCGACGACGAGCTTCACGGTGGCGGCGACAATGACATCATCTCCGGCAACGGTGGCAACGACCGCATCTTCGGAGACCAAGGCGCCGATTCAATCTATGGGGGCAGCGGCAACGACCTGGTTATCATTGAGCGCTCTACACACTATGCTCTCGGAGAGACAATTGACGGCGGCGATGGCTTTGACACCATCCGGTTCGCGAGCACGATCGCCAATGATACGCTTGCAATGCGTGAGGGGATCTCTTCGATCGAGGAAGTTGTCATCTCTGACGTTAATGGCAGCACCTCCGGTACAACCGCGCTCAATCTCGATGCGAGCAGCCTGTCATATGGGCTCAGCCTGAAAGGGAACGCAGGCGCCAACCATATAATCGGCACAGCCTTCGATGATGTAGTCGACGGTGGCCTCGGCAGCGATTTCTTGGATGGCGGATCGAGAACCGATGCGGGGCCGGAGAAAGATATCGTTAGCTACAGCGATCGATCTGACGCAATCGTTCTCACGCTGAACGGTTCGACAGACACCCAAGTGATCGTAGGCGGAGTTGCAGAAGACACGATCCGCAATTTCGAAGGAGTGATTGGTGGCAGCGGCAACGATTCTTTGACAGGCGACGGCTTGGCCAATGTTCTTTCTGGATCGGGAGGCAACGATGCAATTGATGGCAGCGGAGGTGATGACACCGTCGTCTTCACTGGGCCTTGGAAGAACTACTCGATCAGTGTTTCAAATGGTGTTTACTCGATCACCGACAAAACCGGCGTGGATGGTACCGATGTTGTGTCGAACGTCGAGAACTTTGCCTTCTCGAATGGGACCTTCTCAGGGGCTGAGATCATCAACGACGCGCCGGTGGGCGTGAATGACGCAAATGCGTCGGATAACGTGATTGAGGCAGGAGGCGTAGCCAATAGTACGGCCGGCGATGCCACAGCCACCGGAAATGCGCTAGCCAACGACACCGATGCCGACCTGGGCTTGGGTGACACCTTGGCCATCAACGGCGCACGGGCGGGGACTGTGGCCCTGGGCGGAGCGTTCAC
Organism: Mesorhizobium sp. LNHC209A00; assembly: GCF_000502915.1. NCBI lineage: Bacteria > Pseudomonadati > Pseudomonadota > Alphaproteobacteria > Hyphomicrobiales > Phyllobacteriaceae > Mesorhizobium > Mesorhizobium sp. LNHC209A00. The sequence continues at coordinate 1,489 of NZ_AYWT01000048.1, forward strand.
TCCCATTTCCGGAGCGACTTCGCTTCTCGGAATCTATGGCACTCTTTTAATTGACGTGAATGGTGACTACACCTACTCGTTGAATGATAGTGATCTAGACACACAGGCTCTCATCGATGGAGCGGTAGCGACCGATTCTTTCGCCTACAGGCTCGTTGATGCCAACGGCGCAACCAGTATAGCTCAAGTTGATATTTCTATTGTTGGCAGAAATGATGCGCCAACTTCTTCGTTGGTCACTCTTTCGTCGATAGCCGAAGATTCTGGTGGTCTGCTCATTTCACAGAGTGCTCTGCTGGCCAACGCCACAGATGCTGAAGGCGATATCCTTACGGCCACCGGTCTAGTCATATCTTCCGGCACCGGCTCGCTGGTCGACAATGGCAACGGCACCTGGAGCTACACCCCGGCCCTTAATGATGATACGGACGCCTCCTATTCATATACGGTCAGCGACGGGCATGGCGGAAGCATTGCAGGTTCCGCCAGCCTTGATATTACGCCAGTCAACGATGCGCCCACCACTGCGGCAGTGACCCTTCCGCCGATAGCCGAAGGTTCCGGTGCACAGCTCATCACTCAAGCCGAATTGCTGGCCAACGCCGGCGACGTCGATGGTGACAGCCTGACGGCTTCCAATCTGATCATCGCCTCTGGCGCCGGCTCGCTGGTCGATAACAGCGATGGGACTTGGAACTACACGCCGGCTGCCAATGACGGGTCGGACGTCGCCTTTTCCTACGCCGTTGGCGACGGTAACGGCGGGAGCGCCGCCGGATCTGCAACGCTTGACATTGTCCCAGTAGCCAATAGCGGACCGCCGACGATCACGTCGGACGGTGGCGGCGACACGGCCTCTCTCGCGATTGCTGAGAACAGTACAGCCGTGACGACGGTCACGGCCACCGATCCCGACGCTGGAACCTCGTTCAGTTATTCGATCAGCGGCGGTGCTGACGCCGCCCTGTTCCAGATCGATGCCACGACAGGCGCGCTGAGTTTCCAGAACGCGCCAAACTTCGAGGCGCCGGCCGATAGCGGCGGCGACAATGTCTACGATGTCACGGTGCAGGTCTCCGATGGCTCGCTTATTGACAGCCAGGCCATTGCCGTCAGCGTGACCGATGTCGGTGGTCCCACGGACGTTCCCGCGTCANGGCTCGCTTATTGACAGCCAGGCCATTGCCGTCAGCGTGACCGATGTCGGTGGTCCCACGGACGTTCCCGCGTCAATCCACCGAAACGGTTCAAGCACCGTCGTGGAAGGCGGTACGATCGTCCTTTCTTTCACACGTGCTGGCGGCGACATCTCTCAGCCGCTCGATGTTTTCTACTCCACTCATTTCTACGATCCGAATGGGGGACCAGAGTTCGCAACGCTGTCCGATTTCACTGGAACGAACATCCCAGACGGCTCGATCCAAACAATCCACTTTGAAGCAGGATCTACTGTTGCGACCATCAGCTTCCAGACTGTCGATGACAACATACAGGAAGGTCACCAGCGTAGCTTCACGGTGGAGCTANGTTGCGACCATCAGCTTCCAGACTGTCGATGACAACATACAGGAAGGTCACCAGCGTAGCTTCACGGTGGAGCTACAACCTTCGTCTGCCTACGTGATTGATGACACCTTAAAGTCGTTTGGGTTCCTTCTCGACAACGATGCACCGCCAATCATCACCTCGAACGGCGGCGGTGACACTGTGTCCCTTGCTGTCGCTGAAAACAGCACAGCAGTGACCACGGTAGCCGGCACTGATCCCGACNTGTTGCGACCATCAGCTTCCAGACTGTCGATGACAACATACAGGAAGGTCACCAGCGTAGCTTCACGGTGGAGCTGCAACCTTCGTCTGCCTATACCATCGACGGTGGTCTAAAATCTTTTGGCTTCCTCTATGATAACGATGCGCTACCAATCATCACCTCGAACGGTGGCGGTGACACTGTGTCCCTTGCTGTCGCTGAAAACAGCACAGCAGTGACCACGGTAGCCGGCACTGATCCCGACGGCGGGGCTAGCCTCGCCTATTCGATCAGCGGCGGTGCTGACGCCGCCCTGTTCCAGATCGATGCTACGACGGGTGTCCTCAGTTTCCAGACGGCGCCAGATTTCGAGACGCCGACCGACAGCGGCGGTGACAATATCTATGACGTCACCGTCCAAGTGTCCAAAGGCACCCTCGCCNTTTCGAGACGCCGACCGACAGCGGCGGTGACAATATCTATGACGTCACCGTCCAAGTGTCCAAAGGCACCCTCGTCGACAATCAGGCAATCGCCGTGACAGTGACCAGTGTAGACGAGTCGCCTTCTATCACTTCCAACGGGGGCGGTGACACGGCCACCGTCAGCGTTGGTGAGAATACCACAGCGGTGACGACGGTGACTGCGACTGATCCAGATGCGGGGACCGTATTCACTTATTCGATCAACGGGGGTGCCGACGCCGCTCTGTTCCAGCTTAATCCCACAACAGGTGCCCTAAGCTTCCTGGCCGCACCAAACTTCGAGGCGCCGGCGGATTCAAACGGCGACGGGATCTACAATGTCACTGTGCAGGCTTCCGACGGCACGAGCACCGATAGCCAAGCCGTTGCTGTTACCGTGACCGACCAAAATGAGCCTCCTACAATAACCTCAGACGGCGGCGGGGAGCACATCACCATTTTCAGGTCGGAGAACACAACCGTTGTGACTACGGTTACGGCGAACGATCCCGACGTTGGCGACACGCTGACTTACTCGATTTCTGGGCCACACGACATCAATCCGGACGGCAATCTGTTTACGATTGATCCAAGCACCGGCGTCCTCTCGTTCGTCACGGCACCCGACTTTGAGAGCCCGAACCTGAATGGCGGAAGCTTTGACAACTACTACGCCGTAAACGTCGTCGTCACAGATAGCTTGGGCGTCGTTGACCAACAAGTCATCGAGATCGGCATTACGAACGCAAACGAAACGCCGACGATCACGTCGGACGGTGGCGGCGACACGGCCTCTCTCGCGATTGCTGAGAACAGTACAGCCGNGGCTCGCTTATTGACAGCCAGGCCATTGCCGTCAGCGTGACCGATGTCGGTGGTCCCACGGACGTTCCCGCGTCAGTGCACCACAACAATGGCTTAGATGCCGTAGTGGAGGGGGGGACCCTTGTCTTCTCCTTCACGCGAGAGGGTGGCGACATTTCGCAGCCACTCGATGTTTTGTATTCGACTCATTTCTACGATCCGAATGGGGGACCAGAGTTCGCAACGCTGTCCGATTTCACTGGAACGAACATCCCAGACNTTCGAGACGCCGACCGACAGCGGCGGTGACAATATCTATGACGTCACCGTCCAAGTGTCCAAAGGCACCCTCGCCGACAATCAGGCAATCGCCGTGACAGTCACGGATGTCGCGGGCCAGACAATCACTGGCACCAACGCTGCTCAGACTTTGACCGGTGGTCCGGAAGCCGACACCATTCTCGGGGTTGGCGGCAACGATACTCTCAATGGGCTTGCTGGTGGTGACACGCTCGACGGCGGCGCTGGTGCCGACACCATGGTCGGCGGCACAGGCAATGACATCTACGTCGTCGACAACACCGGAGACATCGTGGACGAGACCGGCGGGGACGGCACTGATCTGGTTCGCTCGTCGATTGCTTTCAACCTTTCCG
>NZ_AYWT01000049.1:0-3013 GCF_000502915.1 Mesorhizobium sp. LNHC209A00
CGGGCCTGCCTTGCCATCCGCCACGTCTTCCCACCGCGCCACCCGCAGCGCACGATGAGCTTTTTCGGCGGCGTGCCGCTGGCGCCCGACGATCTGGACTGGCCGATGATCCACAACCGCAAGGGGCTGCTCGAGCCGCTAACCTTCATGGGCCAAGTCGACCTTGGCGCGCTGCCCGACGGGCCGGCACGCTCGCTGCTTCCCGCGCACGGCTATCTTTATTTCTTCGCGCCGATGTCGGGCAATTTCGACGGCGATGCGAGCCACTTCGTCGTCCGCTATGTCGAAGGCAAGGCCCGCAAGGACTGGGGTCCTCAGCACAATCCCGGATTTCTGGAGCCGATCGACGGCGCCGAGAACGCTCGCTACCGATATCCCTGGCTGACCTGGCACGACAAGCCGGAGAAGGTCTATCCACGCTTCTATCCGCGCATCGAGATCGAGCTCGGCTGGTTGGAGGACGTCGCCGAGGTGGAGGAAGGCGACCCGGATGCCGGCGACGGCTTCCCATGGGAGGTCGCCAAGCAGCGCCGCCGCCAGCAGCTCGTCGCGTTTCATGGCGCGCCAGTCTCCTGGAACGACGCGCTCTCCGCGCACGGCAAGCCCACGGACCGGCTCTGGATCCCGTTCGAGGGGTTTCCGACTAACCGCCGGACCGCCGAGGTCCTGCTGGGTTACCTGAAGTCATACATCAAGGAGGAGGCCATCGGGATCAAGGCGCGGCTCGACACCCTGCCGGCGAGGTCCGAGGACCCGGAACGGTCGCGGCTCTCCGCCCTGCTCGAACGCTACACGCAATTCGAAAAGGAGCGCTGGCGGATTTTTCAGCTGGCAACCACCGGAGAGGCCTTGCGTGGCAAGGCCCTCGACGAGAACCAACGGACCGACCTCCTTGCGCTACTCGAGGAATTGCGCGCCGGCGCGCTGCCGGAAGGTGTGCTCGAGCGCCACTATATGCACAAGCGCCTGCCTATGGTGCTGAACGACTGGGTCGCGAGGGCGGCGGTCGAAGGCGCCGAAAGCGCGCTCGCCGATCCGGACGGGATCGCGCAGGTGCCCGACGCTGTCGTCGAGGCGCTCCGCTACCGGCACAGCGTGCTGCGCGATCCAGACTTCAGCAAGAACGGCGCATACGCACAGCACCAGATGCTGGGCCGCGGCGTCGCCATTCAGGACGCGGCCGAGTTGATGGCGCCCGAGCACATCCTTCTGCTCCAGCTTCGCTGGGACAATGCGCTCGACTGGCACATGGGCGACGCCGGCGCGGCGCAATACTGGATCCGACCGGCCGACCTAGCGGCGCGGCGCTTCGAGAACACCGTGCTCACCTTCGAGAGCCATTGAAGCGAGGGTGTCTCCCGCGGGCGCTGGTCGGCCCGCTGTTTTCGGTTCGGGCACTATTCTCTGCTGCGACTCTGGGAGTCGGCGACGGAGCGGACAGCTTGGGAAGAGCGGCTGTTTGCCGAACTCGATCGGCTGACCGCTGAGGACGACGGGCGCGACGGCAGGTGACGACGATTTGATTGCCCGTGTCCAAAAAAGCATACGGGCGGTTGTCCCAAGGTCTCGTTAGAGGCAATCTACGCCAGCATGGATGACTATATCAGCAAGATTGTTCAGCTTCGCCCACTAATGACGCAAGCTCGGATCGAGGAGACATTTCCACGCGAGAAGTGGTCCGAACACAGCCGTGGCGGAAAATTCGGCGTGCAGTTCGGGTTCGGGCCAAGCGCCAACAACGATCCAAGCGGAATCGCCAGCGACCACATCGTGGAAAAGATCGACTTCAGATCCCCCTTTCCGGGTTCCATCAGCCTCTATGGCTTCGCAATCGGGATGGCTCGATCGGACGCCGACAGCGAGATCGCCAGACTCGGATTTGCCACGATGGAGATCACCCATCCCGATGTCAGGTATCTCAGCGGCAACACGGATGACGGGTTTGAAATCATGTTGATGTTCAGGAAAGACTCGCTCGAGCAACTGACCATCTGCCAACCCGGTCATTCGAGGATCATCGACGCCCGGCAGGCGTTTTGGAAGGAGCGGTCGGAGAAGGAACAAAAGCGACGCGAACTGGCCAGCGCCTGGAAACATATAAGCGCCGACGACGACGCCATGCTCCTGACCTGGGCTAAACATTGCCAGACATGGGACGACTACTCGCCAAGCGAATTCGTGCGCTATGCCAATTGGCTGCGCCAAGCCGATCCCGATGAACGCCATGTGGCGGCGCTGAACTGGAATTGGGATTACGGCCTTGCGCCGCTGCTCTGGATCACCCGGCGCGAAGACTGCGATCTGGCGACGGCGTTGCACGTCTTCTTTGGCAGTAGCCCTGAATTTTATCTGCAGTTCGAAGGCGACCGGTCTCGCGTTGCGGAGAAGCAATTAGATTTAACGACATTCGACATGATGATGGACATCAAAGCTAGGATAGAACGCGGCTTCTACCGGCGCTCGGCGATTGAGTTCGACTTATCACGAAACGTCGAGATCATCAGCCGGTACAAGCCAACTCCCGGCCAGCTGGCCGCTGTCCTTCCGGCCAACCTTCAGACAAGCGGTGCCGGACGCCGCATCGAGCGCGAAAACCGGTTCGCAGGCTTAGACATCCCAGCGTTCGGGATCAACTGATCAGCGTCGACACGTCTCCCGGTGCGCCTCTCGGTTTGGCGACCCAAGTAGTTTGACTGAGGCCAAAGAGCCTTTCCGTTCGAGGCAGCCGGGGGGCAAGTGCACTAGCTGCCACGCGAATGCCCCGCCGGGCAAAAGGATCACTTGGATGTCCCGGAACTGACGCAACCGCGATCTGCAGCATGGTCCGCGAATTGTCTGCTTTCAGGCGGCTTCAGAGATCACCTCAACTTCCGATATTGGGCGCATTGCCGTCCGGCAGCTTCGGGGCCGTGCATGGACGGCTCTCCGTTGGCAAGGGATTCTTTGAGCTTTGCCTTTGCTGGTTGGTGCGGCCATGTATCCGACCTGTAGGTGCGGCCTATCATGTGCCGCT
>NZ_AYWT01000050.1:0-2035 GCF_000502915.1 Mesorhizobium sp. LNHC209A00
TATGTCTACATGGGTATGTGGTCGCTGATCGGCCTGGGCCTGCTCTATTCGCTGCTGACGCGCGACCGGCTCGAAGTGAACGTGCTGCATGACCGCAATCCGCAGTTCGTGACGCTGTCCGACGGTTCGATCCGCAACGGCTATACCGTCAAGCTGCTCAACATGATCCCCGAACCAAGGACGATCATCGTCACGATGCAAGGCTTGCAAGGAGCTGAAATGAGCGTGGTCGGCGACGACGTTCAGGCAAGCCGCTCTTTCGCCATTCCGGTCGAACCCGACCGCCTGAAAATGCTGAAGGTCTTCGTGCGCCAGCCCGCCGATCATATCCACGGCACGGCGCAGACCTTCACGTTCCGTGTCGAGGACAAGGCGAGCTTCGAGGCGGACGAATACACCGCCACCTTCAACGCGCCGGAGATCGCCAGATGACCGCCAACGCTCACAAATCACGCGAGTTCACCGGCAAGCACATGTTGACCATCATCCTTGCCTTCTTCGGGGTGGTGATCGCGGTCAATTTGACAATGGCGACGCTCGCCAACACAAGCTGGACCGGCCTTGTGGTCGAAAACACCTATGTGGCGAGCCAGCAGTTCAACAAGAAGGCCGAGGAAGGGCGGGCGCAGGCAGCCCTCGGCTGGACCGGCAAGCTGACCATCGCCTGGGGAGAAGTCCGCTATAGCCTCACCGACGCCGCTGGCAAGCCGGTTCCCTTGCATGCAGTAAAGGTGCTGTTTCGCCATCCCGCCTATGAGAATGAGGATAAGGCCGTCACGCTCGCCCTCGCCTCGGGCGAGGAGTTTGCTGCGCAGCACATGCCGAAGGACGGTGTCTGGATCGTCGAAGTCGACGCCGATGCCGGTCTGGATAGACCCTACCGCGATGTCCGCCGGATCATCATTTCTCATGGAGCGCTGAGATGAGCTGTTGTGCACCGGGCGCTGAAATGGCACTGGGTTTGGTCAGCCCCGCTTCGGTCCTGCCGTCAAGCGAGGAGGTTAAGCTGGCGAGCCGATCGCTTGGCGACGACCTTCGTCAGACCGACCTTTCGGTACCGGCTGTTCACTGCGGCGCCTGCATCCAGACTATCGAGACGGCGTTGCGAAAGCTCGATCATGTCGAGGACGCTCGTGTCAACCTTTCGACGAGGCGGGTGTCTATCCGCTGGCGCGGCGACGACGTTCCGCCATTCGTCGCTATGCTCGGACGTCTGGGCTACCAGGCACATCTGTTCGAAGCCGACACCGATGCAAAGGACAAGACGCTGTCGGAGCTTATCCGCGCTGTCGCAGTCGCCGGGTTCGCGGCTGGCAACATCATGCTGCTGTCGGTCTCGGTCTGGTCCGGGGCCGAAGGCGCGACCCGCGACCTATTCCACTGGGTCTCGGCGCTGATCGCCATCCCTGCCCTCGCCTTCGCCGGCGGCATCTTCTTCCGCTCGGCCTGGAATGCGTTGCGCCACGGCCACATGAACATGGACGTGCCGATCGCCGTCGGCGTGTCGCTGGCCTACGCCATGAGCCTCTATGAGACGATCACCCATGGCGACCACGCCTATTTCGACGCGTCGGTTTCGCTGCTGTTTTTCCTCCTGATCGGCCGAACGCTGGATCACGTGATGCGCGCCCGCGCCCGCACCGCTGTGAAAGGCCTGTCACAGCTCGCCGCACGCGGTGCCATGGTGCTGCGCGGCGATGGCGCACGCGACTATTTGCCGGTTGGCGAGATCGAACCAGGGATGCAGCTCCTGATCGCGGCTGGTGAGAGGATCCCCGTCGACGGCAAGATCATTCGTGGGGCGTCAGATCTGGACTGCTCACTGGTCACTGGCGAGAGCACGCCGCGAAACGTCGCGCCAGGTGAAACCGTGCGGGCCGGTGTCCTCAACCTTACCGGCTCGCTGACGATCGAGGCCAAAGCCGCCGCCAAGGATTCGTTCCTGGCGGAAATGCTTCGGCTGATGGAGGCCGCCGAAGGTGGTCGCGCCCGGTATCGCCGTATCGCCGACCGCGTGTCGGCACTCTACGCGCCG
>NZ_AYWT01000051.1:0-2026 GCF_000502915.1 Mesorhizobium sp. LNHC209A00
CATGGCCGAGCCGTCCCTAACCATGATGCCGTTCTCGAACAGGCGCCGTGCTGCGACCACCTGGACGATTGGAACCGCGAGGCCAAGCGCGCAAGGGCACGTGATGATGAGAACAGCGATGGCGATCGTCATCGCCCGGTGCCAGTCGCCGGTCGCCGCCATCCAGCCCAGGAACGTTGCCAAGGCGGTGAGATGAACCANCAGTGAGCAGTCCAGATCTGACGCCCCACGAATGATCTTGCCGTCGACGGGGATCCTCTCACCAGCCGCGATCAGCAGCTGCATACCCGGTTCGATCTCGCCGACCGGCAAATAGTCCCGTGCACCGTCGCTGCGCAGCACCATGGCGCCGCGCGCGGCCAGTTGTGACAGGCTTTTCACCGCGGTGCGGGCACGCTCCCGCATTACGTGATCCAGCGTGCGACCGATCAATAGGAAGAACAGCAGTGACACCGACGCGTCGAAATAGGCATGTTCGCCATGATTGATGGTTTCATAGAGGCTCATGGCATAAGCAAGCGACACCCCGACCGCGATCGGCACGTCCATGTTCATGCGGCCGTGGCGCAGTGCATTCCAGGCTGAGCGGAAGAAGATGCCACCGGCGAAGGCCAACGCCGGGATGGCGATCAGCGCCGAGACCCAGTGGAACAGGTCGCGGGTCGCACCTTCGGCGCCGGACCAGACCGAGACTGACAGCAACATGATGTTGCCGGCCGCGAAGCCGGCAACGGCGACGGCGCGGATCAGCTCCGCAAGCGTCTTGTCTTTCTCATCGACCTCGGGGGCGAACAAATGCGCCTCGTAGCCCAGCCTGCCAAGCGCGGCGACAAAAGGGGGCACCTCATTGCCACGCCACCGAATCGTGACCCGTTTCGTCGACAGGTTGACACGCGCGCCTTCGACATTGTCGAGTTTTCCCAGCGCCGTCTCGATTGTCTGGATGCAAGCCCCGCAATGAACCATCGGTACTGAAAGATCAGTCTGGCGAAGATCATGGCCAAGCGATCGACTCGCCAGCTTGATTTCCTGGCTGGAGGGCAGGACCGATGTGCTACCGACCAGATCCAGCGCCATTTCGGCGCCCGGTGCACAACAGCTCATTTCAGCGCTCCATGGGAAATCATGATCCTGCGGACGTCGCGATAAGGTCTGGCCAGGCCGGCATCGGCGTCGATTTCGACGATCCAGACACCGTCCTTCGGCATGTGCTGTGCTGCAAACTCCTGGCCCGAAGCGAGGGCGAGCGTGACGGACTCATCCTCTTTCTCGTAGGCGGGATGGCGAAACAGCACCTTCACGGTATACAAGGGAACCGGCTTGCCGACGGCGTCGGTGAGGCCATAGCGGATCTCGCCCCATGCGATGGTCAGCTTGGCGGTCCAGTCCAGGGCTGCCTGCGCGCGCCCTTCCTCAGCCTTCTTGTTGAATTGCTGGCTGGCGACATAGGTGTTTTCGACAACGAGGCCGGTCCAGCTTGTGTTGGCAAGCGTCGCCATCGTCAGATTGACCGCGATGACCACGCCGAAAAAGGCGAGGATGATGGCCAACATGTGCCTGCCGGTGAATTCGCCGGGTTTTCGCGTGGTGGTGCTCATCTGGCGATCTCCGGCGCGTTGAAGGTGGCGGTGTATTCGTTGGACTCGAAACTCGCCTTGTCCTCGACCCGGAGTGTGAAGGTCTGCGCTTCGCCATGGATCTGGTCAGCAGGCAGGCGCACGAAAACCTTCAACATCTTCAGCCGGTCGGGTTCGACCTGGATCGCAAAAGAGCGATCGGCGGGGAGGTCGACGCCAACGATGCTCATCTCTGCGCCTGGCAGGCCAGCTATGGTGACGATGACCGTTCTTGGTTCTGGGATCATGTTCAGCAGCTTGACGGTGTAGCCATTGCGGATGGAACCGTCGGACAGCGTCACGAATTGCGGATTGCGATCGTGCAGGACATTGATCTCGAGCCGGTCGCGCGTCAGCAGCGAATAGAGCAGGCCCAGGCCGATCAGCGACCACATACCCATGTAGACATA
>NZ_AYWT01000052.1:0-1734 GCF_000502915.1 Mesorhizobium sp. LNHC209A00
GCGCAGCCCATGATGCAAGGGAGCGGACAAGAACACGCCGCGGCGCCGTACGCCGGAGGCAGTGGGTCGATGCTGGGTGCCTCGGTGCTGCAGCCGGGTCACTCAACGGCGCGCCATCATCATGCGCCGGATTCGTCAGTGGTTGATCTGAATCCCCCCGCACCNCCGGAGGCAGTGGGTCGATGCTGGGTGCCTCGGTGCTGCAGCCGGGTCACTCAACGGCGCGCCATCATCATGCGCCGGATTCGTCAGTGGTTGATCTGAATCCCCCCGCACGGGTCGAGTTGCGTGACCATGCTCGTTCTATGCCGGCGGCGGTGCAGCCAGATCGCCCAAAAGTGGTCTCCGGTCCCGACAATGGTCCTCTATATTCCAACGATGCGACCCTTGTCGAAGGGCTGAGGTCAGCACTCTATGCCGGTAAGATCGGGGAGATCACGGTCAAGCGCCATGTAGATATTCTTTTGGGCTTTGGTCATTGGCTCGTTGAAAATAACAAGCCGGGGATTGCGGATCGGCTTCACGATTCGTCGCTGGATCGGGATCGCAAGGAGTACGAGATCTGGGGTGGCGGCCCCTCGGCCGTGGCTGGGTCACTGGGTCGTCTCAAGACGTGGGCGGGCGGAGCGCCAGTGGTGGGCCGCCCTGCCCTGAATCCCCACCCTGCCGACGCCGTGCTCATCAGAGAGTACACAGCGGCTCTCATCAAAGCGTACGAGGCAGCGCCGACCGGGCCGAAACCCCGTACCGTTGAGGTCTATGGGTCTGGTCTTAGACGCTTCAGTCAATGCCTGGTTGAAAACAAAAAGCCGGGGATTGCGGATCGGCTTCACGAGCGGTCGCTGGATGAAGATGCCAAGCGCTATATGAAAACCGCTGACATCAGTGCACTAACTCATCTCCGGAAGTTCGCACTCGGGCGCGAAATTGCCCTTGCTGCTCGTCCGGAAGACGCAGTCGGCATGGAGGCTCGTGCCATTGGGGACGCCGCTGCGCAGNCTCGGGCGCGAAATTGCCCTTGCTGCTCGTCCGGAAGACGCAGTCGGCATGGAGGCTCGTGCCATTGGGGACGCCGCTGCGCAGACCGCGGCACAAGCTCATGGCCACGCAGGAGAGCAGGGACCCATCTCTCGAGCTCAACAAGTCGCGCCAGCGCCGTTTGAACGGCATTTGGGCAAGAAGCGCGAGGCCCAGGACGGACTGACGAGTACACTTGACAGGAGCAACCTCGTGAACAGCGGGGGCGTCATCATAAACAATGAACATTACACAGCGCTGTTGAGACCGGCGAAGAGACAGAGGACTGATAATCCGCAAAGCCGCGCCATGGGGCGGCAACTGAGCGAAGCAACCACGACGTCCATCAGCCAAGCCTCCGATCAAGCCCGAGCGGACCTAATGGCTTCCTTCAGAAGCAGGGAGCGCTCCGACGCGGGGCGTTGAGCTCCATGGCTGGGGTCAAGGAGAACAGCTCTCTTGACGACAGAGGCGCTGATGCGATCTCCGGACCGGTAGCTCTCGCCGTAATTGATCAGGCTGGTACTGTTGGAAGGCTTGATCAGCCTCGTCACCCCATCTCCAGCATAGCTCACTGTCACGCGGCCAACGTGCCTCCGTAGCTAACATCTATGTCAGCGTTGAAGAAGTACCCTGCGCCACGGGATGTTTTGACCAGGCGAGGGTTGGCCGCATCAGCCTCCAGCTTTCGGAGATCGGAAGAGCGTCGTGTAGGGA
>NZ_AYWT01000053.1:0-1246 GCF_000502915.1 Mesorhizobium sp. LNHC209A00
TCTACGCGCGACGACCCCCTCTGTCGCCTTCGGCGACATCTCCCCTCAAGGGGCAGGGGAATCGCATATGAGTAAGAGTAAGTCTTGCGTTGAGTGGAAAGGTTGATTCTTTAGGGGCCTTCTCTTTGAAGAGGAGACCCAATGCCGTTTCTGCTTTCGATTTTGCGTGAAATTCGGGATCCGCGTGACATCAACGCGCGTCATGATCTGGCGGAGCTTCTGTTCTTGGCTCTGCTTGCGACCCTGTGTGGGGCCAAGAGCTGTGTTGACATTGCCGATTTTGTTGAGGGTCGGGAAGACGAGCTGAGAGAGATCGTGGCGCTGGAGCATGGTTGCCCGAGCCACGACACGTTCAGCCGGGTGTTTCGACTTCTTGATGCCGATGAGCTTTCGCGCAGCTTTGCCGCTTTCATGGCAGCGCTGCGACAAACGCTCGGGCCTTCGCCGCGCGGCGTGGTGGCGGTCGACGGCAAATCGCTGCGGCGCGGCTACACTAAGGGTCGGGTCTTTATGCCGCCTTTGATGGTGAGCGTGTGGGACGCCGAGACGAGGCTGTCGATTGCCGCTGCCCGCGCGCCCGAGGGCGACGAGGTCACAGCCACGCTGGATCTTCTGAAGAGCTTGGATTTGAAGGGCTGCACGGTGACGGCGGATGCGCTGCACTGCCGTCCCGACACCGCCAAGGCGCTGATCGGCAAGAAGGCGCATTATGCGCTGGGGCTGAAAGGCAATCGTCCCAAGCTGTTCGCTGCGGCGGAGCGAAGCTTCGCCGCAGCTGCCGAGATCGCCTTCTTCGAGACCAGCGAAAGCGCGCATGGCCGCACCGAAACACGAAGAGCCTCGGTCCTGCCGCTCAAACGGCTGCTGGATCCGCCGGCCTTTCCCGGCCTCAAGGCGATCGGCCGCATCGAGGCCTCGCGCAGCGTGGCGGGCGGCAAACCCACCACCTCGGTCCGCTATGTCGCGCTTTCCAAAGTGCTCATGCCCAAAAGACTGGCCGAGACCGTCAGAGCACATTGGACCATCGAGAACCAGTTGCACTGGAGCCTCGATGTCGTCTTCCATGAGGACGATGCCCGAACCCGCAAGGATAACGGGCCGCAAAACCTGGCCATCATCAGACGCCTCGCCCAAAACATCTTGCAAGCCCATCCTCTCGACAAACCCATCGCCAGCAAGATGCGAAGAGCCAGATGGAACAGAGACTTCCTCTTCCAGCTCTTTACTCATATGCGATAGCCCTGCC
>NZ_AYWT01000054.1:0-1211 GCF_000502915.1 Mesorhizobium sp. LNHC209A00
CCCCCTCGAGGGCAGGGGAATCGCACATGAGTACAAAGGGACTCTTGTGTGGTGTGCGGAAATCGATTCTGAAAGGACCTCTGGATGATCGGAGGTCAGCATGGTGTTTCTGGATGTATTCGGCGAGGTTCCGGACCCTCGAGACTTGACCGCACAGCACCCGTTGCCGGAGATTTTGTTCGTAGCGCTTGCGGCGGTCCTTTGCGGTGCGACGCATTGCACGGAAATGGAGCTGTTTGCCAGGAATCGGCTCGACCTGTTGCGGCAGTTCATCCCGCTCGAGCGTGGCGCGCCCAGCCACGACACCTTCAGCCGGGTGCTGGCGGCCCTCGATCCTGTCGCCCTCAACGATGCGTTCATGCGCTTCATGGCCGCTTTCGGCGCACAGGCGCGCATCGATGCGCCGAAAGGCCAGATCGCCATCGACGGCAAGAGCCTCAGGCGCGCCTATGCCAAGGGCCTTTCGCATATGCCGCCGCTGGTGGTGACCGTCTTTGGCTGCGAGACCTTCATGAGCCTGGCCCAGACCGTGGCGCAGAAAGGCGGGGAGGTGCAGGCCGCGATCGCGGCGCTCGAATTGTTGTCGCTCAAGGGATTGACCGTCACCGCCGACGCCTTGCACTGCCATCGCCGCATGACCCAGACCATCCGCGACGGTGGCGGCCACTACGCGATCGCCATCAAGGCCAACCAGTCGAAGCTGGCCGCCGAAGCCAACACCGCACTCGACAAGGCAGCGGCGGGCAAAGCAACCAAGTTCCATCAGACCAAGGAGGATGCCCATGGCCGTCACGAGGTGCGGCGTGCCTTCGTCATTCCCTTTGTGCAGCCGCCGGGCAAGAATGCACTCGTCGACCTTTGCGCCGTCGGCCGTGTCGAAAGCTGGCGCACCGTCGATGGCAAGACCACGCACAAGGTCCGCTGCTATGCGCTGTCGCGCAAAATGCCGGCACACGAACTGCTCGCCACAGTACGCCGCCACTGGAGCATCGAGAATGACCTGCACTGGCAACTCGACGTTTTGCTCGGCGAAGATCAAATCAGAGGCCGCAAGAACAATACCGCCGCCAATCACGCCATACTTCGCCGCCTCACTCTCAATGTTCTCAGAGCCGATCTTGAAAACATCCCGCTCAGCCACAAACGACTCAAGGCACGATGGGCCGATCAAAACCTGCTTAGCCTCTTTACTCATATGCGATAGCCCTGCC
>NZ_AYWT01000055.1:0-826 GCF_000502915.1 Mesorhizobium sp. LNHC209A00
GCCTTGGCCTCGGCGGGCTTGGTCTCGGCGGGGGCAACGGCGGCGACCGCCTCGCCCGGCTCGCGCTCGAAGGGCACTGCGGCGCGGGCCACCACCTTCACGCCGTCGGCGTCGAGGCCGTCAACATGGATGGTATAGCTGCCGACCGGAATATCGCGCGTCGCCTCAACCAGGAAATGGCCGTCCGACGAGGTCTGCGCGTCGCCGAGCAGGATGTCGTTGGCGTAGGCGCGCACCTTGCGGCCTGGATCTGCGAGGCCGGCGACAAAGATCTTGTTGCCATCGATCTCGACTGCCTCGACCACGATCTTTGGTTCGGCCGCGGCTGCCGCGGGCGCGGCCGGTGCCGCCGGAGCAGGTTTTGCTGCAGCCACGGCTGGCGTGGCCGTCGCCGGCGCGGCGGGCGCTTCAGCAGCAGGAGCGGCAGCCTGGTCGCCGGTTGCCGGCGCTGGCTTTGGCTCAGATGCCGGAACGGTGAGCAGTTCGGCCGGCTTGCCCGGCTCCTCGACCATGGCCAGCACCTGGCCAGCCGCATTCGCCGGCACCGAGACGACAGCGGTCTGCGCCGAGGCGGTCACCACCGCGCCGACCGTCGAACGCAGGGCGATTGTATAGTCGCCGGGCTTCAGCGGATCTTCGAGCACGATGACAAAGGCACCATCGGGACCAGCAACCGTGGAGCCGATCACCGTCGCGCCGTTGAGAATTTCGACCTTCGAGTTGGGCGCCGCGTTGCCGGCAACGACGATCGAGCCGTTGCTCTCGACCCGCACGACATCGAAAGTCGGCGCGATCGGACCCGCCAGATCGGAAGAGCACACGTCTG
>NZ_AYWT01000056.1:0-809 GCF_000502915.1 Mesorhizobium sp. LNHC209A00
CCGGTCGAGCCAGTCGCTCCGGTCGAGCCGGTTGCTCCGGTCGAGCCTGTCGCTCCGGTGGAGCCAGTCGCTCCGGTGGAGCCCGTGGCACCCGTCGAACCCGTTGCGCCGGTCGAACCAGTCGCTCCGGTCGAGCCTGTCGCTCCGGTCGAGCCGGTTGCTCCGGTCGAGCCGGTTGCTCCGGTCGAGCCTGTTGCACCGGTCGAACCCGTTGCGCCGGTCGAGCCAGTGGCGCCGGTCGAGCCTGTTGCGCCGGTCGAGCCAGTGGCACCGGTCGAGCCTGTCGCTCCGGTCGAGCCAGTTGCTCCGGTCGAGCCTGTGGCACCCGTCGAACCCGTTGCGCCGGTCGAGCCAGTCGCTCCGGTCGAACCGGTGGCACCAGTCGAGCCCGTTGCACCGGTCGAACCAGTCGCTCCCGTCGAACCCGTTGCGCCGGTCGAGCCAGTGGCGCCGGTCGAGCCTGTTGCACCGGTCGAACCCGTTGCGCCGGTCGAGCCAGTGGCGCCGGTCGAGCCTGTTGCGCCGGTCGAACCAGTCGCTCCGGTCGAGCCTGTTGCACCCGTGGAACCCGTTGCACCAGTCGAGCCTGTGGCGCCGGTCGAACCAGTCGCTCCGGTCGAGCCAGTCGCTCCGGTCGAGCCGGTTGCTCCGGTGGAGCCAGTCGCTCCGGTCGAGCCGGTTGCGCCGGTCGAACCGGTGGCACCAGTCGAGCCTGTTGCACCCGTGGAACCCGTTGCACCAGTCGAGCCTGTGGCGCCGGTCGAACCAGTCGCTCCGGTCGAGCCAGTCGCTCCGGTCGAGCCGGTTGC
>NZ_AYWT01000057.1:0-772 GCF_000502915.1 Mesorhizobium sp. LNHC209A00
CCGCTTCTGGAAGCTCGGCCAGGCCAAGGAGAATAACGGTGTCCTGCTCCTGGTTGCGCCAAACGACCGCAAGATGCGCATCGAGGTCGGGTACGGGCTGGAAGGCACGCTGACCGACCTGCACACCAAGCTGATCGTCGAAAACGACATGGTGCCGGCTTTCCGCGCCGGCGATTTCCCGGGCGGCATCTCCAAGGCCGTCGACGACATGATCATGGTGCTGAACGGCAATCCGGAAGAACTGGAAGCGCGCGGCAAACGGAACGGGCAAGCACCGTTCAATTCCGACGACCTGTTCTTCGCCATTTTCATCGGCATTTGGGCGATCATTTTCTTCGGCAGCATCGCGGCCTCGGTGCTGCCGCCGATCTTCGGCCAGAAACTAGGGCCCGGGCGCTATCGCTGGCTTGGCATGACCTTCGAGCCGCACCGGCGATCATCGTCCGGCGGCTGGTCGTCCGGCGGAGGCGGTTGGTCCTCCGGCGGAGGGTCCTCCGGTGGCGGTTTTTCCGGTGGCGGTGGCTCGTCCGGCGGCGGCGGCTCCTCGGGAAGCTGGTAACGCCATGGTCAGAGCTGCCGTCCATTCAATGCCCGGCCAATGCGCTTCGCGGCTGCGCCTGGCCTTAATCATCCTGGCGTCTGTGCTGCTTGCCTCGATCGCTGCCGTGGCCGCCGATCTTCCGGCTCTCACCGGCCGTGTCGTCGACAATGCCGGCATCATCGATGCCGGCACACGTGCCGCGCTCACCCAAAAACTCGCCGAGCTCGAAAC
>NZ_AYWT01000058.1:0-509 GCF_000502915.1 Mesorhizobium sp. LNHC209A00
GACGGCCCGACGATCGGGCTGAGCGGGACGACGCACGCGCTGACGGTCGACGAGAGCTTCCTGACGGCGGCGACCAATGGCGGCATCAACGGCTCGGGCCAGGCGCCTGCCGGCTCGACGCATGCGGAAGCAACCTTCAGCGACGCCTTCACGGTGGCGACGGGCGCCGATGGCGGCACGACCAGCTATGCGCTGAGCGTGGCGGGCGGGTCCTCCGGCCTGGTCGACACGGCGAGCGGACTGGCGGTGATCCTGTCGGTCAACGCCAGCGGCGTGGTCGAAGGCCATGCCGGCGCCGGCGGCGCGCTGGTGTTCACGGTGAGCGTGGACGCCAACGGCAAGGTGTCGTTCGATCTCGACCGGGCGGTGCATGAGGACGGCGCCAGCAACACGCCGAACGACGGCACCAGCCTGTCGAACCTGATCACGCTGACGGCGACGGTGACGGACGGCGACGGCGACAAGGCCTCGCAGGCGCTCAACCTCGGCAGCCTGCTGACCATCAACGA
>NZ_AYWT01000059.1:0-470 GCF_000502915.1 Mesorhizobium sp. LNHC209A00
CGCGCGGTGGTTCATCCCGACGCCAGCAACCCCGACGACAGCAAGAGCCTGGCTGCGGACGACTTGGTCAAGCTCACCGCGACCATCACCGACAAGGACGGTGACCATCAATCGGCCACACTCAACATCGGCCAGAACCTCAACTTCAAGGACGATGGCCCGAGCATTTCGACGACCGGCGCGGAGCCGACGCTGACCGTCGACGAGACGGTTCTTGCGACCAACGACACGCAGAGCTTCGCCGCCAACTTCAGCCCGGCCTACGGCGCCGACGGCGCCGGCACGCTGACCTACGCGCTGAGCATAACGGCAGGCTCAACCGGGCTCGTCGACACGGCGACCAATGAGGCGGTTGTCCTCTCGGTCAATGGCAGCGGCGTCGTTGAAGGCCGCACCACCACAACCAACCTCCTTGTGTTCACGGTCTCCGTCAGCGCTGCGGGCAGCGTCACCCTCGATCAGATTCGCGC
>NZ_AYWT01000060.1:0-463 GCF_000502915.1 Mesorhizobium sp. LNHC209A00
CGCGAGATCCAGTTCACGCGCGGTCGACCGAATCGGGTCCAACTCTACCGCGAGCTGATCGCAATCACCTGCGCGACCTTGGCCTATCTGAAGCAGGCGAGCGAGCGATTGGCCATGGCGAGCACACCGGCCATCGCACTGTGGCAGCTCCAGGTCCATCACTATGAGCCGTTGGTCGAGCGCATCATCAGACAGAGCGAGCGACGGGTGTTGGCCGACGAGCCGGTGCCTGCCGGCGAGAAGTTGGTCAGCCTGTTCGAACCACATGCAGATATCATCGTCAAAGGCAGCCGCAATACCGAGTACGGCCACAAACTCAACCTGACCACTGGCAGGAGCGGCATGATCCTCGATCTGGTGATCGAAGCAGGCAATCCGGCCGACAGCGAGCGGCTGCTGCCGATGCTGGAGCGCCACATCGCCTTCTACGGCAAAGCGCCGCGGCAAGCGGCGGCCGATGGCG
>NZ_AYWT01000061.1:0-396 GCF_000502915.1 Mesorhizobium sp. LNHC209A00
CGCTCTTCCGATCTCTGGCCGACGGCGACTATCAGTTCCGCGCCGTCGTCACCGATCCGGCCGGCAACAGCTCGAACAGCAATGCCATCGAGGTCGTGGTCGACAACACCGCGCCGAGCGCCGGCACGCTGGCCTTTGCCAACCTCACCGACACCGGCACGCCGAACACCCCGGCGGTCACCACCGACGGCACCTTCGATCTCAGCCTGAGCGGCAACGCGGATGCCAACGGCACCGCGGTGACCTATCAAGTTTCGACCGATGGCGGCACCAACTGGACCTCGACGACTGCCACGCAGACCAGCCTGGCCGACGGCGACTATCAGTTCCGCGCCGTCGTCACCGATCCGGCCGGCAACAGCTCGAACAGCAATGCCATCGAGGTCGTGGTCGACA
>NZ_AYWT01000062.1:0-347 GCF_000502915.1 Mesorhizobium sp. LNHC209A00
GCCGGCTGTAGCCGACCACATCCGAGACCAGGATCGCTGCTATTTTGCGGGTCTCCCTCATATCGTGCTCCCTCCCTCCAGTCTGGCACTCCTGTCGAGCCAAAGGAAGATAGCTCCGAGCCATTGGAACCCAGTCGTTCCAGACCAATGTTGGGCAGATAGCAGCCTGAGGCCTGGCCATTGGCGATCGCCGCTTTTGGTGAATGGACTGGACTGTGGGAACGACTGTCATGAGGCGCAATCCCGCTGGGCTGCTTCTGACGGGAACGGGACCGGAAGGTGTCCGTGAGCTTTCGGGATAATCGCGTCGATAAGCCGGCCTTCCGCTTCCGGCCCAATCCGGTTTT
>NZ_AYWT01000064.1:0-312 GCF_000502915.1 Mesorhizobium sp. LNHC209A00
TGATCCTGATGTGCGATCAGCGCCGCATCATCCGATGCCTTGGCCCTGGCGACCGCCAGTTCGGCCTCGACCAGCGCAGCGCGTGCGGCCTCGTCTTCGGCCCTGGCCAGCGCCGCGGTCAGCGCTGCTCTCAGCGCGCCGATATCGTCCGGAACAGCATCCAGGGCGGTGGCAACCATGCTCTGAAGTGAATCATAAAACGCGTCCGCTGACTCGCAAAAAATGGCGCAAACGCAAAGAAAAACTCAGCCCGCGCGCTGCGGGCGGAACGTGTGAAGCGGGTTGCGCCAATCGATCCCGTCGAGCATGTAG
>NZ_AYWT01000065.1:0-299 GCF_000502915.1 Mesorhizobium sp. LNHC209A00
GTAACAGCATCCCCGTCGAGGTCGGTGTTTGCCAGCGTGAAATCGAACGACTGATCGGGAACCGGAGCCTCGATGCTCGTCGAGAAGTCGAGGATGCGAACACCCGAATTGGCACCGCCGATGTGGAACTGAACGTAGGCTGTGTCGAAGGCTTGGCCACCATCGTCATTGATGGTCACGGTCTGATTACCCGAGCGCAAGCCAGTAACGTTGTCGGTATTGTGATCGATCAGATTACCGCCATCGTCGTAAAGCCACGATTCTACTGTGATTTTGTCGATGTTTCCAATCCCTGCGAC
>NZ_AYWT01000066.1:0-283 GCF_000502915.1 Mesorhizobium sp. LNHC209A00
TGTGCTCACGCAGATGATCCATGTTGAGATAGCGGGTCGCCTCGAGCCAGTTCTCGTGGATCTCGACCGCCAGCGCCCGAACCAGCCGCAGGCAACTCTGCGGGTTGGGGAAGATGCGCACGACCAGGGTGCGCCGTTTGATCTCCTGGTTCAGCCGCTCCAGCATGTTGGTCGATTTCATGTGCTTATGATGGGCAAGCGGCAGCCGATAGAAGCTCAGCGTCTCCTCGATGTTGTCCTCCACCCAGTTGACCAGCTTCGGATATTTGGCCTGCCATTTGGC
>NZ_AYWT01000067.1:0-276 GCF_000502915.1 Mesorhizobium sp. LNHC209A00
GCGCCTGCAGGACGCCTTCGACGCCGGCCAGCTTCGCTTCTTCAGCGATCTCGCCAGCCTGGCCGACCCTGCCACTTTCTGCGCCCAACTGACTGGACTGAAACGCATCGAATGGGTCGTCTACGCCAAGCCCCCGTTCGGCGGTCCCGAACAGGTCCTCGCCTATCTGGGCCGCTACACCCATCGCGTCGCCATCGCCAACAGCCGCCTCGTGAGCCTGGACCAGGGAAAGGTCAGCTTCCGCTGGAAGGACTATCGCCACCACGACAAGTCCAA
>NZ_AYWT01000068.1:0-272 GCF_000502915.1 Mesorhizobium sp. LNHC209A00
CGGCCCCGATCGCCTCCGTCATCTCGGCTTCAAGAACCTCCTGCACGACAGTCTGCAATGCCTGGCGAAAGCCGTCCTCATCCGACAACAGCAACGCTTTCAACTCGCCTCTGCTCAGTCTAACTTCTCGATTGGTCATGGCACTTCCCCTTCCACGGGAATCGGTGATTGCAACGTCACCAGCGTGCCATGGCCGCTTTCGCCTCAGCGCAACGACCGTTCTCTCTCCAAAACTTTTTGCAGAACCTTCAGAGATCGGAAGAGCACACGTC
>NZ_AYWT01000069.1:0-247 GCF_000502915.1 Mesorhizobium sp. LNHC209A00
CTGGCGATACTGGCGCAACGGGTTCGACTGGCGCCACAGGTTCTACGGGTGCAACGGGTTCGACTGGAGCTACTGGCGCCACCGGCTCAACCGGAGCAACCGGCGCCACGGGCTCGACCGGCGCTACCGGCGCAACTGGTGATACGGGCGCCACAGGTTCGACTGGAGCTACTGGCGCCACCGGCTCGACTGGAGCCACAGGTTCGACCGGAGCTACAGGTTCTACGGGTGCGACTGGCGATACGGG
>NZ_AYWT01000070.1:0-447 GCF_000502915.1 Mesorhizobium sp. LNHC209A00
GCAGGATTTCGCGGTGTCGCCCGACAGCATCTCCACGCGCACACCAGCGTTGTGCAGCTGGTCGATGGCTGTCCTGGTGTCGACACGCAGCGCATCCTTGAAAACGAAGGACGCGGCAATCATACCGTTTTTCGTCAGCACTGTTCCGCCATAGCCATGTTTGCCTTCGCCGCGGGTTCGAGCCTTCCAGCCAGCCCATCCGCGTCTACCCAGCCGCCAGGCGCTACCGGCGGCTGTAGCTTCGATNCATGGCCGAGCCGTCCCTAACCATGATGCCGTTCTCGAACAGGCGCCGTGCTGCGACCACCTGGACGATTGGAACGGCGAGGCCAAGCGCGCAGGGGCACGTGATGATGAGAACAGCGATGGCGATCGTCATCGCCCGGTGCCAGTCGCCGGTCGCCGCCATCCAGCCCAGGAACGTTGCCAAGGCGGTGAGATGAACCA
>NZ_AYWT01000071.1:0-233 GCF_000502915.1 Mesorhizobium sp. LNHC209A00
ACTTCCGGAGTCTCGGTTGATGTCCTTTCCTACGGGTACTTAGATGTTTCAGTTCCCCGCGTTCGCCACTTTACCCCTATGTATTCAGGGTAAGTTACCTATTATCGATACTTGGAAACCACAGCAGCAAGTCGGCCTTGCGACCTTCCGGCTGCTCTGATTTTCCAAGTACCTTAGGTGGGTTTCCCCATTCGGAAATCTACGGATCAAAGGGTATTCGCACCTCCCCGTAG